>NZ_JAQJCH010000002.1:0-709326 GCF_030182525.1 Rhizobium pantanalense
TTCTTTAATCTACTAATTTTATAGACAATATAAAAACGTCAAATATCAGCAATGTCCGCGATGGCGAGGTATTCTTCTTGCGCCTGCGGAAACACGCGCCAGGGGTTTTCATGGATACAGTGCTCTATCTCGCTTCTCTCGCGCCGCGGCCAAGCCTTGCGGCAACCAAACGCGTCTGGTCGATTCTGCAGCATTTTCTGGCAGGCCTAATGGTCCTCTTTTCGCTTCTGGTGCTGCTGCACGCTGTTTGCGGAAGCTGAGATCCGCGCTTCCATCAGGAACTGAAGGGAAAACGAATGGGCCCGGCGTGCCGCATCTGAACGCCGGGCCTTATGCGGTTACTTGATGCTGTTCAGATCGACGCCCTTGGTTTCCCGAACGAAGATAAGGCCAATGATCAGAGTCATCGCAGCGATCGCGATCGGGTACCAGAGGCCATAGTAGATATCGCCCTTGGCGGCGCTCATGGCGAAGACCGTTGCCGGCAGCAGGCCGCCAAACCAGCCGTTGCCGATGTGATAGGGCAGCGACATGCCGGTATAGCGGATGCGGGTCGGGAACATCTCCACCAGGATTGCGGCGATCGGGCCGTAGACCATCGTCACGTAGATGACGAGGATGGTCAGGATGAGGATGGTCAGCGGCCAGTTGATGGCTGCGGGATCGGCAACCATCTTGAAGGCACCACCGTTGGGAATGGTGTAGACCGGCATATCGGTCGCGCCGCCCGCTTGATCCGCCGTCAGAAGCTTCGCCTTGACGAGATCCGCGACCGGAGTGACCGTCTTGTCGCCCGCCCGCACGGTTGCCGCATTGAGCCCGAGTTCCGGGTTTGCGGCGATGAAGGCATCCAGCTTGACATCCGGCACCTTGGCAGGATCGCGCGCCAGCGGGAAACCGGCCTTTTGCAGGGCAAGGTTCATGTCATGGGTGAATGCCGCGCTCTTGGCCGCTGCACCGGCACCTGCCGCTGCCGCATCGTAGGAGGTTATGGTCGCGTCGCCGATCTTGACGGTTGCCGGCTGTCCGGCTGGGCCTTCGGCGATCATGTAGGGCACGGACGACTTCGACAGGAAGGACGTGGCGATATCACATGAATTGTTGAACTGGTTGGTGAGGCCAACCGGATTGAACTGAAAAGTGCAATCGCCAGGAGCAGCCGTCACCGTCGCCCGAATGGTTTGCTCCGCTTGGGCAAGCGCCGGATTTGCGGCATTGGTCAATGCTTTGAAGAGCGGGAAATAGGTGAGGATCGCCAGCGCAAGGCCCGCCATGATGATCGGCTTGCGGCCGATCTTGTCGGACAACCAGCCGAAGAACACGAAGAAGCCGCTGCCGATCAGAAGCGCGATCGCGATCATGATGTTGACCGATTGGCCGTCGACCTTCAGCACGTTCTGCAGGAAGAACAGCGAGTAGAACTGGCCGGCATACCAGACGACCGCCTGGCCGGCGGTGAGGCCGAGCAGCGCGATCAAGGCGATCTTGGCATTCTTCCACTGGCCGAAGGCTTCGGAGAGCGGTGCCTTGGAGCCCTTGCCCTCTTCCTTCATCTTCTTGAAGGCCGGCGATTCACTGAGCGATAGCCGGATCCAGACGGAGATGGCGAGCAGAAGGCAGGAGAGAAGGAAGGGAATACGCCAGCCCCAGGCTGCGAAAGCCTCCTTGCCGAGCGCATTCTGCACGATCAGGATGACGATCAGCGACAGGAACAGGCCGAGTGTTGCCGTTGTCTGGATCCATGACGTGTAGTAGCCGCGTTTGTTGTCGGGCGCATGCTCGGCGACGTAGGTGGCGGCGCCGCCATATTCGCCGCCAAGCGCAAGGCCCTGCAGCAGGCGAAGGATGATCAGGATGACAGGCGCGGCGATGCCCCAGCTCGCCGATCCGGGAAGGACGCCGACCAGGAAGGTCGAAAGACCCATGATCAGGATCGTGACGAGGAAGGTGTACTTACGTCCGACAAGATCGCCGATGCGCCCGAAGACGAGGGCGCCGAACGGCCGGACGAGGAAGCCTGCGGCAAAGGCGAGCAGGGCGAAGATATTGCGGGTTGCTTCCGGATAGTCGCTGAAGAAGGCCGTGCCGATGAAGGCGGCCAGAGAACCGTAAAGATAGAAATCGTACCATTCGAACACGGTTCCGAGGGAGGAGGCGAAGATGACCTTCTTCTCCTCCCTGGTCATGCCTCGACTCGTCGTCTCGGCCACGGACGTGGATGCCATGAATCAATCCTCCCAATTGCACCAGGGACATGGTCAAAAGACCCGTGTCATGTCCCCCATAATGACATTACGCAGGACTTTCCTGCCGATGGGCGCGGAAAGTCGCGCCAGTGGATGCTCTCCTGATTTCCTCCCCCAGGAGATCACGCACCTGATGCATATGTGAGTGTTGGCCAAAAATTGAAAATTGCAATGGCTGCAACCGCTGTTGCTCATGGAAATCTGTGTGTAAGTATCAAGAAATATGAATATGTCATTGCCCGGCGTAACGGCCGGGGCTTGTCGCCGGCAAAAGCGCTGTCGGGCGCGACGAAATGTGAGGCACCCGACATGGTTCGCAGATGTGAGTCCAGGCCTTTTCGCGCTGATTTCAGGCCGGCTGCAGCTGCAAGCGCCGCATTGGCGGAAAGGCGAGCGCGATAGCGGCAGCCCCCAGCCCCACCATGGAGGAGCCGATGAAGAGCCAGGAATAATTGGCGAAGGTATCGAAGACCCAGCCGCCGATCAAAGGTCCGGCTGCCATGCCGATGCTCGAGAGCATCGATGCTGCGCCAAAGACGGTGCCGATGACGCGCGGTCCGAAATATTCGCGCGCGAGCACGGCATAAAGCGGCATGACGCCGCCATAGGCACTTCCGAAGATGACCGCCAGTGCATAGAACTCGCCGAGCTCGCTGACCAGCAGATAGGTAGCAAGCGCCGCGGCCTGTACCAAGAGGCCGGCAACCAGAACTGGCTTGACGCCGAGGCGATCGGCCAGCGTCCCGTAAAGAAGACGGCCGCCAAGACCCGCAAGGCCCTCGACACTGTAGATGCTGACCGCTGCCATCGGCCCCACGCCGCAGATGGTAGCGTAGCTGACCATGTGGAAGATCGGTCCGGAATGGGCTGCACAGCAGGCAAAGAAGGTCGCGCCGAGCACGAGGAACTGCGGCGAGCGGAAGATCCGGCCAAGGGGTAGGATCTGCTCTTCCCTCTGCCCGCCCAGGCCGGTGGCTTCGGCAAGAACAGGTGCCCGCCGCACTAGCAGTGCCGCCGGTATCAGCAGAATCCAGGCCATGATGCCGATGATGAGCATGGCGAAACGCCAATCGTAAGCGGAAATCAGATAGCGGGCGAAAGGTGATACCGTCATCGGTGCAACGCCCATACCGGCTGAGACCAGCGATACCGCAAGACCTCTGCCCTCGTCGAACCAGGCGGTCGTCGCAGCGATCATCGGTGCGAAGAAGGCGCTGGCGGCAAGGCCGACGAGAATGCCGTAGGTCAACTGGAATTGCAGAAGCGAGCCCGCCCGACTTGCCAGGACAAGCGCCAGCCCAAGCAGCAACGCGCCGATCACCACCACGATGCGGATGCCGAAACGATCGCTTGCGGCACCCCAAGCAAAGGCGCCGAGGCCCATGGTCAGGAAATTCAGCGTCATGGCGGCGGCGATACCCGCATGCGACCAGCCCGTATCGGCAGCGATCGGTACCTGAAAGATCGCCAGGGAAAACATCGCGCCGAGCGCTACACAGGTCATCAGCGCGCCAGCACCGACAATCACCCAACGATAGGACGAACTCATTTTGCAGCTCCCTTCATCCGGTTCCGCGCGAAAGATCGGATAATATCCTTTCGCGTCATATCTGGAATAAAGACGATTGCGCCGGGTCGATTTCGACAGTGCCGCCGGAAAAATTTTTACAGCGTTGCAAACGATGCTTATGAAAGCCCGCCGCCGAGATTGCAGGAGGCAATGGGGATGTCGATCCATGAATCTCGCGTCGCTGCCAGCATCCGGAATTTAATCTTGAGCTCATATAGGCCTGCTAAAACAGCCGCCTCGATGCTGGAAGACCCTGCTTCGCGGCCGTAAGGCCGGCGCATGCAGCTGCAAATGACATACAGGCTCAAAGCAATACCGAACCAGATTCATATCATGGAGCGGACCATTCAATGGCTCATATCGTCATCATCAATCCGCGTTTCGAAACATCCTATTGGGGCATGGAGCACGCTCTGCCGCTGTTCGACGTGAAGGCCAACCTTCCGGTGGCCTGCCTGCCTTTGCTGGCGGCGCTGACGCCGGCCGAGCATACCGTCACTCTGATGGACGAGAATATCGAGCCGATAGACTACGCCCTTTGCGAGAAGGCCGATATCGTTGCGCTGACGGGCATGATCGTCCAGCGCTTCCGAATGACCGAAATCCTGACCGAACTCAAACGGCGCAACTGTTTCACCGTCGTCGGCGGACCTTGGGCTACGGTCAAGGAGGATTATTTCGGCAATCTCGTCGATGTCTCCTTCATCGGCGAGGCGGAAGAGACCTGGCCGAAATTCCTGGCTGAATGGCAGGAGGGTCATTATGCGCGACGCTACGAACAGGCCGACAAGACGGATATGAGCAAGGTGCCCGTGCCGCGCTTCGATCTCCTGAAGATGGATGAATATGCTGTCGGCAGCATCCAGTTTTCGCGCGGCTGTCCCTTCACCTGCGATTTCTGCGATATCATCGTCGTTTTCGGCCGTAAGCCGCGCATTAAGACCAGCACGCAAATCATCGCCGAGATGGAGGCCTTGCTCGCCTCAGGAATGGATACGGCTTTCATCGTCGACGACAACCTGATCGGCAACAAGAAGGCGATCAAGGAAGTCCTGCGGGATGTCGTCTCGTGGCAGGAGCGCCATCATTACCCGATGACGTTCCTGACGGAGGCGTCCATCGATCTGGCTGACGATGCCGAACTGATGCAGCTGATGGTCGATGCCAATATCCGTGTCGTCTTCATCGGTATCGAAACCCCGAACGAGGAGGCGCTGCGCGAAACCAAGAAACTGCAGAACCTGCGCAAGGGCGGGACGATGCTGGAGAAGATCCACACGATCCAGCAGACCGGCATGGAAGTCTGGTGCGGCATGATCCTTGGCTTCGACAGCGACGATGCGACCATTTTCGATGCGCAGCGGATTTTCATTAGGGATGCGCGCATCGTCAACGCCATGATCGGCATGCTGGCGGCAATTCCGAAGACGCCGCTCTATACGCGCCTCGCCAAGGAAGGCCGCCTCGATCACGACGATCCGCCCGCCTACGGCACCAATGTCATCCCGCTCAATCTCTCGCGCGAAACCCTGCGGGACGGATATCTTTCCGTTCTGAGCGATCTGCACGAGCCGGCCGCCTATTTCGATCGGCTGGATGCGCTTTACATCGATGCGGGTATCGAACCGGAAAGTACCCGCTTACGCCACCTGCGCCGCCATCCGCTGCGCCTGCTGGCACTCAACGCGACATGGGCGTTCGAGGCGGTCGGGATTTTCCTCAGATTGATGCGCCGGGTTAAGGAGGCCGATTTGCGCGCCGCTTACCGTGCGCGGCTTTTCAATCTCCTGCGGCATCGGCGCTCTCCCGTCGTCCTGCAAATCTATGCCATCAAATGCGCCATGCATTATCACGCCCATATCATGGTGCAGCAGATGCGCACCGGCGGCGGCATCGTCAATTCGTTTTAGCGAGCTCTGTAAGTTCTGCTAGTCGTTGGGCCTGCCTTGCGGCGGCAGTCTCATGTTTCGTTCGCAGCCGATTCGACACCGTCGTCACTGTTGCTTCGATGCAACATATTGTGCCGGATATCTGCAATTCGAAATTGTGGGGTTGCCGATTTACGGATCTCGCGTATGATTACGCCCATCCGCAAATCGAACAAGGAGGCGTGACATGCATAATCTACATATGTTTACATACGTCTCTGGCGGAATGATGTCGACGGCCTTGGTGTGTGCTACGCCAGCGGCAGGACGACTCTATAATTAGAGCTAAAAAAGCTTTATCTGCCGCCACTTAGGCGTTTTTCCATTAAACCTAAATGACTTGCCTAGGGAATGATTTGGTGCGTCGTTGACGCACCGACTCCTGAAGCCGGTCAAGCTTCAAGAGGACCTGGTCGCGTGATTGCGCCAGGTATAACGATGACTCGTTCACAATTTTTAGTTGCCGAAAGTTTGACGGCAACAGTCGATGAACTGTACCAGAAATTCGGTGCCTGGAGAACTGTACGCGCCCTGCTGTTTGTCGCCTGGAAACGGCGGCAGATCTATGAGGACGTATCCGGATTATCGAATTATCAGCTTCGTGATATCGGCCTTCCCGAGCGTGAGGAAGGGCTGGATTATCGCAGCTTGCTGGCGTTGCATGTGAGCCGCCTTAAATGAGGTGGGCTTGATGCAGATGGATGCTTTACGGCTCGTCCTTCTTGACCTCTGCTGGTTCGAGAATGGCGGTGCGGCTGCGAAATCACGACGGACGGGAAACCATTTGCACGGTGGGTTCACCCCTCCGTTCGCCGTAGCTTACCTATCGGCCGTCACGCGGCGGATATCGCAGGGGGAGGCGATGCCTTCCCCGGTGACCACTGGTATCGAAAGCCGAGATTGGCCGGCATCTTCGCATATCGGCGGTGTGTCGGTCCCAATTCTCCAGTGAATAAAGAAGTGTTGCCTGAAGAGGGTCGCAATCTTCTCGCAATCCGCCTATGCAATGCAGTCGTTCCATTTGGGGATGGTTCGTTGCGGATATTGTTGCTGGAAGATGAGCCGGAAATGGCTGCGGCGCTGAGCGCTGCGTTGCAGGCTCGCGATGCCATCGTCGATCACGTATCGATCCTGGCCGATGCTGAAGAGGCTGCGATAAATCTCCCTTATGATGTCATTCTCCTCGACCGGCAGGTTCCGGATGGCGATGGCTTGTCGATCATTCCGAAGCTGCGCGCGGCCGGCGTCAATACGCCCGTTATCGTGTTGACGGCACGCGGCGATCTCGACGACCGTATCGGCGGTCTTGATACCGGCGCCGACGATTATCTCGTCAAGCCTTTTGCCATGGAGGAGCTTCTGGCGCGACTGCGGGCCATCCTGCGTCGTCCGGGTGAGGTGCGGACCGAGGTGATGAATTTCGGCAGGCTGTCTTATGACTTCGGTTGTCATGACATCCTGATCGAAGGTGAACGGCTCGAACTGCCACGCCGGGAAGTTCTGGTCTTCGAGGCGCTTGCGCGCCGGCTTGGTCGCACGGTGTCGCGCCACGCTCTGGAGGAGGCTGTCTACGGGTTCAGCGAAGATATCCAATCGAATACGCTGGATGCGCATATCTCCCGTCTTCGCCGCAAGCTCGCCTCCGTGGAGCCCGGGCTGGAGATCCATCCCGTTCGCGGCATCGGCTATCTGATGAGACTGAAATGATGAGCGCAAGCCAGCCCTCCCTGCGTTGGCGTCTCGTATCGCGCCTGTCATTCCTGCAGACGATTTTCCTGTCGCTGCTTGCGGTGCTCATCGTGGCTGCTCTTTGGGCCACCGGCAGTTTCATCTCTCTTCAGCCGGAAGATGAGACTATCAATGCCATCTCCCATTCCCTTGCGCGCGATCAGAATGGCACGCTTGTGCTGAAGGAGACGTCGACGCTTGCGGCACGGCGTGGAGATTTGCCAGGCCTCTGGTTCGTCGTGCGTGATCGCAGCGGCGCTACGATCAAGGACGGAAACGTGCCTCCGGCCTATGCGGCGATCGGTGCCGCGCTCGACGGCGTCGGACAGGCCCGTTTCGGCAGCAATCTCGGTGGCAGCATCGTGCCCGCCGCCCGGCTGCAATGGGTGTCGTCTCCGGCCGGCGAGATCCAGGTTCTGACGGGTATGGACGGCAACGTATCGACGGTCCGCATCCTTGGAGCCATGAGCATTATCTTCTTCAGCGCCCTTTTGCCGCTGCTGATCGTCACGGCGATCGCAACGATGATTGCCGCGCCGCTCGTGGTTCGCCGCGCTTTTTCTTCGCTCGATTCTGCGGTTGCCCGCGCCGGACAGATCGACATCAATTGCCAGGGTACGCGGCTGCCGGTCGACGATGTTCCACGCGAGATCCTGCCGCTTGTCGAAGCCGTCAATGATGCGCTGAGGCGGCTGGACGAAGGCTATGAGCGGCAGAAGCGTCTTTTCTCCCATCTTGCCCATGAGTGGCGTACCCCGGTCGCGATCCTGCAGACACGTCTCGATAGCCTGCCGGCAGGCCCTTTGAAGGAGCGGCTGTTTGAGGATACGGTGCGCCTTGCGACGCTTGCTGAGCAGTTCCTCGATCTTCAGCGCCTCAATCATCGCTTCGAGCCGGCTTCGGTCGATCTCGTAGACGTCGCCGAGCACGTCGTTTCGGAGCTGGCACCGCTTGCGATCGCCGCCAATTACGAGCCCTGCTTCGTGAGGGACGAGGAGGTGGTGGAGGTTCTCGGTGATCGCATGGCCATCGAGCGGGCCGTCACCAACCTCCTGCAGAATGCGATCCAGCATGGCGGCCGCCATGGCAGGATCACTGTCCACGTCAGTCGTGCCACCGGCATTACCGTAACCGACGAAGGAAGCGGCATCCCGGAGGAGGAGCGCGATCGCATCTTCGAACCGTTTCATCGCCTCCAGGGACGCGGCAAAGGGTTCGGTCTCGGGCTCAACCTCGTTCGGGAAATTGCCAGGCTTCACGGTGGAAAGGTTTGCGTTATCGATGGACCGACCGGTGGTGCAGCTTTCAGATTGAGCTTCCCGATGGCCGGATAAGTCGTTGCGGATTCCCGGGTGCAATGTTCCCGCAATCGGCTCGCCTTAGGAAAAGCCTGCCGCGCAGGCGAATCTTTCAAGCCCTACTGGCGGGAACACATGTCAAACACTTCTCTATTTCTGCGAACTCTCTTGACCAATCCGCGCATGGTCGGGGCCATAGCGCCCTCCGGTTCAATGCTGACCAATCTGATTACTAGCGAAGTCGATCCTTCGGCGGGTCCGGTTCTGGAGCTCGGCCCCGGAACGGGTGTGTTCACGCAGGCCTTGCTTGCGCGCGGCATATGCGAAAGGGATATTACGTTGATTGAGTCCGCTCATGGTTTTGCCAGCCTGCTTCGCCAGCGGTTTCCCGATGCTCGTGTCGTCTGCGCCGATGCCGCGCGGCTTGGTACTCACAACCTGCCGGACGGCGTGCAGTTCGGCTGTGCGATCAGTGGCCTTCCATTGCTGAATATGTCGCCGAAGACGGTAATAGCCATTCTGACCGGGGTCTCGTCGCGGCTGCGTGACGGCGGCGCCCTCTATCAATTCACCTATGGTGTCCACTGTCCGGTGCCGCATCGGCTGCTCGATCGGTTCGGCTTCAAGGCAACGCTGCACGGCTGGGTGCTGCGTAACTTCCCACCCGCCAGGGTCTATAAGATCGTGCGGCGCAAGCCGCTCCATTACCCGGCTGTTGTCGTATGAATGGTTCCTCTCATCTGTTGGATATGCTGCCCGATCTGGCGGCATGGGGGCTGCTTGGTCTTGCGCTGTGTTCGGCGGTCGAGAAACTCGTCCCAGTCATACCATCCGCCGGCATGCTCTTGATGCTGGGTATGTTGGGTGTCGTCCATCCTTCAGATCTGCTCACCGTGATTGCCATTACCGCGGCTGGTTCAACGTCAGGCTCGTTGCTCTGGTACGGAATGGGCCGATGGCTAGGGCCTGAACGTGGCGACATCTTCGTGCTGAAGGTGGCCAGGTATCTGGATATTAAAGAAGAGTGGTATCTGCGTCTGAAGCGCAATTATCATGGTAATCTGATACGGGTCACGTTCTTCGGCCAGCTTGTGCCTGTTGTCCGGGCCTATATGGCATTTCCGGCAGGCGTGCTCGCCATGCCGCTGCCAGGCTTCGCTATCGCAACATTCTGCGGCGCATTGATTTGGAATACGCCGTTTGTGGTATCGGGCTACTTGCTGCGGAGGCAGATATTTGCACCAGATACAGCAGCGCCTGCCGCTATTGCAGCAATCGCTTTGGTTAATTTTCTGGTGCTTGCTCTGTTCCGACTTCGCCGGCCAAGCCGCAGCGCGGCTTAGCCGGTCATCTCGTCGCTTGCCGTCGTCTATACGGTCAGAACGGCATATATGACGCCGCCATTCTCGCCGCGTGTAAGGGAAACATCGGCGATCGGGTGTTTGACCTTGTCGATGATCGACTGGACATCCTCGTCCGTTCGCCAGATCAGCGGCCAATTCATGAAGGTCTCCATATAACCTTCGACACCGATATCCTTGGCGAAGTTTGCGAGCAGGAACTTGCCGCCGGGCTTCAGCATCTGCAGGCAGCGTTCCGTCAGTCGCACGGCTACGCTTTCGGCCAGATAGTCGTAGAGGCCTGCTGCATAGATGAAGTCGAACGTACCAAGCTTCTGCGCACGCCCCAGAATGGTGCGGACGGAGCCGTTGATCGCTTCGATGCAGCTGCCATGGAAGGCCGAGCTCACCGTCCCGACGCTGACCGGATCCTGGTCAAGCGCGACCCAGCGCTTGAGGCTGCCGCTCTGCAGAGCCTTTGACAGCTCCGCTTCACGAAGATGGCCGGCCGCAATCGCCAGAACTTCGGCGCCATCCGTCGCCTCCGCCACCGCATCAACATGCGCTGCCAGGATCTTGCGCCTTTCGCGCACGGCAACGGCGGATGCTGCACGCCGGGTAAAATCGTAAACTTCAGCGCCCAGCGCCGAAGCTTCCGCCACCTGTGCGGCAACGGCTGGATGTTCGTAAATGAAATCCAGCAGGTAGGCATCCCCGCTGTAGCCGCGCGGCTTTTCGAAGGACCATCGCGTCAGAGGGTCCTGCAGCAGGTAGGACGACACGGGATGACCCTGCGCAACGGAGGCCAAATGGGCCCATGTCAAGGGTGTCGTCTTGTTTTTCAGCGCCTGCAGACGCTCGGTCAAGGCCTTCATCGTGCCTGGAACGGGTGCGTTTGCTTCGAAGGCCTGCTGCGTAAGGGAGAGAATGAGGGCGAGTTCGGCCTCGCCCTCCTTAATTTGGTCGGTTGTAAGGTTGTTACCGGACGATCTCGTATGTTCCGAGATGGACTGGGAGGTAACGAGGCTGAAGCCATCAAGAGCGGTTTGAAATTGTTTCAATTTTAAATCATTCCGTGAACACTACGCAAACCATATCTCATATAAAAATTGAGCGCTATGGTTTTGTTAATGTCGCTGCGGCAACGCTGTCGTTATCAAACGGATCAAATTAGCCGCCGTGGTGAAGCGAGCGATTTGTGCATTCGAGCGACGCAAAGGTAACGCGGTGGACATGAAGTCTCGGCTAACTCGGGTGATGATGAGCATGCGTCGATTGTCGGGAAACAGCGATCTTGGTCAGAGCGAGCCTCGCATGACTAACCGCCCCGATGAGCTGCGCGCGCTCTACAAAGCCTATAGCAACGATGCGCGGTGTGCCCTGGCTCGCAGCGGTCTGTGGCTTGCCGTGCCCGTTTATATCCTCTTCCTGATCACGGATCTGGTCTTCATTCCCGACGTCTCGCGCGTGACGATCCCCGCGCGGTTTCTGATCGGGGGCTTTTCGCTTCTGATCCTGGAAATGCAGTTTTCGCGGCAACGTCCTGCCGGCGAGCTTGAGGCGACATGTGCTGCGGCTGTCGTTCTTGGATATGTCGTGTGGCTGCTGCCGGCATTGCAGACGGTCAATGCCGAGGCATTCTCCTATTATGCCGCCTTCGGCGCCATCTTCATGATGGGCGTTAACCTTTTCTTCAGCCTCGAATTCGGTCTGGCACTGCTCTCGTCGGGGCTGATCTTCGCCTTTTTCCTGCTGTCGCTGACGGAGTTTCATTACAGCGCCGCCTATTGTCTGGCCTTCACCACCTTCTATCTCTGCTGCTTCGTGTTCACCTCCTATGTGAACTGGAAACTGAACAAGGAGCGTTTCAACGTCTTTCTCAATGCCAGGGAAGCGGAGCTACAGCAGCGCCAGGCGACTGAACGCGGCGAGGCGCTTCTACGGCTTTCCATCACGGATTCCCTGACCGGGATGGAAAACAGAAGAGCCGCGGATATAAGGCTGAAACAGTTTTGGGATCGCTGGCGCGAGAAGGGCGCTGCATTCGCCATCCTGCTGGTCGATGTCGACTTCTTTAAGAAGTACAATGATTATTACGGCCATCAGGAGGGTGATCACTGTCTTGTGACGGTTGCCAATGCGCTGTCGAATATCGTTGCTCCACTCGGGGCAACGGTCGGACGTTACGGCGGCGAGGAATTCATCGTTATCCTCGATCTGGAGAGCAGTTCTGATGCGCTGGCCCTGGCGGATGCCATTTGTCAGGGGATAGAGGCTCTTGATATCGTCCATGCACAACGTCTGGACGGCTTCCGGCATGTCACGGTGAGCGTTGGAGCGACCATTACGAGAGACGTCGCCGGCGCGAAGCTGGAGAATGTGATCAACGAGGCCGACCGTGCGCTGTATTCGGCAAAGGCGAGCGGCCGCAATTGCGCACGGATATTCGATCCGAACGAGCTGCCCGGCGGTGATGCGAGCGAGAATATCGCAGCCATTCTGAAGATCGCCATCCAGCAGAACCTCGTCTCGCTGGTTTATCAGCCGATCCAATATCTCCAGACCGGAGAAATCGGTGCCTATGAAGCTCTGATGCGTCTGCAGTTGCTCGATGGGTCGAATGCTTCTCCGGCCGTCTTTATCCCGATAGCGGAGCGCACCGGGGCCATCATGGAGCTCGGCTATTGGGCGATCAGAAGGGCCTGCTGTGATTTGCTTACCCGCGACATTGTCGACACGGTCAGCATCAACGTCTCCCCGATCCAGCTGCGAGCTCCGGGTTTCGCCGCGCAGGTGGCCGCTATTCTGGCGGAAACGGGCGTCTCGGGTCATCGGGTGGCGTTTGAGATCACCGAGGGAGTCGATATGGAGATACGCCCCGATGTCCTCGACAGCATTCAGGATCTGAAGAAGCTCGGCATCAAATTCTGGCTGGATGATTTCGGCACAGGTTTTGCCGGGTTGTCGTGGCTTCGCCTGATGGAGTTCGAAACAGTCAAGATCGACAAATCCTTCCTGCATGACGCGGCAAGCAACGACGGTGCGAAGATCCTTCTCGAGGATATCATCGGTCTGGTGCGCAATCGCGGCCATCGCATCCTGGTCGAGGGCGTGGAGGACGAGGAGCAACTCAATCTCGTCAAATCCTTTGGCATCGATGCCGTTCAGGGATACCATATCGGCCGTCCGGCACCTGCGCTCAAGCATCCGATCACGATGATGCATACAGGCCGCCGCCGTCTGCAGGCATCGGCCTGAAGCACAGGCCGTCTCCAGGTCGAGGGTGATGAGAATGGCAAACGTCGATCTGTCCGAGATCTACCGAGGCTATATTGCCTGTCTCAACGGACAAGATTGGCCAAATCTGCGTAAATTCGTCCACGAAGACGTGTGCTATAATGGCGCCCATGTCGGGCTATCAGGCTATCGGCAAATGCTCGAAGATGATTTTCGCGCCATTCCCGATCTTCATTTCGATATCACTTTACTGATCTGCGAACCGCCACGCGTCGCAAGCCGCCTGCAATTTGATTGCAGGCCGACGGGCTTGCTGTTTGGTATGGCGGTGAATGGCAGAAGGGTACAGTTTGCCGAGAATGTCTTCTATGAGTTTCTGGACAGGCGAATCCGGAACGTCTGGTCTGTCATCGACAAGGCGGCAATCGCGGCCCAGCTCTAGGACTTTTTCCCGAGGCGCAACGCTATGAAGCCTGCTACGAACGCCGCGAGGCCGCTTGCAATAATCGGGCCGGAATAGCTGCCGGTATGGTCGAAAATAAAGCCCGCTGCGGTTGGCCCGATCAGGGCTGCTACACCCACGGCCGAATAGAGATACCCGATAACTGCACCAATCTGGCGCGTGCCGAACAAGTCGGCGGCGACAGCCGGATAAAGGCCGACGCACCCGCCATAGCTCATGCCGAAGATCAATGCGAATAAAGTGAGCTGGATCATGCCTGATGCCGACGCCCATATGGCAAAGGAGGCGGCGACTGCAAGGGTGAGCGATGCCAGCAGTTGCCGGCGGCCGAAACGATCTCCCAAGCCTGCCAGAAAGAAGCGGCCGATGACGCTGCCGACACCGATAACGCTAACGAGGGTGGTTCCGTCCTGAATCGAAAGACCCATGTCGCGGGCGGCGGCGACGATATGAACGTAGGGGATGAAGGTGCACAAAGAGGACAGGAGCAGCACAATATAGAAAAGCCAGAACCGTTCGTCGCGCCATATAGCGGGGAGCTTGGGGTTGCCGGCGTGCGCCGGGGACGAGATCGTACCGTCCCGGCGCTTGCGGACAAGCAGTGCCGCCGGCACGCCAAAAACGGCGGCGATGCAGGCAAGCGCCAGGAAACACCCTCGCCAGCCGATGAAGGGAAGAGCCTGGCCGATGGCGAAGGGCAGGATCAAGGTGCCAAGGCCAATCCCCGCCGTCGCGATGCCCGACGCCTGGCTTCGTTTGTGGATGAACCAGGATTGCACCGCTCCGATCGCGGGAACATATGACAGGCCGATCCCAAACCCGACGCCGAAGCCATACCAGATGTAAAGTGCCGTCAGGGATCCGGCACGACTGCCGCCGATGTAGCCAATGATCATTGCTGCCAGTCCCAGAAGAACCAGGCTGCGCGGTGACCATCTGTCGGCGAGAGGCCCGGCAATCGCGCCAAGCGAGTAGAAGAGAAATGCGGAAATGGAGAAGACGAGGGCGATCTCTCCGCGCGACGCATCGAATTCCGCAGCAAGCCCCGGCAAAGTGGCGGAGAAGGAGTAGGCGGCTCCGAACGTCACGGTCGTCAGCACATGGGTGGCGGCGACGACCTTCCATCCCTCACGCGTATCGGCTTCTTCATGGTTACGCGAAAGGGTAAGGTCGGACATCGGTGCGCTCGGTCAAATCATGTTGCCGGCCAATATGGCCCAGGAGGCAGCATAGGAAAAATGAATAGCGTTGATGTCTTTTATCGATTCTCCTGATTCATCTCATGGCTGATGGTCGGTTTATTCGGGAATTGCCGGCGAGGAAGAGGCCAGATCGGTTTCGATGAAAATGCAGGATCTGTCGGCGGTCTGCAGCATCGTGTCGGCGACGCTTCCGTAGGAAAGGCTGCCGCTGGCTCTTTTGCTTACGCCGAGCACGATCAGATTATACCCGCCGCTGCGTGCATGCCGCAGGATCGAGAGCTCCGGCGAGGGGCCTTGCTGCACGACCCTTTCGATCTGCACGCCATAATAATCTGCAATTGCACCGACCTTGTTCAAAATATCCCGATGGTCGCTGCCGCGGTCGCTGATGCGTGGAATGGCGCTGGCGTTGCGCGGCTCGACGATTAACAACAGCGCGCAATGGGCGTTTGCCGCCTTTGCGATCGCGAGCCCGAATTCGGCAGCGCGGATGGAACGCTCCGTGCCGCTGACGGGCAGGAGGATCCGCAGATCCCCCGGATTCTTTGGAAGCGAGCCGCGTGCCGTTATGATCGCCGAAATTCCCTGGAACGCCGATGTCATGACCTGCAGCGACGGGCCAAAGCGGCCATCGTCTCCCATGGAGGGTTCGATGCCCGCAAGGAGAAGATCGTGGCCTGTATCGGAGACGTCTTCGAGTACAGTTTCGAGTTTGTCGCTCTTTTCTCGAACTGTCACATGGATATCGCCTTGGCCAGCCAAACTCTGTTCCGGTGGCGCAGACGCAAGCAGGTCGGTGGCGTATTGGCGCAGATCTTCCGCGATTGTCTTGGCTTGCGACGCTGGACGCAAGTCTCCCGATGCATCGGGCGCGTCCAGAGTTTCATCGGCTTCGCGCGCATCCATCACCGTGACGGGCATCTTGCGCGTCACCGCGAAGAAAGCGGCGATCCAGGTTGCCAGACGGCTGCTTTGTGAACCGTCGACAGCCAGTAGGATGCGTTCAAAATTTCCGAGGAAGCTCTCGCTTTCGAATTGTTCGCGCTCCAGACGATTGCGTTCCTCTTCGCGCAGCGGCAGGCGGGCAAGTGCCCAACGAAGCGTCGGCGGCATCGCCATCGTGGTGATGACGGCCATCGCGACGATGACGGAGAAGAGTTTTTCGTCCAGCACGCCGACCGACAGGCCTATGGTCGCGACGATCACTTCCGTCGATCCCCTTGCATTCATGCCGCAGCCGAGCGCCAGGGCCTCCGATGCCGAATAGCCGCCGAACCTGGCGGCGGCAAAAGCGCCGCCGAACTTGCCGATGCTAGCTATGACCACGACGGCAGCCGTCAGCAGCAGGATGGAGGGATCGGCAAGCACGGTGAGATCGGTCTGCAGGCCGGTCAGCCCGAAGAAGACGGGCATGAACAGAGCCGTCGTCAAGGCGCGAAGCTGCACATCGATCTGACGTGTGAGAATGGGCGATTCACCGACCAGAATGCCGGCAACGAAGGCGCCGAGCACGGTATGGACGCCGATGAGGTTGGTGATGATCGCCATCGTACCCATGATTGCGATGATGGCGCTGAGCACGGGCAGGTCGCTGCGGAAATTGTCGTTGGTCCAGCGGATAATTTCGAAGACTACCCGTCTGCCGACGGTGAAGCTGACGGCCATGAAGGCCAGCGTCCCGATCACGCTGGTTGCCAACGTCGTGAGATCGACCGTGCCTTTTTCGGCAAGACCGAATGTTATCGCGATGATGACCCACCCGATCGTATCGTCGATGATGGCGGTGGCGACGATCAGTTGGCCGATGTTCCGGCGCATGAAGTCCATCTCGCGAACCACGGAAGCGACGATCTTCACCGAGGAGATGGAAAGCGCAGTGCCCAGGAAGAGGGAGGTTACCAACCGCTTTTGAGGATCGGGAAGCAAGGCGTCGGGGATGAGCTCGCCCAAGGCAAATCCCGCAGCGAAGGGAATGACGATGCCGGTCAGCGAGACGCCGGCCGCGGATTTGCGCAGGCGTTTCGCAAGACCGAGATCGGTCTCCATGCCTGCGAGCAGCAAAAGAAAGAGAATGCCGAGCTGACCGATCGCATCGGTCATGCTCTTCTGTGCTTCATCTGAAGGAAAAAGGTTTGCCTGTGCATGCGGGAAGATCAGGCCGAAGAGGGAGGGGCCGAGAATGATGCCGGCGATAATCTGGCCCATGATGGACGGCTGGCCGATGCGCACCATCAATTCGCCGAGCAATCTGCCCGATACGACAAGCAGAATGATTTGGACCAGAAACAGCCCTTCCGAAGGGTGGCTCGCCTTCTGCCCTTCGGCGGCGAAGGCGGATTGCGCAATCGGCAGCAATAGGGTGATGGCAATGAGAGTGATAAGGGCGCTTGACGGAAATGCTTTTAAGACATTCTGACGTGACGGCATGGACTGATCCCACTGAGCAGCAGGAAAAACGCGCCAGAGCCTTTGCCGTTCCAGATTTTATCGTTGGTTGCAGCCTTCAATGACCTGGTGTCGGGTTTCGCCCGTGAGCATGGTCCGCCGCGCATGTAGCGCCGGACCCCCGTCTGTTCGCAACGATTAGACCCGTTCCAGCGCGATGGCGATGCCCTGGCCGACGCCGATGCACATGGTCGACAGCGAATAACGGCCGGCGGTTTCCTTCAGCTCCAGAGCTGCAGTGCCGGTGATGCGGGCACCGGACATGCCAAGCGGATGTCCAAGCGCGATGGCGCCGCCATTACGGTTGACGCGGGCATCGTCATCGGCAATGCCGAGTTCACGTAACACGGCAAGCCCCTGCGAAGCGAAGGCTTCGTTCAATTCGATGACGTCGAACTGTTCCTGGCGCATGTCGAGGCGAGCCATCAGCTTGCGCGAGGCGGGAACTGGACCGATCCCCATGATGCGCGGGGGAACACCGGCGGCTGCACCGCTGAGAATGCGGGCAATCGGCGTCAGGCCATATTTCCGGGCAGCCGCTTCTGAAGCAATGATGAGCGCGGCAGCGCCATCGTTGACGCCGGAGGCGTTGCCGGCCGTCACCGTGCCGCCTTCCTTCTTGAAAGGCGTGCCGAGCTTGGCAAGCGCTTCCATCGAGGTTGCGCGCGGATGCTCGTCCTTGCCGACGATAACCGGATCGCCCTTGCGCTGCGGGATTGTGACTGAGGTGATCTCCTTGGCAAGCCGGCCGTTCTCCTGCGCTGCCGCAGCCTTTGCCTGCGAGCGGACGGCAAAGGCGTCCTGATCTTCGCGAGTGACCTTGTAATCTTCGGCGACGTTCTCGCCGGTTTCCGGCATGGAGTCGACGCCATACTGCTTCTTCATGACAGGATTGACGAAGCGCCAGCCGATGGTGGTGTCGTAGATCTCGGCATTGCGCGAAAAGGCGCTTTCGGCCTTGGGAATGACGAAAGGCGCTCGCGACATGCTTTCGACGCCACCAGCGATCATGATGTCGGCCTCGCCGGCGCGGATGGCGCGGGCAGCTGTGATGACGGCATCCATGCCCGAGCCGCAAAGCCGGTTGATCGTCGTCCCGGGCACCGAAATCGGCAGGCCGGCCAGCAGGCCTGCCATGCGCGCGACGTTGCGATTGTCTTCGCCCGCCTGGTTGGCGCAGCCGTAGATAACATCGTCGATGGCTTCCCAGTCGACCGAGCCGTTACGCTCGATTAGTGCCTTCAGCGGCACGGCGCCGAGATCGTCGGCGCGGACGGAAGAAAGCGATCCGCCGAAGCGGCCGATTGGAGTGCGGATATAGTCACAGATGAAGGCTTCCGTCATGATCTTCTCCCTATGGCATGGCGCGCAAAAACGAGCAGCGGATTGCGACAACGACATGCGAAATATTATAAGCTTAAAGCATCGAGCGCGAATCTGAAAGATCGCAACGAGCTTTAGAGCGTCGGCACGATCAGGTCGGCAACCGGGCCGTCTGTATGGAGCGGCGCGCCGGTCATCGCCTGCAGCTCGTCCATCGTCATGGCGGCGAGCTTTTCACGGACGACGAAGCCTTCCTTGGCAATGTCGATGACCGCATGGCTCGTATAGATGCGGGTAATGCAGCCGACGCCGGTCAGCGGGAAGGTGCAGGCCTCCACCAGTTTTGGCTTGCCGTCCTTGGTCACATGTTCGGTGATGACGAAAACCTGCTTGGCGCCATGGACCAGATCCATGGCCCCGCCGACGGCGGGCACACCCTTCGAGCCGACGCGCCAGTTGGCGAGGTCGCCATTTTGCGCCACCTGATAGGCACCGAGGATCGCGACATCCAGATGGCCGCCGCGTACCATGGCGAAACTATCGGCATGATGAAAGAAGGAGGCGCCGGGCTTCAGCGTCACGGCCTTCTTGCCGGCGTTGATCAGATCCCAATCTTCCTCGCCTTCCGCCGGCGGCTCGCCGAAATTCAGGATGCCGTTTTCAGTGTGGAAGATCGCCTGACGGCCCGGAGGCTGGTAGCGGGCGACCATTTCCGGAAAACCGATGCCGAGGTTCACATAGGCGCCGTCTTCGATATCCTGTGCCGCGCGCCAGGCGATCTGGGCGTTGGAGAGCTTGATGTCTTCGCGTGTGTCGATGGTCATACGTAGGCCACTCCGGCTCGAATGAGATTTTCTTCCTGCTGCGGATCGGTGACCTGAACGACGCCGTTGACGAAGATGCCGGGGGTAACGATGTGCTCGGGATCGAGCTCGCCGGCGGCAACGATTTTCGAGACCTGCGCGATCGTCTTGGTGGCGGCCATGCACATCAGCGGATTAAAATTGCGGCCAGCCTTGTTGTAGATGAGATTGCCCTGCACATCGCCGACTTCAGCTTTGACAATGGCGAAATCGGCCTTGAGCCAGCGCTCCTGAACATAGTGGCGGCCGTCGAATTCTGCGATGACCTTGCCGTTGGCAAGCTCGGTGCCATAGGCGGTCGGGGTGTAGAAAGCCGGAATGCCGGCGCCGCCGGCGCGGATACGTTCGGCAAGAGTGCCCTGAGGCACCAGTTCCAGCTCGATTTCGCCCGCCAGATAACGGTCCGTGAAGGCGCGCGGATCGGATGAACGCGGGAAGGAGCAGATCATCTTTCTGACCATGCCCGCGTCGATCATCGCTGCGATGCCGATACGCCCGTTGCCGGCATTGTTATTGATGACGGTCAGGTTCTTCGGGCCTTTGTCGATCAGCGCATGGATGAGCTCGATCGGCGCGCCGGAGCCGCCAAAGCCGCCGATCATGACGGTCGCGCCATCGCCGATGTCCGAGACGGCAGCCGCCGCGCTCGCGATTGTCTTATCCATGCGGAAACTCCCACTTGCCATGCGGGCGGACCAAGGCGCCCCCGTCCTCTTTCTTTCGAATAAATCAGCACGGGCTGGACGGCAATCAATTTGTGCGTTATTTGACTTTTGTTCATATATCGCACAAAGGCATAAAGTTTGGAGGGGCTATGCGCGAAACGGATTTCGTCAGCGGCTTTGCCAGGGGATTGAAAGTCATCGAAGCCTTCGGCGAGACGCGGCAGCGCCTGACGATCGCCGAGGCATCGAAGTTGACCGGGCTCGATCGTGCCACGGTGCGCCGTTCGCTGCTGACGCTCTCCGAACTTGGCTATGCTGTTTATGACGGCAAATTCTTCACGCTGACGCCGAAGATACTCAGGCTCGGTCACGCCTATCTGGCTGCGACGCCGCTGCCGATCATTATCCAGCCGCATCTCGATCAGCTTGCCGAGCGCGCCGGGCAGAATGCGTCAGCCTCGGTGCTCGATGGCACGGAGGTCGTCTACATCGCCCGCGCCTCGCAGCGCCGCGTGATGTCGATCAATCTGACGCCAGGCAGCCGCCTCCCGGCCTTCTGCGCCTCGATGGGCCGTGTGCTGCTCGCGGCCCTGCCGGAAAGCGAGGCGCGCTCCGTGCTTAGGCGAACTGATCTCAAGGCGAACACGCCGAATACCAAGACCGATCCCGAAGAGTTGATGGCCGAGTTCCGCCGGGTGAGGGAGCAGGGCTATGCCGTTATCGATCAGGAGCTGGAAATCGGCCTTTGCTCGATTGCCGTGCCGGTCGAAAACGATCGCGGCCAGACCGTGGCGGCGATCAATATCGGTGCTCCGGCTGCCTATGTTGCGGCTTCCGACATGGCCGAACAGTTTCTGCCACTGCTGAAAGAGACGCAAAAGGCGCTGCGGCTGGTGCTGCCGTAGCTTTTGTATTTTCGGGGTCATCCTCGTCCTTCGAGGCTCCGCCTTCGGCTGTGCACCTCTGGATGAGGATGGAGCATGCTCGATGCTCGATATGCTTTGAAGCCTCTTTTTGGTGAGGCGAGAAGATTAGCCCTCATGCTGAGGAGGTCCTCAGGGCCGTCTCGAAGCACGAGGGCGGGTGGCTGCCCGCGATCCAGATTGCCAGCTCACATTCCCAGCCTCTCGCGCTCCTCGATGCGCCAGGCGCGCGGCGTCTGACCGGTCTGTTTCATGAAGAAGCGCGAGAAATAGGCGGGATCGGCAAAGCCGAGCCGATAGCTGATTTCCTGGACGGTGGCGAAGGTGAAGACCAGTTCGCGCTTGGCCTCATCCAGCAGCTTGCGTGTGATCAGCTCGTGCGCACCGTGCCCGGTTTTGCTGCGAACAATGCGGCTGAGATGGGCTGGCGAGATGCCGAGGCTCTCGGCGTAGAAGGCGGCCGGCTTGTGGGAGCGGAAGTGACGCTGGATTAGGCCCTGCAGCATCTCCATGCGGCGCTCGCTTTCGTCGCCCGGATTGGATTCCTCATCAGCCTTTTGGGCGATGCGGGCTGTCAGCAGCAAGGCCGAAGTCAGATAGGCATCCAGCAGATCGTTGCGGCCGTTGCGCTGGTTCGCAAATTCCTCCCCCAGGCGTCTCAACGTGCTGGCGACATGAGCGGCATCTTCGTCGCGGACGTCGAGCAAAGTCAGATGCGGCTCGGCAAGCCATGTTCCGAGCCGGCTGCGGTCACCGGGAGACGCCTTCAGATGCGAGATCAGCACCGTGATGACAAAGCCGTCTATATCTCGCGAAAAGCGGAAGCCGTGATTGAGGCGAGGCGGCACGGTAATGACGGCGGGCGGCGTTATGGCATGGGGAGTTCCGTCAAAGATGGCATCGCCGGATCCGGCATCTATGTACAAGATCTGGAAAAAGCTCTCATGCCGGTGTGGGCGGATCTCCCAGTGATGGAGGCTGCTGCGGGACGGAATTGTTTCGCAATGCAGCCAGAAATCCGGCTTCCGGCCGGTATTTTCGCCATAGAGCTCATAGATCGGCACGTTCTTCGTCATGGCACTCCTCGCTCACCATGTTCGATTTGTGCAATTTCATGACCGAAATGTCCATTGCGGACTTGCCTCGCGCCGAAGAGACTTGAGGCAAGAAATATGCATGGGAGGAGACAATGCGCACTCAAGTCGCCATTATCGGTTCGGGGCCGTCTGGGCTGCTGCTCGGCCAGCTGCTCACGGAAGCCGGCATCGACAATGTCATTCTCGATCGGGTCGGCAAGGATTATATTCTCGGCCGCGTGCGCGCCGGCGTTCTGGAGGAAGGCACCGTCCGCCTGCTGGATCAGGCGAAGTCCGCCACGCGCCTGCATGCCGAGGGCTTACCGCATGATGGCTTCTCGCTCGCCTTCGACGGCCGCGATCATCGCATCGACCTTCATGGTCTCACCGGCGGCAAACGGGTCGTCATCTATGGTCAGACGGAGATGACCCGTGACCTGATGGCTCGCCGCGAGGAAAGCGGCGCTCCAACCATCTACAGCGCCGCCAATGTCCAGCCGCACGGCTTCGATGGCGATACGCCCTACCTGACCTACGAGAAGGACGGAATTTCGCATCGCATCGATTGCGATTTCATTGCCGGCTGCGACGGCTTCCATGGCGTCAGCCGCAAATCGGTTCCGGAAAAGGCGATCCGCAATTTCGAGAAGGTCTATCCCTTCGGCTGGCTTGGCGTGCTGGCGGAGGTGGTGCCCGTCAATCATGAGCTGATCTATGCCAATCATCCGCGCGGATTTGCGCTATGCTCCATGCGGTCGATGACGCGCAGCCGCTACTACATTCAGTGTCCGCTCGACGAGAAGGTCGAGGGCTGGAGCGACGACCGCTTCTGGGATGAACTGCGCCGCCGGCTGCCGGCCCATCATGCCGAGGCGCTGGTGACGGCGCCGTCCTTCGAGAAATCGATCGCGCCGCTTCGCTCCTTCGTGGCTGAACCGATGCGTTTCGGCCGCCTCTTCCTTGTCGGCGATGCCGCCCATATCGTGCCGCCGACCGGCGCCAAGGGGCTCAATCTGGCGGCGAGCGACGTGCATTACCTGTTTTCGGGTCTCTCCGAGCATTATCATGATCGCTCGAATGCTGGACTGGAGGCCTATTCCGCCCGCGCGCTTGCCCGGGTCTGGAAGGCGGTGCGCTTTTCCTGGTGGATGACGACGATGATGCATCGCTTTCCCGATACAAATGATTTCGACCAGAAGATCCAGGAAGCCGAGCTCGATTATCTCACCCATTCGCGCGCTGCATCGACTGCGCTTGCCGAGAATTATGTCGGTCTACCGTTCTGAGCGAGCTTTTAGAGCTTCTTGGCGACCTCGCTAGCCGCCTCGCGGATCGTCTGCATCAGGATCGACAAGGGAAGGGTGGGGATGGCGTCGGTGCGCATGGTCAAGCCCACCGGTCCCTTCGTTTCGCCGGTATCGATCGGCAGAAGTGCCAATAGTCCGTCCTCGACATCGCCGGCAACGACGCCGGCCGAGATGATCCAGATGGCATCGCTCGATCGCACGAAGGCGCGGCCGAAGGAGTCGGACACGGTTTCGATCTGATTGGGCAGTCCGCCGGCGCCGTTGGCAATCAGAAAGCTCTCGACAAAGGGTCGGATGATCGAGCCGCGCGTCGGCATCAGGACCGTATAGCGATTGAGATCGGAAAACAGCGATTGCCTTTCGGACAGCAGCGGATGGCCGGCCCGGACGGCGAAGATGACCTGTTCGGAATAGAGGTGCTCGAAAGAAAAGCCCGTCATCTTGTCGGGGCTCGCCAATCGGCCGACGACGAGATCGAGATCGCCGATGCGCAATTGCTCCAGAAGGACGGCGTTTTCGCCTGTCACGATCTTGATGCGGCTCCAGGTCTCCTCCTTGAGAAACAATTCCATCGCCCGTGGCATGATCCGCGTCGAAACCGTCGGCAGCGCGCCGACGCGGATCGGCGGTGCTTCGCCGGAGCGCTCCTGCGAGACGGAATCGAGGCCTTGACGCAGTGCTGTCAGCGCTGCGCCGGCATGGCGGAGAAAGACTTCGCCGTAGCGGGTAATGCGGATGCCCCGCCCGTCGCGCTCGAAGACGGCGACGCCGAGCGCCTCTTCCAGCTCGCGGATCGTCTTCGTCACCGCCGGCTGGCTGACATTCAGCAGCCCCGCCGCCTTGATCACGCTTTTCTGGCGCGCAACCTCGACAAAGGTCTGCAGATGGCGGAACTTGATGCGTGCGTCGAGCATGCTCACTCATAACCATGGAGTTATCGTAGAGCAAAGAAATATCATTTTACCTAACCAGATTATACATCCAATCTCGCGGTCGAGGAGATTTCCAGTGCAGTTTGCCCGCATCAACGACGTCACGATCCATTATCAGATCATCGGCGGCCCCGCCGACAAGCCGGTTCTTGTCTTTGCCAATTCGCTTGGCACCGATTTCCGGATCTGGCGGGATGTGATCGTGCGGCTCGCCGGCGATTTCGCCATCGTGCTTTACGACAAGCGCGGCCATGGTCTCTCCGATCTCGGTCAGATGCCTTATTCCATCGAAGATCACGCCACCGACCTTGCCGGCCTGCTCGATTTCCTCTCGGTCAAGAATGCCATTATCTGCGGCCTGTCGGTCGGCGGGCTGATCGCGCAGTCGCTCTATCAGCGGCGGCCGGATCTGGTGCGGGCGTTAATCCTCTGTGACACCGCGCACAAGATCGGCACGGCCGAGAGCTGGAATGCCCGCATCGCCAAGGTCGAGGCTGATGGTATCGAATCCATTGTCGATTCCATCATGGAGCGCTGGTTCACGTCCGCCTTCCGCCGGCCGGAAAACCTCGCCTATGCCGGCTATTGCAACATGCTGATCCGCCAGCCGGTTGCGGGCTACGCGGCTACCTGCGAGGCGCTTCGCGATGCCGATCTGACCGAGGCGGCCGCCAAGATCTCCGTGCCCACCATCTGCATCGTCGGTGATCAGGACGGTTCGACGCCGCCCGAGCTGGTGCTGTCGACGGCAAAGCTCATTCCGAATGCACGCTATGAAGTGATCAAGGACGCCGGCCATATCCCCTGCGTCGAGCAACCCGAGGCGTTGACCGAAGTCATCCGTGCCTTCATCGACGTCGTCCTGCGTGGAGAACAAGCCTGATGATTGATCCCACCGCGCCATCTGAGCGTTATCTTCAGGGCATGGCGACACGCCGCGCTGTGCTCGGCGACGGCCATGTCGATCGCGCCCAGCAGGCCGTGACCGATTTCGACCAGCCTTTCCAGGAGCTGATCACCGAGGCAGCCTGGGGGCATGTCTGGTCGCGCCCGACGCTCAGCCGGCGCGAGCGCTCCATCGTGACGATCGCGCTGCTGGCAGCCCTTGGTCAGGATGACGAGGTGGCCATGCATGTGCGCGCCACGCGCAACACCGGCGCGACGCGCGACGATATCTGCGAGGCGCTTCTGCATGTGGCGATCTATGCCGGTGTGCCGGCCGCAAACCACGCGATCAAGATCGCCAAGCAGGTTTTCGAACAGATGGACGCCGAGCAGGCGGCATGAAGCGAGGCAGACATGTCCGATAGAAGCAACAGCAAGCCCGAGACGGGCGCCTTTTTCGCCCGGGACCGCGCCTGGCATCCGCCAGCCTTTGCGCCCGGCTACAAGACCTCCGTGCTGCGCTCGCCCCAGCGCGCATTGCTCTCGCTCGACGGCACGATCTCGGAAATCACCGGGCCGGTCTTCGGCCATTCCATATTGAACGAGCTCGACAACGACCTGATCCATAATTTCGCCAAACCCGGCGAAAGCGCCATCGGTGAACGGATCATAGTGCATGGTCGTGTACTCGACGAGCGTGGCCGGCCGGTGCCGGGCGTGCTGCTCGAATTCTGGCAGGCCAATGCCGGCGGGCGCTATCGTCATAAGAAGGAAACCTATCTCGCCGCCATCGATCCGAATTTTGGCGGCTGCGGCCGCGCCATCACCGATGATGAAGGACACTATGCCTTCCGCACCATCCGTCCCGGCGCTTATCCCTGGCCGAACGGCGTCAACGATTGGCGCCCCGCGCATATTCACTTCTCCGTCTTTGGTCATGGCTTTGCGCAACGGCTGATCACGCAGATGTATTTCGAGGGCGATCCGATGATCTGGAAATGTCCGATCGTCGGCACGATCCCCGACAGACAAGCGATCGAGCAGCTGATTGCGCCGCTCGACTGGGGCAATACGATCCCGATGGATGCCCGCGCCTATAAATTCGATATCGTGCTGCGCGGTCGCCGTTCGACCCTGTTCGAAAACCGGCTGGAGGGCAATTGATGGTACAGGATCTCGGTTACCTCAAGGAAACGCCGTCGCAGACGGCAGGGCCTTACGTCCATATCGGCCTGACGCCGAATTACAGCGAGATCGGCGGCGTCTACGAAACCGACCTCGGCTCGATCATGGTCAACGACAAGACGCTCGGCGAGCGTATCACAGTGACGGGCAGGGTGCTCGACGGTGCTGGAGCGCCGGTCAAGGATGCCGTCCTCGAAATCTGGCAGGCCGACAGCGCCGGGCTTTATAACAGCCCGTCGGAGCTGCGCGGCACGGCTGATCCGAATTTTACCGGCTGGGGCCGCTGCCCGACCAATTCCACCGATGGCGTTTTCCGCTTCGAAACCATCAAGCCGGGCCGCGTTCCCTTCAAGGACGGCCGCAAGATGGCGCCGCATATCACCGTCTGGATCGTTGCGCGCGGTATCAATATTGGTCTGCACACGCGGATGTATTTTCCGGAAGAAACTGCCGCCAACGCGGAGGATCCCTTGCTTACTCGTATCGAACACAAGGAGCGCTTGGCAACGCTGATCGCTCACAAGGAAGGCTCCGTCTACACCTTCGACATCCATTTGCAGGGCGACAAAGAAACGGTTTTCCTCGATATATAGGCCATGAGCGTTTCTCCCTTCGATCATCCATTCCTGTCTGGCCTTCTCGGTGACGAGGAGATCGCGGCCTATTTCTCGGCCAAATCAGATATCCGCGCTATGCTCTCTTTCGAAGCGGCACTTGCCGAGGTCGAGGCGCGATATGGGCTGATCCCGCAGGATGCAGCTACGCATATCGCTAAGGTCTGCGCCAGTTTCGAGCCCGATCTGCCAAGCCTGAAGAAGGCAACGGCATCGGATGGTGTCGTCGTGCCGGATCTCGTTCGGCAACTGCGCAAGGCGGTCGGCGAGGATGCCGGCAAACATGTCCATTTCGGCGCCACCAGCCAGGATGTCATCGACACCAGCCTTATGCTGCGCCTGACGGCCGCCGCTTTCATTCTGAGCAACCGTCTCTTCGCCGTATCCTCCGCGCTCACCAAACTGGATGAGCGTTTCGGATCGAACCGGCTGATGGGTCGTACCCGGATGCAGGCGGCGATCCCAATCACAGTGTCCGATCGGCTGCGGGCTTGGCAGCATCCGCTCGATCAATATCGCGATCGGCTGACGCAGGAGAGTTTCCCGCTACAGTTCGGTGGGGCCGCCGGCACGCTGGAAAAATTCGGGCCGCAAGCGGTCGAAATCAGGAGCTCGCTGGCACAGGCGCTCGGCCTGACGGACGAGCCGCAGTGGCAGAGCCAAAGGGGGCGCATTGCCGAACTTGCCGGGCTCTTGTCCATGATCTCGGGCAGCCTCGGCAAGATCGGCCAGGATGTCGCACTTCTGACGCAGGCGGGCGACGAGATCGAGCTTGCCGGCGGCGGCGGTTCATCGGCGATGCCGCACAAACAAAACCCGGTCGCTGCCGAAACGCTGGTCACGTTTGCCCGCTTCAATGCGGTGCAGCTTTCGGGCATTCACCAGTCGCTGGTACACGAGCAGGAGCGCTCTGGCGCCGCCTGGACATTGGAATGGCTGCTATTGCCCCCTATGGTGGTGGCAACGGCAGCTTCGTTGCGCCACGCGTTGCAACTGGTCGGTTCGATCAAGCGCTTGGGAACGACAGCCGAGCAGGATATTCGTCGCCATTCATAACTGAATTGGTATGGAAGCAAGGTTTTATTTCATTTTACATCACCATTTCCCATGAGAAATTGGTGATGATCAGAATTTGAATGATCAAGGGCAGCTCAAAAAAACGGCTGCCGGGAGGAGAGAAAATGAAACGGTTTGTCTTGGCCGCTATCGCGGCCGTTGCTCTTGGCGGTGCTGCCTATGCCGATACTATTAAGATCGGCGTCATCGGTCCGTTTTCCGGCCCGTTCGCGCTGCAGGGCAAGAATTTCAAGGCCGGTATCGACGCCTATATGGCCGTCAACGGCAAGAAGGTCGGCAATGATGAGGTGGAGGTGATCTACCGCGACTTGCCGGCAGCTGATCCCGCCCAATCGAAGTCGCTCGCCCAGGAGCTCGTCGTCAAGGAGAAGGTTCAGTATCTCGCCGGCTTCTACTTTACCCCGGATGCGATGGCCGTAACACCGATCCTCAAGCAGGCCAATGTGCCCATGGTGATTTTCAATGCCGCGACGTCGGCGATCGTCACAAAGAGCCCGCTCGTCGTGCGCACGTCCTTTACCACCTGGCAGACCTCGACTCCGATCGCCAAGGTCGCCTTTGATGCCGGCGTGAAGAAGGTCATCTCCGTCGTCAGCGACTACGGTCCGGGCGTCGATGCCGAAAACGCCTTCAAGGCTGGCTTCGAAAAGCAGGGTGGCGAAGTGGTGCAGGCGATCCGTATGCCGCTCTCGACCAATGACTTCAGCCCGATCATGCAGCGCGTCAAGGATTCCGGTGCGCAGGGCGTCTTCGCCTTCCTGCCCTCCGGCCCGACCACGCTCGGCTTCGTCAAGGCCTATAATGAGAATGGCCTGAAGTCCGCCGGCATCAAGCTCTTTGCGCCGGGCGACCTGACGCAGGAGTCCGATCTGCCGGCGCTTGGCGATGCCGCGCTCGGCATGCAGACGACCTTTCATTACGCGATTTCGCATGACTCGCCCGAAAACAAAGCTTTCGTCGCCGCTGCCGACAAGGCGATCGGCAATCCGGCCGAACTGACCTTCCCGGCCGTGGGCGCCTTCGACGGCATGCATGTCATTTACAAGATGATCGAGGCGACCGGCGGCAAGCAGGATGCGCAGAAGGCCGTCGATGCCGTGAAGGGCCTGTCCTGGGTCAGCCCGCGCGGCCCCGTCACCATCGATCCGGAAAGCCGGCATATCACGCAGAACATCTATCTGCGCGAGGTCGCCAAGGGCGATGACGGCAAGTACTACAACAAGGAAATCCAGACCTTCGAGAAGCAGGGCGATCCCGGCCTTGCCGCCGTGAAGTAAGGCGCTTCCGAACCTGACGTGGCTGAGCGGAAGTGCCCGTTCAGCCACCTGATGAAAGCGGTCGCGCAACAACAACCGGACCAGCGATATCAATGCAAACCGTGCTCAGCATAGCAGTCGATGCCCTCGCTTACGGCATGGTGCTGTTCGTCATTTCCATCGGTCTCTCCGTCACCATGGGTTTGATGCGCGTCGTCAATCTGGCCCACGGCGCCTTTGCCATGATCGGCGGCTATATTGCCTCCTATGCCGCGAGGGATCTGGGGCTCGGCTATGGAGCGGCCGTATTGCTGGCGGTCGTCGGCACGGTCATCATCTCCATCCCGATCGAACGGCTGCTCTATCGGCGCATTTATGGTGCGCCTGAGTTGACGCAGGTGCTGATGACGATCGGCATCACCTTCTGCATCATCGGCATCGCCAATTATGTTTTCGGTCCGACTTTGAAGACCATCCCCTTGCCGGGCAGCCTGCAGGGCTCCGTCGATCTTGGCTTCCGCACCATCGGTACCCATCGTATCTTCGCGATCACCTGCGGCCTCATCGTCGCCCTGGCCTTGTGGTACACGATCGAGAAAACCTCCTTCGGTGTGAAGCTGCGCGCTTCCGTCGATAATGCCGCGATGGCGGCCGCTCTCGGCGTCAGGACGGAAATCGTCTATGCGGTCAGCTTCGCCATTGCCGTTGGGCTTGCTGCCTTCGGCGGTGTGGTGGGTGCGGAACTCCTGCCGGTCGAGCCTTATTATGCCCTGCGCTACATGGTGACGTTTCTCGTCGTCGTCTCGGTCGGCGGTGCCGGCTCCATCTCCGGCGCGCTGCTCGCCTGCCTCATCCTCGGCTGCATCGATACAACAGGCCGTTACCTCATGCCGGAATATGGGGAATTCTTCTTCTATCTGGCCGTCATTGCCATCGTCTGCGTCTTCCCGCGCGGCTTTGCCGGGAGAATGAAGTAACTTGGCGCTGACGTTTGAAAGAGAGGCCGCACCAATCGTGACCAGACATCGCACATTTGGGCAAGACCTGATCGCAGTCGCGGTCATCGTCGTCACAGCCGCCGCCGGCTACCTGTTGTTTCCGGATAATCTCGCTCTTCTCACGCGGCTGATCGCGATCGCGCTTCTCGTGCTGTCGCTCGATCTCATCACTGGCTATTGCGGCGTAGCGACGCTCGGCCACGCAGCTTTGTTCGGCGCCGGTGCCTACGCGGCCGGCATCGCATCCGCCCATTACGGCATCAACGATCCCTTGCTGATGACGCTTGCCGGAATCGTCGCCGGAGCCGTCGCGGGGCTTATCTGTGGCGTCGTCATCCTGAGAGCGCATGGATTGCCGCAGCTCGTGCTGTCGATCGCGCTGGTCTATCTGTTCCATGAGTTCGCCAACAAGGCATCGAGCTGGACAGGTGGCAGCGACGGTTTGTCGGGCATTTCAGCCGATCCGCTGTTCGGTGTTTTCGAGTTCGATCTTTACGGGCATACGGCCTACTTCTATGGCGTGGCGCTGCTGCTGATCGTGCTTGTGCTGCTGCGTTTCCTCGTGCGTTCGCCCTTCGGCATGCTGTGCCGCGGTATCCGCCAGGATCCGTTGCGCATCCGCGCCATGGGTGCATCGCCGAAAGTGGCGCTCATCAAGATGTATATGATTTCCGGCGCCGTTGCCGGTATCGGCGGCGCGCTGAACGCGATCTCGACGCAGGTCGTCGGCCTTGACAGCCTGTCTTTCACGCAATCAGCCGAGGCGCTGGTCATGCTCGTGCTCGGCGGCACCGGCTCGCTGTTCGGCGCCCTTGTCGGCACGCTGATCTTCATGCTCTTCGAGGATTATGTCTCCGCCGCCAACCCCTTCCATTGGCTGACGATCGTCGGCGCGCTTCTCATCCTCGTTGTTCTCTTCGCGCCCAAGGGCATCTACGGCACGGTCGCCGCTTATATGGCTCGCCGGCGGGAGGCGCAGGCATGAGCGCTATTTTCGAAGTCAGGAATCTGAAGAAGGCGTTCGGGGGTCTGACGGTGACTAACAATGTCAGCTTGTCGATGGCGCCGGGAGATCGCGTTGCTCTCATTGGCCCGAACGGCGCGGGTAAGACCAGCTTCGTCAATCTCGTTACTGGCAATCTGCAGGCGGATTCCGGCGAGGTCCGCATCGGCGGTCAGAACGTCAATAAGGTCGATGCTATCGGCCGGGTGAGGCGCGGGCTGGTGCGTTCGTTCCAGGTGACCAGGCTGTTTCAGGATATGACGCCGGCCGAGCATGTCGGCATGGCGGTGCTGCAGCGGATCGGCCGTTCCAGCCGCATGTTCGGCAATTTTCTCACTATGCACGATGTCATGACCGAAACGGAGGAACTGCTCGGCACACTCGGGCTTGCGTCCCTCGCGCATCGCAAAGTCAGCGAAATCGCCTATGGCCAGCAGCGCCTCTTGGAAATCGCCATCGCCATGGCCTTGAAGCCGAAGGTGCTTCTGCTCGACGAGCCTGCAGCCGGCGTGCCGCAGAGCGATACGGGCCGCATCGAGCAGGCGTTGGCCGATCTGCCCGCCGATCTCGCCGTGCTGATGATCGAGCATGACATGGACCTCGTTTTCCGTTTTGCCAAGCGCGTCGTGGTGCTCGCGGCCGGCACGATCATATTTGACGGATCGCCGAAAGACGTGACGCAGGATGCGCGCGTCCGCGAAGCCTATCTAGGGAGCTACGCCAATGCCGGCCACGCCGCTTGAAGTCGAAAATCTGTCGGCCGGCTATGGTCCGACACGGGTGCTGGAAGGCGTTTCCTTTTCCGTGCCGGCCGGCGGACGGCTCGCCGTGCTCGGCCGCAACGGCATGGGCAAGAGCACGCTGCTGGCCACCCTTGCTGGGCAGACCCGACGCTATGATGGCCGGATCCGGCTGGGCTCGTCCGACATCGCCGGCCTGCCGAGCGCCAGACGCGCCCATCACGGCCTCGGCTACGTGCCGCAGACGCGCGACGTCTTTCCGACGTTGACGGTGGAGGAAAATCTCTCGGTTGGGCTGAAGGGACGGTCGAAGAGCGCTTTGCAGGAGGCCTATGACATGTTTCCGCGCCTGAAGGAACGCCGCAGAAATTTGGGCAACCAGCTTTCCGGCGGCGAGCAGCAGATGCTGTCGACGGCCCGCACGATTCTCGGCCGTCCTTCCGTCCTGCTTCTCGACGAGCCGCTGGAGGGGCTTGCCCCCGTCATCTGCGAGGAGCTGATGGCCGCCTTCGCCAAGCTTGCCAAATCGGGCGATATGACGATCCTGCTGGTGGAACAACGCATTCAGAGCGCGCTGGATTTTGCCAGCGATGTCATCATTCTGGAGCGCGGCCGACTGGCCTGGAAGGGAACGCCCGAGGCGCTGGCTGCGGATCATGGTGCGGTCGAGCGTCTGCTCGGCGTCGGCGGTCTGCACTAGCGCCGGTTTTGGCAGCCGCTTCGCGCTCGCATTTCATGACGATTCATCGTTTCAGGAACGGTTGCGCCGCCGACCTAACGGGTCTGGATGATCGCGACTGGACTGTCGCTTCCCTCCTGCCAGTCCTACATGTCGGTGCCGAATGCGCCCGCATTCCGCAATTTATGTTGACGACAAAACGTTGACGATTTATCGATATATTATCATCGTTGTTGGCGTAATGCTGCTGGAGGCGGGCTTGTCAGAGAAGATTTCGGGTCGTTGGGATTTCTGGATCGATCGCGGCGGTACCTTTACCGACGTGGTCGGGCGCGATCCGTCTGGCACTCTTCACGCCCGCAAGGTCCTCTCGGAAAATCCCGAAGCTTACCGCGATGCAGCCGTTCATGGCATCCGCCTGCATCTTGGTCTCGGCAAAGGTGAGTCGGTTCCCGAAGGTGCGATCGGCGAGGTCCGCATGGGCACGACGGTCGCCACCAATGCGCTGCTCGAGCGCAAGGGCGAGCGCCTTGCTCTGGTGACGACGAAAGGTTTCCGCGATGCGCTGCGCATTGGCTATCAGGAGCGCAAGAAGATCTTCGCGACCGAGATCGTCAAGCCGGAAGCGCTTTACGAAGATGTTATCGAGATCGAGGAGCGGGTGCTTGCCGACGGCACCGTCGAACTGGCTCTGGATGAAAAAGCTGCGGAAGCTGCGCTGCGCGATCTCCTGGCTAGGGGTTACCGATCTGTCGCCATCGTCTTCATGCATGCCTATAAATTTCCGGCGCATGAGGCTGCGGTCGCGAGGATCGCCAGATCCGTTGGCTTCGAGCAGGTTTCGGTCAGTCATGAGGTCTCACCGCTGATCAAGCTCGTCGGCCGCGGCGATACGGCTGTCATCGACGCCTATCTGTCGCCGGTGCTCGGCCGCTACATCCGCCAGGTCTGCGATGAGCTCGATGTCGAGCGCACCGGCGCGCGCGTCATGTTCATGATGTCGTCAGGCGGATTGACGGCCGCCGACATGTTCCAGGGCAAGGACGCGATCCTTTCGGGTCCGGCTGGCGGCGTGGTCGGCCTTGCGAAAACCGGCGAGCAGGCGGGTTTTGCCAATGTCATTGGCTTCGACATGGGCGGCACCTCGACGGATGTGGCGCATTTCGATGGCGAATATGAGCGCGCCTTCGAGACGGAGGTGGCGGGCGTCCGCGTCCGTGCGCCGATGATGCTGATCCACACTGTCGCGGCCGGCGGCGGTTCGATCCTGCATTTCGATGGTGATCGCTTCCGCGTCGGCCCAGATTCTGCCGGCGCCTTTCCGGGTCCGGCCTGCTATCGCAATGGCGGTCCGCTGGCGGTCACCGATGCCAATGTCATGGCCGGCAAGCTGCTGCCGGAATTCTTCCCCTCCATTTTCGGACCCAACCAGGATCAGCCGCTCGATGTCGAGACGGTGCGGACCAAGTTCGCATCCCTCGCAGCCGAAATTGGCGATGGGCGAAGCCCGGAGGACGTTGCCGACGGCTTTATCCGCATCGCGGTTGCCAATATGGTCGAGGCGATCAAGAAAATCTCCGTGCAGCGCGGCTATGACGTGACGCGCTATGCGCTCAACTGCTTCGGCGGCGCCGGTGGCCAGCATGCCTGTCTGGTGGCCGATGCGCTCGGCATGAAGAGCATCCTTCTGCATCCGATGTCCGGCCTTCTCTCCGCCTATGGCATGGGCCTTGCCGATATCCGCGCAACGCGCCAGAAGGCACTCGGCGTTTCCCTCGATGATGCCGCACCTGCCGCCATCGCAGCGCTTGGCAGCGAACTGCGTGGCGAATGCGTGCCCGAATTGGAAGCCCAAGGTGTCGCAACGGCCGAGATCAAGACGGTCCAGCGCGCCCATATCCGCTATGCTGGCACCGATACGCTGCTGGCGGTCGAAACGACTTTCCCCGAGATCGACAAGCCCTCGCGGCTGCGCAGCCAATTCGAGACGCTGCACAAGCGCCGCTTCGGCTTCGTTGCCGAAGACAAGCCTCTGGTCGTGGAGGCCGTCGAAATTGAAACGATCGGCGGCGCTGCCGCCGATATCACAGTCGAGCTGGAGACGAGAGCCGAAGGTGAAGCCGAGGCTGTGAGGCGCACCTCCTTCTACTCCAACGGAGCAGGTCACGATGCGGCCGTCGTCCTGCGTCAGGCGATCAAGCCCGGCCAGACCGTGACCGGTCCGGCCATCATCATCGAGCCGAACCAGACGATCGTCATCGAGGACGGCTGGCAGGCGCAGCTGACCGCGAGGGATCATATCGTCCTCACGCGCATCAAGGCGCTGCCCGAGCGCAATGCCATCGGCACCAAGGCCGATCCCGTCATGCTGGAGATCTTCAACAATCTCTTCATGTCGATCGCTGAGCAGATGGGCATGACTCTGCAGAACACGGCCTATTCGGTCAACATCAAGGAACGGCTGGATTTCTCCTGCGCCGTCTTCGATGCGGAAGGCAATCTGGTTGCCAATGCGCCGCACATGCCGGTTCATCTGGGCTCGATGGATGCGTCGGTCGCAACCGCGATCCGCGAAAACGCCGTCATCCATCCGGGCGACGTCTTCCTCATCAATGCGCCCTATAATGGCGGCACGCATCTGCCTGACCTCACGGTCTGTACCCCGGTCTTTGATGATGCCGGTCAGAAGATCCGCTTCTGGGTCGCCAGCCGCGGCCATCACGCCGATATCGGCGGCATTTCGCCGGGATCGATGTCGCCACTTGCCACCCATATCGAGGAGGAAGGCGTCTATATCGACAATTTCAAGCTGCTCGATCGCGGCCGCTTCTGTGAAGCGGAGCTTACCAAGCTTTTGACGGGCGCCCGCTATCCCGTGCGCACGCTGGCGCAGAATATCAACGATCTCAAGGCCCAGGTCGCCGCCAATGAAAAGGGCGTCGCCGAGCTGAAAAAGATGATCACGCTCTTCGGCGAAGATGTCGTCGACGCCTATATGGGTCATGTTCAGGATAATGCAGCGGAAAGCGTGCGCCGGGTCCTCGATCGTCTGTCGGACGGCGAATTCAGCTACGAAATGGATCAGGGCTGCAAGATCGTCGTCAAGATCTCGATCAACAAGGACAAGCGCGAGGCGACGGTCGATTTCACCGGCACGTCCGCGCAGCGCCCGGACAATTTCAATGCGCCGCAGCCCGTCACACGCGCCGCCGTCCTCTATGTCTTCCGTGTGCTCGTCGAGGCCGATATTCCGATGAATGCCGGCTGCCTCCGCCCGATCCGCATCATTATCCCCGAAGGCACGATGCTGACGCCGGAATATCCGGCCGCCGTCGTTGCCGGCAATGTCGAGGTCAGCCAGGCCGTGACCAACTGCCTGTTCGGCGCGGTCGAGGCGCTTGCCGCAGCTCAGGGTACGATGAACAACCTGACCTTCGGCAACGATGTCTATCAGTACTACGAGACGATCTGCTCCGGTGCGCCGGCAGGACCGGGCTTCAATGGCGCTGACGCTGTCCACACGCATATGACCAACTCGCGTCTCACCGATCCCGAAATCCTCGAGACGCGCTTCCCGGTGGTGCTGGAGGATTTCCACATTCGTCCGAACTCCGGCGGCCGCGGCAAATGGAACTCCGGCAACGGCACGCAACGCACGATCCGCACACGTGAGAAGTTGGAGTTCGCGGTCCTGTCGGGCCATCGGCGCGTGGCACCCTTCGGCATCAAGGGCGGCGAAGCAGGACAGACCGGTCGCAATTATGTCCGTCGCAACGATGGCAGGATTGAAGAACTGATCGGCTCGGCCCATACCGTGCTTGAGGCCGGTGAAGCCTTCACAGTAGTCACTCCCACAGGCGGCGGCTACGGAAAGCGGGACAAATAGGAACCGAGCACAGGAGCCGAGCGGCTATTGACGTTCGGCCCATGAATCTGCCGAGCTTTGGTCCGGTTCGAAGGAGTTTTCAGGTGACGTCCGAGGAAAAGAGTAAGCGACGCGAATTGATCGTATCGTCGGCACATCTGGCAGGCGGCAGCTCGCCGGCTCTGTCGGAGCTGGAATACGGGTCGATCCTCTTTTCCCATGCCTTCAATCGGTGGCTGGTGCGCTGCATGGCAGCGGCCGGCGTGCCTGGCCTTTCGCCGGTCGAGATCTTGATCATCCATTCCGTGCGGCATCGCGACCGGCCGAAAACGCTCGCCGATCTCTGTCTCGTCCTCGATATCGAAGATACGCATGTCGCCAATTATGCCATCAAGAAGCTCGAGGCGGCTGGCCTCGTCAAGAGCGGCAAGGCCGGCAAGGAAAAGACCATCCGGGTCACCGATAAGGGACTGGACGCGCTGAAGCGCTATACCGAAATTCGCGAGCGGCTACTGGTTGAGGCAACGAAAGTATCGGGTCTCTCGCAAGACGATCTCTCCGATATCGCTTCGCATCTCAGGGCATTGTCTGGTTATTACGAACAGGCGGCACGTTCGGCCGCCACGCTCTAGGATAGAAGCGCGCAAGTCTCGGACAAATCTTCTCAGTCTCTCGCAAAGGTTCGCATTTCGTTGCGGTCTAATATAGATTAGCCCATCAGAACCACGCGCAAATTCCCGCCTCTTATCTATTCTGCCATTTCATACCTATATTAGGTCTGTGCGATCCGTTGGCGGCAATCCGCCCAACGATCTGTGTCGGCTGGCCGATGAGATCCAGTTTTTACCACTGCACGACTTTTAGAAATTGCTGGCTTCGCACGATAGCAAAAGTGTGCTTTTTTTGACCGAAAGGGGAATGGTGTAAAAACTTCCATGAACAACGATAGTTTTGAGCTGAAATTTTGGGGCGTGCGGGGGAGCATCCCTGTATCGGGACCGGAATTTGAGCGGTACGGCGGTAACACGTCGTGCATTGAGTTACGGCATGACGGCAGGCATATCTTATTCGACGCCGGAACGGGTTTGCGTGAAGCGGCCGCGTCTCTTGCCAAGGAGGAGGTCCGCAACATCGATCTCTTCTTTACCCACTCCCACTACGATCACATCATCGGTTTGCCTTTCTTCAACGCGATATACGATCCGCGCGTCAGCGTCGATCTGTGGTCGGGCCATCTGGCGGGCAAGACGACGACGCGGCAGCTGATCGGCCAGTTCATGCGGCCGCCATGGTTCCCCGTCGAACCCGATATCTGTCGCGCGGCGATGAATTTCCGTGATTTCGCCGCCGGCGATACGTTGAAGCCACATCCGGGCATCGTCATCCATACCACGAGGCTGAATCATCCCGGCGGCTGTATCGGCTATCGTATCGAATGGGCGGGCCGGGTGATCGCCATGGTCTATGATACCGAGCATGTGGCAGGCAAACTCGATGAGGCGGCGCTTGAGCTAATGGCGGATGCAGATCTTGCCATCTACGATGCGACCTATCTCGAAACGGAGATGCAGAAATATCTGGGTTTTGGCCATTCCACATGGCAGGAGGGCATCAAGCTCGCCAAGAAGGCTGGCGCCAAGCGGCTTGCCATGTTCCATCATGCGCCCGGCCGCACGGATCGCGAACTGGATGACATGCAGCGCGATGCGCAGAAGAGCTTCCCCGAGGCGTTCTTCGCCTTTGACGGGCAATCGCTGCAGCTCTGAGAGGCCGTTGGCGGCGAACATCCATTGTTAGATCAGGCGACAGCTTGTAGGCTGGACCGATGCCCTGGAGGTTGCAAGCATGGCCGTCAAACGGATGGATAATGTCGGAATCGTCGTCGAAGACCTGGCAGGGACGATTGATTTCTTTCGCGAACTTGGCCTTGAGCTCGAAGGGCAGGCCACGATCGAAGGAGAGTGGGCCGGGCGTATCACCGGCCTGGGCGATCAGCGCGTCGAAATTGCCATGATGCGCACGCCTGATGGTCACAGTCGGCTCGAGCTCTCCCGTTTCCTTGCGCCGCCTGTCGTCGCGGATCATCGCAATGCCCCGGTCAACGCTTTGGGTTATCTCCGCGTCATGTTTGCCGTGGACGACATCGACAACACCCTTGAAAGGCTTCGCATGCGCGGCGCGCAGCTCGTTGGCGAAGTCGTCCAGTATGGCAACGCATATCGGCTCTGCTATATCCGCGGGCCTGAAGGCCTGCTCATCGGGCTCGCCCAGGAACTCGGCTGAGCGTAATACGACACCTAGTGTATGAAATGGTTGATCGGCCGCCATTCGATGGCGGCATGATCAGCCGTCTCCCTGAACAGGGTCTCGACGAAATCCCAGGCGAGATCGTCGTGGGCGAGATGGTGTGTCATCACTCCGATCGGTTCGTCGTGGCCGTCGAAACGGATCCGGAGTTCTTCCACGAGACGCCCGATTACTTCGGCATGCGGCAAACCACCACGTACGCCGTGCCATCTCATGATGTCGATATGGGTGTTGATCAAGCCGATGGGGGCCTGTTTTGCCAATCCAAAAACGGAGACGGCACGATAGCCGAAGGGGGCGAGATGCGGCAGCAGCGCATCATCGATCCGGTTCCACGGCGGGACCAACAGCGGCACGAACTGTTGTGGGTAAAGGGTCTTCAGCTTATCGAAGCCGCGGTGCAGCTCGTCGAGCACGATCGACTGCGGCCGATGCAGACCGAGCTCCTGCTTTTTGGTTTCCTCAGGAGCATAGTTTTGATGCGTCCAGCCATGCACCGTGGCGGTGATGTGGCTTTCCCGCTTTAGGCGCTCGGCGAGTGCCTCGCCCGTCGGTCCCGGAATGATCGCCAGAGCCATCGGCACGTCGAAACGATTGGCAAGCGACAGAAGCCGGTCGAGGGCAGGGGTCGGCTCGATGGCGTCGTCGTCGCGGAACCAGAATTTTACCTTCCGTCCTGCCTCGCTCCATCGCCGCAGCTCGTCACGCAGGGGCTGCCAATCGGCTCTATCGCTCATAATAGGTGTCTCCCAGATGGTTTCGAAGAATGGTTTCCAACCGCTGCGACGCGGCGGTCAAGGAACGCTCCCGATGCACGAAGTGATAGGCTGCGTCTGCCATGCTCTGCCGCAGGTTCTGATCGTTCAAAAGTCGAGCGATAGCACCGGCATAGGCCGTGATATCGCCTTCCGTTGTCAAAAGTCCCGTCCTGTCCGCCATCACCACCTCAGGCACGCCGGCCGTTGCCTGCGCGACGACGGGCAGGCCCGCCGCCTGCGCCTCCAGATAGGCGAGGCCATAGGCTTCGTTGCAGCCGGGCCAGACATAAAGGCCGGCGGTTGCCAGTTCTTGCGCGATCTCTGTGGTGGAACGCTCTCCGCGCCAGATGATGCGGCTTTCGCCGAATGTGGAAAACAACGACCTTGCCTCGGCCCACATCGGCCCATCGCCGATGATGGTGAGGGTCCAATCCTGATCGCGGATAAGATCGAGCGCGCTCGCCAGCATGGCGTAGCTGTCAAACTTGTCGCCCTTCCGCAACATCGCCACGGCAATCAGCCGTCGCGGATCGGGGGAGGAGCGTGCAAAGGGCGCAGTATCGATGAAGGGAAGGAAGCGCTCGTAGCGGCCATCGGGGATCGCATCGAGCAAACCGATCCGGTCGCGCTCGGTAAAGCACAGATTGACGGCCGCCAGCCTTACCGCATCGGCGATAAGGCGCTGGTTCTCGCTCCAGCCAGTCTCGTCATGACGGCGGGAATAGGAAGCCTCGGCCGTGACATAGGGGATATTAAGCCTCCTGGCGACGAACGGGCCGATGAGATCGGGCGTCTTGTAATAGGGATGATAGGTGAACCACAGATCAGGCGCTGCCTCGCTTTGCCAGCGCTCGATCAGGCGGCCTGCTTCGGCTTGCGCCTGTCGGGCGATTTCCATACGTGGGCCGGCTTCCGGGGTGGGCGTGAAGCTGCGCAATTCGGAAGCGACTTCGACTTGATGTCCCGCCATCTTCAATGCTGCGATGATCTGGCGGGCCATCAGCCGGTCACCGGACGGGACCGAATGGGCAGGTGACTTCAAGGGAGCGTAAAAGGCAATCTTCATGATGTCGTCACACGGTTGACGATTAAGTGATGGCAGGAACCCGAATCGTGAAAAGATTGCCCGAATTCCGACCGGTTGCGTGACAATAAGGTCCCTGCTTCAAAAAGCCGCATCCTCGACAGTATGCGGCGTTGCGGCTACTGCATAATTCCTTAAATCGGAATCGATTTGAGGATAAAATTATGCAGCAGGTTAAAAGTGCTACAGCGATCTTTGCGTGTCATATATGACGCGCGGCGCTGTAGATGAATAGGCGATAGCCGTTTTCGGATCTGTTGTGAACGGGCAATATACATTGGGTTTGATGACCATCGAGGCAAGAAAGCCAATCATAACCGATCGCCTCGTGCGAAAGCTCCGTCTCGGCTCCGGTCTGATCGTTTTTGCTTTCGTCATCATGCATCTGGCCAACCATTCCCTCGGCCTGATCTCGCTCGGCATGGCCGAACATGCGCAGCGTTGGTTCATGGCGGTTTGGCGCAATCCGGTCGGAACCGTGCTGCTCTATGGGGCGCTGATCCTGCATATCCTGCTCGTGCTGCGAATGCTCTACAAGCGCAGGACGCTTGTCATGCCCGCCGGCGAAGCTTTTCAGATCGTCACCGGTCTGCTGGTCCCCCTACTGCTGATCGACCATATCGTTGCGACACGCATTGTCCACGAGGTCTACGGCTATCACGACACCTATAAGGCGGTCGTGCGCAGCCTGTGGGTGACGTCACCATTCAACGGTGTGCGCCAGTCGCTCGTGCTTATGATCGTCTGGGTTCATGGGTGTATAGGCGTTCATTTCTGGCTGCGCTACCGCCCCTGGTACACGGCGATCGCGCCGGTCGTGCTATCGCTTGCCATCGTTTTGCCGGTTCTCGCGTTGCTCGGCTTTGCCGCAATGGGCAAGACCGTGGTGCATGAGGTCGCCCAGGAGGATGAGCGCGGCTATCCCGGCGGCTATTACAGCGACATGCGAAGCTTCGGCGAGTCGGGCTCGGCGCCTGGCAGTAAAATGGCGGAAGACTTGTGGCCGTACCGCGCCGGATTCTATGGCGCCTTCAGCCTGTCGATCGCCGCTCTTTTCGCCTTCCGCGCGCATCGCAGGCTAAGAGAGCGGCAATATCAGGCCGCCATTCGTTACCCGGGCGGGGAAGTCGTGCACGCGCCGCGTGGCTTCAGCGTGCTCGAGGCAAGCCGTCTCGGCGGCATCCCCCATTATTCGGTCTGCGGCGGCAAGGGGCAATGTTCCACCTGCCGCGTGCAAATCATCGAGGGGGCGGAAAACCTGCCGCCGCCTGAGCCGTTGGAGCAGAAGACCCTGAACCGTATCGGCGCCACGCCGGATGTCAGACTTGCCTGTCAGCTGCGTCCAACCGGAAACGTCAGTGTTGTGCCGCTGCTGACGCCGATGGCCGAGGCGACAATTCCGGTCTATAGCCAAGCGGCAAGTCCCGGCCGCGAGCGGGAGATCGTCGTCTTCTTCTGCGATCTGCGTCATTTCACGTCGTTGACGGAATCGAGGCTGCCCTTCGACATCGTTTTCCTGCTCAATCGCTATTTCGCCATCGTCGGCCGTATCGTTGAGGAAAATGGTGGCCGGATGGATAAGTTCATCGGTGATGGGGCCATGGCTCTCTTCGGCCTTCGCACGACCCCGAAAGAGGCCAATCGCCAGGCATTGAAGGCGGCGGCCGCGATCATCCGCGAGATCGACAAGCTCAGTGCGGAGCTCGCTGATGAACTGGCCGCCCCGCTCGAAATCGCCATCGGCATCCATACCGGCCTCGCTGTGGTAGGCTCGATGGGGTACGGCACCGTCAAGAACGTGACGGCGATTGGCGATACGGTCAATGTCGCCAGCCGCCTTGAAAGCGTCGCCAAGGAATTCAACACCGCGCTGGTCTTTTCGGAGCCGGTGGCGCAGCTTTCGGAAGCAGATATTGTCGGCACCGAAAGCCGCGAGATCGCCGTCAGAGGCCGGGGTGAGCCCTTGCGGGTCTATATCGTCTCGAAGGAGGCGAGCGCCCACTTTGCCTGATTTTCCGAGACCTGAGGCGCCGATCTCCGCCGTTTGCAATCGAACGGCGCTGGTGTAGGGATGGCGCTCATGTTCGACCGCAGGATTCTCACAAGAAAATACTGGAAGCGAGCCTTTCGCCGCAAACGCGATGCAATCGCCACGCGCCTCTTCGACACCAGGCTGGGCCGGGATATCCTGGTCAGTGCGATTGGGCCCCGCGTCAAGATGATGACGGTCGATTGCGGCGATCACGTCCTCAGTTTCTCGCCGGCCGACTACATCGGCCGCAAGGTTTTTCGCAAAGGGCATTTCGAGCGCGATCATGTCGACCGCCTGCTGAGCGTGTTGCGCGAGCGTGGCCTGCTGCGCAAAGGATCGGCACTCCTGGAGCTCGGCGGCAATATCGGCACGCAGACCTGCTATTTTGCCTTGAGCGGCGCCTATGACCGCATCGTCAGCGTCGAGCCGGACCCGCGCAATTTTCGCCTGCTGGAGGCCAACATCGCCGACAATGGCCTGCAGAAGATGGTGGCGGCGGTCAATTGCGCCGCCGGCGATCGCGAGGGGCAACTCGATTTCTATCTCAACCACAAGAATCATGGCAAGAGCAGCGCATTGCGGCAGAGCGCGGCCGACGAGAAGATCTCGGTGCCTGTCCTGCCGGTCGGCGATATTCTCCTGCAGGCAGGCGTCGATTCCGCCGATATCGGCCTGATCTGGATGGACATTGAGGGCTATGAGCCGGTTGCCTGCCGTTCGATGAGCGCGCTGATGGCCCGTAAAGTGCCACTTTATATGGAATTCACCCCGGCATTCTACGGCAAGGAGCAGACCAAAGACTTCATCGCCGATCTCGCCGGATACTATAGCGAATGTCTCGCCTTCTTCGAAGGCGGCGAGCGGATCATGAAGGTGGTCGAACTGCCGGTTGAAGGCGAACAGTTCGACCTACTGTTTCTGCGCTGAGCCTATTTGCGTCGATAGATGAAATAGCGGCCGTCCTTGACGGTCGACGGCAGGGGCAGCGCCTCGAGATCTGGATGATCGAGAGGAAGGCCGCTGACCGCAAGCCCGCCCGATGCCAGCACGCCAGCCATGATCTCGGGCAGCCAGGTCAATGTTATCGCATCCTTGTCTTCGTAGCCGGTGCCGATATCGGCATGGGCGAGCGAGGCATTGGAGCCGATGAAGGTTTTCGCCGTGTCCCTAATTTCGCCGAGTATAAGATCGTCGGCCGACGGCATCGAAGGGCCGTAGGCATTGACCGACCGGTCAAAGGCAATGATGCGGCGATCGGGAAAAAGTTCGCGCAGGTGATCGAAGGTGCGGCCATTGCCAAGACCGAGCTCCAGCACCGGGCCACCAAGCATTTTCACCTCGTTGGCAACGGTATTGAGGATATCGCGCTGCGCGCTGAGGCGGCGAATGAAACTATCGAGGCGGCTCATCGTATTTGAAGTATCCTTGGCGTCTTGTGCCTCTCCCGCAGTGGGCGTAGCACGGCAAGCATTGCGGCGTCGACCACCCGCTAGATTTTCGGCGCATTTGCTGTAGGGATAGATTGTCGCGGCGCTCAGTGAAGGGGGACATCATGGCCGAGCCATCCAATGATGATTTCTTCCATAAGCTTGCGGGTTTCACGCGTTTCGAAGGCGTGACGGACAGCGCCAATTACCGGCCCCTACCGGATGACTGGCTGATTGCGATCGCCGATATCGTCAGCTCCACGAAGGCGATTGCCGCCGGACATTACAAATCGGTCAATATGGCAGGCGCCAGCGTGATTTCCGCCGTACTCAACGCTTTGGACCGAGGCGACTATCCCTTCGCCTTCGGCGGGGATGGAGCATTGGTCGCCGTCCCACCTTCCGGCGCGGAACGGGCCAGACAGGCGCTTGCGGCGGTACGGGGCTGGGTGATGGAGGAGCTGCAGCTCGATCTGCGCACGGCTTTGGTGCCGATGGGCGCCATTCGCGGCGAGGGGTTCGACGTTCGGGTCGCCCGCTTCAGCCCGAGCGATTATGTTTCCTATGCCATGTTTTCCGGCGGTGGCACGAGTTGGGCGGAGCGGCAGATGAAGGCGGGCCGCTTCATCGTCGAGCCGATGCCGGCCAAGGTGGAACCCGATCTGACGGGTCTTTCCTGCCGTTGGAATCCAATCAAGGCGCAGAACGGCGAAATCGTCTCGATTATCGCCATTCCGGGCGACGCTGGAAGCGGTCCGAAATTCCAGCAACTGGTTGCCGATATCATTGCCATATCCGCGGAGCAGAGCCGCGACAGCCATCCCATCCCGGTCGAAGGTCCGACGCCGGCATTGAGCTTCGGTGGCGCCGATATCGAGGCGCGGGCTTTGGTCGCGCCGGCCAACCGCAGGTGGCGCAAGCTTGTTATCGATGCCCAGATCGTGCTTGTATGGGTTCTCGATAAGTTCGGGGTGAGGACCGCAACTTTCGATGCCAAGATCTACCGGCGTGATCTCGCGGCGAATTCCGATTTTCGCAAGTTCGACGATGGTCTGAAAATGACGATCGATGTCGACGCCGCGCATCTTGAGCGTATCGAGGCGCGCTTGCGTCAGGCCGAGGCGGAGGGTGTCTGCCGTTTTGGTCTGCATCGCCAGGATAGCGCGTTGATGACCTGTTTCGTGCCGACCCCGCTGATGCGCGACCACATGCATTTCATCGACGGGGCGAGCGGGGGTTATGCGATGGCAGCCATGGCGCTGCGGGAAAAGAGGCCGCCCGAGCTTGCCGCGGGCGTGTGATCTTCGATTGCCACGCGCAGCTGGCCATGGAGTTTCAGTCGCGATTTTTATCGACCCATTTCGGGTTAGCCCATTGTTTCAGCTGAATATGCGCCTTATCTGAAAGAGAACAAAACGGGAGTCGCCGGTTGCGACGGCTGTCGTTTTGCTGCATTTCTGGTGCGGGGGCGTGAGAGATGCAGTCGATTTTTCTGGTGCCTGCGCGATCCAGGGGTAGCATGGGAACGCGCTGGTGCCGTTGAATGATTGTTTCATCCAGCCTTGAACGATAGGCCGGAAATTCCGGAAGTGGGCGTCGGCGAAGAAGCCGATGCTTCATGGTCGGCGAGACATCGGGCATTGCAAGATAGGCCGCGGGGACAATGACTATCCATTCGAGTGTTTCTGATCTTCTTCTTGATAAAGTAGCGGAATGGCTGACGCAGGCGGCGCTCACGGGCGAAAACCTGGAGACCATCGTTCGCGGCTTCTGCGAACGCATGGCTGCGACGGGGATGCCGCTCAAGCGCGTGCATTTGACCTTTTCCATGCTTCATCCGCTCTATGATGCGCTCGGCTTTACCTGGCGGCGCGCCGGCGGTTTGATGATCGAGGGCTACCGGCATGGGAACGAGAAGCCGGAACGCTTCGTGCAGAGCCCCTACTATTACCTCCTGTCCAACAATCTTCAGCACCTGCGTCGCCGGATCGATGTCGACGGCGCGGTCGAATTTCCGATTTTTGAGGATCTGCGCAAGGAGAAGGTCACCGACTATATGGCCTTCGTGCAGACTTTCGGCGCGGGCTCTGTGCAGGGGATGATGGGTTCCTGGTCGACCGACAGCATCGGCGGTTTCAGCGAAGAGATGATCGGCGCGCTGATGCGCATGCAGAATCATCTGGCCATGGCCGCCAAGATGGCGGTCCTCGGCAAGCTCGCCAACAATATGTTGACCACCTATCTCGGCGGCGATGCGGGAAAGCGCGTGTTGAACGGCCAGATTCGCCGCGGCGACGGCGAGACGATCCGCGCGGCCCTCGTCATGGGCGACATGCGGCAATCCACAGTTTATGCCGAAAAGGAAGGGCGCCAGGCCTATATTGATACGCTCAATGAGTTCTTCGACGCGATCGCAGCGCCGTTCAATCGCAATGGCGGCGAAATCCTGAGCTTCCTGGGCGACGGATTTCTCGCCGTCTATCCATGCGGGCGGCACAAGGACCCGTCAAAGGTGGCTTGCGAAGCCGCACTTTCGGCCGTTTTCGAGGCGCAACGCCGTGTCAAGGCGCTCAACAGCGATCGCCAGTCGCGCAATTTGAGCGAAGTGCGCTACGGGATCGGCCTGCATGTCGGTAACGTCATGTTCGGCAATGTCGGCTTGAGGGACCGCTTGACGTTTTCCGCCTTCGGCGCGGCGGTCAACGAGGTCGAGCGTCTACAGTCGCTGACCAAGAAATATGCAACCGAAGTCGTCGCGAGCCAGGCTTTCTCAAGCTACACCGATTGCGAATGGGGGACGTTGGGAGAGGAAAAGCTGCGCGGTGTGCGCCAGCGCTTCACCGTCGTCTCCCCGAAAGCCGCGACGCCAGCCAATGGCGCACTCGAGATCTTTCAGGAGACGGCACCAGACAGCCTCTCGGAGGCCGAACAGGTCATTCTCTTGCATAGGGACGCCAAGAAGTTCGAGAGCCGTGTTCAAGTCGAAAACCTGACTCCGTGACTGCGCATGCCTCGCGCTTCAGCATAAGCCGATATATCACTGGAAAGGCGACAGTTTTTTTACAGTCTCCGCATTGCTTTGACCAGCTAGACACCCGTTATGGCCTACGTTAGTGTGCCGTCTAAGGCCACAAAGGTCATGTGAGCGGGAAGTAATATGTATGGCGTCAGGGACTGATCTACTGCGTATCGAGAACCTCGACGTCTCGTTTTCCCTTTACGGAGATAGTCTGCGCGTCGTCAAGAATGCCGGCTTGAGAGTGCTTCCGGGCAAGGTTACGGCGCTCGTCGGCGAATCCGGCTCCGGCAAATCGATCATCAGCCAATCGATCATGGGCATCCTCCCAACGGCGGCGAAGGCGACCGGCCGGATTCTGTTTACCGATCCGCTCAACGGTCAGACGACCGATATCCTCCAGCTGCCGCGCGACGGCGCCGCGATCCGCGGGCTGCGTGGCGCGCGCATGGCAAAGATCTTCCAGGAACCGATGACCTCGCTGTCGCCGCTACATACGGTCGGCAACCAGATCAGTGAAGCGCTTCGCATTCACAGCGCCGGCACCAGCAGAGCCGAGCAGCGCGAAAAGACGGAAGAGATGCTGAATCTCGTCGGCTTTCAGGACCCGGTTCGCACTTTCGACATGTATCCCTTCGAGCTTTCCGGAGGCATGCGCCAGCGCGCGATGATCGCCATGGCGCTGATCTGCAATCCGGCGCTGCTGATTGCCGACGAGCCGACGACGGCATTGGATGTCACCATCCAGGCGCAGATTCTCGGCCTGCTGCGCAATCTCCAGCAGACGTTCAACATGGCTATGCTGCTGATCACCCATGATCTTGGCGTCGTTGCGAATATGGCCGATGAGGTCGTGGTCATCTATCACGGCGAGATCATGGAAGCAGGTCCGGTCGATACGATCTTTCGTCAGCCTCAGCATCGTTATCTGAAGGCGCTGATGTCGGCGGTGCCGCATTTCGACATGAAGCCGGGAGAGCGATTAAAATCCTTGCGGGATGTCCCGGTCAATCTCGGTACCTTCTCCAGCAAGAAGAAGCTTATCGGCAGCGGTGTGCCGGCTGCGGGCACGGCGCCCGATGTCCTGCTCAGCGTACGCAATCTGACCAAGACCTACACCTCGAAGGCCGGCGGGCTGTTCGGGCGGAGGGATGGCATGAAGTTCCGTGCGGTCGATGATGTCAGTTTCGATATTCGCCGCGGCGAATGTCTCGGCCTGGTCGGGGAAAGCGGTTGCGGCAAGACGACCGTCAGCAAGATCCTGATGCGGGGTGTCACCGCCGATAGCGGTTCCGTCACCTTCGATGATGGCAGCGGCAAGATCGATGTGCTGGCCGTCAAGGGCGATGAATTGATGAATCTACGCACGAAGATCCAAATGGTTTTCCAAGACCCGGTCTCTTCGCTTTCCCCGCGCATGACCATCCGCAACATCCTGAGCGAGCCCCTGGAAATCCATGAGCGGGGCGATAGCGAGGAGCGCAAGGAGAAGGTCAAGGCGCTGATGCAGGCGATCGGGCTCGACAAGCACTATTTGAGCCGCTATCCGCACAGCTTCTCCGGCGGCCAGCGCCAGCGCATCGGAATTGCGCGCGCTCTGGCGCTAGGCCCGAAGCTTCTGATCCTCGACGAGCCCGTCTCGGCTCTCGACGTGTCCGTCCAGGCGCAGATCCTCAACCTCCTCAAGGACCTGCAGAAAGAACTCGGCCTGACCTATCTGTTCATTTCGCACAATCTCGCGGTGGTCGACTATATGGCCGATCGGATTGCCGTCATGGCGCGTGGACGCATCGTCGAAATCGCGCCGCGCGAGATCATCCTGCGCGATCCCGTTCATCCCTACACGCGCTCGCTGCTTGCGGCGGTGCCATTCCCCGATCTGGACCGGCCGCTGGATTTCTCCGCCCTGGGCAGCGAAGGCGCCGCAGCCAAGCAGAAATGGGGGCCGCAATTCTCCGAGGGAGCGGACGGAGATCTTGCCTATGCCGATTTGGGCGGAGGACATTTCGTGCGCGCCCGCCGGGGTCTCGGTGCCCAGGAGCTGCGCAAATGATCAATCGGCGCACCTTTCTCGGCCTTTTGGCCTCTACCGTTCTGCCTCAGCCCGTTCTCGCAGCCGACGTGGACAACGAGCCGGAATATTTCGCCGATTGGCTGAGGGCGGGTCAGATGCCGCACCTTGCCAAGCGCTTGCCGAAATTCCCCCGCATTGTCAATGTCGCGGCCATGGGCCGTACGCCGGGTCAATATGGCGGCTCCGTACGCACCATTGTCGGCAGCCAGAACGATATCCGCTTCATGACGATATATGGCTATGCCCGTCTCGTCGGCTATGACCGTACCCTGTCGTTGCAACCTGATATTCTGGAGTCCTTCACCTCCGTCAACGACATGGTTTTCACTTTCAAGCTGCGCGAAGGACATAAATGGTCGGATGGGCATCCTTTCACGGCCTATGATTTCCGCTATTGGTGGGAAGACGTCATCCTCAACAAGGAACTGACACCGGGCGGCGGCGCCTTGGAGTTGCGCCCGCACGGCAGCCTGCCGCGCTTCGAACTGCTCGACGAACTGACGGTGCGTTATTCCTGGGATGATCCTAATCCCGATTTCCTGCCGATCCTTGCGGCGCCACAGCCGCTCGTCATTGCCGGCCCTGCGCATTATCTGAAGCAGTTCCACAAGAAGTATCAGGACAGCATTCGCCTTTCTTCGCTGATGAAGGAAAACCGCGCCAAGAAATGGCAGGACCTTCATATCAAGATGGCCCGTTCCTACCGGCCTGAAAATCCCAACCTGCCGGTACTCGATCCCTGGCGCAACACGACCGCCCCACCGGCCGAGCAGTTCGTCTTCGAGCGCAACCCCTATTTCCATCGCGTCGACGAAAACGGCCGGCAGTTGCCCTACATAGACCGGATGATCCTGAACATCAGCTCTTCCGCGATCATCGCTGCCAAGACCGGCGCGGGAGAAAGCGATCTGCAGGCAAACGGCATAGATTTCAACGATTATACCTTCCTTAAGGAAGCGGAGAGGCTGCACCCGATCAAGGTCAATCTCTGGAAAGCGGCGCGTGGGTCGCGGGTCGCACTGTTTCCCAATCTGAACAGCGCCGATGCCGTATGGCGAGACGTTTTGCGCGATGTCCGGGTGCGGCGAGCCATGTCGCTGGCGATCAATCGCCATGAGATCAACATGGCCGTCTTCTATGGCCTCGGCACCGAAAGCGCCAATACGGTCCTGCCAGACAGCCCTCTCTTCAAGCCCGAATATGCGGCGGCCTGGATTGCGTACGATCCCGATCAGGCCAATGTATTGCTGGATGCCGCCGGTCTTGCCAAACGCGATGAAGACGGCGTTCGCCTGTTGCCGGACGGGCGGCGCATGGAGATCACGGTCGAAACACCGGGCGAGAGCCCGCTGGATGCGGACGTCCTGGAACTCGTCACCGATCACTGGCGCAAGGTCGGCATTGCGCTGTTTACTCGTGTATCGCAACGCGACATTTTTCGCAGCCGCGCCATGGGCGGGCGTATCCTGATGTCCTTGTGGTACGGCCTGGACAATGGCGTGGCGACAGCGGACATGAACCCGGCGGAACTGGCGCCGACAACCGACGACCAGATGCAGTGGCCGCTCTGGGGCATGTACTATCTTTCGCGTGAGACACAGGGTGTTGCACCCGATGTTCCGGAGGCGGCCAAACTCGTCAAGCTGCTTCACGAATGGGAGGCGGCCGCCTCTTCCTTCGAGCGCGCCGAGATCTGGCACGAAATGCTGTCGATCTATACGGACCAGGTTTTCTCCATCGGCCTCATCAACGCCACGCTGCAGCCGATCGTGCATTCGGCGCGCATGCAGAACGTGCCGGAGAAGGCGCTTTACGGTTTCGACCCAACCTGTTTTCTCGGTGTCTACATGCCGGATACCTTCTGGATGAAGGAGGATCGCCGGAATGCTTAGATATATCCTTTGGCGCATCGCGGTGATGATCCCGACCCTGATCGTCATTTCGATGCTGGTGTTCACGATTATCCAGCTTCCGCCTGGCGATTTCTTCGAAAGCCAGATCGCCGAGCTGCGCGCCCAGGGCGAGACGGCGAACCTTCAGGAGATCGAGAATCTTCGTCACGAATACGGCCTCGATCAGCCTATGCCGCTTCAATATGTCCATTGGGTTGCCGGAATGCTGCACGGCGATTTCGGCTATTCCTTCGAATATCAGCTGCCGGTTTCGGATGTCGTCGGCGACCGCTTGTGGCTGACCATTCTCGTATCGATGACGACGATTCTGGTGACCTGGCTAATCGCCTTCCCGATCGGCATCTATTCCGCCACCCATCAATATAGTTGGGGCGATTACGGCCTGACCTTCCTCGGCCTGCTCGGCATTGCCATCCCGAATTTCATGCTGGCGCTGATCCTGATGTATTTCGCCAATGTGTGGTTCGGCGTGTCGATCGGCCATCTGATGGATCAGCAGTATCTCTCGCAGCCGATGAGCTGGGAAAAGGCGCGCTCGATCCTGTCGCATCTGTGGATTCCGGTCATCATCGTCGGTACGGCAGGAACGGCGGGCATGATCCGCCGCCTTCGCGCCAATCTGCTCGACGAGATGCAGAAGCAATATGTCATCACCGCACGGGCCAAGGGGTTGCACCCCCTGAAGGCGCTGGTGAAATATCCGCTGCGCATGGCGCTGAACTTTTTCGTCGCCGATATCGGCTCCATCCTGCCGTCGATCATTTCGGGCGCTGAGATCACCGCCATCGTGCTGTCGCTGGAGACGACCGGCCCGATGTTGATCCGGGCCCTGCAAAGCCAGGACATGTATCTTGCCGGTTCATTTCTGATGTTTCTCGCCTTCCTCAATGTTATCGGCGTGCTGATCTCGGATATCGCACTCGGCTTTCTCGATCCCCGCATCCGCTTGCAAGGCAGGAGTACAAAGTGAGCGTATCCCTGCCAAAACCCGGTGCTCCCCTGGAGCATTACGTCTCGAACGCGGATTTCGATCCGGATCAGTTCGAAGCCATGTCCGCCGGCCAGCAGCGCTATTACATGGCTTCGCAGAAGAAGCTGATGTGGTGGAAGTTCAGAAAGCACAAGCTTGCGCTCGCCTCCGGCATCTTCCTGCTGCTCGCCTATGGCATGATCCTGATTGCGGAATTCCTGGCGCCCTACGGTCTGCACAGCCGAAATGTCGATTACATTCATTCGCCGCCGCAGATGGTTCATTTCTTCGACAAGGGCGAGTTCGTCGGACCGTTCGTCTACGGCCGGAAAATGACGCTCGATATCGATACGCTGCGCCGGGTCTATACCGACAATCGTTCGGACGTGCAGCCGATCCGTTTCTTCTGCCGCGGCGATTCCTATCGCTTCTGGGGCTTGGTGGATTCGAACCTTCATCTGGTCTGCCCTTCCGTCGGCGGGCAAATGTATCTGCTTGGAACCGATCGCCTGGGCCGGGACGTGCTGTCGCGCATTATTTACGGCGCACGCATATCCCTGACGATCGGGCTGATCGGCATAGCGATCAGCTTCGTGCTCGGCGTCGTCATCGGTGGTCTGGCGGGCTATCATGGCGGTCTTTTCGATCTCCTCGTTCAGCGCGTGATTGAGGTGCTGCAATCGCTGCCGAGCCTGCCATTGTGGATGGCGCTGGCGGCGATCATGCCCGTGAGCTGGAGTCCGATCATCGTCTATTTCGGCATTACCATCATTCTCGGCATTCTCGACTGGACCGGCCTTGCACGCGCCGTGCGCTCGAAGCTTCTGTCCCTGCGGGAGGAGGACTACGTGCTCGCCGCGCAATTGATGGGCGCAAGCACGCGCCGCATCATCGGCCGCCATCTCGTTCCCGGCTTCATGTCGCATCTCATCGCCACGGCGACGATCTCTGTTCCCAGCATGATTCTCGGCGAAACCGCCCTCAGCTTCCTCGGATTGGGGCTTCGCCCGCCAATCACGAGCTGGGGCATTTTGCTGACCGAGGCAAGAAGCGTCAGCGTCATCGCCTTCTATCCATGGCTCCTTTTCCCTATGATCCCGGTGATTTTGGTCATTCTGGCGTTCAACTTTTTAGGAGACGGCTTGCGCGATGCCGCCGATCCCTACAAATAGCAGGATGAACGGCGAAGACAGGATTGCAATTCGAGAAGCGGCCCGCGGATGTCGTTTGCCGATATACCGCGTATAACTTTCACCCCCAGAGGTTTTTGCCTATGAAGCGGCGCTTAGAAGATGCTCGAATCCTCATGTATAGCCATGACACATTCGGTCTCGGCCATCTGAGGCGGTGCAGAACGATTGCCCATGCGCTGGTCGAGGACTATCGCGGTTTGAACGTGCTGATCATTTCCGGTGCGACGATCGCGGGGGCATTCGATTATCGTGCTCGTGTCGATTTCGTCAAAGTGCCGAGCGTCATCAAGCTGCGCGACGGCGAATATACGTCTATGGCGAGCCATGTCGCGCTGCAGGAAACGCTGAAGATGCGGCAATCGATCATTCGCCACACGGCCGAAACCTTCCAGCCCGACGTTTTCATTGTCGACAAGGAGCCGATGGGGCTGAAAGGCGAAGTCGAGGAGACGCTGACCTATCTCAAGGCGCGCGGCACGACGCTCGTACTCGGCATGCGTGACGTCATGGATGCGCCGCATCTCCTGGAAGCCGAATGGAAGAAGAACAACGTCCTGCAGAAGATCGATCAGTTCTACGATCGCGTCTGGGTCTATGGCCCGCCGGACTTTCACGATCCGCTCGTCGGTCTCGACGTTCCCCCCGGCGTGCGCCGGAAGATGGAGTTCGTCGGCTTCCTGCAGCGCAGCGTTTCCACCCTGGGCACGAAGTCCGAACATGTGCCTGACGAGGATTATATCCTGGTGACGACTGGCGGCGGCGGCGACGGCGCCGATCTCGTCAGCGATGTCATTGCCGCTTTCGAGGAGGATAGCTCTCTCACACGGAAGACGTTGATCGTGCTCGGCCCCTATATGCCCGCCAAGGAACGCGGTCAGCTTTTGGAACGCGCCAGCAAGATCGACTGTCTGCAGGTCATCGAGTTCGACAACAAGATGGAAGAGCTGATCGCCGGCGCCAAGGCCGTTGTCGCCATGGGCGGCTATAATACCTATTGCGAGATCCTGTCCTTCGACAAGCCGGCGCTGATCATTCCGCGCACGCGGCCGCGTGAGGAGCAGCTCATCCGCGCGCAGCGGGCAAGCGAACTGGGCCTCGTCGACATGCTGCTGCCGGAAGAATCGGCCGATCCGAAGCAGCTTGCCGCTGCGCTGAAGCGCCTGCCGAACAGAGCGCCACCTTCGGCGAGCAACAGCAATATGCGCCTGGAAGGGCTCGTGCATATTTCGCGCACCGTCGGCGAATGGTTCGATGACCGCGAGCGCTATACGCCGCTATCGATCGTTGCCGAGTAGATCACCGGAACCTGTCGATGCCGAAGAAAATACTGGTGGTCCTGAAAGGCTATCCCCGCCTGTCGGAAACCTTCATCGCGCAGGAGCTGCTCGGCCTGGAGAAGGCCGGCTTCGACCTGACGCTGATTTCCATGCGCAAGCCTACGGACAAGAAGCGCCATCCCGTCCATGACGAGATCAAGGCGCGTGTCGTCTATCTGCCCGAATATCTGCACAACGAACCGTTGAGGGTGCTTCGCGCCTTCTTTGCTGGTATCGGCAAGCCCGGGTTCAAGCCGCTGCTGAAGCAGTTCTGGACCGATCTCAAGCGGGATATCACTCCGAACCGCGTGCGGCGCTTCGGTCAGGCCTTGGTGCTGGCGCATGAATGGCCCGATGGCGGCGAATGGCTGCATGCACATTTCATCCATACGCCGGCCTCGGTAACATCCTATGCCAGCATCATGACCGGTGTTCCGTGGACGTGTTCGGCCCATGCCAAGGATATCTGGACGTCACCGGACTGGGAGCTTTCGGAAAAGCTCGGCCGCGCCCGCTGGACCGTGACCTGCACGCGCACCGGTTTCGAGCACATGCGCGATCTGGTCGGAGCGGACGACAAGGTCCATCTGAGCTATCACGGTCTGGATCTGGATCGCTTCGGCTCCTTCACCGGCGAACATTCCAGCCGCGATGGCAAGGACGCTTCCGATCCCGCTTTTATCCTCAGCGTTGGACGTGCGGTGGAGAAGAAGGGATACGATGTGCTGTTGAAGGCGCTGGCATTGCTTCCCGGCGATCTCAACTGGTGCTTTACCCACATTGGCGGCGGCGATGGCCTGACGAAACTCAAGACATTGGCCGATACGCTTGGCATCGCCGACCGCATCGCCTGGAAGGGTGCGCTGGCACAGGAAGACGTGCTTGCCCATTATCGCCAGGCCGATATCTTCGCGCTCGCCTGCCGGGTGGCCGCCGATGGTGATCGCGACGGACTGCCGAATGTGCTCGTCGAGGCCTCGAGTCAGCGCCTTGTCTGCATCTCCACCGATGTCTCCGGCGTTCCCGAACTCCTCGAAGATGGTGCGAACGGCCTTGTCGTTCCTACGGAGAATCCGCAGGCACTCGCCGTGGCGCTGGAATCCGCCATTCGCAACCCGGCGCTGCGCCACAGGCTGGGCGAAGCGGCCGAAAGGCGGGTGCGCGAGCATTTTGACTATCACGCCAGCATCCGGCAACTGACGGGGCTGTTCGAGGAGCAATGGCAGAGAGAAGATCAATGGCGGAAATCCGCATGACAACCTCGCATGGCTCCCAGTTGCGGGTCTTTTTTTACGTTCAGCATCTGCTTGGCATCGGCCATCTGGCGCGGGCGAGCCGCATCGCCAGTGCGCTGGCGAAAGACGGCTGCCAAGTGACGGTGGTTACCGGCGGCCTGCCGGTAAACGGCTTCCCGGGGGCGGACGTCACCTCCGTTACATTGCCGGCCGTGGTTGCGAGCAGCGCCGGCTTCTCCGGTCTTGCCGATGAGTCTGGCAATGCCGCCGGCGAGGAATTCCTGTCTCGGCGCCGCGATTTGCTGCTGGAGGCGTTCCGGCAGGCGGCGCCCGATGTCGTCATCATCGAGGCCTTTCCCTTCGGTCGCAGGCAGATGCGTTTCGAGCTTATGCCGCTGCTCAATGCCATTTCTGAAGCCGATCCGAAGCCGAGGCTCTATACCTCGGTGCGGGACATTCTGCAGCAGCAGAAGAAACCGGGGCGCGACGAAGAGACGGTCGGCCTGCTTCGCGATCATTTCGATGGTGTGCTCGTCCATGGCGATCCGCATTTCGTCCGGCTGGAAGAGACCTTTCCCCTGACCGAGGCGATCGCCGACAAGATTGTCTACACGGGTCTTGTCGCACCCGCTTTGCCGCCGGAACCGGTCGAAATCTTCGACATCGTCGTTTCAGCCGGCGGTGGCGCTGTCGGACGCGACCTCATCCGCGCCTCGCTGGAAGCGGCAAGCCGCGTGGCAAGCGATCTCCGTTGGCTGTTGATCGCCGGGCCGAACCTGCCGGAGCGGGATTATGCAGAGCTCGCCAGCGACGCGCCCGGTAATGTCGAGCTGGTTCGCTTCCGCAAGGATTTTCCCTCTCTTCTGCGCGGCGCCGAGCTTTCGATTTCGCAGGCCGGCTATAATACGGTCGGCGATCTTCTCGTGGCCGGCTGCCGCGCCATTCTGGTTCCTTTCACCGCCGGCGGCGAGACGGAGCAATCCGTCCGAGCCGAGCGGCTGGAGAGATTGGGATTGGCATTGGCCTTGCCGGAAGCGGGATTGACGACGGACATACTGGTCGAGGCCGTGAGCATGGCGCTGTCCCGGCCCAAGCCAGGCAACCCGGATATCGATCTTGGCGGCGCCGCCAGAACTTCCGCCATTCTGCGTGGGGTCGGATAGCGACGTGCGCGGCTGATATCGGAGACATCCTGTCGTTTTATCCTCCTGGATTCCCGCAATCTTGTGATATAAATCGAAAATTCGATGAATCGGGAGGAGCGTGGACGAAAGACCGGGCCGAGTCCCCTTTCACATATGGGGCCACGTATCCGTAACGAAACCTTCCCGCATCTCTGCAACATCGGTGCCGGCATCGCGCTGGCGCTGGGCGTTGAATTTGAAAGCCTGCAGTAAGCAATGGAAAAAAGCCTAGCGCGCTACATTTGGTCGAATACCCGGCTGGAGCAGGTCTGGATACTGCTCGTCGTCGCGGCCTCGATGATCCCGTACTTCCTGTCCTTCGACTTGCCGAAGCAGATCGTCAACGGACCTATCCAGGGCAAGGGTTTCGAGCATCCTGGCGATACGCAGACCTTCATGCACATCGCTTTCGACATGCCGCTCATCGGCCATGTCGAGATTTTTCAGGGCGTGCAGCTGACGCGCATGTGGATGCTCGTTGCGCTGAGCATGGTGTTTTTGGCGCTTGTCGTGCTCAATGGCCTTTTCAAACTCTATATCAATACCTACAAGGGACGTCTGGGCGAGCGCATGCTCCGCCGCATCCGCTTCGAGCTGATCGACCGGGTCTTGCGGTTTCCGCCGTCGCATTTCAAGCGGGTCAAGCCCGCCGAAATCGCCACCATGATCAAGGACGAAGTGGAGCCGATGGGCGGCTTTACGGGCGATGCCTTCGTGCAGCCCGCCCTTCTCGGCGGCCAGGCGGTAACGGCGCTCGTCTTCATCATCATGCAGAATTTCTGGCTCGGTATGATTGCCGCGGCCATCGTCGCCGTGCAGGCCATCGTCATTCCCCGCATGCGCAAGCGGCTCCTGGAGCTCGGGCGCCAGCGGCAGCTGACGGCGCGTGAGCTTTCCGGCCGCGTCGGCGAGATCGTCGATGGCATCGGCACCATCCATGCCAACGATACCACGAACCTGGAGCGCGCCGACATTGCGCACCGGCTCGGATTGATCTTCTCGATCCGTACGATCTTTACCAGTGGAAGTTCCTGGTCAAATTCATCAATAACTTCCTCGCTCAGGTGACGCCGTTCCTGTTCTACCTCATCGGCGGCTTCCTGGCCTTGCAGGGCCGGCTGGACATCGGTCAGCTCGTCGCCGTCATCAATGCTTATAAGGACCTGCCCGGGCCGCTGAAAGAGCTGATCGACTGGGACCAGTCGCGTCAGGACGTCCAGGTAAAATACAATCAGGTAGTCGAACAGTTCAGCGTCGACCATCTGATCGATCCGAAAATCCAGGCGGTTTCGCCCGCGCCCGCCGCCCGCATCACCCATTCTCTCGTCGCGACCAATCTGACCATCGTCGACGACAGCGGTGCGCGCGTGCTGGACCACGTTTCGGTTGAAATTCATCCGGGCGAAAGGGTGGCGATCGTCGGCGACAGCGGTGCGGGCGGCGAATATCTTGCAGAGGCGTTCGGACGCCTGATCTGGCCGGATAGCGGCCGCATCTCGATCGACGGCCACGATATTCTGGAACTGCCGGAATCGCTCATCGGGCGACGCATCGCCTATGCCTCGTCCGAAACGTTCTTCTTTCACGGCACTTTGCGCAGCAATCTCCTCTATGGGCTCAAGCATGCGCCGCTCGTTGCCCCTGTCTACAGCGAGGATGAGGCGGCAAAGGTCAAATGGAGCATGGCCGAGGCACGGCGTGCCGCCAATCCGGAATTCGATCTCAATAGCGACTGGGTGGACTATGCCGCCGCCGGGGCGACGGGGCCGGATGATATCTACTCTGCCATCCGTCCGGTTCTCGATGCCGTCGCCATGTCGCAGGATATTTTCGACATGGCCTTGCGCTCGAATGTCGATGCCACGGCACATCAGGATCTGACGTCGCGCATCGTCGAGCTGCGACAGGCATTGCGATCGCGGCTTGAGGAGGAAAAACTCGCGGATCTCGTGGTTCCCTTCGAGTTCGATGCTTATAATCCGCAAGCGACCGTTGGTGAAAATCTGCTTTTCGGTACGCTGAAGCGGCCGCAGATGACCAACCGCAAACTGGCGGCTCATCCCTATTTCCAGCAGATATTCGCCGAGACGGGTCTGGTATCCGATTTGTACGATATGGGGCTAGAGATTGCCGAAAACGCAGTCGAACTCTTCACGGACCTGCCGCCGGACCATCCGTTCTTCCAGCAGCTGACCTTCATGACGGCGGAAGACATCCCGACGTATGAGGCGCTGCTGCAGAAGCTCAACGGCAAGGGCTATGAGGCGGCGACCGACGATGAGCGTGCGGCCATCATCCGGCTGAGCTTCTCCTATATCGAACCGCGTCACCGCTTCGGCCTTCTGACGCAGGTGCTGATGGAAAAGATCGTGCAGGCGCGCGCGAAGTTCTACGAGAATATTCCGGCCGATCTCGCCAAGGTCATCGAGCGCTACGATCCGGAGCGCTTCACTGCGTCTGCCACCTTGATGGACAACGTGCTGTTCGGCCGCATCGCGCATCAGCAGGCGAACGCGCCGGAGCGCATCCACCAGATCATGTATGATGTGTTCGGGCGTCTTGGCATGCATGATGGCGTTCTGTCGATCGGGCTGGATTTCGACGTAGGCTCAGGCGGCAAGCGCCTGACCAATGTGCAGCGCCAGAAGCTCAATCTTGGTCGCGCTCTTTTGAAACGAGCCGATTACATCATCTGCAATCGCCCGCTGCCGGCGCTCGACCATCGCGTCCAGGATCAGATCGCGAGAGCCATTCTGGGCGAACTCCATAGCGGCGATTATGCACCAGCGATCATCTGGGTTCTCTCCAACCCCAGTTTTGCCGAATTGTTCGACCGTGTCATGGTTTTCGATCACGGCAGCCTCGTCGAAAACGGCTCTACCACCGATCTTTTAGAGAAAAACGGTATGTTCAAAGAACTGTTATCGTAATATCCTATCTCGACAGTGGCGTCTGGGGCCGAACACTGGGGGTACCGAAGCTCATGCTTCTGAAGGACGAAGTTGAAATGCTGAAGCGGGTGCCGATTTTTTCGCGCATTGCACCCGCAAAATTGAAACTCTTGGCGTTTACGTCCGATCGGGTCAGCTACAATGCTGGCCAAACCCTGTTTCATCAGGGCGATCAAGGTGATGCGGCCTATGTTGTTCTTTCAGGAACTGCTGATATTCTCGTCGATAGCCCAGCCGGCGAGATCAAGGTTGCCGAAGTCGACCTCAATTCCATCGTCGGCGAAATTGCCATCCTCTGCGATGTCTCCCGTACAGCCACGGTGAAAGCGACTTCCAGGCTGGAAGCCTTGAAGATCAGCAAGGAGCATTTCCTGAAGCTACTCAGCGATTTCCCGGAGATGGCCGTCGAGATCATGCGCGTGCTCGCAGATCGCCTCAACCACACGACTTCGGAACTGACCGCCGTCCGAAGCCGCCTCAACCAGCCGCAATCGATGTCCACCCATTGAGATTGAGGGGGCAGGGGCTCGTGCATTTGGGAAGCGGGCGCCCCATTTCAATATGGCGAACTCAATTCCGAAATATGCGCGGCCTGAATATGAACGCCGATTTCTTCTCAGCGACATTCCAGATCTTTCCGGTCTAGCATCTCGGCTGATCGAAGATCTTTATCTCGATGACACCCGGCTACGCCTGCGCAAGATCATCAGCGAAGATGGAGACGAGCAATACAAGCTCTGCAAGAAGTACCCCGGCCCGAGCGCCAATCCGCTCGCAATCGTCAATATCTACCTGACATCGCAGGAATATGATCTTCTTTCAGCGCTGAACGGCAAAGGTATTCGGAAGAGGCGGTACAATATCGCCTCGTCCCCGCTTTGCCTCGATGTTTTCGAGGGTCAGCTTGCCGGCCTGGTTCTATGCGAGATCGAGGCGGAGTCCGTCGCGTCGCTCGAAGCGCATACATTGCCTCACTGGATTGGACGGGACGTTTCAGACGATCCGTTTTTCACCGGCGGCAATCTTGCTTCTATCGATGCTGCACAACTGTCGGCGAGACTGGCATCGCTGGGATCTTGCGCTTAGTCGTCAACGATCTCGCCGGCAATGAAGAAGTCCCACGGTAGGCAGCGCGTTCTTACCGTGAAGAATATTGACAATATATGCTACCAACTCCGCAATTGAGGTGGAATGGAAGGATAGTTCCGATGGCGTCGGGTAGCGTTCATGTGAAGGTCAGCGGTGCGCTGCAAGATCACATTCAGCGGCAGATCGGCGATAATGGTCTTTATGATAACGCCAGCGAATATATTCGCGCCTTGATCCGTCGCGACCTTCAAACCCGTAATCAGGCGTGGGGTGCGCTCCAAAAGAGCTTGCGCCGGCCATGCGCGCGGATGACAGCGAGTTTATCGCAGTTTCCGCCGAAGATGTCATTCGCCGCAATACGCGTCGCTGATCATGGTGGTGTATCGCTTTTATCCGCGCGCGGATGCAGCGCAGGACAAGACTTGGCGGGGTACAGGAGAGAAGCAGGCGGTGACGTATATCACCGGCTTGCATACCCGTTTGCAGCGGCTATGCGAGGAAAGGGTGATATGGCGCAAGCTTCCGCAGCGTCTTGCAGTTCCCGCCGACGTGAAACACGAGGCGTATTTCAGCCGCTGCGAGCATCATTATGTCTTTTTCCGGGAGCTCGGTAATGGCGATCTCGGCGTGATGAGCATCTTGCATGAGTGCATGGATCTTCCCGTGCGCCTTGCCGAGGATCTGGCGGCGCTTTCCGGGAGAGCGGGATCTTTCAAGGCGTAGGGTCGGTGTGGCCAATTTGCCTTTGAAGTCTCAGATCAATCCTCGCCGGGCGAGGTTGCGCATCAGATGCGAGGCGCCGAAGGTCCAGGGCGGGCATTCGGTCGACAGCAGCACGCGGTTCTTCAGCGATCCCAGCTTGTCGTTGGAGATGGTGACGATGTCGCCGACCTTGTGGGTGAAGCCTTGGCCGGGCGTGTCGCGATCCTCGACTGGGGCAAATAGCGTTCCCATGAACAGCACGAAGCCGTCGGGATACTGATGGTGACGGCCTATGGTCTGGGAGACGAGATCGAGCGGATCGCGGCTGATTTCCTTCATCGATGAGCGGCCGTGCAGCACATAACCGTCCTCACCTTCGACTTTGAGGTCGAGATCGGCGTTGCGGACGTCATCAAGATTATAGGTCTCGTCGAACAGGCGGATGAACGGCCCGATCGAGCAGGAAGCGTTGTTGTCCTTGGCCTTGCCGAGGAGCAGGGCGGAGCGGCCTTCCACGTCGCGCAGGTTGACGTCGTTGCCGAGGGTGGCGCCCTTCACACGGCCCTGGCTATCGACTGCCAGCACGATTTCCGGCTCGGGATTGTTCCACTTGGAGATCGGATGCAGTCCGACATCCGCACCTTGCCCAACCGACGACATGACCTGCGATTTGGAAAAGACTTCCGCGTCCGGTCCAATGCCGACTTCGAGATATTGCGACCAGACGCCTTCCTCGATCAGCGCTGCCTTGACCTTGGCCGCTTCCGGTGAACCGGCCTTCAAGTTGCGCAGGCTGTCGCCGATCAGCGCCGTCACTTTGCCGCGGATCGCTTCGGCAAGGTCCGGATTGCCGGCAGCGCGCTCCTCGATGACGCGCTCCAGCATCGAGCGGGCAAAGGTGACGCCACAGGCCTTGATCGCCTGCAAGTCGATGGGGGCGAGAAGGTGGATGGCCGCGTGGTCGGCCTTGGCGGTAAGCAAATCGCCGAGTTTGACGATGGCTTCGCCTTTCTGCGTGCGAATGAAAGCCACCGGATCATCTTTTTCCAGAAGGTCGCGCATGGTCGGAGTTTCCTTCGAGGTGATGTCATAGAGCGTGCCATCGCGAACGGTGACGAGAGCAGGGCCTTCCACATCCGGGCGCCAGATGCGGCCGACGAATGTTCCGGTGGTGAATGTGTTCGAGTTGGCCATGTCGTTCGTCTCCTCCAAACTGCGTGTGTTTTCTAACCCAGGCGAAGGTGCTTTGCCATGGGTTATCGAGGCGATATTCGCCCGCATATTGGATTTTCATCTTTTCCTGGAAGCTAAAAATGTAAGGCCCCGCGGCGCCACCGCGAGGCCCTTTGGGCCGCAAGCCGGGAGAGAGGGCTTTACGCGGCCTGAACCTTGCGATTGCCGCGCGCCCATTCCGGCAGCCAGTCGCCGTGGGCTGCCAACAGCTCATCGACCAGCGACCAGATCTGATCGAGATCGAGTTCTGCTGCCGTATGCGGGTCCATCATCGCGGCATGGTAGATGTGCTCGCGGTTCTCGGTCATCAGAGCCTTTACGGTCAGTTCCTGCACGTTGATGTTGGTGCGGATCAAGGCCGTCAGCTGCGGCGGCAGATCGCCGACATAGGTCGGCTGAATGCCGGAGGCATCGACCAGGCAGGCGACTTCGGCCGCGCAATTATAGGGCAGCGAGGTGATGCAGCCATTGTTGCGGACGTTGCCGTAGATGACGGAGGGTTCGCCGGTCCAGACGGAATTAATGATCGAGGAGGCATATTCCTTCGACTGCTTGACCTCGATCTTTTCCGCCGTGCGATATTCCTCGGCCTGGTTCTTCCAGCGCGCCACCTGCTCGATGCAGCGCTTCGGATATTCGTCGAGCGGAATGCCGAACTTCTCGATCAGGTCCTCGCGGCCTTCCTTGATGAAGTAGGGTGTATATTCGGCGAAATGCTCGGAGCTTTCCGTGACGAAATAGCCGAGGCGGGTCAGCATCTCATAGCGCACCTTGTTAGGGCAGCGCGGGTTCCAGCCGGGCTTCGGGGCGCGTCCTTCGCGATAGGCGCGAACGAGATCCGGATAGAGGTTGCGGTAGGAACCATCCGGCTGGCGATGCTCGAATTCGAGATAGAAGGCCATGTGGTTGATGCCGGCCGAGCGGTAGCGGATCTCGTTGTAGGGAATGTCGAGATCGTGCGCCAGTTCCATCGCCGTGCCCTGCACCGAATGGCAAAGACCGACCTGCTTGATCGTCGGGTACTTCTCCCCGATCGCCCAGGTATTGATCGCCATCGGGTTCACATATTGCAGCATGATCGCGTTCGGGCAGACGGCGAGCATGTCCTCGCAAATCTTCCAGAGATGCGGAACCGTGCGCAGGCCGCGCATGATGCCGCCGACGCCGAGCGTGTCGGCGATCGTCTGGCGCAGGCCATATTTCTTCGGCACTTCGAAATCGGTGACGGTGCAGGGCTCGTAGCCACCGATCTGGAAAGCGACGACGACGAAATGCGCGCCGTCGAGCGCCTTGCGCTGATCGGTAAAAGTTTCGACCGTCGCGGAAGTGCCCAGCGTCGAGGCCAGCTTGCGGGCAACGATGGCGCTTTCGTCCAGCCGCTGCGGATTGATATCCATTAGCGCGATCCTGGCGCCGGCAAGGGCGGGCCGCTGCAAGACGTCGCCGATGATATTCTTCATGAAGACGGTCGAGCCGGCGCCGATGAAGGTGATCTTGGGAGTGCCTGTCATTTCAAAATCTCCTGGGATGCTACGAAGCTACTTCGAACGCCGCTCTGACAAGGCGTTCTGTGTAAGCCGTCTTGGGATGGGACAGAACCTCTTCGACCGGCCCTTGCTCCATGATCTTGCCATGCTGCATGACGATGACGCGATGGCAAAGGGCGCGGACGACCTTGAGGTCGTGAGAAATGAAAAGATAGCTCAGACCTTTCTCGTCCTGCAGCTTTCGCAGGAGGTCGATGATCTGGGCCTGAACGGAAAGATCGAGTGCGGAGGTCGGCTCGTCGAGAAGGATGAATTCCGGCTCGAGCGCGATGGCGCGGGCAATGGCGATACGCTGGCGTTGGCCGCCGGAAAACTCGTGCGGAAAGCGCGAGAGAATGTTGGACGGCATGCCGGCGCTGACGAGCGCCTCCTTGACGCGCTCCAGGCGCTCCGCCTTGTTGGAACCGAGATTATTGACAATCAGCCCCTCGCAAATGATCTGGCCGATGGTCATGCGCGGATTGAGCGACGAGAAAGGATCCTGAAAGACGATCTGCATGCGCGAGCGCAACGGCCGCATCTCGGCGCGAGACCGGCCATGGATCGGCTGCCTGTCGAAGAAAATTTCGCCGCCATCGGCATCGATCAGCCGCAGCAGCGCCTGGCCGAAAGTGGTCTTGCCCGAGCCGGATTCACCGACAAGGCCCAGCGTCTCGTGGCGGCGCAGTTCGATATTGAGGCTGTCGACAGCGACGAGTTCGCGCATGTCGGGTTTGAAGAAGCTGCCGTGACGCAGCATGAACGCCACCTTGACGGACTTGCCTTCGAGAATCGTGTCGCAGTTCGGCGGCAGCGGCTTTGCCTGTCCACGTGGCTCCGAGGTCAGCAGGTGCTGCGTATAGGGATGCTGCGGATTGGCGAAGAGTGCTTCGGTCGTATTGTGCTCGCGCATTTCGCCATGCTGCATCACATAGACATAGTCGGAGAACTGGCGCACGACCGTCAGGTCGTGGGTGATCAGGATCACGGCCATGCCCAGCTGCTTTTGCAGGTTGCGGATGAGGTTCAGGATCTGCGCCTGCACGGTGACGTCGAGCGCCGTGGTCGGTTCGTCGGCAATCAGTACGTCCGGGTTATTGGCGAGCGCCATGGCGATCATCACGCGCTGACGCTGGCCACCGGAGAGCTGGTGCGGATATTGCTTCAGCCGCGCTTCCGGATCGGGAATCTGAACCTGCTTCAGGAGGTCGAGCGCCCGCTTTTCCGCGTCGCGGCGGCTGACCTTGCGATGAACCCTTATGGCTTCGACGATCTGGCTGCCGATCGTGTAGATCGGGTTGAGCGAGCTCATCGGCTCCTGGAAGATCATTGAGATACGATCACCGCGCAGCTGCCGGCGCGCGCGTTCGGAGAATTTCAGCACGTTCTTGCCGTCGTAGTGAACAGCGGACCTGTTAGAGACGACAGCGCGCTTGGTCAGGAGGCCCATCACCGTGCGGGCGGTCACCGATTTTCCCGATCCGGATTCACCGACGATGGCGATGGTTTCGCCGCGATAAAGCTGGAAGGTGATGTCCTTGACGGCATCGACCATGCCGTCTTCCACCTTGAACTTGACGGCAATATTGCGGGCGTCGATGACAGGCGCGGCCGTCTTGTTCGCGGCATCGAGCCGCCTGTCAGGAGCGAAGGAATTGACGAGTGCAAGAGCCATATCCGTTCTCCTCTCAATAAGGATCGATCGCGTCGCGCAGGCCGTCGCCAAGGGCGTTGAAGGCGAAGACGGTGACGAGAACGAAGGCGACGGGAGTAAGGATCCAGGGATAGGAGCCGATGACCGAATAGGTCGACGTATCCTGCAGCATCAGACCCCAGGAGATCAGCGGCGGTTTGACGGCAAAGCCAAGGAAGCCGAGGAAGGATTCCAACAGCACGACGCTTGGGATCGCGAGCGTCACGGTCACGATCACGTGGCTCATGACGTTCGGGAAAATATGCTGCAGGATGATGCGCCGGTCGGTCGCGCCGACCGCCATTGCCGCCCGTACATAATCGATCCGCGCGAGAGCCAGCGTCTTGCCGCGCACCTCGCGCGACATCTGCGCCCAGCCGAGCGCCGACATGACGACGATGACGAAGGCGAGGAAGACGTTGGTCGGAGCCGTCACGGGAATCAGTGAGGTCAGTGCCAGGTAGAGCGGCAGTTGCGGGAAAGCCAATACCACTTCGACGAAACGCTGAATCCAGGCATCAAGCGTGCCGCCGAAATAACCTGATATCATGCCGACCGCAGTGCCGACGGCGGTGACGATGGCAACCACCGTCAGGGCGATCATCAGGGAGATGCGCGAACCGTAGATGGCGCGAGACAGCACATCCCGGCCGAATTTGTCCGTGCCGAGGAAATGGACGGGACCGCCATCGGTGGCGCCGAAGAGATGCCGGTTACCGGGGATCAGGCCAAAGAGATGATAGGGGTCACCTTTGACGAAGAGACCAAGCAGGCGAGGGTGATCGTAATCCGGTCCGACGATCGGTTGGAACGTGACCGGATCGAGGTCGCTGGTCTCGGCGAGCGCGTAGACCCGGGGCTGGAGGACGAAATTACCATCCTTGTCGTGAAAGCTGATGACCTGCGGCGGCGCGAAGCCGGTGTCGGTCGCCTTGGGATCGAGCGGTGCGATGAATTCGGCGAAGATCGCCATCAGCAGGAGTAGGACGACGAGGGTAAGGCCACCCATGCCGGTCCAGGAACGCTTCAGGCGACGCCAGACCAGCGCGAGGTAGCTCTCGTTGCCGCTCTTCTGTTTGATCTTCTCTTCGGGTGGCGGCGGGGAGTTGCTGAAGGCTAGCATCAGTGGATCCCTCCTTGTTGACGCACACGTGGATCGAGCAGGGCAAGCAACATGTCGGCGATGATGTTGCCGACGATGAGGGTTGCCGAAAGCACCATCATGAAGGTTGCGGTCACGTAGACGTCGCCGACCGCCATCGAGCCGACGATCGCCGGCCCGACCGTCGGCAGCGTGAAGATGATCGCGGTCTCGATTTCGCCGGTCAGCATATAGGGCAGAACCACGCCCTGATACATGATCAGAGGATGCAGCGCATTCGGCACGGCATGGCGCATGACGACAGCGCTGCCTGAAAGCCCCTTGGCGCGCGCCGTCTCGACATATTGGGCATTCAGCGTATCGAGCAGGTTGCCGCGCATGATGCGCATATTGTAGGCGAGGCCGCCGAAGGTGGCGATCGCGACGACCGGCCAGACATGCTTGACGAGATCGACGAATTTGGCCCAGGACCAGGGCGCGCCGCCATATTGCGGCGAGAAGAAGCTGCCGATCTCCGAGACGTTGAGCTGGAAGACGAGGAGATAGACGATGATCAGCGCCATCAGGAAGCGCGGCACCGTCATGCCGAGAAAGGAGATGCCGGCAAGCAGATTGTCGATCCAGCTATATTGCCGCGTCGCCGCCCATATGCCGAAGCCGATGCCGAGAACGGACGCCAGGATGTGGCATACGAGTGCCAAGGCCAGCGTTCGCGGCAGGCGCTCGCCGACGACATCGGCCACCGGCTTGTTGTAGACCATGCTGTAGCCGAAATCGCCCTTGGTGACGATGCCACCGATCCAGTTGAAATACTGGACGATCATCGGCTTGTCCAAGCCATGTTCCTTGCGATAGGCCTGCGCCTGGGCATCCGCCTGTTCGAAGGACGCACCGCCCTGGTTCATCAGTTGCGAGCGGATGTAATCGGCATAATCGCCTGGCGGCGCCTGGATGATGGCAAACGTCACCACGCTCAGGATCAGGAGCACGGGAATGGCGGAGGCTATGCGAACGAGCAGGAATCGTAACATGGGACGGTTCGCTTCTCTTGATGCTGTCGACTGTCCCATTCTCCAGGAACGACATCGCCAGCGCTTCATTTAACCCGGCGATAGCTGATCGCTGGATGTTTCAGGTCCCATGGCAACCGGCATCATACCGGCTGCCATGGGGTTGGTTGAGACCTTATTTGATCGGGCCGGCGCTGCCTGGGGCACCCGGCAATTCCTCTGGGAACAGCTCGTATTTGCCCTGTTTGTCTGCCGCTACCCAGAGCCGCTCGCGGATGATCGAATCTTCTGCCCAGTTGAACAGGAAGATCGGCGTGCCCGGAGGAACGTTGGAGAAGCGCTTGTTGATGATGAGAGCGCCTGGATATTCGGTCAGGCCAATATTGTAGAGATGCCCGGTCGAGATCTTCTGGAACTGCTTCATCAAGGCCACGCGCTCGTCGTTATCCTTCGACGTGATGAACTTGTTGACGACATCGACCATGTCTTTTTCGAAGGGCATCAGGTCCAGCTGACCGCTTTCCGGGGCGCGGTGGTTCCAGCTGGTACGCGGGCCGACCGGTGCAAGCTGTTCGGTATTCTGCACGACCGAGGCAAGCTCCGTGCTGTTGCGGCGGACCATCCAGTCGAAGCGGCCGCTGTAGTTGGCATCGTCGCGCTTGGGACCAACGAGCGAGTTTATGATCACCCGAAGCCCGAGCTTTTCCATCTGGCTGACGACGCCCTCGGCGAGGCTCTTGTCGGTAGTGTAGTCGCTGTTGACGAGAAGGGTGATCTCGACATCCTTGCCGCCATTGACGCCGGCAGGGAAGTTGACGATGCCGTCGCCATCCGTGTCCTTCAGGCCGGCTTTTGTAAGCTCGGCCTTCGCCGCTGCGAGATCGAACGGGTAGTAAACCGTGGAATTGCGATCATAGAAGCTGCTGCCGGAGGATAGGCCGCCCGGATAGATCGCCGTGAACGGTCCCTTGACAAGCGACTCCCCGAGCGCTTTGCGATCAAGCGCCATGGTCACGGCCTTACGGAAATCCTCGTTGCGATTCAACTCGCGCACCGCCTGGGCACGCTCGTCCGGACTGCCCCAGCCATTTGCGGAGAAATTCATCTGCAGATTATAGCCGATGAGGCGGGGACCGAAGGCGAGACGGGCCGGAGCATCTGGTTGTGCGGCGCGCTTCAGAGAGGCGACGAAGTTTTCCGGCTGCTCGAGGTTCGACAGGTCGCCGGAGCCGGCAACTGCCTGTACGTCGCGGTCTGCCCAAGTCGAGAGCTTGTAATGCAGCTCGTTGAGGTAAGGCAGCTGATTGCCCTTTTCGTCGACCTTCCAATAATAGGGATTGCGGCGCATGACGATGATATCGTCGGAACGGTATTCGACCGGGACCCAGGCACCCATGACCGGCATGTTCATATATTCCGGCGGGAAGGCATTCTTGAACTGGTCGTAGGTGTTCTTGGAATATTTCGGGTGCTGCGGCTTCAAAAGATGCGACGGGCCTGGGCAGAAATTGGGATAGGCCATCGTGTAGAGATATTGCTTCGGGAAGGCGTCCTTGAAGGTCCACTCGATTGTGTAATCGTCAATCTTCTTGAGGGTCGTTCCTTCGCCGAAAGCTTCCGGAGATGCACCGCCGCCAAGCGGCGAGACATTCGGATCGATGACCTCGTCATCCCAGTAGAACATGATGTCATCGGCGTTGAAGGGCACGCCGTCGGACCATTTTGCACCTTCGATCAGGTGCATGGTGAGCTTATGGCCGTCCGGCGACCATTCCCAGCTCTTGGCGAGGTTCGGCAGCGGTTCGGTGTCCTTCGCTTCCACCTGGAAGAGGGGAGCCGTGCGCGTCAGGCACTCCGAAAGGCCGATGTCGATGCCGCCCCAGCCCTGCGTCTGGCCGGCGCCGTAGTTCCAGCCTTCCGGCCGGCCGCCGATGACATGGCGCAGCGTGTCGCCATAGACACCGATGCCGTCGGGCATGTTGCCGGTTTTGAACACGAGCGGCTCTTTCGGCAGGCGATCCTTGACGGGCGGCAGTTTGCCGGTCTTGACGAACTTCTCCGTCATCCAGGTAGGCTCGTGGTATTCCGGCAGCGCCTTGAATTCTAGAATGGAATTGCGCTCGACATATTTGATCTTTCCTTCCGCCGGGAAGACCGGTGGAACGGGCGGCACAGTCGCGTCGGCTGCATGGGCGCTGATCGCGATTGCGGATGTGGCAATCGTCAACGCAGCCAGAAGGCCGATCGGTCGAAAATGTCTCATCTTTTCTCTCTCCCTAAATCGCGAGCGTTCCGTTCGAGACCTCGCGTTCCTCCTTTGAAACGAAAGATGGCTGGTTGAAGCGGGACATCCCCTTAAGATCCCGCCTCAACCTCCACCTTCCGGCCTGCCTGCTCGTCAGCCAGCCTGTTTCAAGGCTGCTTTCTCCGCGCGCAACTCCTCGATCGAGCGAACGTTGCGGCTCGCCGCGCCCTTCCAGTCGCGTGTCTTGACCTTGCCGCGCGACAGGCGCTCCTTCGCCTCGTCCACGGCATGCGCATATTGCGGCAGCCAGCGCGCTTCCGCGACGACCATTTCGTCGACCATCTGCCAGACCTCCTCCGGCGTGGCGACGGCGCCGACCAGCGGGTCGTGCAATACGGCGAGTTTCAAGAGATCGATATCGCCGCTGATGGCCGCATGGACTGACATGCGCTGAACGTTAATCGAGGAAATGCAGGTGGCAGCGCACGCCTCAGGCAAGGTGATGCCCGCCACCATGTTGATGCCGAAGCGATCGACGAAGCCGGGCGACTCGATGATGGCATCATTAGGCAAATTGGTGATGACGCCATTGTTCTTGACGTTGAAATGACCGCGATAGACGCGGTTGGTTTCCAGCGCTTCGAGAATATGGCTGGCATGCTCGTTGGAGCGGCGGGCCGGGTCGATCGGCTGCGAGGCGCTGTCGAGGATCTGCGGGAATTCCGTCTCGAACCAGTTGCGCGTCTCGGTGGAGTGGCGCAGATAGCCGCCGGTCTCGCCGTGGATCCAATCCGACATGTCGATCCACCGGTTGATCTCGTCGGGACGCTTGCGGTACCAGGGCAGGTATTCCGACAGGTGACCGTTGCTCTCGGTCGAATAGACGCCGAAACGCTTCAACACGTCGATGCGTAGCTTTTCCTGCTGCGAATAGACAGGATGCGCCTCGAAGGCGGCGATCAGCTCATCCTTGCCGATCTTGCGGCCGTTGAGGCGGAGATCGACGAACCAGGTCTGGTGGTTGATGCCCGAGCAGATATAGTCGAGTTCGCTCTTGTCCTTGGCGCCAAGCACTTCAGCGATCTGTTCGGCGCCGTGCTGGACGCCGTGGCAAAGGCCGATCGTGTCGACCTTGCCGTATTCGATGGCCGCCCAGGTGTTCATCGCCATCGGGTTGGCATAGTTCAGGAATTTGGCGCCGCTCTCGGCGACCTCGCGGATATCCTTGCAGAAATCCAGAATGACCGGGATATTGCGCTGGCCGTAGAGGATTCCGCCGGCACAGATCGTATCGCCGACGCACTGGTCGATGCCGTACTTCAGCGGAATGCGGATATCCTCGGCATAAGCTTCCAGGCCACCCACGCGCACGCAGCTGATAACGTAGCGCGCGCCTTCCAGAGCCTTGCGGCGATCCGTGGTCGCCGTGACACGCGTCGGCAGCCTGTTGGATTCAACGATCCGGTCGAGGATCGCCTTGATCATCGTCAGATTGTGCTCACTCACATCGGTCAGCGCGAATTCGACGTCGCGGAATTCCGGCACGCAGAGAATGTCGGTGAACAGCTTTTTCGTGAAGCCGACGCTGCCGGCGCCGATAATAGCGATTTTGAAACTCATGATCCTCACCTTCAAGTCGATCAAACAAGCAGCGGCAGGGGAAATCGACGGCATTTTCCTCCAGTGCCGAATCGGCTGCGGAATAGGCCGAAATCGAGATTTTTCCTCCGATCGCCGTTCCTCGCCGGCGAGCATGCGCTGTTTTCTGGCGGGATTATGCCTATAATCGGCGAGGCGAACAGAGAACTATTATGCTTTTGAGGGTAATTTTGTGCTGCAAGAATTGATCGATAACGGACAGGTCATGCGGACGGTTTCCCTGCCGCGTGGACGCCACCGATTGCATGCCATGCCGACCAGTGCCGGATATGAAGTCCGCGAAGACGAACCCTATGATTGGGATGGACGACGACGCGGCCTCACACCATTCACCGTGCTGCAGCACACGATCAGCGGCACAGGTCGGCTGCGCTATGAGAGCCGTAACTATCGCGTCAATGCCGGCGATACGCTGCTCGTTCTCGTGCCGCATAACCACCGCTATTGGCTGGAGAAGGGGGAGCGCTGGGAATATTTCTGGATCTCCATGAACGGCGAGGAAGCGCTGCGTATCCATCGCCTGATACTCGCTGCCGCCGGCCCCGTCCTGAAGCTGCAGCAAGCGACGATCGATCATCTTGCCGATTGCAGCCTTCGGCTCGTGAAGGGCGCCTCGACGCCGGCTTCGGCTTCTGCCATCGCCTATGAGGCCGCCATGGCGCTCTATGACGACGTTTTCGGCTCACATGCCTTTGCCGCCGACCGCTCCGTCATGCAGATCGTCATCGACCACATCAATGCCAATCTCGACAAGCCGCTGCCGGTCGAAGAGCTTGCGAAGGTGGGTGGTCTCAGCCGCGCGCATTTTTCGCGAGTCTTCGCCGAGAGCGAAGGGGTGCCGCCGGCGGAATTCGTGCTGCAACAGCGCATGCAGCGCGCGGCGAAGCTGCTGACGAAGGCTGCCTTCATACCGGTCAAGGAAGTCGCGATCATGTCGGGCTTCGACGATGCCAATTATTTCTCCAAGGTATTTCGCCGCATCTACGGCATCAATCCAACCGAGTTCCGTACCACCGGCATGTATGCCGCGGTGCGCAGTCCGGTCGAGGAGACGAAGAACGGGCGGAGCCGATAGATCCGTGATAGGTCGGCTCCTTGCTATCGCTTGCTTGTCTTGAAAATGGAAATCCGCCAACCGGTCGCATTGCGCAACGGTGGCGAGCCTGTATAGATATCGCCCCGCGGCGTCCCGCCTGCCTCGCCGCGCGCCTGACTTCCCAGCAACATCTGTTCGTCATCCGATGCGACGGGCTTAATCGATAGGATTGAATATGCGTTCTGTTGTCGCCTTCAATGAATCCTGGACGTTTCATGAAGGGTTCTCGCCCGGGGATGCCGCCCGCCCGCAGGATGGACAGCAGGTCACTCTGCCGCATACGGCCGTCGAACTGCCCTTCAATTATTTCGACGAGAAATCCTATCAGCGAGCCTTCACCTATCAGAAAATCGTCAATTGGGATGAGAGCTTCGCAGGCCGTGAGGTATCGCTGATCTTCGATGCGGCCATGGCCGATGCCGTCGTCTATCTTAACGGCGAGGAGATTGTTGCTCATAAGGATGGCTACACGCCGTTCGAGGCGCGCCTGACTGGCCGCCTGCATAAGGGTGAGAACCTGATCACGGTCAAGATCGATGGCAGCGAGAACCCGGAGATCCCGCCTTTCGGCGGCCGGATCGATTACCTGACCTATGCCGGCATCTATCGTGATGTCTGGTTGAAGCTGACCGATCCGGTCTCGGTTGCCAACATCAAGGTCGAAACCGCAGATGTCCTTTCCGACCGCAAATCCGCGACGGTGCGCTGCGACATCTCCAATCCTCAAAATCTCGCTTTCAAGGGTACGGTGACGGTTACTTTGCGCTCTGCCGATGGCGCAGCCATCGCTTCCGGTCAGGCTGACACATCGGGTGAAAGCGTGAAGCTCAGCTTTGCCGCGCTTTCCGGTCTTTCGCTCTGGGAACTCGACAATCCCGTTCTTTATTCGGCCGAAGTGGAGCTTGTGAGCGAGCATGGAGCGGACCGTCACGCCGCGACTTTCGGCTTCCGCGCGGCGAGCTTCACAGCGGAAGGCTTTCTGTTGAATGGCAGGAAGCTGAAGCTGCGCGGTCTCAACCGCCATCAGGCCTTCCCCTATGTCGGCTATGCGATGGGCCGTTCCGCACAGGAGCGTGATGCTGAAATCATGAAGCGCACGCTGAAATGCAATATCGTGCGCACCTCGCACTATCCGCAATCGAAGTGGTTCCTCGACCATTGCGACCGCATCGGCCTGCTGGTCTTCGAGGAAATCCCCGGCTGGCAGCATATCGGCGATAAGGAATGGCAGCAGGAATCGATCCGCAACGTGCGTCGAATGATCGAACGCGACTGGAACCATCCCTCGATCGTCATCTGGGGTGTGCGTATCAACGAATCCCAGGATTCCCATCATTTCTACGCCGAGACGAACCGCCTGGCCCGCGAGCTCGATCCGACGCGCCAGACGGGCGGCGTTCGTTATATCACCGAGAGCGAGATGCTCGAGGACGTCTACACGATGAATGATTTCATCCTCGGCAACGAAGAACTGCCGGGTGCCAACCGGCCGCGCACGCCGCTCAGGCCGCAGCAGGAAAATACCGGCCTTTCCAAGGACGTACCCTATCTGATCACCGAATTCGGCGGCCATATGTACCCGACGAAGATCTACGATCAGGAGCAGCGCCAGGCCGAGCATGTGCGCCGACATCTGGAAGTGCTGAATGCCGCCTATGGCGACCCGTCGATATCAGGCGCCATCGGCTGGTGCATGTTCGATTACAACACGCATAGCGATTTCGGCTCGGGTGACCGCATCTGCTATCACGGCGTCATGGATATGTTCCGCGAGCCGAAATTCGCCGCTTATGTCTATGCCAGCCAGTGCGAGCCTTCCGAAGAGGTTGTCATGAAGCCGGTGACGATCTGGGCGCGTGGCGAGCGCAATATCGGCGGCGCCCTGCCACTGATCGTGCTCACCAATTGCGACGAGATCGAGCTGCGCTACGGTTCTCTGACCAAGCGTCTCGGCCCGGACAGGGAGACTTTCCCGCACCTGCCGCATCCTCCCGTCGTTTTCGATCACCGCTCCTTCACACCGGACGAACTCGGCGTATGGGGGATGGAGTGGGAGGACGTGCATTTCACCGGTTACATCAATGGCAAGCCGGTGGCGCAGCAGCATATGGTCGCCAATCCGCTGCCGACCTCGCTGCAGGTAGAAGCCGATGCAAATATTCTCCGCGCGGATGAGCGTGACACGGTGCGCGTCATCGTGCGTGCCCTCGATCAGGCGGGCTTGCGTCTGGCTTTTCTCAATGAAGCCATTACGGTCAAGATCGATGGCCCGGGCAAGCTCCTCGGACCACAAACGGTGGCATTCCAGGGTGGAACCACGGGTTTCTGGTTGCAGGCAACGGGCAAGGCTGGGACGATCAACCTCGAAATCTCATCCCCGCGCTTTGCCAGCCAAAGCTTGAGCTTTACTGCAAAGTGAGCGAGCAGCCGGCTCTTGCCGTCAGGCGGCAGAGCCGGCAACTTCGCCCGCACCCTGCGGGATCGACTGTAACAGCGTCTGCCGCGCCGAGGCGAGATGCCGGCGGCACGCGGCGTCGATCCTTCGCTGGTCGCGCGATTGCAGGGCCTCGATATAGTCGAGGTGTTCGGTCACGGCGCGGGCATTGCGCTCGCGGGCGAACGTCTTGTTCCACTGATAGTGATAGTGAAAGATGATGGCGATGACGTCGTAGAAATCGGCGATGAAGCGGTTCCCTGAGGCGCGATGGATAAGAAGGTGAAACTTTTCATCGAGACGCGAGAAATCGCGGTAATGCGCATCGAAATCCTCAAGCAGGGCGTGATGCTCCTGTTCGATCGCCTTGAGATCCTCCCAGGCGCGGTGATTGGCGGGCAGGCGGCCGAATTCCGCGGCTGAATGCAGCTCGAACATTTCGCGCACGTCGGCGAGCTCAAGCGCAAATTCGCTGGTGAAGCCCTTGAGGATCCAATGGCTGTTCGGCCGCTTTTCGATCAGGCCGAAGCGGCTGAAGCGAATGAGGAATTCGCGCACGACCGAGGTGCCGGTGCCGATCTCGCGCGCCAGTTCCAGCTCGTTGATCTGCATGCCGGGCTGTGCTTCATCGGACATGATGCGCATCATGAAACTGCGTTCGATGATGTCATGTAGTGAATCGGTCTCTTCCTTCGGGAAGAAGTCGTCCTCCGTCGGCCGGCGCAGAACCGTCTTCTGTCGCTTGTTCCAGAGAATGATGCCGGCGTCACTTAGACGCATGAGGATCGCGCGCGCCGTACTGCGGCTGACGCCGAGTTCGGCGGCGATTTCCGGCTCGCTCGGCAGCTCGGTATCGGGCTTCAGGCGCGCCGCATAGCGATTGTAAGCCTCCTTGAAGAGCGTGTTTTGCCTTGCCATTTCCCCCTCGCGTATCGTCGCCGCTCTTTACCGGCGGCGCTGTCTGAACCATGATCGAATGGCAGTCAATTGCAGGAGTGTTGACGGAGCGCACTGGCCGCCTTCCTCCAAGGCGTCAGGCGATTTGCTCGTTGACACCAAAATGTTTATTGTAGATAAAAAACAAAATCAATTGGGGGATGGACTATCGGGAGCTGACCGCCACCAATGGCGAAGGAGGAATGGGAGCGGCCCGCTTGGATCGCTCCGACAGGGATACAAGAGCGCCGGAAATGCGCTCACCGGAAATTGCGTGGCAGCCATCACAAGGGAGAGGTGATGCAAACAAGAACAATCGGCAGGACGGACCTCAAGGTCACGGAGATCAGCTTCGGCGCTGCGGCGCTGGGCGGCCTCTATCGTGCCTGTCCGCGCGACCAGGCAATGGCGACACTTCAGGCCGCCTGGGACAGCGGTATCCGCTATTTCGACGCTGCGCCCTGGTATGGCTTTGGCCTTGGCGAACGCCGCGTCGGTGATTTTCTGCGAGACCAGCCCGAGGACAGCTATGTACTGTCGACCAAGGTCGGTCGTCTCATGCGCCCGGTGCCGACCGACAAGGTGCCGAATTACGGCTATGTCGATCCTCTGCCCTTCGATGCCGATTACGACTACTCCTATGATGGCATCATGCGCTCGGTCGAGTTCAGCTATGCCCGTCTCGGGCTCAATCGCATCGATATTCTCTATGTCCACGATATCGGCGGCTATACGCACGGCAAAGCCCTGAACGAGCATTACCTTGGGCAGCTCCTGGGGTCGGGATTGAAAGCTCTGGAGGAGCTGAAGTCGTCCGGCGCGATCAAGGCCTATGGTCTCGGCGTCAACGAAGTGCCGGTCTGCCTGGATGTGATGAACGCGGCCGATATCGACTGCATTCTGCTTGCAGGCCGCTACACGCTGCTGGACCGTTCGGCGGTTGCCGAGCTGCTGCCGCTTTGCGAGAAGAAGGGAACGTCGCTCATCGTGGGCGGCGTCTTTAACTCCGGTATTCTGGCGACTGGCCCCGTGCCTGGCGCGCATTTCGACTATCTGCCGGCGACACCGGATATTCTGGCCAAGGTGGGGGCGATGGAGGAGATCGCCCGCAAGCATGGCGTTCCGCTTGCTCAGCCGGCGCTTCAGTTCCCGCTGCGCAGTCCTTGCGTGGCGTCGGTACTGATCGGTACGGCGAAGCCGGAAAGTCTTGTCCGCAACATGCAGCTCGTGGAGCCAAGGCTTCCCGACAGTCTCTATGCGGAGTTCGAAGGTTTGACTGTGGTCGCGCCTCCATTGGGAGACGAGGCGGTCAGAGTCTAGCAGATTGGGAGCTATCGAGCCGTCGGGAGAGACGGCCTCGAAGAGGAGGAAAGCCTGTTTTGGCGTCGGTGGCCTTTCCGCCGCGCGATGCGTGATGCCGCAAGGCGTTGCGATACCAGCCGTAAGCGTTCAACGGCGGGTGTGCAGGAGAACAGAGCGCGTTGAGAGGAGAAGCAGATGAAAATTGCCAAGTCACTTCTGTCCCGCCGCAGCTTTACCGGCCTTGCCGGCGCTGCCATCATAGCGATGGCGATGCCCGTGCAGTCCTTCGCGGCCGACGTGACCATCCCGATTATCGTCAAGGATACGACATCCTTCTACTGGCAGATCGTTCTTGCCGGCGCTCGCCAGGCAGGCAAGGATCTCGGTGTGAAGGTGCCGGAACTCGGCGCACAGTCGGAATCCGACATCAACGGCCAGATCAGCATTCTCGAAAACGCCGTTGCCGGCAAGCCGGCCGCTGTCGTCATTTCGCCGACCGAGTTCAAGGCGCTCGGCAAGCCCGTGGATGAAGCCGCCAAGTCCGTGCCGGTCGTCGGTATCGACTCTGCTGCCGATTCCAAGTCCTTCGTCTCGTTCCTGACGACCGACAACGTCCAGGGCGGCCGTATCGCTGCAGACGGTCTTGCGGCCGCAATCAAGGGCATGACCGGCAAGGAAGAGGGTGAGATCGCCATCATCACCAGCCTGCCGGGCGTCGGTTCTCTCGACCAGCGCCGTCAGGGCTTCCTGGAAGAGGTGAAGAACAAGTATCCGGGCCTGAAGGTTGTTGCCGACAAATATGCGGACGGTCAGGCCACGACCGGTCTCAACATCATGACCGACTTGATCACGGCCAATCCGAAGCTGGTCGGCGTCTTCGCCTCCAACCTGATCATGGCGCAGGGTGTGGGCCAAGCGATTGCGGAAAACAAGCTCGGCGACAAGATCAAGGTCATCGGCTTCGACAATGACGACAAGACGGTTGGCTTCCTGAAGTCGGGCGTTCTTGCCGGCCTCGTGGTGCAGGACCCCTATCGCATGGGTTATGACGGCATCAAAACGGCGCTCGCCGCTTCCAAGAAGGAAAAGGTCGAGGCCAATGTCGACACCGGCGCCAATCTCGTCACCAAGGCGAACATGAGCGATCCGAAGATCGACGCGCTCTTGAACCCGAAGGTCAAGTAAGGCTTGAGGCCGCGCCCCCGCAAAGCGGGCGCGGCCTTTTCGTCTGGCCGCTTCTCCGAGGCGGTCGCGTGGCGATGCGAGAGGGAGGAGACCTCATGACGAGCCTTGAAGAAATCAGCCATCGGCACGACGATACCGTCAAGACGGAAGCAAACCGCATTCCGCCAGGCTCGCCCATCCTGGAACTCAAGGGCTTGCAGAAGCGCTATGGCTTCGTCGAGGCGCTGAAGCCGGCGACCGTCACGTTTCTGGCCGGAGAGATTCATGCGATCGTCGGCGAAAATGGCGCGGGCAAATCGACCCTCATCAAGCTCCTGACCGGCGTCATCACGAGGACGGCGGGCGAAATTTTCTGGTGCGGGCATCCTGTGGCGCTCGCAACGCCGAATGAGGCGATCGCCCGCGGTATCAATGCGGTGCATCAGGAGGTGGTGCTCTGCCCGCATCTGACGGTCGCTGCCAATCTTTTCCTTGGCGATGAAGTCAATCGTTTCGGCCTGATGCGCAAAAAGCAGATGGTGGCGCTGGCGCAAACCGTGCTCGACGATCTCGGCTTCGGACTGCCGGCGGGCGAACTCCTAAGCTCGCTCACCATCGGCCAGCAGCAGCTCGTGGCAACGGCAAGAGCCGCGATGCGCGGCACCCAATTCCTGATTTTCGACGAGCCGACCGCCTATCTCACCCGCCAGGAATCGGCGCAATTGTTCAAGCTGATCCGCCGTCTGCAGGGCGAGGGCGTAACGATCGTCTATATCAGCCATCGCATGGAAGAGGTGTTCGAACTGGCCGATCGCGTCTCGGTCTTGCGCGACGGCACGCATGTCGGCACGCGCACGATCGCCGAAACCAACGAGGACGAGCTGATCAAGCTGATGATCAATCGTTCCATCGAGCAGATCTACCACAAGGAGGAGATCCCGATCGGCGATACCATCCTCGATGCCCGCGGTCTTTCCGGCCCCGGCTTCGAGAATGTTTCGCTCAGCGTCCGTGCCGGCGAGATCGTTGGCCTTTACGGGCTGATCGGTGCCGGCCGCAGCGAATTCGCGCTGGGTCTTTATGGTCGCCAGCCGCTTTCTGCGGGCGAAATCTACTGGCAGGGACGCAAGGTCAACATCCGCAACGAGCGTGACGCGATGGAGCTCGGTATTGCGCTGGCACCGGAGAGCCGACGCGATCAGGGCCTCTGCCTCAACCTACCGATCGGGCTCAACATCAATTTACCCGTGTTCCGGCGGCTGAGCAGCGGTCCGATCATCAATAACAAGAGCGAAGCGGCCAATGCCGACAAGCAGATCCGCGATCTCAGCATCAAGACACCGAGCCGGCGGGTTCTGGTTTCCGCCATGTCCGGCGGCAATCAGCAGAAAGTGGTCATCGGCAAATGGCTGAGCCACGGCGCCAAGCTCTTCATCTTCGACGAGCCGACCGTCGGCGTCGATGTCGGAACGAAGGCGGAGATCTATCGGCTATTTGCCAAGCTGCTGCGCGCCGGCGCCGGCATCATCGTCATTTCGTCCTATCTGCCCGAGGTTTACGAGCTTGCGGATCGTCTGCACGTCTTCCGCCACGGCCAGCTGGTCGCCAGCCATGATTTCCATGCCGCGACGCATGAGGAAGTCCTCGGCGAGGCGATTGGCGTCTGAACAATAAACAAGTCTAAAGAGGGAGAACAAAAATGGCCGCGAATACGACAGAAGGCCCGACCGTTGCGCCGCGGCGCAAGATGAACATCCTCTTCAGCTTGACGCTGATTCTGCTATTGCTGGCGCTCTGGGTCGTGCTCGGACTCTGGACCGACAAGTTCTGGACGCCGCTCAACATCACCAATCTGATGCGTCAGGGCTCGATGACGGCCATTCTTGCGCTTGGGCAAACCTTCGTCATCATCACCGCGGGCATCGATCTTTCCGTCGGCGCGATCGTCGGCTTCTGCACCGTCATCATCGCCTGGCTGCTGCAGGCCGGGTTTCCGGTCTGGGCGGCCATCCTTATCACCTTGCTGTTCGGGGTCTTGATCGGGGCGTTCCATGGTTTCGGCATCGTGCGCATGGGCCTGCCACCCTTCATCATCACGCTCGCGACATTGACATCGCTTCGTGGTATCGGCCTGCTGATTACCAACGGTTCGACGATCAACATCGTCAATGATGATTTCACCAATTTCGCCGTCTCGGATTTTTTGGGAATCCCGAGCCTGTTTTGGATGGTGATCCTGGTGGCGATCCCGGCCGTGATCTTTCTGCATCTCAGCCGTTGGGGGCGCTATCTCTTCGCGGTCGGCTCCAATCGCGAGGCAGCCCGGCTTTCCGGCGTTAACGTCAACTGGATGATCTACCTCGCCTATATCCTTTCAGGGACCTGTGCGGCGTTCGTCGGCATTCTTCTTGCCTCGCGTATCGCCATCGGCAATGCCACGCAGGCCGATGGTTGGGAGTTGCAGGCGATCGCCTCGTCGGTGATCGGCGGCACCAGCTTGTTCGGCGCGGTCGGAACGGTCTACGGCCCGCTGATCGGCGCCTTCATCCTGGCGACCATCAACAACGGCGCCAACCTGCTGAACCTGAATTCCTTCTGGCAGCGCATCATCACCGGCGTCTTGATCATCGTCATCGTTTATTTCGACCAGCTGCGGCGCCGCCGGGCCTAGGGCAGCGACAGAGCGAGGCATGGGGCGACAATCGAGCGGGCGCTACCCGTTTGATTGCCACCATACTTGTCGTCAAGGAAGGTCGAGCGCCGCGGGCATCTGACGTATCTGGGCAAGCTCCGTTTTGGACGCTCGCAGGCAGAAGTAGGCATCAGTCTACCGCACAAGCTACGCCGGAATCGACAAAATGCCCTTTAGGAGACGTGTAAGCATCCGCGAGCGTATGCGCACGGGTTGTGCGGGCGTGGGCCTCAGGCCGGTGAGGGGCGCGATCTCTGCCAGCTCAGGTTCTTCAGCAGATTGCGCAGCGGCTTTTCGACGGCTTCGTAGGCGCAGATGCCGAGAATGGTGCCGATGATGACGCCGACGAAGGTGATGGCGTCCGAGGGTATCTGCATCCGCGCCATCAACTTGACGACCACCGAAATGGCCAATGTGTGCCAGAGGTAGATCGAATAGGAGGCGTTGCCGAGATAGGTAAGGAGCGGAATGGAGGGCAACTTGCCGCTGCGCTCCACCGACACCGTGCCGAGCACGAGGGCAACAGCGAGCGGTCCGCAGGTCACTTCGTTGAAATCCAGGCTCAGAATCTGGATCGCGGCAAAGCCCGACAATGCGACGGCGATCAGGGCAAGACCGAGGCCTGCCCCCGGCACATGTCCGGATAGCCAGAGGCGTCCGAGGATTGCGCCGGCGACGAATTCCAGGATGATCGGCCGCGTATAGGTCAAGAGCAACGACGACTGTGGATCGATGATGCCGCCGGCAAGGACGAAGGCGAGGAAGATCGCCGTCATGCCGGCAAGCCGCAGTCGTTGTGGCAGAAGCAGGCAGGCCGCGAAGATGACGTAGAAGAACATCTCGAAATTCAGCGTCCATCCCTGCACCAGAACCGGCCAGATCTCGCTACCGCCCGTACTTGGCGAGCGGACGGGAATAAACAGCAGCGAGCCGAGAATATGGTTTGCCGTCAGCTTCATGTTCGGAAACAGGCCGATGGCGGCGCCGGCGATCATGATGGCGGTCACGATCCAGTAGGATGGCGCGATGCGCTGCAGCCGATCGAGCGCAAAGCGCAAGGGCGTCACCGGCCGACGCTCGCTCATGGTCCACATGATGAAGCCGCTGATGACGAAGAAGACGTCGACGCCGGCGGCTCCGATGCGGAAATGGCCGCCGCTGCGCTCGGCTGCGTGAAACAACACTACGGCGAGCGCGGCGAAGGCACGGAGATATTGGATGCCGTAGAGTGTCTTCATTGGCCCGTTCGCGGCTCCCAGTTGACGGGTGGCGCGAATGGTATCTGCTCGTCCGTTCGCGACGGCGTGTTCGCCGGCATCCGCGCTCGCATGGAAAGCTTTCCTGCTGTGAAATAGAACAGGAAGGACCCGACATGGTACGGATTGAGAATATCGATCTCGACGAAGGAGCGGATCAGCAACAGGGTCGCGACACCCAGAAGGATGTAGGATTCATCGTTTCTGATGTCGCTTAGAAAGCGGCTGATGTGGCCGATGAAAGCCGTCAGCAGGATCGAGGCTAGCAGGAAGACGCCGATGAGTCCGGTTTCGACCGTCGTTTCGATATAGGTATTATGGAAATGGAAGCCGGCGCGGGAAGCGATAAAAAACTCATCCCACAGTCGCTCGGGCTCGGAGAAACCCTGGACCCAGTAAGCTTGATAGCCGACGCCGAAGAAAGGGTTCTGCTGTGCGGCTGCGATGCCCTGCTGCCAAAGATAGGTACGCCCGGTAAGCGTGGAATCCTTACCAAAGGCACCGAGAACGAGATCGACCGCACCGAGATAGACGCCGGCAACCGCTAGGATGACGCCGGAGACGGCCGCTGTCACAAACAGCCTTTTACGCTGCTTGGGTGACAGATACAGGATGACGCGCAGGCTTATGCACAAGGCTACGACCAGTCCCGTCGTCAGCACCGATGTTGCCGATGCCGAAGCATGGAGGCAATAGGCGGACAGCAGGCCGGCAAATCCTGCACCCAGCATCCAAATCCGACGTTCGCCAAGGACGAAGACGGCTGCGAAGGCGAAATAGATGCCGAGCGAGGCATAAAAGCCGAGCTGGTTCTTGGAATCGAAGGCGCCGACGAAGCTGTAGCTTCCGTCGATCGGATCATAGGCGTAATAGCCGAACAATATCGAATAGATGAGCACGATGGCGGTGCCCGCGATCGCGCCGCGTGTCAGCGTGCGGATATCGAGCGTGCGCATGGCGATCAGGGCGCAGAAGATATGCGTCATGTACTGGATCGCCGCGCGTGCCGTCACGGACGGGACGACCGACCAGAAGATCGAGAGGCAGGTGAAAACGCCGAACGTGAAGAGCCAGAGCTGTCTATTATAACTGCCGAGCACGTTCCGGTAATCCATCATGACGAGCGGAAACCAGAGGGCGTAGTAGAGCAGAATCGAGGGCTGGCCGAAGCGGGAGGAATAGGCAAACACGAAGAAGGAGAGAGCAATCGCCACCGCCCCATAGGTGGCGTTGCTGCCTGGCCGCACAAAGATCGATTTGGCTATCCGCATCGACTTTCCTATCGGATGGCAAGGCCGGTAGTGACCTTGATCAGGTCGCCCGGCAGTACCTGCGTGTTCTCCTGAGCCTGGATTTCCTTCGATTGGCCGTTCTCGTCACGAATGATGGTGTAGGAGATGCTGACACCCGGTCCGCTTGGATCGAGGTTGCTGGCGTCGGCGGATTGGGCCACGGCTTCCTGCATGAGCGATTGGCTGGTCGACAGCTTGAGCTGTAGCGTTTCCAGCTGCGTGTCCGTATCCTGCATGTCCTGGGCCAACGAGCTCTGCCAGTCGTTGTGCAGAGTGATCTCGTCCTGATTGGCCTTGTTGATATCCTGTTTGGCTTTTAGGGACGCGGTTTCCGTATCGAGAAGCGTCGCTTCCAGGTCGGAGGCGCGCTGTTCAGCGGAGATCCTGCGAGAGGCAAGCTCTAGGCCGCGTTCCGTCAGGCTTTCGACTTTGTCGCGGTCGGCCTTGGCCAGATCGAGCTGGCGGCTCTGCGTGTCGTTCTTCTTCGAAAGCGCCTCGACTTCGTTCTGCAGGAGCGCCTTCAGATCTTCCAGTGATTTTAGCTGCGTCGTCATGCGCTTGGCGCGCGTGTCCATCAGCGCTTTCTCGCTTGCGAGCAAACTTGCCGTTTGGGGCAATTGCTTGAGCTCTGGCGGCACTTCGATATCATCCTTGCCAGCCAATTCGGCCAGCAGGCGCGCCTTGCGCATCAACAGGCGACTGCGTTCCGCCATGTAGACGACGGCGTCGCCTTTGGCATTGATGAAATCGCGCGCAAAGCGCTGTCCGGCATCGGCACGGCGCATGCCGCCGCCGAGGCTTACGGCTTTCAGCACGGTCAGGTTGGGCGCGAACGGATATTCACCCGGATTCTGCACTTCCCCTGAAAGGTAGATCGGCCGGAACTGCGACATCTCCACTGAAGCCGATGGGCGATCACGCAGGCCGAACTGCTTCTGCAGCCCGAGGCCGATGGCATCGGCGATCTGATCCGTGGTCTTGCCGACTGCGGGCATGTCCCCGATGAAGGGAATGGATATCGAGCCGGAAGGGCCGACCGTATAGTCGCCCGAAATGGTGGACCAGTCACGAACCGTGCCTTCGGCGGTCTGCCATTCGGCGACGCGCACATGCAGCTTGTCCATGACGCCCAAATGATATCCGGGAAGGTTTTCGGCCGAAGCCGAGACGGAAGCTACGCAAAGGCTGAGAGCAACGATAGTTGCACAGCACAGCGATGTATTGACACGTACAAGCCTCTTGGAAGGCCGAAATTCAATCATGCAGGATCTTCCCTGTTATTGGTAGGCAGCCCGCAAGACGCGGGAAAACCGCAGGAAACCTCCCGCGGTATCTGCCAGTCATCATCAATAGCTGCCGCGCGAGAGGCAGACTGCAGGAATGGTTTTGGCGATGATCACCATGTCGCTGCTAAGCGACCAGTTCTTCACATAATGCGTGTCGAAGGCGACACGGCTTTCATAGGAGACGTCGTTGCGGCCGCTGACCTGCCACAGACCGGTCAGGCCCGGACGGGACTGCAAATAATAGATTGCCGCGGTCTCGTAGCGTTCGAGCTCGTCTTCCACGACCGGCCGTGGTCCGACGACACTCATTTCGCCGCGAATGATGTTGATAAGCTGCGGCAGCTCGTCGAGGCTGAGTTTGCGCAGGACGGCCCCGACGGTGGTGACGCGGGGGTCGTTCTGCAGTTTGCGCGTTGCGCGCCACTCTTCCATTGCTCTCGGATTGGCCTGCAGATGCGCATGCAGCACCTTGTCGCCATCGACGACCATGGTGCGGAACTTCAGGCAACGGAAGGTCTTGCCGTTATGGCCGATACGGCGATGACCGTAGAAAGCGGGGCCGCGGTCTGTAAGTTTCACCAACAGCATCAGCAGCAGAAAGAGCGGGCTGATGAGAATCAAAGCGAGCATAGCGGTAGAGACGTCGAAAACACGCTTCAGTACTCCACCAGTGGGCGGAAAGACGTCGCTTTCCGCGGCGCTGAAAAAAGCCGATGTGGCCGATCTCGTCGCAGACTTCATAGAGAAAACTCCATTCATGTTGACGATTGGTCGGAAATTCTCGGACGCGTAATTAGAGCCGGGATGATCGGAGTGTAGGTTCCGATTTGGACTTTTTAAGCCAAACTTTTGTAGCGATATGACATGGCGGTATACATTTACCGCATCAGTGGTGACTTGGTTTAAATCAGTGATCAATTATAGATGAGTTGTACTGTATCATGTTGCGTATAATGGCACGGTTGATAGCTCTGCCACGTCATAGTCGACGATTTCTAAGGATGTTATAGGCATCGAACGTTAAGTTGTTCATTATCATTGGCTTCGGTAGCCTGTGTTCGGTTTCCCCTCAGCTATATGGCATTCTGATTTCTTCATAGGATATATTGCGCTGCAGCAATATTTTGCGGTGCACATACTGAGATCGGATTTTTCAGAACTTTGTAATAAAAGTTGATTGAATTGATGATGAAACCATGGAGGTGTGGCTGACCTCATGCTTCGCAAAAGTTGCATTATTTCATTATACCTCCATATAATTGCGAAGAGAAAGATGAACAAATTCAATTGTAATTATAATCGACGTGTAGTTTTAACAGGCTGGGGGTTACGGTCGTCTCAAATCGCAACGGATCTGGGTAACTTGGTTGAATCTCAATGAATCATAAAATATATTTAAGACTTAGGTCTGATAAGGGAGGAAAGACCTTGATCATTTTTCATTTGATGGTCGAGCGGGCGGGGTAAGATTATGTATGCGCCCCGCGTTTTCATTAGCATGCTAGGCACGCTGCTCGTATTTGCCATCGCAACATATTTCCTGACGAACTCGCTTTCGACCACCCTGATCGAAACGGTCATCTGTGCCGTCCTTCTGCAGATCGGCTATTTCCTGGGCGTGCTTTACCTTGTCTGGAAAGAGCGCAAGGCGCACGCGGCCCTGTCGAGCGAAGACAAGGTGCCGGCATCGGGCCAGGAGGACACCAAGGTCGCCGGTCTGTCCGCCTCCAGTTTAAAGCGGTCGGAGCCGTTCAACCCCTGAACCGGCTGGACGATTAGATCTTTTGATGATCCGGCGGTTGTCGGATCGTAGCCATGTCCTAAGTCTCCGCCTGAACCATTGGAGGCTGACGTGACCGACAGTGCAGAAAAAAGCGTCTGCGTAATCATTGCCGCAAAGAATGCCAGCGACACCATCGGGCTGGCTGTTGCCTCAGCCCTTCGCGAGCCTGAAGTGGCGGAAGTCGTTGTCATTGACGACGGCTCGACGGATGGGACCGCCTCTGCCGCGGCCCAGGCCGATGACGGCAGCGGCAGGCTGACGATCCAGGAATTCGAAAAGAACCGCGGGCCGGCCGCAGCACGAAATCACGCGATCGACATATCCAAGGCCCCGTTGATCGGCATTCTCGATGCCGACGATTTTTTCTTTCCGGGGCGTTTTGCTGCGCTGCTTGCCGCTGACGATTGGGATTTCGTCGCAGACAACATCGCCTTCGTCAGTGCCGACACCGTTCCTGACGCCCATGCGCGGCTCGATCATTTCGACGCGAAGCCGCGTTTTCTCGATCTTGCTGCTTTCGTTGAGGGCAATATTTCCAAGCGCGGCGTGCGCCGCGGCGAGATCGGCTTCCTGAAGCCCTTGATGCGGCGCTCCTTTCTGGATGCGCATGGCCTGCGCTATAATGAGGCGCTGCGCCTCGGCGAGGACTATGACCTTTACGCCCGTGCTCTTGCCAGGCGCGCACGTTACAAGATCATCCATAGCTGCGGGTACGGCGCGGTCGTGCGCAGCGATTCCCTGAGTGGACGGCACAGGACAGAGGATTTGCGCCGCCTCTATGAGGCTGACCGGACCATTCTTGCCAAGGGCGGGCTTTCTTCAAAAGACGCAGCGGTGATCCGCCGTCATGAGCAGCATATCCGCGATCGCTACGAGCTCAGGCATTTCCTCGACATCAAGTCACAATCGGGGCTCCTGTCTGCCGCGATCCATGCGCTTTCGCATCCCTTCGCCGTCCCGGCGATTGCCGGCGGCATTCTGGCCGACAAGACCGAGCGCTTCCGCAAGCGGAGCGGAGCGCCCATTGCCCATGCCGGTGCAAACGGCCTGCGCTATCTTCTGCAGGCCGCTCCGAAATAGCGGTATCGCAGCTTACAGATAATCGCGGCGAACGCCTTCGATCGCATCGAGGAGGCGCTCCTTGCAGGCCGCAAGCGCGCTATCCTTGCTCAGCTGCGGCCTTGCCTTGCTTGCCTGCCACAGAGCCAGGGCGGAAGGCATGGCAAGTGCCTGCTTTGCCATGATGCGCAGCGTGGTCTGCTCGGGATCGGCAAGCATGACGTTTTCCCCGTAGCGCTGCTTTCCGAGCTCGGCTGCTGCCTGCGTGCTGCGCTCGAAGCCAACGCCCCAGAACTTCGCACCCTTGGCGATCGCCTCGGCGCGGGTCGAAACGGGGATGTGCTTGGGCTGGTAGGTGACGCCGAGCGAGCGAGCCCAGTCGTTCCATTTGAAGCTGTTGATGGAGCGCGAGGAGCTGACTGCAATCCATGGAACGCGGAAGGCATCGGCAAGGATGGCGCCGTGCATGGATTCCGCCACGATCAGTTCGGAGGCGGCAATTTCGCGGATCACGGCCTTCGCCTCGCCGCGGGGGTCAAGATAGGAAAGGCCGACGGTCTTGCAGATTTCAGGCCAGAGACCGGCGGCAGCCGATTCCCAATGCGGAATGAAGGTGCGCTTGCCGTTTTTGGAAATGTTCTGGAATTCGGGCATTTCCGTTACCAGGACGGCGGGATCGACAATGCCCATGATGGCAGGCAAGCCAGCCTTTTCCGCCGTCAGCGGGCCGCGTACGCTGCGGATATCCCATTGCGACGTGTCGCGCATGTCTGGAAGGGAGCCATAACCGAAGCCGCTGCCGATGACGAGTTTGCGTCCCTCGTCGGGCAGGATCTCCGTGTTGAGGACGGTTCCGACTCCGACCAGCAATGTTTCCTGGTGAGCATCGCGAAGGCCGGGAAGTAGGAAATCCCAGAGCCAGAGATTGAGATCGTCACCGAAATTGCCATGGGTGGATTCCCAGTGGAACGGCTTCATACAGGACTCCTTGCTGATCCAAACGATAGCGGGGCATGCCGTGGCTCTTCGATGTGGCATGCGCAGCTCATGCTGCGCTGCAAAATCTAGGGCGCGAGTTTGCCGACGGCAAGCTGCATGACGCTTTGTAAAATCGCCGGGTCGCGCAAGGCCCATTTTGCCAGCAGGCCAAATTGCGGCAGACGCCGCTGCCGCATCTGCCGCGCCTGGCTCCAGAGCGCCTGCCGCCGGGCGCGGTTTTTATAGAGACGGATGGACTCGACATCCTGCGGCCGCCGAGAAAATCTCTGCTCCAGTGTGTTGAGCGCCGTCCATGTGTTGAATTGCTGACGCAGAAATTGCGGGGAATCGTTATCGATGCTGTGAAAGATATTTACGCCTTCGCCACGCAGTGCACCGGCATTTTCACACAGCAATACCCGCTTGGCTGCGAGAATGCAGTCGCAGAAGAACAAGACATCCTCTGCCGCCAGCCGCAATGACGGCTCGAAACGAATCTTTTCGAAGACCGCCCGTCCGATCACCATGCAGGACATGTGCAAAAAGCTCCAATCCTGAAGCATGACACTGGCAATGTTCGGAATTTCGATGACGGCGGGCCTGTCCGACAATCGTATCGTATCGACCGACTTTCCGAGTTCGGCGATGCTGAAATGATAATAGAACTCCTTGCCGCCATCGATGGAGTCCCAGTAGCAATCGGCGTTGTAATGGGTCAGCGTTCCGAAGGCGTTGCTGAGATGCTCCGGTGCCCATTCGTCATCGGAATCCAGGAACGCCACGAATCGGCTCTCGGCGGGCACGCTGTTGAGGCCGGTATTGCGCGCGCCGCCGGGACCCGCGTTGGTCTGACGGATCACACGGATGCGCTTTCTTTCTTCATTGCTCAGCGACTGCAGTTCGTCTTCCGCCGGAAGCGGCGATGCATCATCGACGATGAGGATATCGAAATCCTGAAATGTCTGCCGGGATATTGACCTCAACGCGCGCAATAGAACGCCGCTTTGCTTCTGATAGAACGGAATAACAATTGTGATAGACGCCATTTTCCCGCCTTTACGGTTTTGATTCAGGGGCTTGCGGTCTCATTCCCGAGGGCATGATCATTGGCTTTCCAACGGCATCCGCGGCAATTTTCCGGCCGATTGACCCATAACGGAAGTCGTTGTGACGCCAACAGGTAGCGTCCAATCGGTGTCGAGCAATGTTGAGAAACGAGATTTTCCGAAACTTTATCCCAGCGCGAAAGCATCCAGATCATCCCGCCGAGGGATCCCAGACCATCCCGCGAGGGAACATTGTGACACATAGCGCACCATAATCTGACATTTATGCACTCATGAGGGGAGCAACGTAAGTCGCTTTTCTTATATGGATTGAAATGCTGTCGCATTTTGGTCATGGTTCGCCTACCAAACTCTGCTGCGCTGCAAAAAATCTTCACCTTCCAGTAAAAAAACAACGCGGGTCGAACCCTTCGCCGGAAACCGGCATCGGAAGACCGAGCGGGCGTCTAAGTGCTTTTCACAGAAGAGCTTTTCTCCAATTCAAATCGATTATTCCATGCTCAAAGGCATGCAAACAGGTGTTTTCAGCACTGGTCCGCATATGATTTTTTACTCATTTTTGCTGCGGTGCCATATTCCCTTTCCAAAGAGCGCCCTAGGTTAAGTCTGCGAGCTCTGCTGTGCTCTGTTTGAAATGGCTGCAAGGGGGGATGCAGCACGAAGAAGGGGTGACAGACATCGTGAATGTGACTGCCAACGTGTCTTCGCGGATAAACCTCATGCGTATCGTGCTCATCTCGGGCATAATCTTTGTCCATATACCGTTCGATCCGCATAGCAGCCCATTCAACGGCGCCTATGGCTTTTTCGATTGGCTGCGAGTGTTCCTGCGTGACAGCTTGTTCCGTGTAGGTGTTCCCTGCCTGAGCGTAATCTCCGGATACTTGCTGTTTCGAAATGGAAAGGCACCGCAGAGCTATACGGAGACCATCAGCCGGAAGACAAAGACAGTTATTCTGCCATTCCTGTTGTGGAACAGCGCGTTCTTCCTCTTCGTACTTCTTCTTCAGTATTACGGTATCGGTGATGGATATCTTCCCGATCTGTCGGAAGCTAATCCGCATGTAATATCAAATCTCCTTCTGGCTATCGATGGCGAACCGATAAATCTGCCGCTCTATTTTCTCCGCGATCTTTTTGTTTGCATTTTGCTGTCGCCAGTTCTGGCTTTTCTTATTCGTCGTGCTCCGTTACCGACATTGGTCTTTCTGCTTTTGCTGGCGGCATGGCCCATATCTATCGGGATAGTGTTGCGGAACTCCATCCTCTTCAGCTTCAGCTTCGGAATCTACCTGAGCCTCCATCGTATCGACGTGACGCTCATAGATCGCTATGCCGCCCTGATCGCGCCTGCCTTCATCGCGCTTGCAGCGCTTCTGGCAACGGCTGCCTACATGACAGGGCCTGGATTGCCGTTGTGGCTTGAAGTTTGTCGCAATCTGATGGTGTTGGTGGGTATTCCCGGGTTCTGGGCAGTATCGGCAATCTTCATCCGTAGCCGCATCGGGCAGGGCCTGGCAGGAACCGGCAGCCTCAGCTTCTGGATTTTTTGCGCCCATTATCCGCTGCTCTTCTGTCTGTGGGTTCTTTGGAACCGCGGCGGCAGCGAACTCTATCCGATTTTCTATCTTTTGGCAGCCGCGCTTACCTTGCTGCTGCTGCCCTTGACCAATGGTATGGCGCGTTACGCCCTGCCAAACTTCCACAACCTGCTGACTGGCAGCCGGGTACGCCCGCAAGCCCAAACCAGTGCTGTCCAGAACCGCGCCGCCGAAGATCGGCAAGTGCGTTCGAAGCAAAGGTGATGCCATGACGACATCGAAAAGAAGTTACATGCAAAGACTTGGTCTTGTCTCAATCGCTCTCATGAGCGCGTGCTTCCTGTCACAGGCTGTGTCCGCCCAGGATGATCAGGCGACCGGCCAGTCATTCGTCGACAATTTCGAACGTCTGGATACCGGCCGCTGGTATATTTCCGATGGCTGGAACAATGGGGCGTATCAGAATTGCACCTGGTCGCGGAAACAGGTGAGCGTCAAGGATGGGACGCTGCAACTGCAGTTCACCCAGTCCAAGACCGGTGATCGCAATTATGCTTGCGGCGAAATCCAGACGATGAAACGTTACGGCTACGGCACCTACGAAGCGCGTTATCGCACAGCTAAGGGGCCCGGTCTCAACTCTGCCTTCTTCACCTATATCGGTCCGACCGACAAGAAGCCGCACGACGAGATCGATTTCGAAGTGCTCGGCAAGAATCCCGGCCAAGTCCAGGTCAACCAATATATTTCCGCCAAGGGCGGCAACGAAAAGCTGGTGCCGGTTGCAGGCGGTGCCGACCAGGACTTCAACGATTATGCCTTCGTCTGGGAAAAGGATCGTCTGCGCTACTACGTGAACGGCAAGCTCGTTCAGGAAGTCACCGATCCTTCGAAGATACCGACGAATGCGCAGAAGATCTTCTTCAGCCTCTGGGGCACCGATACGCTCAGCGGCTGGATGGGCAAGTTCGCCTATAGTGGCGAGCCGGCAACCATGGAGATCAAGCGCGTCGCCTTCACCGCGCCGGGAGAGAAGTGCCTGTTCCCGGAATCGATCACCTGCAAGCTCGATTGAACATGGCCGGCCGCGTGGCATCTCGCGCGGTCGGTTGCAATGCCATCATGCAACACCAACCACACAAGGCGCCGGGTCCCGGCCGGGCGCAAAAGCGGAAATTTTGATGCTGCATATACTGTATTTCGTCCATGATCTTGCCGACCCGGCTGTGCGCAGGCGGGTGCTGATGCTGCAGGCCGGCGGGGCACTCGTGACGCTCGCGGGGTTCCGGCGCGATGACAATGCGCTGGCTGCCATCCCTGGTGTCGAACCGATCGAGCTTGGCAAGACGCAGGATGCCCGGTTTGCGCAGCGTATCGCGGCGGTGGCCAAATCGGGTGCGAAACTGCGTGGTGCGCTGCGCTCCGTCGCAAGGCCGGACCTCATCATCGGCCGCAATCTCGAAATGCTGGTGCTGGCCCACCGCGCCAAGTCCATTTTTGGCGGCGATATGCCTGTTGTCTATGAATGCCTCGATATCCATCGGCTGCTGCTGCGCGACGATGTCGTGGGCAGCGCCCTTCGCAGTGCGGAACGCTATTTCGGTTCGCAGGCGGCATTGCTGGTGACCAGTTCGCCAGCCTTCATCGAACGTTATTTCCGCCCGCGCTCCGGGCTGCATGTGCCGGTCATGCTGCTGGAAAACAAGGTGCTGGCGCTTGAGCCTGCGGCGCGCGCCATCGCATCGGCAGCAAGGCCGCCGGCTGCGGGCAAACCATGGAAGATTGGCTGGTTCGGCGCCCTTCGCTGCCGCAAGTCCTTGGCCTTGCTCGATCAATTCTCGCGCCGGATGGAAGGCGGTTTCGAGATCGTCCTGCGGGGCCGCCCAGCCTATTCCGAGTTCGACGACTTCGATCGCACCGTCCGCGATGCACCCTTCATGCATTTTGCCGGCGCCTACAAGAACCCTGAGGATCTCTCGGCGATCTATGGCGAAGTCCAGTTCTCCTGGGCGATCGATTTTTTCGAAGAAGGCTTGAATTCCAGCTGGCTACTGCCAAACCGCCTCTACGAAGGCGGCCTTTACGGCACCGTGCCGATCGCGATCAGGGAGACCGAGACGGCAAGATTTCTCGCGAGCAGAAGGATCGGGTTTACGCTCGACGAGGCTGATGTCGAGCATCTGGCGGCGCTTTTGGGCGAGATGGACACAAAGCGTTATCTCGACGCTTTCGAGGCAGTGGCTTCCCAGGATCGCAAGCAATGGATGATGGATCGCGCCGACTGTCAGGGGCTGGTGCAGCGGCTGGCGTCGCTGACGCGCGCCAATGAGCAGATTGCCGAAGTACAGGCGCTCCCACAACTGCATCGCAATAGAGGTGGATTGCAATGACGACCGAAAGCTCTGGGGATATGCGCTGCATAATCGTTATTCCTTGCCTCAACGAGGAAAAGCATATCGAGCCGCTGATCGGCAAACTCGGGCAGGCTCTGAACGAACTCGACGCCAGGATCGTGGTGGCTGATGGCGGCAGCACCGATCGCACGCGTGAGATCGTCCGGGATATAGCCGTAAGAGATCCCCGCGTTTTGCTGCTCGACAATCCGAAGCGGCTGCAAAGCGCAGCGATCAATCTCGCCATCGAGACGTTCGGCGACGATCATGAGTATTTCATCCGTATCGATGCCCATGGCGATTATCCCGACGATTACTGCCAGACACTGGTGCAAGAGGCCGGTGCGACGGGTGCGGATTCCGTCGTCGTTGCCATGCGCACCATGGGTTTCAGCGCTTTCCAGAAGGCAACGGCCGTCGCGCAGAACTCCAAGCTCGGCAATGGCGGCTCCAAACATCGCGAAGGAGCCAAGGGCCATTGGGCGGAGCATGGGCATCACGCGCTGATGCGCGTTGCCGCCTTCCGTGCAGTCGGCGGCTACGACGAAACTTTCAGCCATAACGAGGATGCCGAACTGGATTATCGGTTGAACAAGGCGGGGTATCGGATCTGGCTGACCGACAAGACCGCCATGACCTACTATCCGCGCTCCAGCGTCCCGACGCTCTTCAAGCAATATCTCGGTTATGGCCGCGGCCGCGCGCGCAATATTCTCAAGCATCGCAGCATGCCGAGCCTGCGCCAGATGCTGCCGCTTGCGGTCGTGCCGATTTTCATCGGTGCCTTCCTGGCGGTCCTTAACTGGATTGCGGTTATTCCGGTTGGTCTGTGGGCTGTGGCCTGCATCGCCTACGGTTTCTGGATCGCTCTCGGCCAGAAGAACCCCTACGGCCCTCTGGCCGCGATCTCCGCCATGGTCATGCATTTCGCCTGGTCCATGGGCTTCTGGATGGAAGTTTTTAGCTTCCGCAATCGCAGGGTCGCGTCATGACACAAGTCCATCGACGCCCCATTAAGATCGACATAGCGGTCTGCACCTATCGGCGAGCAGAGCTCGATCAGACGCTGCTGTCGCTTGCCGTGCTCAACGTCCCCACAGGTGCGGTCATCCGGATCATCGTCGCCGACAATGATGTGACGCCGAGCGCCCGGGGCCGTGTCGACGCCATGCGTTCGGCCGTACCCTTCGAGATCGTCTATGTCCATTGCCCGGCATCGAACATCTCGATTGCCCGCAATGCCTGCCTCGATCATGCAAGCGGCGATTTCCTCGCCTTTATCGATGATGACGAGACCGCTTCGGAAGACTGGCTGACGGAAATGCTCATCATGGCCGACACGACCGGCGCCGACGCCGTTCTCGGCCCCGTGCAGGCGGTTTACGCGAATGTCGCCCCGGCATGGATGCAGCAGGGCGATTTCCATTCGACTCTGCCGGTCTGGGTCGCGGGAGAAATCCTGACCGGTTACACCTGCAATGTATTGCTGCGCCGCGGCGCGCCTTCGCTTGCCGGGCGGCGTTTCAATATCGCGCTCGGGCGCAGCGGCGGCGAAGATACCGAATTCTTCACCCATATGCACAAGGCGGGCGGCAGGATCGCCTATGCCGCGGATGCGCTGGTCTACGAACCCGTTCCCAATGGGCGGGCAACCGTCTCCTGGCTCTCGAAGCGCCGGTATCGCATGGGGCAGACGCATGGCCGCATGCTGCTGGAAGCCAGGGGTGGCTTCGGGCGTTGGCGAGCGATCGCGCTTGCAGGCACGAAATCTGCCTATTGCTTCGTCGCCGCGGCGTTGCTCTCGGCATCGCCCATCAAGCGCCATCGCTATGGCCTGCGCGGCATCATGCATGCCGGCGTCGTCAGCGGCCTCTTCGGAGTTCGCGAAATAGAACAATACGGAAATCTGGAGAAGGCACCGCAATGACGGATTTCATCCCCGATGTCAGCTTCGTCATCGCTGCCTATAATGCCGAGGAAACGCTCGAGCGCGCCATCGACAGTGCACTGGCGCAAGGCGCCGTCAGCATGGAAGTCATCGTCGTCGACGATTGCTCGACGGACGGCACGCGCGAGATCGCCGGCAACCATCCCGATCCGCGCGTACGACTCGTCGCCATGGCCCGCAATGGCGGCCCGGGCGCTGCCCGCAATGCGGGGCTCGATGCGGCTAGGGGCCGCTGGGTGGCCGTGCTCGATTCCGATGATGCCCTGCGTCCAGACCGTATGGCCCGCCTGATCGGCAGGGCGGAAAAGGCCGAGGCGCAGATCGCGGTCGACAATCTCGACGTCATCCGCGAGGACGTGGGCACGATACTGCCGATGTTCCCGGAGGCGATGCTGGCACGCATGCCGACGCTGACGCTGGCAAAGTTCATCGCCTCCAACATGATTTTCCAGTCGGAGCACAATTTCGGCTATATGAAGCCGGTCTTCGAGCGAGCCTTCGTCGAGAAGCATCGCCTGCGCTTCGATGAGACCCTGCGGATCGGCGAGGATTACATTTTCCTCGCTTCCGCGCTCGCCCGTGGCGGCCTCTGCGTCGTCGAGCCGACCGTAGGCTACTTGTATTACATTCGCGATGGATCGATCTCGCGTGTTCTCAGGCAAGACCATGTCGAAGCCATGCTTGCCGCAGACACCAGATTCTTCGCCGAACATCCCTTCGGGGCCGCGGCCCTTGCCGCACAGCGGCGACGCACGCGCAATCTGAAGGACGTCATCGCGTTCCTGAAACTGGTCGACAGCATCAAGGAACGTGAATTGCAGGCGATGCTCAAGATCGCATGCCTCAACCCGCGGGCGGTGCGCCATCTCAGCATGCCGATCTTTGCGCGTTTTCGTCGGTTGGCCGCATCTCTGCGGAGCGGTCGCCAGCCGTCGCCTACCTCCCAACTTTCCTCCCCCCTGCCCAACATGGGCGCAGGCCCTCACTCTAACAAAGGATAGAGCCATGGACCCCAAACGTCGTGTGAGAAAAGCAGTCATCCCGGTTGCCGGCAATGGAACGCGCTTCCTGCCCGCCACCAAGGCGATGCCAAAGGAGATGCTGACGATCGTCGATCGTCCGGTCGTGCAATATGCCGTCGATGAAGCCATCGAAGCCGGCATCGAGCACATCGTCTTTGTCACCAGCCGCAACAAGTCGGCGATCGAAGACCATTTCGACGACACGCCGGAGCTGATTTCTTCGCTGCAAAGGGCAGGCAAGAGCCACCAGGTCAGCGAGCTGGAACGCCTCCTGCCGCGGCCGGGCGCTGTCAGTTTCACCCGCCAGCAGGCTCCGCTCGGCCTCGGCCACGCCGTCTGGTGTGCCCGCGACCTCATTGGCAACGAGCCTTTCGCACTGCTTTTGCCTGACATGCTCTGCTACGGCATTCGCGGCTGCATGGCCGGCTTGATGGACCTCTATAATGAGACCGGCGGCAACATCGTCGCCGTCGAGGAATGCGCTCCGGAAGAAACCTCGAAATACGGCATCATCGGCAAGGGCGAGTCCGTGCGCCATGGCTTTGCCGTAACCAAAATGGTCGAGAAGCCGCATCCGTCCGAGGCGCCTTCAAACTTTTACCTCAATGGCCGTTATATTCTGCAGCCTGAGATTTTCGACATCCTGGCCCGTCAGGAGCGCGGCGCCGGCAATGAGATCCAGCTGACCGACGGCATGCTGCGCCTTTCCGAGACGCAGACCTTCCATGCCCAGGTCTATAGCGGACGCACGTTCGACTGCGGGTCCAAGCACGGTTTCATCGAAGCGAACGTCGCCTTCGCGCTCGCTCGCTCCGATATCGGCAGCTTGGTCTATGACTCGATCCGCAACATGGTCGTCTCGCACGAAGCGCAGATGACCGCCGCTTAAGCCTGTTCACATTGTGGCCTGCGGCCGGTAAGGCCGCGGGCTATGGCTATTGTTCATTCGGGCTTCTCCGACAAGGTGGTCGCCATGCATCAGAAGAACTTCACTTTCCACAGCGCTCTTCCGCAAGCGGAGTCGCAGGATAGCTTTATCGATCTCGATCGGCTCATGGCCGTCGTGGTCCGGCGCATCCGCACCATCATTTTCGCCGTGGCCGCCTTTGTCATCCTGGCCGTCGTCTATCTGTTGACGGCCACCTCGAGCTATACGTCGATGACGCAGATATTGCTCGACGAAAGCATGACGAAATATGCCGAGGATCAGCCGCCGGCGGCAAGCAGCCAGCAGGCGGACATGGAGATCGCCAGCGCGGTCGAAATCCTCAAATCGAACGAGATGGCGCTGCGCGTCGTCGACACGGCAGGCCTTGCGGACAACAATACTCTGCTCAATCCGCCCGTATCTCCGGCGGCCTTGCTCAAATCCGGCGTCAGCCTGATCGTCAGCGTCTTCACGCCTGGTCGCCCGCCTATGACGCCCGAGGAACAGCGGGAAGCCCAGCGTCAGAAGGTTGCTGCCGTTCTGCAGGATAATTTGAAGGTCGAGCGCGTCACGCGAAGCTCGGTCGTAGCCGTCTCCTTCAGTTCGACGGACAAGCGTCTCGCCGCCAAGGTTACGAGCGCTTATGCCGAAGCTTATCTGACCGACCAGCTGAACGCCAATTTCGACGCAACCGAACGCGCTTCCGTCTGGTTGCAGGAACGCTTGAACGACCTGCGCCAGCGCGCTCAGGAGGCTTCGCTGGAAGTCGAGAAATACAAGGCGGACAATGGCCTGACGTCAACCGGCGGCGAGCTGATGTCGGAACAGCAGATTTCCGACCTCAACAAGCAGCTGATCATCGCCCAGGCCGACACGGCCAGCGCCGCCGCCCGTTACAATCAATATAAATCGATCATCGACCAGGGCCCTGACAACGCCGTCAAGAACGCAACCATCTCGTCGAGCTCGACTGACAATTCGGTACTGCAGGATCTGAAAACCCGCTATCTCGCCGTCGAAAAGCGCGAACAGGATGTCACGCAAAATTTCGGCGCCGATCATCCGCAGGCAGTGGCGCTCAAGGCCGAACGGCAAGACATTACCCGGCAGATCTATCAGGTCCTTCAGCAGCTCACTGCCAGCTACAAGAACGAGTATGATGTCGCTCAGTCGCGGGCGGAATCGCTGCGCGAAAGCATCGACAAGGTCGTCGGCAAGAATTCCGAGGCCAACAAGTCGCTGGTTCACCTGAATGAGCTGAACCAGAAGGCATCCGCGCTGAAGACGCTCTATGAATCCTATCTCGGCCGCTTCGAACAGGCGACGCAGCAGCGTTCCTTCCCAATCGCCAAGGCACGCGTCATCTCGGTAGCCGGGGTGCCGACCGCGCCGTCCAGCCCGAAGAAGACGCTCGTCATGGCGCTCTCGGTCATCCTCGGCCTGATGGTCGGCTGCGGTGTTGCCGCGTTTCAGGAATTCCGCGACCGTTACTTCCGCGTCGAGGCCGACGTACGGGCTGCTCTCGGTTTGAAATTCCTGGGCTATCTGCCGCTGCTCGGCCAGCAGAGCAAGGGCAAGAGCAGGAAGAAGTCGCGCAAGGGTGATGCCGGAGCGGAGCCGATAACGGCGGAAGAGGGAGAAAACGGCGTCGCCTTCGAGCGCATAATGCGCATCTCCGTCGAAGCGCCGCGCTCCATCTTCGCCGAGACCTTGAGGAATGCAAAGCTCGCAAGCGATGTGATGCTGCAGGGCCGTGCCGACCGCGTCATTGGCGTCGTCTCGGCACTGCCGGGCGAAGGCAAGTCGACGACGGCTGCCAATTTTGCCGCCCTGCTTGCGAGCAGCGGCAAGCGCACGCTGCTCATCGATGCCGACTTGCGCAATCCGGGCCTCAGCCGGACGCTGAAGACGCCGCCGCAGGCAGGCCTGATCGAGGCTGTGCTTGGCGAGGTGCCCTGGACGAATGCCGTGAAGGTCGACCCGCGCACCAAGCTTGCCATTCTTCCGGTTGCCGTGCGCGATCATCTGCTGCACACCAGCGAGCTTCTGTCCTCGCAGGGCATGCAGCATTTGATGGAAAATGCGCGCAAGATGTTTGATTACATCATCGTCGATCTTGCGCCGCTTGGTCCCGTCATCGACGCAAAGGCCTTCGCGCCGCAGGTCGATGCCTTCCTGCTGGTGACCGAATGGGGCGCAACGCCGACCAATCTGGTACGTGATGTTCTCGAGCAGGAGCCGCAGATCAACTCGCGCATCCTCGGTGTGATCCTCAACAAGACCGACATGTCGGAATTGCCGCGTTACAGCGATTTCGGCGGAACGGAGCGCTACCGGCAGAAATATGTGAGCTACTACACCGAGGTGCAGCCGCGCGCCCAGGTGGATGCTTAGCCCGTCGGTCTCTTACCGGGCTCTCGCCAGCGCATGTTCGCGCCAGATCGTGAATATGCCCGCCGCGACAACGATGAGCGCGCCTAAGATCATGGGCGCGCTCAGCTTTTCGCCGAATATCATGACACCGATAATGGCGGAAAAGACGAGCTGCAGATAGGTCAGCGGCTGGATCACCACCGCGTCCAGCATGTCGTAGGCGCGGATGAGGAAATAATGGCTTGAAACGCCGGTCAGGCAAAGAATGCCCATGAAGATCCAGTCGTGGGGCGCAAGCGGTGTCCAGAAGAACGGCCCGATGCAGGTCATGGCGATCGCGCCCACCACACCCGTATAGAAAAAGCTGGTCATGGCGCCGTCCTCGCGACTGACATAGCGTGTCAGGACGACGTAGAGCGAAAATAGCAATGCGCCGAAGAGCGGCACCAGGAAGCGCGCATCGAAGACGCCGCTTTCCGGCTTCAGGATCAACAGCACGCCGAAGAAACCGAAACAGATCGCCAGCCATCGCCGCCAGCCGACCTTCTCGCCGAGGATGGGGATCGACAGCAAGGCCACCATCAGCGGGCCGGATGAAAAGATCGCCTGCGAATGGGCAAGGCCGACGACGACGAACGACGAGATGGCGACGACGATCTGCGCGGCGAGCAGCAGGCCTCGGGCAATCTGCAGGACGGGGTGTTTGGTCCTGACGTTGCGCTGTAAGCCGCCCGGTGTGCGCGAAGCCATTGCGACGGCGAAAAGCATGAAAGCCCAATAGCGGATCATCGCCACCAAAAGCGGAGGGTAGGCGCTGACAAGGTGCTTGGAGATGCCGTCCTGTATAGCGAATATGCTGATTGCCAACAGCGTGAAGACGTAACCGGTACTATTGGATTTCATGGCTTTCGAAGGAAGACGATGTGCGAGGCCCCGGAGGCGCCGGGACTCGGCACCACATTCACATTAGGTCATTCATCGGTTCAATCATAGGCTCCATGTTTGCGGTCCGGTTCACCCGCAGAGCCACGCATCAGTCCTTTTTGCGATCCGCGACGAAGGCCGTGAAGCCATCGATGAAAGCCGCAAGATTGTGCTTCACTTTCTCGTCGACGATTGCGCCATCGGCATCAAAGACACTGCCGGCACGTGACACCATGAGCCGACCGCCGAACCAGGCTTCGGCGCCGAGCGTGCGCAACACCGTCAACCAGGCGTTCTGGCTGAGGATGGTACCGAAATTGCCCGGCGAAGCTCCGAGGACGGCGATCGGCTTTCCGCCGAAAACCTGAGCGATGTCCGTAGAGGGCCGGCTCATCCAGTCGATTGCGTTCTTGAAAACGCCCGGAAGCGAATTGTTGTATTCCGGCGTAAACAGGATCAGCCCATCGGCTGAAATGGCGAGGTTCTTGAGTTCCTGTACTTTTTCCGGAATGCCATCCGCAGCCTCGATATCGGCGTCGTAAAGCGGCACGCCATGGATGGTGCGAGCGATCAGCTCGACGCCGCTTGGTGCCAATTCGACGGCCGCGTGTAGTAGGGCCGTGTTGAAGGAGCCTTTACGCAGGCTGCCCGATATGCCGAGTATCTTCATCGCTTCCCCCATTTGCCGTGATGGGAAGACATTTATGCTTCGCCGCCCTTCGTCAAGGCCTGACGGAATCTTATGTGGTGAGCAACGACTTCGGCTTGACCGTGTTTACCTCCGGGAGGCGTGATCCGGATCGGCGCCGAAGCCGATGCTGGACGCCGCCGGCATCACGGGCCCTGTTGAGGCCGCCTGGTTTCGGTTGCCGCTCTCAGGGAGTATTGCCTATGTCATCAGCTTTGACTGGGTAGTCCGCGGGCAACTCACCGTCCGCTCAGTCATGCGAATGGGGTTCGAGATGATCTGCACCGTCGTCGGATGGAATGATGTGCAAGTTCCCGAAGCGTACGCCGCGCTGCGTCACGACGCTGTCGGCAAAGGTTTTTATCTCATCCACCTTACCCTTCAGGACGGAGACTTCGAGGCAATCTTGCCCATCGATATGAACATGAAGCGTCGAGATTGAAAGATCGTGGTGATCGTGTTGCGCCGTCGTCAGCCGGCGCGACAGGTCGCGGGTCTCGTGTTCATAGACATAGGCAAGGGCTGCGTAGCATCTCGCTTCGCCGTCTATGGTCGGCTGCGCGCGGGTCACGGCATCGCGCACGAGATCACGCAAGGTTTCAGAGCGGCTTGCATAGCCGCGCTGCGCGCTGATCTTGTCGATCGTCTCCAGAAGATCGTCGTCGATGGTGATGGTAATGCGCTGCATTTCCTGATCCTCTTTTCTCCAACGGCTTGCCGCGATCGACTAGAGGAAATTTCGAGGGGATTTGCAACGGTGTCCGGCGTTATTGGCGGCCACGGAAACGACGCTGATAGGTAGGATCGTAGAGCGAGCTTTCGCGGAAATCGCTGGCGCCAAGCGATGGACCGACAAAGATCAGAGCCGTGCGCTCGATCGGATCGGCGGCCACCTGCGCTTCGATCGTGGCAAGCGTACCCCGAATAATCCGCTCATCGGGCCAGGAAGCCTTGACGACGACCGCAACCGGGCAATCCGCGCCATAAAGCGGCGTCAGATCCTCGACGACTTCCTTGAGCGCATGGATTGCAAGGTGGATGGCGAGCGTGGCGCCGGTCGCGCCGAATTTCGCTAGCGTCTCATTGTTCGGCATCGGCGAGGCACGGCCTGAAACGCGGGTCAGGACAAGGCTTTGAGCCACGGCCGGGATGGTCAGCTCGCGTCCGAGCGCGGAAGCCGCGGCCGCGAAAGCGGGAACGCCTGGGGTCAGCGTGTAGTCGATGCCATGCTGCTCCAACCTGCGGATCTGCTCGGCAACAGCGCTCCAGACCGAGAGGTCGCCGGAATGCAGGCGCGCGACATCCTCGCCTGCCGCATTGGCTTTGAGATATTCCGCCTCGATCTCGTCAAGCGACATCGGTGCGGTATCGATGATGCGGGCGGCGGGTGGGCAATATTGCAGCAGTTCCGGCGAAACGATCGAGCCGGCATAGAGGCAGACCGGGCATTTGCCGATCAGATCCCGGCCGCGCACCGTGATCAGGTCGGCGGCTCCTGGGCCTGCGCCAATGAAATGCACTGTCATCGCTCTACCTCATTCTCAATTATGGCTTGGTCCACGACCATTGCGTTACCGGCATGGCCGGCCGCCAGCCGGTCATGCGGCCGACGGGGGCGGCGCGCGCAATATCGATGCGGATCAAGGAGCCGCTCCGGCGCGCCTGCTCTGCCAGCAATAGCGCTTCCATCTCGGTCGTAACGGCATTGGCAACCAGCCTGCCGCCGCTTTTCAATTGGCCGATGGCAGCTTCGAGCACGCCGGTGTCGCTGCCGCCGCCGCCGATAAAAATCGCATCCGGTGCCGGCAAGCCGGTAAGAGCAGCCGGCGCCTCGCCTTCGACAATCACCAACCCCGGCACGCCGAAATTGCCGGCATTGCGACGGATACGCGCCGTACGCTCGGGCGATGCCTCGATGGCCATGGCGCGCAGCGAGGGATCCGCCAGCATCCATTCGATACCGATCGAGCCGGAGCCGGCACCGATATCCCAGAGCAGCTCACCATAACGTGGTGCCAGCGCGGATAGCGTCATTGCACGGATTTCCCGCTTGGTGATCTGGCCGTCATGCTCGAAAAGTTCGTCGGGGAGGCCCGCGCTTAGCGGCAAAATCCGCGCGCCGGCTTCCGCCTTGACCTCGATGCCGCAGATGTTCAGATCGTTAACGTCGGGGAGGGCAAAGTCAGCCGCAGTTTGTCTGGAGACTTTCTCGTGCGGGCCGCCAAGCGCTTCCAGAACCGTAAGCTCGGACTCTCCGAAGCCGGAGCTTTGCAGCAGGGCGGCCAATTCGGCCGGACCTTTCCCATCGGATGTCAGCGCCAGGATTTTGCGGCCAGCATGCAGATGCGGCCGGATGAGATCGATCGGCCGTCCGTGCAGCGAGAGAACCGTGGTGTCCTGCAGGGGCCAGCCGAGGCGCGATGCGGCAAGGCTGAAGGAGGAGGGCGCCGGAATGACGATCATTTCAGCGGCCGGAATGCGTCGCGAAAGCGTCGCTCCAACGCCGTAGAAGAACGGATCACCTGATGCGAGAACCACAGTCGGTTTGCCGCGCCGGGCAAGCACCGCCTCGACGGATTTTTGGAATGGCGAAAGCCATGCTCGCGTTTCCCCCGATATCAGCGAGCTCATCAACTCGATATGGCGCGTCCCGCCGAAGACGACCGATGATGAGGCGATCCGCCGTTTGGCCTCGTCGCCGATGCCGGCTGGACCGTCTTCGCCGATGCCGATAAGAGTGAGCCAGCGTTGAATTGAAGGTGTCTCAGCCATGGGCAAGGTCCGCATTCTGATCCTCGGCGGCACGACCGAGGCCCGAGCGCTGGCGGCGGCTCTTGCCTCGCGAGCGGATTTCGAGGTCATCCTGTCGTTTGCCGGACGAACAGCCGATCCGGCGCCCCAGCCCGTTCCGGTGCGCAGCGGCGGTTTCGGCGGCGCTGAGGGGCTTGTCCGCTATGTCAGCGACAAAGAGATCGACCTGTTGGTAGATGCCACGCATCCTTTTGCAGCCCGCATCTCGGCCAATGCCGCAGCGGCTGCTGCTCAATGCCATGTGTTCGCTTTCGCGCTGCGCCGTCCCGCATGGGTGCCGGTCGAAGGCGATGACTGGCTTTCCGTGCACAGCGTTTCGCAAGCTATCGCTACACTTGGCGCCAAGCCCTTGCGTGTCTTCCTTGCAACCGGCCGTCAGGAGGCGCATCAGGCGAACGCCGCGCCGCAGCACCATTATTGGGTCCGCAGCGTCGATCCCGTCGAGCCGCCGCTGACGGTGCCGCATGTCAGCTACATTCACAGCCGGGGTCCGTTTCGCCTGGCCGACGAGCTTGACATGCTGCGACAGCATCAGATCGAGGTCGTCGTCGCCAAGAACAGCGGCGGTGACGCGACCTACGGCAAGATCGAGGCCGCAAGGCAGCTTAGCGTCAAGGTGATCATGGTCGAGCGCGCTGAGGCCGCCGGTCTGCCGGTGGTCGAAACGGTGGAGGCTGCGCTCGGTCGGATCGATCATTTCGTCTCTTCTCTGATGAAACGCGGCGTATAGACCAGATCCGGACGTCCTTCGCGGGCGATGATGCGGGTTTCGGTCGAGCCGATGATGACGCAGGTCGCCATATCCGCTTGTGCCGCCTCCGCATCTGCGAGCCGAGCCACCGTCATCCGCTCGTCAGGACGACCGGCGGCCCGGCCGAAGACGACAAGTGTTTCACCGGGCAGTACGGCGCGCAGAATTTCGAAGGCTTTGCCGAGTTGCCAGGGGCGAGCCTTGCTGATCGGATTGTAGAGCGCAATCACGAAGCCTGCTTCGGCGACCGCACGAAGCCGGTTTTCGATCAGCGGCCAGGGCTTCAGATTGTCCGATAGCGAGATGGCGCAAAAATCGTGCCCGAGAGGCGCGCCAATACGCGCAGCGACTGCAAGCATGGCTGTTATGCCGGGCACGACCACGAGGTCGATTGTGCGCCATTCCGCCGGGCCATCATCGATCGCCTCGCAGACGGCGGCCGCCATGGCAAAAACGCCGGGATCGCCGCCAGAGACGACGCAGACATTGACGCCGGCTGCCGCCCTCTGCAGCGCCACCTTAGCGCGGTCCAGCTCCTCGCGATTGTCGGATGCCTGACGGATCTGGTCACTGCGGAGCGTCAGGCGGTCGAGATAGGGACCGTAACCGTAGAATTCATGGGCATCAGCGACGGCAGCCAGCGCCTCCGGCGTCGTTTGCGCGGGATTGCCGGGGCCGGTGCCGATCACATAGAGGCGCCCGCTCATGGCCTGCTTTCCCAGCCAGGAACCAGAACCAGCGAAAAATAGGGTGCTTCAGCATCGTCGCGGCTGGCAAGCGGCGTCATGGCGCCGTTCGCCATCGTGCCGCGCTCGACATAGATCGCCTCTTCCAGCCGGCCAGCGGCATCGAGCGCGCGGCGGATTTTTGGCAGATTGCGGCCGACTTTCATGATGACGGCGGCCTGCGTGTCGCTCAGACGGCGAGTAAGCTCAGCCTCCGCCATCGTTCCCGGCAGCACGGAGAGAACGTCATCTCCCTGCACCATCGGCAAGCCGGCGAGCGACCAGCAGCCGGACATGGCCGTCACGCCCGGAATGACCTCTGTGGGGAAGCGATCGGCGAGGCGCACATGCAGGTGCATGTAGGAACCATAAAACAGCGGATCGCCTTCGCTAAGCACGGCAACCGTCTTTCCCTCACGCAGATGCGCCGCCACCATTTCGGCCGAGGCGTCATAGAAAGCGGTGATCTGACTGAGATATTCCGATGCGTCCTTATCGATCTCGGTGGTGACCGGATAGTAGAGCGGCAGCAATTTTACATCGGCTCTCAGAAGCTCGCCGACGATGGCTTTGCCGTTGCCGCCTCTGCCCTGCTTGGCAAAATAGGCAACCACGTCGGCACGCTCCAAAGCCTTGACGGCCTTGACCGTCAGCAATTCGGGATCGCCGGGGCCGGTGCCGACACCGATCAGACTTCCGTTGGACGGCGCACTCATAAGCCAGGCCTCGCGAGAGCGTTGAGTGCCGCTGCCGTCATGGCGCTGCCGCCAAGCCGGCCGCGCACGATGGCAAAGGGAACGCCGTAGGAGTTTTCGGCAAGGGCATCCTTCGATTCCGCCGCGCCGACGAAACCGACGGGCATGCCGATAATGGCGGCAGGCTTGGGAGCGCCGTCGCGCAGCATTTCGAGAAGATGGAAGAGGGCGGTCGGCGCATTGCCGATGGCAACGACCGAGCCGGCGAGGCGGCCTGTCCAAAGATGCATGGCTGCGGCCGAACGCGTGTTGCCGATGGACTTCGCAATTTCCGCCGTGCGCGGATCCTGCAAGGTGCAGATTACTTCGTTTGCGGCGGGCAGGCGGGCGCGGGTGACGCCACGGGCGACCATTTCCGCATCGCAGAAGATCGGCGCGCCGGCAGACAGCGCCTGCCGCGCCGATGCCACGAAATCAGGGGAGAACACGAAATGCTGAGCTGCTTCCACTAATCCGCAGGCATGGATCATGCGGACGGCGACATCGGCCTCGGCTTCGGGAAAACGCTGGAGATCGGCTTCGCTGCGGATGATCGCGAAGGAGCGTTCATAGATCGCATCCCCTTCGCGGATATAGTCATAGTCAGGCATTTCTATCCCTGTCGTAAGGCCGTCGCGATTGCGTCCCGGCCGAGCCGTTTAAGACACTGCTGTGCCGATTCGCCAGCAGCTTTGTTGTTTCGCACCAGTTCCCCGAGTGCAGCCAGCGCCGATTTCAGGTCTTCCTTATGGATGTAAGCCACGGGCTCCGATGATGCTGACCCATTTACGACAATAGCATAGCCCGTTGCAGCACCGACGATGGTCAGCATCGTTGGAGAGGGATGGGCGCAGCCTTTTGCGCAGCCGGATAGATGCACTTTGAGCGACCCATCAAGCAGTTCGGCGCTTAACTTGATGAGATCGGTGGCGGCCTCTCTCGTCGCATAATATGCGGAAGCGCACGCGCCGGCGCCGGCACAGGGAATTGCATAATTTGCCGGATCACCGGCGCGTGTCTGAAAGCCGGAATCTGCTGCTGCAGCGAGGATATCTTCAATGCGATCGCGAGAAAGCCCGAGCAACAGTAAGCTGTGCTCTGGTCCCGTTCGAATTTCATGCACTCCCGCCAGCTTGGCCACATCGAGAAAGCGGATGAGGTCTTGCGCGTAGATCTGACCGAAGGCTGGTCGCAGGCCAAGGGCTGAATGCTGCTTATTGAGCGGAATGAGACCGACAGGCGAGTCTGGGGCGGTGCTTTCGGCGTGCGAAAAATCGAGTATGGTCGGAAACCGCGCTCGTAATGAGGCAATGTCCAGATCGCGGCCGCGAGCGCGTGGACCGATTGCGGTCAATGCTTTCACCAGCGTGATAACTCCGGGAATTGCTTGCTCGCCGGTCAAGTCGGCAAGCGGCGTAGCCGTCGCCTGCGTTCCGGCAATCGCAAGCCTCCACAGTTGGCTGCCATCTGCGGCATTGACAGCCTTCAGCCTAATATCCGCGGAGATTTCGTCAAGGACGAGCCGGCCGCCGCCGTCGACGATAATGGCGAGCTTTGCAGCGAGCACTGGCTTGGGATGCAGGGAATCGACTGCGTTGCGCAGGCGTTCAGCGAGCCCCCGCGCATCAGCGATCTCCGATGGATCGACGCCGCTGAGCGGCGGGACTTCGATCGTGACGCCGCTCTCCGGCACGATGCCGACGCGATCGATATCGGCGGCCAGTCCAGGCATGCTTTGCGGCGTCATACCACGCAGCTGAAAATTGCCGCGCGCAGTGATCTCGATCAGGCCATTGCCGTGTCTCTCGGCTGCTTCCGCCAAGAGGCGTAATTGCGCGATAGTCAGGCCCGGCGTCGATGGCCGTAAGCGAACGAGAAGACCATCGCCGGTCTGCATCGGCGCGCTCAGCGAGGGGCAGGCGCCGCGAACCATGGAGGGCAGGGGCGATGCAACGCCGTTCCCGGCAGCTCCCCCCTGAGAGAAGCACATTTGTTCCTCCACTGTCTGCGCGTCGATCGCAACCATAAGACTGCCCTTCATAAGGGACATTTCCTTGCATAAACCGGATCGGCGGGCAAACGATTTGGTACTTGGCGCTTATTCGAGATCGTCGAAGTCCCGCCCCTTGCGCATAAGGTAGATATCCATGATCCATCCATGGCGGGCGCGGGCTTCGGCGCGAGTCGCAAGAATCCGCTCGGAAACCTCCGCCAGCCTGCCGGCGATGATGATCTCATCCTTGGTGCCGAGATAGGCTCCCCAATAGATATAGGCGTCCGGATCGTCGATCTTGCTGAAGGCTTGCTCGCCGTCGAGCATGACGACGGCCGTTTCGGCAATTCCGGAAAAGCTTTCGGCCAATCGCCGACCGGTGGTGATCTGAACCGGCTTGCCGACCAGATTGAGGGGGATGCGATGACTTGCCGTCAGCGCTTGGATGCTGGTGATGCCGGGAATAACGCTATAGTCGAGCGCAACATTGCCGCGGGCGACGACACGCTCGAGAATGCGGAGCGTGCTGTCATAAAGGCCGGGATCGCCCCAGATGAGGAAGGCAGCACTTTGGCTTTCCGTCAGATGTTCCAGAAACAGCCGCTCGTAGGTCGCGGAAATCGCGTCATGCCATTCATCGACGCTCCGCACATAGCTGCGGTCCGCCGTCTGACGCGACGGCACGTCGTAATCCACGTAGCGGGTGGCTGGATTGGTGACATAGCGCTGGCAGATCTCGCGCCTGACGTCGGCAAGCTCGCTCTTGGCCGCGCCCTTGCTAGGGATGAGGATAACATCGGCTGCGTTCAGCGCGTTGATCGCCTGCACGGTCAGATGTTCGGGGTTTCCCGTACCGATACCGACGATGTGAATATGCCGCATATGCTTGCCCTCGCTCTTCAGCGCTGTTTGCCGGAAGCGTTCGACCATTTCAAGAGCAGACATTCAAGCCGTTTGCCGGTCGAAGGTCCAGCGGCTGGCCATATAGCTACGCGGCGAGGTGCCGAGCATGCGGCGGAACATGGTGGTGAAGGCCGCCACACTCTCATAGCCCGCCTCGAGCGCGACATTCGTGACGGGTTGACCCTCGGCGAGCTGCGGCAGGCAGGCAAAGACGCTCGCCTGCTGTCGCCATGTGGTGAAGCTGATGCCGGTTTCCTTGCGGAACTGTCGGGTGAAGGTGCGGCGGCTCACCGAAAGCTTGTCGGCCCAATCGTCCAATCTGGCGTTGGGCGATGGCGTGGACAGATAGTCGCGGCAGAGCGCGGCCATCCGACGGTCGGACGGGAAGGGGAGACCAAGGGGCCGTTCCGGCAGCGTCGCGATCTCCTCGACGAGAAGAGATAGGACCAGCCTTGCCTTTCGATGAGTGACCGGCGCCTCCCGTAGCCGAATAGCTTCCAATAGCAGGCTGCGGGCGAGGTCCGTCACTTCGACGACGCGCGGGGCCTCATCCTTCGGCGGCGGGCCGCGCGGTGTCACGTAGACGGATTTCATGCTGACATCGCTCAGGATCTCGATCGAATGTTCCAGCCCGACGGGAATGAAAAGGGCATGGCCGGGTGGCACCATCCAGCGGCCGCGCGCCGTCATGATCAAGGCGACGCCGGCGAAGATGCAAAGCAGCTGGGTGCGGCGGTGGTGATGCCAGGGAACCGTGTAGCCCTGCGGCGGCTCGGCGCTATGGACGAGCACGTCGGCCGGCGATTCCTCCATCCAGCGCATGTTTCGCACATGGTCGTCGTCGAGGGTTGCCAACAACTGTTTCGATAGCTTTTCCATTTTGGCCCAATCGAGAAACTATTGGACCAAAACACGAAAGAAGGACATTCGCAAGCCGTGCTAAAGGCGGATCAAGTCATATCGTCGGCAAGTCTCGCCGGCGCAGGAGGATTCCCCACATGGTTGCGGAAGTTGCGGGTACGCAGGCCCGATATCAAAAGACGACGATGTCGATCGTTATGGCGGTCAGCACCTGTCATCTGCTGAACGATACGATGCAATCGCTGCTGACATCGCTCTATCCGATGTTCAGAGAGAATTACACGCTCGATTTCGTACAGATCGGCCTGTTGACGATGATGTTCCAGATCACCGCATCGCTGCTGCAGCCGGTAGTCGGTATCGTCACCGACAAATGGCCGATGCCCTATTCGCTGCCCGTCGGCATGGTCAGCACCTTCGCGGGCCTGCTGTTGCTCGGTTACGCCGGCAGTTTCGGCGTGCTCCTGATCGCGGCCAGCCTGATCGGCTTCGGCTCGGCCGTCTTCCATCCGGAAGCATCGCGCGTTGCCCGCCTCGCTTCGGGCGGACGTCACGGGCTGGCGCAGTCGCTGTTCCAGCTCGGCGGCAACGCCGGCTCGGCGATCGGGCCGCTGATCGCCGCCTTTTTCGTCCTGCAGAACGGCCAGAAGAGTGTGGCCTGGCTTTCGGTGCTGGCCGTCATCGGCTTCATCGTTCTGAGCTGGGTCGGCAACTGGTTCATCAACCATCGTCGCCAGCAGTCGGCGCGTCCCGCCCCGAGCCGCGCCTTGCCGATCGCGCGCAACAAGGCGATGTGGGCGCTTGCGATCCTCATCCTGCTGACGGCGACGAAGAATGTCTATATGGCGAGCATTTCGAGCTATTTCACCTTCTACGTCATTGACAAGTTCCATCTCGATGTCCGCGATGCGCAGCTGATGCTGTTCCTCTTCCTCGGCTCCGTTGCTGTTGGCACCATCATGGGCGGGCCGGTGGGCGACCGTCTGGGCGCGCGTTTCGTGATCTGGTTCTCGATCCTCGGCGTCATCCCCTTCGCGCTAATGATGCCCTATGCGAACCTGTTCTGGACCTGCGTCCTGACCGTTGTCATCGGCCTCGTGCTTGCCTCGGCCTTCCCGGCGATCGTCGTCTTTGCGCAGGAGCTGATTCCCGGCCGCGTCGGGCTGATCGGTGGCATCTTCTTCGGCTTCGCCTTTGGGGCGGGTGGACTGGGTGCGGCCTGGCTCGGCGATTTTGCCGATGCGCGCGGCATTCCCTTCGTCTACACGCTCTGCTCGTATCTGCCGTTGTTGGGATTATTCACGATCTTCCTGCCACGAATACCGCGGCATTGATCGAAATCGGCGGGTGATAAGCCCGCCGCTTTTCCGGAGCGCTTACGCGCAAGCCTGCGGGTCAGACGTAACGGCTGATGGCGAGATCGGTCGCGTCGATATCAGGCTTGCGGCCGCTGACGAGATCGCTGATGACGCGCGCCGAACCGGAACTCATGGTCCAGCCAAGCGTGCCATGACCGGTATTGAGATAAAGCCCCTTGATCTTCGTCGGCCCGATGACCGGAGTTCCATCCGGCGTCATCGGCCTCAGGCCCGACCAGAAGGAGGCCTTGGCGACATCGCCGCCGGGGAAGAGATCGGTGACGGAATGCTCGAGCGTCCGGCGTCTCGCAAGCCCGAGATCATTGGTATAGCCGGAGATTTCCGCCATGCCGCCGACGCGGATGCGGTCGCCAAGACGGGTGATGGCGATCTTGTAGGTCTCGTCCATGACCGTCGATTCCGGTGCGCGCGACGCATCCGTGATCGGGATCGTCAGCGAATAGCCCTTGACCGGATAAACGGAGAGGCTGATGCCGAGCGGCTTCAGCAGCAGTGGCGAATAGCTGCCGAGCGCGACGACGACCGCATCCGCATCTGCGCGCCCACGATCGGTGATGACGGCGTGCACCTGGCCGCCCGGGACATCGAGCCCTTTGATCGTCGTGCCGTACTGGAACCGGACGCCAAGCTCGACCGCCTTTATAGCAAGCGCATTGGTGAACTTGAAGCAGTCGCCTGTCTCGTCCTTCGGTGTCAGCAGACCGCCGACGATCTTGCCGCGGACATGCCGGAGGGCCGGTTCGACGCGAATGCAATCATCCGGATCGAGCACCTCATATGGAATGCCGTCGGCCGCAAGAGCCTTGACGTCCTTGGCGGATGCATCGAGTTGCGCCTGCGTGCGGAAGAGCTGCAGCGTGCCCTGCATGCGTTCGTCATAGGCAATGCCCGTCTCTTCGCGAACTTGGGCGAGCGAAATGCGGCTGTAATCGGCAAGGCGCAGCATGCGGCTCTTGTTGATCGCGTAGCGCTCCGACGTGCAGTTCGACAGCATCTTGACGAGCCATGAGAGCATGGCGCCATCGACCTTCGGGCGCAGGATGAGCGGCGCGTGATGCATGAACAGCCATTTGATCGCCTTCATGGGAATGCCGGGTGCCGCCCAGGGCGAGCAGTAGCCGAAGGAGACTTCGCCGGCATTGGCAAAACTCGTCTCCAGCGCTGGTCCCTGCTGCCGGTCGATGACCGTGACTTCGTGGCCCGCCTTGGCAAGCTGATAGGCTGACGTCACGCCGATGATGCCGGCACCCAGAACGACGACTTTCATGATGTCCTCAGAGACTTGAGAGATGGGAAGATCAGCGATATTGACGGTGGAAGCGATGGCCGAGACTGGTCAGGATTTCATAGGAAATCAAGCCGGCGTCGCGCGCGAGATCATCCAGGGTCTGATGATCTCCGAGAACTTCCACCACGCTGCCGAAAGAGAGTGCGCCTTCGGGCAAGGCGCTGATATCGATTGTCGTGCTGTCCATCGAGACGCGGCCGACGATCGGCAGGCGAACGCCGTTGTAATAGACCGCGCCGCGATCGCTGAGGCTGCGCGGAAGGCCATCGGCATAGCCAGCGGCGATCGTCGCGAGCCGGGTCTGGCCTTTCGTCACATGCACGCCGCCATAGCCCACCCGCGCGCCCTCTGGAACGGTTCGCGTCTGCACCACGGCAACTTCGAGCCGAACGACGGCCTCCATGGGGTTGGCAACGCCACCGGTCGGAGCGCCGCCATAAAGAGCGATGCCTGGCCGCGCCAGTACGCCATGGAAATCTCCGCCAAGAAAGATGCCGCCGGAATTCGCGAACGAGACATCGTATTGCGGAAACTCTGCCGCAACGCGAGACATTTCGGTAAGCTGATCGCCGTTTTGCCTGCTGTCGGCCTCATCTGCGGAGGCGAGGTGGCTCATGATGAACAGGATATCGATGTCGTCGGATGCCTGCAGATGTGCCGCGACAGCGCTTCTGTCTTCCCGAGGTATGCCGAGCCGCGACATGCCGGTATCGAATTGCAGAACCGCGGGGAGCCTGCGCTGAAGAGAGCGTGCCGTCTGCGACCATTGCTGCAGCTGATCGAGGGAATTGATGACAGGCACGATACCGCCATCGGCGCAAGCTGCCTCGTTGTCGGGCAGCAGGCCGTTCAGGACGAAAATCGTCGCGTCGCCAGGGAGCTGCGGACGCAGCCGCAGCGCCTCAATGAAGTGGGCGACGAAAAAGTGACGGCAACCGTGCTCGTAGAGTGCTTTCGATACCTGATTGGCGCCAAGTCCGTAGGAATCCGCCTTGACCACGGCGGCGGTCTGTGCCGGCGCAACGATGGTAGATAGCTTGTCATAGTTCCGGCACAGCGCGGCCAGATCGATCGTTAGATAGCCACATGCTCCGCTGTCGATTGCTGATTTTAGCACTCGAGAATCCACAATGCCGCCGTCCATGTCCGCCCTCGCTTCTTTAAAGGCAGATTATTGAAAGGATCGTGAAATTGCCTATCAAACAGTGATTGATAATTGTGTAATTGCATCAATATTGAAACGATCTGCGAATTTTTGAAAGAATCCACATGTCAGCTCTCGATGCCATCGACCGCAATATTCTCCGCTTGCTTCGCCTTGATGCCCGAGTCAGCAACTCCAAGCTGGCAAGCGAGGTGGGGCTGTCGCCATCGGCCTGCCTGCGGCGTATCAAATTGATGGAGCAGGCGGGTGTGATCCGGGGCTATACGGCGCTGGTGGACACGTCCCAGGCAGAGGCATCGATCGCCGTCATCATCAACATCACGCTCGAGCGGCAAACGGAGGAGCATCTCGATCGTTTCGAGGCGGCGGTACGCAAACATCCCGAGATTAAGGAGTGCTTTTTGATGACGGGCGGCTCCGACTATCTGCTGCGCGTCGAGGTCGCCAATCCCGGCGACTTCGAACGCATCCATAAGGATATTCTGTCGACCATGCCGGGAGTGCTGCGAATCCATTCGAGCTTCTCGATCCGCAATGTGCTCGCGACGCGGCCGAAGGGGCTGCGTTGAAGCGACCGGGATTGAGCGCCGGGTGCGGCGTTACTCTGCCCTGTCGTGAGCTTGATCCCAGCCGATCCCTGCGGCGGCATCCACCTCGCAGATCAAGCCGCTCGGCTCGTAGCGGACTTGGACCTTGCCGCTCAATTCCGCCGCCAGCAGGTTTTCGATCAAGCGCGAGCCGAAGCCCTTGCGGGTCGGAGGCTTTACGATTGGGCCACCCGATTCCTGCCAGCGCAGTTTGAGGTGATCCGTCCTGCCCGTTTCCAGCGACCACGTGATGGCAACACGGCCATCCGCCACCGAAAGTGCACCGTATTTGGCGGCATTCGTCGCAAGCTCATGCAGCGCAAGCGATATGGAAACGACAGCTCTCGGCGCGAGTTTGATTGCCGGTCCGGAAATTTCGAACCTGTCCTTCGGATATGGGGATAGCGCCTGGGCAATGACGGCGGTCAACTCCGCCTGCTCCCATTGGCCGTGGATCAGCAGATCGTGGGCGCGCGCCATCGAGGAGAGCCGCGCCTCGAATGTCTCGACGGATGCCTTGTCCACATCGTCCCGCCCGAGTGTTTGGCGCGCAATGGCCATCACGGTTGCGAGCACATTCTTGACGCGATGATTGAGCTCGCCCACCAGCACGGTTTGCAGGCGCTCGGCCTCCTTCTTGGCACTGTTGTCATGAGCGATCTTCGATGCACCTATGATACGGCCATAGGCGTCATAGATCGGGGAAACGCTGAGCAGCACATCGACAAGTTCGCCATTCTTGCAGCGCCGCTTGGTCTCGTAGGGTTCGACCTTCTGCCCAGCGCGGATCTGCGCAAGGATTGCCGGTTCCTCTTCACTGCGATCGTCCGGAACGAGCATCATGACCGAGCGTCCGATGGCCTCTTCCGCCGAATGGCCATAAAGCCGTTCGGCACCGGTGTTCCAGCTGGTGATCACCATGTTGAGATCGGTGCTGAGGATGGCATCATCCGACGACGCTATAATGGCCGCGAGACGCTGTTCCACCTGCTGGACTCGCTTGCGTTCGGTGATATCCGTAATGACGCCAGCGACCCGCCGGATGCGCCCTGAATCGTCCCGCAAGCCGGAAACCGAGTCTGCGACCCAGACGAGGCTGCCATCCTTGCGAATATAGCGTTTTTCGATCTCGAAGCTCTCGCCGGTCGCCATCATCGTTTCGAACATGCGGGTGTTCTCCCGCAGATCGTCCGGATAGGTAATGTCATGCATCTTCATGCCGAGAAGCTCGCTCTCGGCATAGCCGACGATCTCGCAGAAGCGCTCGTTCACCAAAACGAAACGGCCATCGAGCTCGCATTGGGCGATCCCCGTTGCCGATTGCGAGATGACGGCGCGAAATCGCTCCTCGCTTTCGCGCAACGCCCGCTCGGACCGGACACGTTCCGTCGTCTCGCTGACGATACAGAAGACGCCTAGCGTCTTGCCGTCCGCATCGCGAACCGGCGAATAGGAAATATCGAAGTAAACCGTTTCGGGATAGCCGTAGCGCTCGATATAGAAGGGCCGATCCTTGGCGGCGACCGTCTTGCCATCGTGAAGAACGGATTGCAGAAGCGGTTCGAGATCGTTCCAGAGCTCGGCCCAGTTTTCGCGCGCGGGACGGCCAAGGGCCTGGGGATGCTTGTCGCCTATCGTCGGCGCATAAGCGTCATTATAAAGCGCAATAAAGTCGTCGCCCCAGAACATTACGATCTGGGCTTGCGCGGAGAGCATTATATCGACGGCAGCGGTAAGGCATGGGGGCCATGCCGATTTCGGGCCAAGGCTGGTCGCTGCCCAGTCGAAGCCAGAGATAAGCGCTGCCATCTCGTTGGTGTGACTTGCCAGTTCGGGCACGATATTCAGGATGCATCCTCTCTTGAGCGACCGCAACCCATAAGGATTGCCCCGTTCCGCTCATGCTTGCGAAAATTCATAACATATTCTCCGTCGTGAAGTGCAGAGAGAAAATCCGCTGATTTCAATGTATTTTAAGTAACATAAGTGAATTTTCGTGCCGAATGTTTCGGGCTGCTCAAAGCGGATCCGGGCGACAGGTCTTTATCTTCGGCGAGCTTCCATTTGACGCCAGTTTGAGGGAGCTGTCAGGTGTCCGGCCTTGCATGCATTTCGGCCGTCAGCCATCTTTCGAGCGCCAGCGCATCCGGCCTTCCGGCAATGTGCGGCGCGATCCAAAGCACCATGCGGCGCGGCCCGGGCAGAAAACCGAAAGGTGCCACCAGCCGCCCGGAAGCAAGCTGATCGAGCACGAGCATCTGCGGCACGACCGCCATGCCGAGGCCACATGCTGCGGCCTGGATCAGCAAATAGAAATGATCGAAGGCCGCCTGTGGTGTCAGACGCAGATCCGTCTGTCCGGCTATGGCCTGCCAGTCGCTCCAGGCTTGCGGTCGTGTCTGCGTGGAGAGGATCGCTGCGTGTTCCATATCATCGGGACGCGAAATGCCGGAGCGGTTCAGATATTCCGGTGAACAGACAGGACCGATGGCCTCGCCGCCGAGCTCCCGGATGATTGCATCCTTCGGCGGATCGATGACACTGGAGCGGATGGCGAGGCTGATCTTGTCCCGGACGAAGTCGACCTGATCGTAATTCATGTTGAACTGAAGGGCGATATGCGGGTGGCGCTCGTGAAACTGGCCGATGCGCGGAATGATCCAGCCCATCATGATCGAGGAAGAGCAGGAGAGCGTCAGCGGGCTTGGGCGGACGCGCTCGACGCTTGCCTGCATCAGGCCGAAAGCGCTCGCCAGCCCTTCCGCAAGCCGCGATCCCTCGGGCGTCGGCTCCGTCGAATGGGCGCGGCGGGTCACGAGGATGACGCCGAGCGTCTCCTCCAGCCCGCGAATGTGTCGGCTGATCGCGCCATGCGTAACGCAGAGTTCGTCGGCGGCAAGCGTCATCGACCTATGCCGCGCAGTTGCTTCGAATGCCTTCAGCGCATTCAAGGATGGAAGAGGGCTGCTCATTCATCGATTCCGCTATCTCATGATGTGATTTTTCCTCACATGACGAGGAGATTAAATCGTTTGCCTGCAACTTGTCCATCCCGCTAGAGATCAAGGTCATTCGAAGGCGCATGCGGCCGAAGGCAGGGACTGGAAGGGAAGTCGGAGTTCCGTTCTGTCAGCGACGCAAGCCGATCGCTGCGTCGTAAAGATTTCAGCACGGGGGGAGGGATTTTCATTGCAGCCCGCAAATCAGGAAATGTCACAGGTCGAGCGCTCGGCCATATCAAAGGTCTCGAAGCGGCTGGTGCCGTTCATCGCCTTGATGTTTTTCATCAACTTCCTTGACCGCACGGCGATTTCCTTCGCCGGGCCGAACGGCATGACGACGGATCTGGCGCTGACGGCGGCGCAGTTCGGCTTCGCCGCGGGTATTTTCTTCTTCGGCTATATCGTGCTGGAGATTCCGAGCAATCTGGCGCTTCACAAATATGGTGCGCGCCGCTGGCTTGCCCGCATCATGGTGAGCTGGGGCATCGTCGCACTCTTGTTCACCTGGGTATCGAGCGCGACGGAGCTCTATGTGCTGCGCTTCCTCCTCGGCGTTGCCGAAGCCGGCTTCTTCCCGGGGGCGATCCTGTTCTTGAGCATGTGGGTGCCGGCCAAGCATCGCAGCAAAATCCTGGCACTGTTCTACCTTGCCCAGCCGTTGACAACAGTTATCGGCGCACCCTTTGCGGCCACGCTGATCCAGATGCATGGCCTCTTCGGCCTGGAAGGCTGGCGCGTCATGTTCTTCGGCGTTGCCATTCCGGCTGTCATCGTCGGCATCATCACCTGGTTCTACCTTGCGGATCGGCCGGATGATGCGAGATGGCTGACCCAGGCCGAGAAGGATTGGCTGAACCGGGCGCTTGCCAGCGAGGAAAAGGCAAAGGCCGCCGCTCATGGCAAGATGACCGGCCTCGCCTTGACGGACGGCCGCGTCTGGCTGCTGTCGGTCATCTATTTCGGCCTGATCTACGGCCTCTATGCGCTGGCCTTCTTCCTGCCGACGATCATTGCCGGCTTCGAAACGAAATTTGGCACCAAGTTCGATGTCTTCGATAAGGGGCTGATTACCGCTATCCCCTACCTGCCTGCGGCTTTTGCCCTCTTCTTCTGGAGCCGCGATGCGTGCAGACGCGGTGTGCGGCCGTGGCACATCGGCATTCCAGCCCTGGTTGGCGCCTTCAGCATTCCGGCCGCGCTTTATATGGGCTCGCCTGAAGCGACGATCGTGATGATCACACTGACGGCTTGCGCGATCTTTTCCGCCCTGCCAAACTTTTGGGCCATTCCGTCGCGCTTCCTGACCGGGCCGGCGGCTGCGGCCGGCATCGCTCTGATCAATACGATCGGCAATATTGCGGGCTTTGCCGCACCCTATGTGACGGGTCTCGTCAAGGATGCGACCGGCCTCTATGAGCTGCCGATGTTCATCGTAGGCGCACTGATGCTGTTGTCGGCCCTGCTGGCCTTCTCGTTGAATGGGCGGGTCCGCGAGCCGGAACTGGTTGCTTACGACAGCAAGGGCTGAAATTGTTCGACTGAAGAATGGACGTGTTTGATGGCGGCTGTAGAAATGGCCGCCATTATCTTTTTTAGGCTGCGCGCAGCAGCATGCCGAAGAGGTCGCGCGGATCGTCGGGGTCGGCGATGATGTCGAGCTTCTGGAAATAGTCCGTGCCGACCAGCTTTTCGCGGACGTAGCGCAGGGCGGAAAAATCCTCGATCGCAAAGCCGACGCTGTCGAACAGCGTGATCTGCCTTTCGCTGCTACGGCCCGGCGCTCGGCCGCTCACGGCCTGCCAGAGTTCTGTGACCGGATAGTCCGCGTCCATCTGCTGGATTTCGCCTTCGATGCGGGTCTGCGGCGGATATTCGACGAAAGTGTCGGAGCGCAGCAGGATGTCGCGGTGGAGTTCGGTCTTGCCGGGGCAATCGCCGCCGATGGCGTTGATGTGCACGCCGGCGCCGACCATGTTGTCGGTGAGGATCGTGGCATACTGCTTGTCGGCCGTGCAGGTCGTGATGATGTCGGCACCTTCGATTGCTGCCTGGGCCGAGGTGCAGGGCACGAGCTTCAGGCCGGTCTTTGCGAGATTGCGAACGGTCTTTTCCGTTGCTCTGGGATCAATGTCGTAAAGGCGGACCTCTTCTATGCCGAGCACCGCCTTCATCGCCAGTGCCTGAAATTCGGCCTGTGCGCCATTGCCGATCAAGGTGAGGCGCCGCGAATTGGCCGGCGCCAGATGTTTGGCCGCCATCGCCGAGGTTGCCGCCGTGCGCAGCGCCGTCAGCAGCGTCATTTCCGTTAGCAGCACAGGGTAGCCGGTTGAGACCTCAGCAAGCAGACCGAAGGCGGTCACCGTCTGCAGGCCCTGCGCCATGTTTTTCGGATGGCCGTTGACATATTTGAAGCTGTAGACCGCCCCATCCGAGGTCGGCATCAACTCGATGACGCCATCATGCGAATGAGAAGCGACGCGAGGCGTCTTGTCGAAAAGGTCCCAGCGGCGGAAATCCGCTTCGATAGCGTCCGTGAGTTCGATGAGCGCGGTTTCGATGCCGATGTGATGGACGAGCCGCATCATGTTCTCGACGCTGACGAAGGGAATGAAAGCTCTTTCCGATGGGAGCGGTGCGGACATTCTCGTATCCTCGATGGAAATCATTTCCCATAGGGTATCAAGCGGATCGATTGACTAAAATCGCAAAACTGTGTCAGTTCTGGTATGGGTTTATACAAATTGCCCAGGATTTTTGACGGAATGGACAAGATCAGGATCATGCGATGACGCTCGCCAAATATATTCCCGATGATCTCGACCGGCGTATCATCGCTCATCTGCGTGCCGACGGGCGGGCTTCGCTCTCCAAACTGTCCGATGTTTTGGGCGTCGCGCGTGGTACCGTGCAGAACCGGCTGGATCGACTGATAGAGACCGGCACGCTGCTCGGCTTCACCGTAAGGGTGCGGGAAGATTATGAGGAGCAGACCGTGCATGCCGTCATGATGATCGAAGTCGTCGGGAAATCGACGACGCACGTCATCCGCAAACTGCGCGGCCTTCCCGAAATTTATTCGCTGCACACGACGAATGGCAATTGGGATCTGGTCGCCAATATCCGCGCGACCAGCCTATCCGACTTCGACCGCGTCTTGCGCGAGGTGCGGATGATCGATGGCGTCGCGAACAGCGAGACCAGTCTTTTGCTGAGCAGCCTGTGAAAGGCATCGCTGGCGAATGTAGCCGATGCGAAGCCGGATACAGCCAGCCATCATGGATACTCGCGCTGCCGAACGGAAGCGCAGACAGGCCGTGCCCCGCAGCTTGAAAACTCACGGCTTGTTGTTATGATTTTCGCATGGAACTTACGCTGCTCGCTTATGCTCTTGCCTGGATCGTGCTCGGTCTGATCGCCGTGACGACGGTCGTTTCGGCCGGGGCGAAGTATCCGCTTATGGCAATGGCGAGCATCGACAGCATCATCCCGTTCGGCCTTCTCGGATTTCTGCTTGTCGTGGCTTACCCGGAAGACCGTCGCATCATTGCTCTCGTATGCATATTAGTTGCAGCTGCAAGCGAGTCGCTCGCGCTCATCCTGCCGCAGAAGTGCCTCAGGATTGAACGCGCGATCTTGAAAGTGCTTGCTACGGTTTCGGGCCTGCTTTTGGGCGCATTATTTATGGAGTGCATGTTGCAGGCATCGTAATTTGCCGACAGCAAGCAGCCCATTCGACCCCCTCTCGCATCATTTGCGCTCTCTCAAAGCGAATGAATGCTCATATCTTCCATATACAACTAACGATCAGATGGTTTGCCGCTTTGGCTCTCCAGCCGATAGCGATGTCCTGGATAAACCAGCCGCGCTGTAGAGACGACGCCGCGCGCCGACCAGGTGCGCCTCCAGATCGTCAGGCAGGGTTCGGTCTTCAGGATCGTCAGCAGCTTGCATTCCCAGGCTTGCGGCATGACGGCTTCGACGACATGTTCCGAGCCGCTGAGCGGGGCAACGGCGGAGAGATAGGCGTTCGGCGTCATGTCGGTAAAGTCCTGCTGCAGGTAATCGGGGGCGGCCTCCGGATGGACATGCCGGTCCTCGATCTGGACCGGCACGCCGTTCTCGCTATGCACGATCAGCGAATGGAAAACCGGTGATCCGATGTCGAGTTCCAATGCGTCGGCAATGTGGGGCGATGCGGCTTCCCGGGCGAGAACGATTACGCTTGCCTGATGGGAATGGCCGCGTTCAGCGATCTCCTCGGCGATGTTGCGGACCTCGAACAGCGCCGATGCCCCCTTGCGCTCGGCGACGAAGGAGCCGACGCCCTGGATGCGAACGAGTTCGCCTTCATTGGCCAGTTCCCGCAGCGCACGATTGGCCGTCATTTTGCTGACGCCAAGTTCGACCACCAATTCGTTTTCGGAGGGAACGCGATATTTGGGCGGCCACTCGCCACTATGAATGCGGTCGAGTATCATTTGCTTGACGCCGGCATAGAGAGGCGCGGTATCATTTTCCGCCAGTTCGCGTTTCATCTCGCCGGAACGCTTCATTGCCTATTCCCTTTGCACCGCGTGAATCTGCCTCGAAAACAACTTTCCCACTTGCATATCATAAATTATCTCATATGGTACCCTATACAACCTCGCAATCAATCCTAAAAATTAATTGGGAAAGCGGGCAAGCCGGCGAAGATCGGTAGGAAGTGCTGCAAGGCCTGTTTCAACCTCAGAGGAGCTCTATACGATGAAATTCAGTGCAATTCTCTTGTCGGGCGTCGTGGCTGCCGCCGCTTTTGCCGTGCCGGCCTTCGCCAAGGACTGGAAGACGGCAACGATCACCCTGGAAGGTGCTTACGCGCCGTGGAACATGACGAATGCTGACGGTACGCTCGGCGGCTTCGAGCCGGAGCTTGCCAAGGTTCTGTGCGAGCGCGCCAAGATCGATTGCAAGCTCGTCGCTTCCGACTGGGATGGCATGATCCCGGCGCTGAACGCCGGCAAGTTCGACGTCATCATGGATGCTCTGTCGATCACCGACGAGCGCAAGCAGGTCATCGGCTTCACCATTCCTTATGCTGCAACGCCCGCCGCTTTTGCGACCGCAAAGGATAGCCCGCTTGCCAATGCTGCCGGCACTGGCGCCACGATCAAGATGACCCCCGGCCAGACCGGCGTCAAAGAAATTGACGTGTTGAAGGAAGCCTTCAAGGGCAAGACGATCGGCATCCAGGCTGCAACCGTTTATGCCAAGTTCGTCTATGACAATTTCGGCTCGATCGCCACGATCCGCGAATACAAGACCGGTGCCGACCGCGATCTCGACCTGCAGAACGGCCGTATCGATCTCGGCTTTGACGACGCCGTCTACTTCGCGAACGCTTTCGCCAGCGCCAATGATTCTCTCGCCTTCACCGGCCCGGAAATCGCCGGTTCCATCTGGGGCGAGGGCGAAGGCCTCGGCATCCGCAAGGCCGATACCGATCTGCGCGACAAGTTCAACGAAGCGATCAAGTCTGCCCTTGCAGATGGCACCATCAAGACCCTGTCGATGAAGTGGTTCAAGGTCGACGTCAGCCCGAATTGATGGGTGCGGCCTTCCGGCTGTTATCATCGGTCTCCGGCTTTGCGGCCGGAGACCATGTGATATCCTGACGCCTGAAACTGCCACGGACAGGGATTGGATCTATGGCAAGCTTGCAATTGCTGGGCTTCGGCTCGAACGGGTGGGGCGCGCTGCTGCTTGTTGCCACCCTGATGACGCTCGCCGTCACGGCGGCCGCCTTGGCCATCGGCGCCGTGCTCGGCGCGGTCATTGCCTTCGCGAAGCTCTCGGGAAGCCTGGTGCTGAAAACGATCGGCAATATCTACACCACCGTCTTCCGTGGTGTTCCTGAGCTTCTGATCATCTATCTGATCTATTTCGGCGGATCCTCTGCGGTGACGTCGATCGGCAAGTGGCTCGGCTATGACGGCTTTCTCGGCCTGCCATCCTTTGCCGCTGGTGCTCTTGCCGTCGGCATCATTTCCGGCGCCTATCAGGCAGAGGTTTTTCGCGGCGCCTATCTCGCCATCTCCAAGGGCGAGCTGGAGGCAGCGTCCGCGATCGGCATGCATCGCGGTCTGCGCTTGCGCCGTATCATCATTCCGCAGGTCTTCCGTTTCGCCATTCCCGGCCTCGGCAATGTCTGGCAGCTCAGCCTCAAGGACTCCGCTTTGATCTCGGTCACCGGCCTTGCGGAATTGATGCGCACCAGCCAGGTCGCTGCCGGCTCGACCCGCCAGTATTTCCTCTTCTTCATCGCCGGCGGCATTCTCTATCTGGTCCTGACCAGTCTGTCGGACCGCATCTTCAACAAGGCCGAACGACGCGCCAATCGCAGCATGCCGGCTGCGACGATCGGCCAGGCTTGAGGAGGACGGCATGGATTTCGATTTCCTTTCGAGCACGATGGTCACGCTGCTGAAAGCGGTGCCGATGACTTTGCTGCTGTTCTTCCTGTCGATCCTGTGCGGCGGCATTCTAGCGCTCGTCATCGTCGCCATGCGCGTCAGCGGCAATCCGATTCTGTCCGGCTTTGCCAAAGGTTACATTTTCGTGTTCCGCGGCTCGCCGCTGCTGATCCAGATGTTTCTGGTCTTCTACGGTTTGGCGCAATTCTCGATCATCCGCTACTCCTTCCTCTGGCCCTTCCTGCGCGAGCCGGTCGTCTGCGCGATCCTGTCGCTGGCGCTTTGCACCGCCGGCTATTCGGCCGAGATCTTCCGCGGCGGCATCCGTGCCGTTTCACCGAAGGAGATCGAAGCAGCACGCTCGATCGGCATGTCCGGCTTCCTGCTGGTGCGCCGCATCATCGCGCCGATCGCCTTCCGGCACGCGCTGCCGGCCTATTCGACCGAGATCGTGCTGATGATGAAATCGACGGCGCTTGCGAGCCTCGTCACGGTCTGGGAGGTCACCGGCGTTGCCCAGCGGCTCATCTCGCAGACCTATCGCACGATGGAAGTCTTTATCTGTGCCGCAATCATCTACCTCGTGCTGAATTTCATCATTCTGCAGGCTATGGCCCTGCTGGAATATTCTCTATCCCGCCATCGCCGCGCCATCCCGCCGGCGCTGAAAGCCTAAAGCTTACTGGAGCAGGCAAATCATGCCAGGTGTCACCCGACTTTCCGTCCGCAACATCCGCAAGAGCTTCGGTACTCATGAAGTCTTGCGCGGCATTTCCCTCGATGCTCAGGATGGCGATGTGATTTCGCTGCTTGGCGCTTCCGGCTCGGGAAAATCGACTTTCCTTCGCTGCATCAATCTCCTCGAAATTGCCACCGATGGCGAGATCTGGGTGGACGGCGAACAGATCCGCATGATCCACAAAAATGGCAAAAGCTATCCGGCGAGCCATAAGCAGGTGGATCATATCCGTTCCGAACTCGGCATGGTCTTCCAGAGTTTCAATTTGTGGTCTCATATGACGATCCTGCAGAATGTCATCGAGGGTCCGGTTCATGTCCTGAAGCGTCCTCGCGCTGAATGCATCGCCGAGGCCGAAGTGCTGCTGGAAAAGGTCGGTATTGCCGACAAGCGCCATGCCTATCCCGCGCATCTCTCCGGCGGGCAGCAGCAGCGTGCGGCGATTGCCCGCGCGTTGGCCATGAAGCCGAAGGTCATGCTGTTCGACGAGCCGACTTCGGCGCTCGATCCGGAACTCGTTGGCGAAGTGCTGCGCGTCATGCGCGCCCTCGCCGAGGAAGGCATGACCATGCTGGTCGTCACCCACGAGATGAGCTTTGCCCGCAATGTCTCAAACCGCGTCGTCTTCATGAAGGAGGGCCTCGTCGAAAGCACCGGCACGCCGGACGAGATGTTCGGCGGCGGCGCCTCGCCGGCCTTCCGCCAGTTCATCGGCCATTTCGGAAACGGGCAATGACCGTCATCGTCGACAAACTATTGTCTTGGCGCGACGTCGCGCGCGTCGGTGGCGGGGAGCCGCTTTCCCTCTCCGATGCCGCCTGGGAGCGAATTGCCAAGGCAAGCCGCATCGTCGAGCGCATCGTCGAAACGGGCGTGCGCGCCTATGGCGTCAATACCGGTGTCGGCGCCTTATCCGATACGGTGGTCGATCGCAATTCCCAGAGCCGGCTGTCGCGCAACATCATCTTGAGCCACGCCTGCGGCGTCGGCCCTTTGCTGCCGGGCCGCGAGGTGCGTTCGATCATTGCGGCGCAGATCGTCAATTTCGCCCATGGCCACTCTGGCGTGAGGCCCGAGATCGTCAGGCATCTGGCTGCGTTTCTCGAGCATGACTGCATTCCGGAAGTCCCGTCCAAGGGCTCCGCCGGTTATCTCACGCATAACGCCCATACGGCTCTCGTTCTGATCGGCGAGGGCAGGGCTGTCGTGAAGGGCAAGCCGATGAGTGGTGCAGAGGCGCTCGCAGCGATCGGTCTGCCTCCCCTGGTACTCGGTGCCAAAGAGGGCTTGAGCCTCGTCAACGGCACGGCATGCGCCACGGGATTGTCGGCGCTTGCTGTCTCCCGTGCCGAACGCCTGCTCGATTGGGCCGATGCCATCGCCGCGCTGACTCTGGAAGCCGTAGGCTGCCAGATGGGGGCTTTCGACGAGAAAGTATTGGCGCTGCGCCCATCGGCTGGCATCGCGAAGGTCGGACGCAGGCTTCGCAGCCGCTTGAATGGCAGCGGTCTTGTCGCTGCCGCCCTTGGGCGGCGGACGCAGGATGCTCTGAGTTTGAGATCGGTGCCTCATGCCCATGGCGCAGCCTGGGATGTCTTCGAGCAGACCGCGCGCATCGTCGATCAGGAACTGGCGTCGGTTACCGATAATCCGGCCGTTTCGGGCACGCCGGAGGAGCCGATCGTCTCCTCCGAAGCCCATGCCGTTGCCCCCGCCCTCGGCCAGGCGGCCGACAGTCTGGCGATCGCGATTGCCCAAATTGCAGCGATGAGCGAGCGGCGGACGGATCGCTTCGTCAATCCGCTGGTCAGCGGCCTGCCGCCGTTCCTTGCCAGCGACGCCGGCAGCCATTCCGGCTTCATGATCGCGCAATATACCGCTGCGGCGCTGAGCAACGACAACCGGCGTCTCGCCGCTCCCGCATCGCTCGATGGCGGCCTGACCTCCGGTCTGCAGGAGGATTTTCTGGCCCATCCGACAGCGGCGGCCAACAAGCTGCTCGCCATACTCGACAATGCCGAATATATCCTGGCGATCGAGCTCATGGCGGCCGCGCAGGCACATGATTTCCTCGTTTCGAAGGGCAAAAGAGCGCCGGGGACTGACCGCCTCTATGCGGCCGTCCGTTCGCGGGTTCCTTTCTATGGAGACGATCGTCCGCTGAATGCCGACATGGAGAGCCTGCGCGAAGTGATCGCTCTCGTTGCGCCGCCTGCGGAAGATGAAACTGGAGCATAATATGTCCGCGCAATACGACATTGCCGTCATTGGTCTCGGCGCAATGGGAAGTGCAGCCTTGTCTTTCGCCGCGGCGCGCGGTGCAAAGGCGATTGGGATCGAGGCGCATTTCCCCGCTCATTCTCTTAGCTCCTCGCATGGCGACAGCCGCCTGATCCGCCTTGGCTATTTCGAAGATCCGTCCTATGTGCCCCTGCTGAAGCGCGCCTATCATAACTGGCGCTTGCTGGAAGAAAGGCTGCGGGCCGAGATCCTGACAGTGACAGGTGTCCTGCAGATCGGCACACCCGATAGCAAGATCGTCAGCGGCACACGCGCCTCCTGCGACATGCATGGATTGCCGCATGAGATACTCGATCGCGACGCGATGAAGCGGCGCTTTCCCGCGTTTAAGCTGGAGGAAGGCGAGATCGGCCTGCTCGACCCGCAGGGTGGCTTTGTGCGCCCGGAAGCGGCGATCATGGGCTATCTGAAGCTTGCCGCAGAAGATGGTGCGGTCCTGCATTTTGGCGAACGCGTCGTCGCGATCGAGCCCGGCGATACGGGCGTGATAGTCATTTCCTCGACGGGACGATATCGCGCCCGCAAGGTGATCGTCGCAACCGGTGCATGGATTGCCGAACTCGTGCCGCAGCTGAAGGCACACGCACAGCCGATCCGCCAGGTGGTTGCCTGGTATCAGCCGAGGGACGGTTTTGTTGCTGAGCCGCAGCGCATGCCCTGCTTCCTGCGGGATGAAGGCGCCGAAGGCTCCTATTTCGGCTTTCCGGCCATTGGCATCGATGGCGTGAAAATCGGTCGCCATGCCCATTTCCGCGAGCCGATCGATCCGACCATGCCCAATCCGCCGGTCAATGACGCCGACACCGATCTGCTCGACAGCTTCGCCCGCAAACGCTTGCCGAATGCCGCGTCATATCGCGTGCGGGCGACGACTTGCCGCTATACAATGCTGTCGAGCGAAGATTTTCTCATCGATAAAGCGCCTGGACAGCCGAATGTGGTGGTCTCGTCAGCCTGTTCCGGCCACGGTTTCAAGTTTACGAGCGTGGTCGGCGAGATTCTCGCCGATCTGGCGCTCCAAGGCGGCAGTGCGCTGCCGACTGCTCTGTTCTCCTTCGAAAAGCACTTTGGCGGCCAACCCGCTTAGCCGCCAATTTCGCAGATGACTTAGCCGATCGTCATGCGTCGCAGAACATCCGATTTGAAATAGAAGTGCTGAGCAAACGCGCCAAATATGTGCAGTACGACGGCGATCCAAAGCAGCGTCTTGATCGGGCCGCCATGGACGAAGGCGGCTGTATCGATACCGAAATAGTAGGCTGCCATTCCCGACAGGGGCATTGCGAAGATCAGTGCATAGAGCAGGAAATGCGTGATGTTTGCGATGTAATGCAGAAATGCGGGCTGATTGTCGGGCAATGCTGGGACATCGGACACCAATCTCAGGCAAAGGCGCACGATGGCAAGCAGCAGGATCGCGATACCGGCATAGGCATGGACATTGGCGCTGGCGACATCGGCCGGTGTTGGCACCTGGCCATGCCGCACAAGACGACGCCACGCGTTCATGCCATCGGGAAACAGGAGATTGAAAAAGATGAGGATGGCCATGAGCCAATGAAGAATGCGTTGCGGAGCAGAGTAGGTCGATCTGGCAGACATCGGGTCTCCTTAAATTGGAATTGTTCTAAAGGTAGAACATGATTCTAACGAGAACCTGAATGCGAGCCTTCCAGCGTACTTCGTTCGGCATCCGCATAGCTTGGCGCATGCCTGCCGGTATCCTGAGGGCGCCAGCCTTCGCGTCCTGCCAGGGAGGTGCCCCGGAAGACCGTTAAGCTCCTCCGGACTCCGGGTTTCCTACATCAGCTGAGCACCGCGCGCGGTTCGAGAAATGATTCCAGGCCGAAGGCGCCGAATTCCCGGCCTATGCCCGATTGTTTGAAGCCGCCGAAGGGTGCAGCCGGTTCATGCGGCGCGCCATTGATGACGACGCGGCCCGCTTCGATGCGGTCCGCCATCCGCTTTGCCCTGTCGACATCAGCGGAGAAGATGTAGGCCTGCAAGCCATAGACGGTGTCGTTGGCGATCTCGAGCGCATGCGTCTCATCGCGATAAGGGATGACGCAGAGCACCGGTCCGAAAATCTCTTCGCGGGCGATCCTCATGTCGTTATTGACGCCGGAGAAGATTGTTGGACGAACGAACCAGCCGCGATCGACCCCTTCCGGCCGCCCTTCACCACCCGCGAGCAGCCATGCGCCTTCTTCTTGGCCGAGACGAATATAGGATTGCACGCGATCCCATTGTTTCCGGCTGACCATGGGGCCGATCCTGACGGTGGGGTCGCTTGCATCGCCCACCTTGAGTGTCGCAACCGCTTGAGCCAGACGATCGTGGATTTCCGCCAGCCGGCCTTCGGGCGCGAGAATGCGTGTGCCGGCGATGCAGGCCTGGCCGCTATTGGCAAATCCGGCCGCCAATACCTGCGGGATGACAAGATCGAGATCGGCATCGTCGAGAATGATGTTCGGGCTCTTGCCGCCAAGCTCAAGCGTCACGCGCTTAAAGGTCGCCGATGCCGCCTGAAGGATCGCCCGTCCCGTCATCGTCGAGCCGGTGAAGCTGATCTTTGCGATGTCGTGGTGGCTGCTGAGAGCGGCGCCCACCACATGGCCGTAGCCGTTGACGATATTGAAAATCCCTTTCGGTAGGTCGGCCGCATGCAGGCACTCGGTGAGGAGCTGCGTCTGGATCGCGCTCATCTCGGAGGGTTTGATGACCATGGTCGCGCCTGCCGCGATGGCTGTGGCAAGCTTGTTGCAGATGAAGCCGTAATTGCTGTTCCAGGGCGTGATCGCGGCTGCGACGCCGGCCGGGCGCATCTCTATCTCCGCATGGCCGATGCGGCGGCGAAATTCATAGGTTTCGAGTGTCTTGGCCATGTTGAGGAATGCGGTGGCGGCATGTGGCACCGAAAAACCGATGAAGGATGCCGGCGCACCATATTCTTCGCGCATGGCGTCGGTGAGGTCCGAGGCTCTGGCTGCAACCGCATCGTGCAGGCTGTGCAGCATGGCGACGCGCTCGGCCTTCGAGCTTTGCGACTGGATCGCAAATGCTGACTTGGCGGCGCTGACAGCGTTGTCGACATCCTGCTCGTCGCCAAGGCATACGGTGCCGATCTGCTCTTCCGTGGCCGGGTTGAAAAGAGGTGCTTCCTCTTTGCCATGGGGCCGAACGAAGCTGCCATTGATGTAAATCGTATCTATCGTGCGCATGAGCGTCTCCTCTATCTTCACGACAGAGGTAAGACGCGGTATCTGTTCGGTGTAGTAGGACAAAGTGGGACAGGCTGATAAGGAAAATCGCGCAATGAAGGCCAGTCTGGCGGAGCTTGAGGCGATCGCGGCCGTTGCGCGCCACGGCGGCTTTCGCGCGGCTGCGCGCGAACTCGGCATGTCCTCCTCCGCGCTCAGCCATGCGGTTGCCGCGCTGGAAGAACGCCTGTGCGTGCGGATCTTCAACAGGACGACGCGCAGTGTCACGCTATCGGATGCCGGCGAGCGCTTCGTGGCGGAAGTGGCGCCGGCGCTCGTGGCAATCGACAGGGCGATCGAGAATGCAGGCCTATCTTCCGGTACGATATCAGGCACGCTTCGTCTCAATATGGCACCCGGCGCAGCGCGCATACTACTGACGCCGCTTATTCTCGAATATGGCCGACGCTATCCCGATGTCGAAATCGAGATCGTCACCGATAACGCCTTGGTCGATGTCATCGGCAAGGGCTTTGATGCCGGCATTCGGATTGCCGAGGCAGTTCCGACAGATATGGTCGCAATCCCGATTATTCCGACGCTGCGTTCGCTCGTCGTCGGCTCACCCGCCTATTTCAGCAACAGGCCATACCCGCTTGTTCCGGGCGATCTCCTGCGACATCGCTGCATCCGTGCCCGCATGGCGAGCGGCAAGCTTTATCGCTGGGAGTTCGAGCGGCACGGCCAGTCCATCCTTGTCGATGCGCCGGGAAGCCTCACCCTCGATGCTTCCGACCTGATGTTAAGCGCTGCGCTCGAGGGGGCGGGGCTGGCCTATATCAGCGAAGCCTCTGTTGCCGGGCACATAGCGGCGGGCAATCTGATCGCGGTGCTGGAGGATTGGAGCCCACCCTATCCGGGGCTCAGCCTGTATTTTGCCCAGCGCCGCCAGATGCCGGCCCGATTGCGGGCCTTGATTGATCTGATCCGTGAGCACAATGCGTTCCGCTGAACGTCGGCGAAAGATTAAGTTTCAGACATGAATCTCCATAGCGCTTGAGTGGCGCCATATCGAGATGTAGCCATATCGCGTGAGATATCATCGAGATGATTGTTTGGAAGGTGAGCGTGTCATGGATCAGAAGATCGAAGCCGTTCTCGAAGCCTATCACGAGCTAATTCGTGAAGAGCAGAGCAAGCCGAGGGAAATGCCGCCGGGCGGGCGTGACGGTGGTCAGGATCGTCGGTTGAGGGCAGTCGGACCGGAGACGGGTCGCTTCATCAACATTCTGGCGAAGAGCTTGAAGGCGCCCACCATTCTGGAGCTTGGCACATCCTTCGGCTATTCCGGCATCTGGCTTGCCGAGGCCGCGCGCGCCAGCGGCGGTAAGCTTATTTCCATGGAGCTGCACGCCTACAAGACCGAATTTGCCAGGGAGATGGCCGAAAAAGCAGGGTTATCGGCGCATATCGATTTCCAGATCGGCGATGCCGTCGAGATGATCAAGGCACTTTCTTCCGGCGTCGATTTTGTCCTCGTCGACCTGTGGAAGGATCTCTACATCCCATGCCTGGAGGCCTTCTATCCGAAGCTCAATGCCGGCGCGATCATCGTGGCCGACAATATGTTCATGCCCGGCAATGAGGATGTGAAACGCTACGGCGAAGCCGTTCGCGCCAGGCCGGGCATTACCTCCGTTCTGTTGCCCGTCGGCTCTGGGATCGAAGTCAGCCGCTACGATCCTGTATAAGGATCAGATGTTGGCGGCGGCCCATTCCTGAGACCGCCGCCTGCGTGAATTTACTTGCCGGCGTCCTTGGCTGCCTTTTCGATGACGGCGGCGACCTTTTCCGGCTGTGAGGCGAAGACGGCATGGCTCGCCTTGATTTCTGTCACGTCGCTGCCGGCGCGCTTTGCCATGTCGCGCTCCAGCTCGGGATTGATGGAGCGGTCGTTGGTCGCGACGACCGCCCAGCTCTTCTTCGCCTTCCAGGCGGGATCGCCGACCTTGGCGGTGAAAGCCGCCTTCGACGCGAAGACCTGCGATTTCGCCAGGAAGCTGGCTTCATCCTTCGGCAGGTCGGCGGCAAAGTCGGCGGCGAAAGTGGCCGGATCGAGATAGAGATACTGGCCGTCCTTGGTTTCGCGGATGTTCATGCTGCCTGCAGGCTTCGAGCTTGCAAGGCTGATCAGGCTTTCGCCCTTATCCGGCTGGAACGCCGCGATATAGACGAGGCCGGCAACGTCAGGACGATTGCCCGCTTCCGTGATGACCATGCCGCCATAGCTGTGGCCAACGAGCAGGCTCGGGCCGTTCTGTAGGTCGAGCACGCGATTGGTGGCGGCGACATCGTCGGCGAGCGAAGTGATCGGTTCCTGCACGACGGTGACGTTGAAGCCGTCCTTTTCAAGGATGTCGGCGGTCTTGCGCCATCCGGAGCCATCGGCCAGCGCACCGTGGACGATGACGATATTCTTGATGTCGGCTGCCTGGGCTGTGAGTGCCATGGTGCTTGCGGCAAGGCTAAGGGCGGCGATGGCGAGAAAGCGGGTCTTCATGGGTGTAACTCCTGTCAGTTGAGGTTCTTGCTTGGGGGTGAAGGGGAAATTTCAGCCGAAGGTGAAGGCGTAGGCCTGCACCCCGGGATCGAGGAAACGGATCTCGAAGTTGCGCGCAGTGACGTCACCGGACTGGCGGACGAGCTGGTAGAGCCGGGTGGCGGTCACGGTCCCGTTGCCGTCGGCATCGATATCGGAACCGTGGTCGGCGCCGGGCGGCTTTCCATCTACGGTTACCTGAAAGCGGATCGGCTTGCCGTCCGCTGAGGGGCCAAGGACGAGGTGCAGGTCGCGCGCACTGAAGCGATAGCTGATGCCGCCATCTGCCTTGTTGAGTGATGCCTGCTCAGACCCGACTGTCCAGGTGCCGGTTAGTCCCCATTGGTTGAGGCCGGGATTGGCAATCGAATAATCGGCGGCGGTATCCGCCTTCAGCCCTTCGGGGGAGACGAAACCTGTAGCCTGGCTGTAGCCGACATAGGTTTCGCCGGAGCGGATGTGGCCAAGGTCGGGGCTTGCTTCCGCACCCCTAGCATTGGGGACGACCGGGCCGCTTTGGGCCATGTCGCTGCCGGCTTCGCGAAGCAGATCCTGGATCGCTTGTTCCGTCTGGCGATAATTGCCTTCGCCGAAGTGCTGGTAGCGGATTTGCCCCTTGGCATCGATCAGGTAATGGGCAGGCCAGTAATTGTTCTCGAAGGCGCGCCAGATGCGATAGTCGTTGTCGATTGCAACGGGGTAGCCGATCTTGAAGTCGGCGATCGCCTTCTTGACGTTGTCGACATTCTTCTCGAAGGCGAATTCCGGGGCATGGACGCCGATGACGACGAGGCCCTGATCCTTATACTTTTCCGCCCAGGCACGAACATAGGGGATTGTGCGGATGCAGTTGATGCAGGAATAGGTCCAGAAGTCGATGAGGACGACCTTGCCGCGAAGCTCGGCCAACGTCAGCGGCTGCGAGTTCAGCCAGGTGACTGCACCATCGAGTGACGGGGCGGGGCCTTCGACAGGCAGGTCGCTATGGAACGGGCGCACCGCGTCTGTCGCAACCTTGATGGCGTTGTTGCTGGCAACTTCGGTTTCCGGGGCTGAGGTCTTGGGGTGCAACTTTTCCAGCAAGGCCTGCTCGAAAGAGCCGGTGCTTGCATAGGAGAGGCGAGCCAGCAATCCGGTATCGAGGCCAAGGGCGATCGCAGCAACGCCGGCGAGAACTGCAGCACCGGCAAACTGCCGGATGCGTTCGCTGACGCCAAGGGACTGTTTCATGCGGGCAAAGATCTTGCCGCCGGCAAAGAGTGCAACGGCAAGCGAGGTGGCAGCGCCGGCGCCATAGGCAAGCAGCAGGAACGTCGTCTGCAGATTGGCGCCTTTCAATGCAGCACCTGTCAGAACCAGCCCAAGGATCGGACCTGCGCAGGGCGCCCAGAGGAGGCCGGTCGCAATGCCGAGCATGAAGGAGCTTTTGACGCTCGCTGTTGCGCGATTGGCGCCGGCAGCGTTGAGGAGATTGTTGCCGAGATCGACGGCTGGCCGCGAAAGCGCGGTCGCTATGCGCGGTGAAATCAGGCTCAGTCCGAAGAGGCCGAGCAGGACGATTGCTGCAAGGCGTCCATATTCATTGGCGCGGATCGCCCACGCACCGCCGACTGCGGCAAGCGTTGCGACCATGGCGAAGGTGAGCGCCATGCCTGCAAGCATGGGCAGCGTACTTCGGACGAAGGGCTGCCCGGCACGGGCAAAGACAAAGGGGAGGATGGGTAGAATGCACGGACTGAGGATCGTCAGCGCACCGCCGAGATAGGCTATGATGAGAAGCGTCATCGTCTTGTTCCTTTAGAAGCGATTGACCGGCTGCGAACGGCGAGGTGCCGTGCCCAGCAGTGGCGCTATCTGCAGTTGGCGACGTATCTCGAATGTGTCTGATCGGGTGACAGAATGTACCGAAACGTCGATGTCTCGGGCTTCGATACATTGCGATACAAATCGGATGGCGGCGATCTGGTTTTCAGCAAGTCCGGCAGGAACAGCGCAATCGCGTGTGAGATGCGACGGTTGCTGCGCAATCCCTTCTCCCCTGGGGGAGAAGGTGCCGACAGGCGGATGAGGGGGATGCCAGGAACACAGAAGCCGGTGAGTCCAAGGCAGCCTACCCCCTCATCCGACCCTTCGTGCCACCTTCTCCTCGTGGGGAGAAGGAGCGGGTTGCGCCGACAGGTCTCATATGTGATCGCCCTGAGCCGGAGGGGCGAATTGTATCACACTGTATCTATGCCGCCTGAAGCTACAAAGGCATTCAAAACGCCACTGGCCGCGACACATCGGCGATACATGTGGCTGGCTTTCCTAAGCTCACGATCCAATCCACAGGAGAGACAGATGTCCGAGGAAATCAACCACACCCGCCGCCGCTTCTTTGGCATGGCCGCCATCGCCGTTGCCGCCGCCGAATTCGGTCTGCCTGCCATCGCCGGCGCGCAAGAAACAAAGGCTTCCGCATCGACCCTGCCTGCCGTCAAGGCCGGCACTCACACCTCCTTCGGCGCGCTGAAGCAGATCAATGCCGGCGTGCTCAATGTCGGTTATGCGGAAGCCGGCCCGGCCAACGGCCCGGTCGTGCTGCTGCTGCATGGCTGGCCCTATGACATCTACAGCTTCGTCGATGTAGCACCGCTTTTGGCAGGTGCCGGCTATCGCGTCATCATTCCCTATCTTCGCGGCTACGGAACCACTCGCTTCCTTTCGAAAGACACACCGCGCAATGGTCAGCAGGCAGCGCTCGCCGTCGACATGATCGCACTTCTCGACGCGCTGAAGATCGAAAAGGTCGTCGTTGCCGGTTACGACTGGGGTGGCCGCACCGCCGATATCATGGCGGCTCTCTGGCCGGAACGCTGCAAGGCGCTGGTTTCGGTCAGCGGCTATCTCATCGGCAGCCAGGAAGTCAACCGCAAGCCGCTGTCGCCAAAGGCGGAGCTTGCCTGGTGGTATCAGTTCTACTTCGCCACCGAGCGCGGCCGTCTCGGCTACCAGGAAAATCGGCACGATTTCGCAAAGCTGATTTGGCAAACCGCCTCGCCGCAATGGGCTTTCGATGACGCTACTTTCAATCGTTCGGCCGCCGCTTTCGACAATCCCGACCATGTGGATATCGTCATCCACAATTACCGCTGGCGGCTTGGTCTCGTCGAAGGCGAGGCGAAGTTCGATGCCTATGAAAAGAAGCTCGCCGCCGGCCCAGTGATTTCGATCCCGACCATCACCATGGAAGGTGACGCCAACGGCGCTCCCCATCCGGAACCTTCGGCCTATCGCGGCAAGTTCTCCGGCAAATACGAGCATCGTACCATCACCGGCGGCATTGGGCACAATCTGCCCCAGGAAGCGCCGCAAGCCTTCGCCCAGGCTGTGATAGATGTTGATCGTTTCTAGTTCGGCGATAGGGTACGAGACAGGGCGCCGGCGCAAGCTTGCGCCCTCGGCCGCTGGCGCCATAAGGGATGAATATTCGTAGCTTGATGCTTACGATGATGAGTGGGAAAATCGAAATGGATCATGTCGACCATATCCTGATCGTGGATGACGATCGGGAAATCCGCGAACTGGTGTCGAGCTATCTGAAGAAGAACGGCTTGCGGGCGACGACGGCCGCCGATGGCCGGCAGATGCGCAGCTTTCTCGAGGCCAACTCGGTCGATCTGATCGTACTCGACGTGATGATGCCGGGCGATGACGGCCTCGTGCTCTGTCGCGAGCTTCGCGCCGGAAAGCACAAGGCGACGCCTATTCTCATGCTGACGGCGCGCAGCGACGAAATGGACCGCATTCTCGGCCTGGAGATGGGCGCGGACGATTATCTGGCAAAGCCGTTTGCCGCCCGCGAGCTGCTTGCCCGCATCAAGGCGGTTCTTCGGCGCACCCGCATGCTGCCGCCTAACTTGCAGATCAGCGAAGCCGGTCAATTGCTGGTCTTTGGCGATTGGCGGCTCGATACGGTCGGCCGTCATCTGCTCGACAAGGATGGAACGGAAATCACGCTCAGCGGTGCCGAATACCGCCTGCTGCGCGTCTTCATCGACCACCCGCAGCGGGTGCTTAATCGCGACCAGCTCCTGAACCTCACCCAGGGCCGCGACGCCGATCTCTTCGATCGCTCCATCGACCTGCTCGTCAGCCGGCTCCGCCAGCGTCTGGGCGATGACGCGCGCGAGCCGATGTATATCAAGACGGTTCGCAGCGAAGGCTATGTCTTCTCCGTGCCGGTGGAAATTGCGGAGCTTCGCCCATGACCGTGGTCGACCTTCCGGGTCACCGGCCATGGTGGCCAAGCACCTTGCGTGCACGCATTTCGCTGATCCTGCTAGCCGGGCTTGCGATCGCCTACGGCCTGTCCTTCAGCGTGCTCTATATAGAGCGCTATATGTCGGCAAAGGCGGTCATGCTCGGTACGCTGGAAAACGACGTTGCCACCTCGATCGCCGTGCTCGATCGCCTGCCGGCCGATGAGAGGGCGAATTTTGTCGATTGGCTGAGCCGCGGCAACTACAATTTCGAGCTGGGGACGGGCCTGCCTGGTGTGCCCGATGCCTCTGCGCATGGCGCGGAGATCGCCGCTAAGATAGAGGATGCGGTCGGCCATCGCTTTCCCATCCGCATGGAATCGATCCCGGGGCCGATATCGCGGCTACAAGCGCATCTCAATCTGAGCGACGGCAGTCCGTTGACGATCGATGTCACGCCCAAAGGTGTCATGCCTATCGCGGCCTGGCTGCCCTATGTCTTTGTCGTCCAGATGCTGTTGATCGTGCTTTGTACCTGGTTTGCCGTGCGACAGGCGACGCGTCCGCTCGCCGAGCTTGCTGCCGCGGCCGATGCGCTCGATCCCAACAACAAGAGCCCGGCCTTGAGCGATCGAGGGCCGAGCGAAGTGGCGCACGCCGCTAGGGCCTTCAACGCCATGCGGGATCGAATCGCGCATTATCTCGAAGAGCGCGTGCAGATCCTTGCGGCAATCTCGCACGATCTGCAGACGCCGATCACCCGCATGCGCCTGCGCGCCGACATTGCCGACGATTCGCCCGAGAAGACCAAGCTGCTGCAAGATCTCGGCGAGATCGAGCGTCTGGTGCAGGATGGGATCGCCTATGCGCGCAGTGCCCATGGCAATGGCGAAAAGAGCGCACGCATCGATCTTGCCTCCTTCATCGAAAGTATCAGCTACGATTATCAGGACACCGGCAAATCCGTCGAGATTCTCGGCCTCATCCAGGGCACGGCGACGACGAAGCCGCATGCGCTGCGTCGCATCCTCACCAATTTCATCGACAATGCCCTGAAATTTGCCGGAGCGGCGGAAATCGCCGTGGAGCGGCGGGATACGGGCCAGATTGCGATCACCGTTCTGGATCGCGGTCCCGGCATTCCGCCGGATCAGATAGAGGCGGCGATGCAACCATTCTTCCGGCTGGAGCAATCGCGCAACCGCAACACCGGCGGCACGGGGCTCGGCCTTGCGATTGCCCAGCAGCTCGCCCAGACGCTCGGCGGCTCCGTCAGGCTCTATAACCGCGAGGGTGGCGGCCTGGCGGCAGAAGTCGTTATTTCCTGATTGTTCCTTCGAAAGACTTTCCGGCAATTTGTAAGCAATTGTATCCGGCTCGTTGGAGCCTACGTTTTGTAACACTTTCGGCGATTCCGGAAACATGCCGGATACGTCGATCCATCAAAAACAACTCCGTCAACAGAGGTTGCCCCACAGCACAACAGAGCGGGCAACGCAACAACGGAGTGTTCCATGACCAAGATCGACAAGGTTCTCTACACCGGCAAGACCCACACCATCGGTGGCCGCGATGGTTTCGCGCGCAGCGATGACAACCAGCTTGATGTCAAGCTTTCGCCTCCAGGCAGCGCCCATGCCGGCACCAATCCCGAGCAGCTCTTTGCAGCCGGCTGGTCGGCCTGCTTCATCGGCGCAATGGGCCTTGCTGCGGGCAAGCGCAAGGTCAAGCTCCCAGCCGACCTTGCCGTCGATGCGGAAGTGGATCTGGGCACCACGGAGGGCGCCTACTTCCTCCAGGCCCGCTTGACCATCAGCATGCCCGGCATTGAGCCGGAACTTGCCCGCACGCTGGTCGAGGAGGCCCACCAGACCTGCCCCTATTCGAAGGCTACCCGCGGCAACATCAATGTCGAACTGAAGCTTGCCTGAGAATCAGCAGCGCATCGATATTGCGCGCCGCTCCGGAAGGTGCGGCGCGCCGAATCGTTAATTTTTTCCCGTTGGACATCAAGCAAGGCAGTCACTGCTTTGCACCTGGAGGATCATATGCGTCCCATCATTCTTCTCCTTGCAGGAGCTGCGATTTTCGCCGCTCCATGCGTCTACGACCCCAGCTCCAACGAGCCTTCGGCGCTTGCGAGCATCGCCGTTTTATGGGGCGGTTCGGGCTCCAATGGAGCCCCGTATTAACCATTTGTTAACCATATCAACGGTACACAAGATCAACGATTTATTCACATAGATGACCAAAGTGCTAACAGACGCTCGTTCGATCCGTATCAAGGGCCGCTCCTTTCTTGCGGTCATGCTTTCGCCGGATCTTCCGCTGGACCAGTGGTTGATCAGACTTGACGACCTCGCAGCCCGTTCGGCCGGCTTCTTTTTGGGACGGCCGGTCGTCCTCGACATCACCGACCTGCCGATCGACAAGGCGCAGCTCAAGGAGCTGATTGCTGAGCTTTCGGCTCGCAATGTCAGCATTATGGGCATCGAGGGCGGTCGTCCGTCGATCGCCGGGCCTGGCATGCCGCCGATCCTGAAGGGCGGGCGTCCGGCTGCCGATTTCGAAGTCTCCGAGGCCGAGCCGGTCGTGGAGCGCCGCAACAGTGAACCCAAGGCGCCGCCTCCGGAAGTTCGTGCAGTTACGCAATCCCTGATCATCCGCGAGCCGGTGCGATCCGGCCAGTCGGTGATCTTTCCCGAAGGTGACGTCACCGTCATCGGTTCGGTGGCGTCGGGCGCGGAAGTCATCGCGGGTGGATCGGTCCATATCTACGGCGCCCTTCGCGGCCGCGCCATGGCGGGCTCAATCGGCAATGCCTCGGCGCGAATTTTTTGCCGCAAGCTCGAGGCCGAGCTGCTGGCAATCGATGGAATTTACAAGATGGCGGAAGACGTATCACCCGGCCTCAGGGGACAAGCCGTCCAGCTTTGGCTGGATGGTGAAACGATCATGGCCGAAAAACTAATCTGAGCCGAAGCCGGCCAAAACAGGAGAGCAAGATGGGCAAGGTAATCGTCGTCACATCAGGCAAGGGCGGAGTTGGAAAGACGACTTCGACGGCCGCATTGGGGGCGGCTCTGGCACAGAGAAACGAAAAGGTCGTCGTGGTCGATTTCGACGTCGGCCTGCGTAATCTCGATCTGGTCATGGGCGCGGAACGTCGCGTTGTTTATGACCTCGTCAATGTCATTCACGGCGATGCCAAGCTGCCGCAGGCTCTGATCCGCGACAAGCGGCTGGAGACGCTCTTCCTCCTGCCGGCTTCGCAGACCCGCGACAAGGACAATCTGACGCCCGAGGGTGTCGAGCGCGTCATCAACGAGCTCAAGAACTATTTCGACTGGGTCATCTGCGACAGCCCGGCCGGTATCGAGCGCGGCGCCACCCTTGCCATGCGTCATGCCGACGTCGCGGTCGTCGTCACCAACCCGGAAGTCTCCTCGGTGCGCGATTCCGACCGGATCATCGGCCTGCTGGACTCCAAGACGCTGAAGGCGGAGCGCGGCGAGCGCATGGAAAAGCACCTGCTGCTGACCCGCTTTGATGCTGGCCGCGCCGAACGCGGCGACATGCTGAAGGTCGACGACGTGTTGGAGATCCTCTCCATCCCGTTGCTCGGCATCATCCCGGAAAGCACTGATGTCCTGCGCGCCTCCAACCTCGGCTCGCCGGTGACACTTGCCGATGCGCGCTGCGCGCCGTCGCTTGCCTATTTCGACGCCGCACGCCGTCTTGCCGGCGAGCAGGTGCCGATCACCATCCCCGGCGAAAAGCGGGGTATCTTCGGCAAGATCTTCGCAAGGAGGGCCGCATGAGCATTTTCGGATTGTTCCGCAAGCAGAGATCTGCACCGATGGCGCGCGAGCGCCTGCAGATCCTCCTTGCCCATGAGCGCGCCTCGATAGGCTCTGATCTCGTATCCGTGCTGAGAGAGGAAATCCTCGCCGTCATCGCCAAGCATGTGCAGGTCGATCGCGACAAGGTGCAGGTGAAGATGGATCGCGACAAGGACGTCTCCATGCTGGAGATCGATGTCGAGATCCCGCGTGACGCGGCCTTGCAGGCCGCTTGACGAGCGGCCAAAGCCTGTCAAATGTGCGAATTCTGTCACATGGAACTCTCATGTGACAGAATTGCTAAAATTTTCGCAGCCGGCTCTTGCAAAGGATGCGATTCGCGATTATCTGCGAGCCATCACCTGTATCGATGGCCTGCCGTGCTGACATTTCTGTGTCGAGCCGGCGTTCGCTGTCCGGGTTAAAAAGCAAGGGCGCTCCCCAGAAATGGGTAGAGCGCCCTTTGCTTTTGTCGTGCTTGCGGCGCTTTTCTTGTTTCATGCGATATGCCAGTTTGCGGCGATGATACGGGGAGGCGGGCTGGCTTGGGCGAATTGAATCATCAATGGAATAAGGTCTTCAGATGGCTGCTCGCCGGCATCTTTGCAGCTATTTGCGCTATCTCCGCTGAGGCGGCGGATAAGACGATCTATCTGACATTCGATGACGGCCCCTTGCCTGGAACGAAGAACATTCTTTCCGTGCTAAGTCAGGAAAATGTCCCCGCCGCCATGTTCATGGTCGGCCAGCATGTCGAGACCATTCCCGCCGGGCGCGATCTCCTGGCAGAAGCCAAGGCCATGCCGCTGGTAACCGTCGGCAATCACAGCTACAGCCACGCCAATAATCGCTACAGACGATACTATTCCAACACCCAAGCCGTCGTCGCCGATATGCTTCATGCCAATGAAGTGCTCGGTCTGACGCCGATCGTCAATGCGCGGCTGCCGGGCAGGGATGTCTTTCGGCTTCCGACCGTATCGAGGGAGGATCTATCCATCAACGTCGCTCAGTGGGAGCGTGAGTGGCTGGACTACGAACTCGTCGCCGAAGCGGGGTTCTATCTCTTCGGCTGGGATTTCGAATGGGTGCATAGCGATGACGGCAAGCCGGTCCAATCGGTGGACCATCTCGTCAACGAGATCGATCACCTTTTCCAGTACGGTCGTTTCACGCAACGGGGCAAGATGATCCTGCTCATGCATGACGAGATGTTTCAGGACCAGTTCAACGGCCGCGAAAACCTGCAGTCGCTGATCCGCATGCTGCGGGATCGCGGCTACACTTTCGGCGACATCAGGAATTACGCGCCCTCGAAGCCGTGAACACTTCTGTGTCTTCAGGTTCGGGTCTGTGATCTCTCGGATATAGCGCGAAATCACCGCGCATGTTTACGCGGCAGGGCGAAGGCTCGGGACACAAGCGATCGTCGTTTTCGAATGTGCTCGCCTTACGCATTCGCGCGGGCGTCATAGTTTTCCTGTGCCTCTTCGATGTGCCGCAGATGGTTGATCGCCCATTCGTAGACCGCGCCGAACGGCACCTGAAGCGTCCGGCCAAGATCGGTGATCGAATATTCCACCGCGACCGGTGAGGTTGCCAGCACTCTGCGCGAAATCAGCCCGTTTCTTTCAAGCCGTCGCAATGCCTGGGTCAGCGCCTTGTGAGTAATTCCTTCCAACCTGCGCATGAACTCATTGAAGCGGGTGGGCTTTTCCTCAAGCACGGTCAGTATCATGACGGACCATTTGTTCGCGACCTGATCGAAGAACGAGCGCGCCGCACAGTCCGCGAAGAAGACGTTGTCCACCTTTCCGGGCATCTGGATATCCTCCGGTATATCTACGCACTTTAAGGTGCGTAATTGATCGTAGATTTACAACATATATCTAGAAGTCACCGAGCAATCAACGCCGGGCCGCCGAGCGGGTAGCTCGCGGACATGCCAGAGATTTCAACGGAGACTACCAGTGGCAGAGAGCAATTTCGACCTATCGCGGCGCGGTCTGATGACCATCCTTGGAATGACGGTGGCGGCGGTTGCCGCCGGCCCCAATCCTGCCCTCGCTGCACCGGCGCGCATCGCTAACCTTTTCTACACCGTTTCCGGAAAGGGTCGGAACATAATGCTGCTGCATGGCTGGACGTGTGATTCCCATGACTGGAGTTGGCAATTGCCCGCCCTCGAAAGCCATTACCGGGTCGTTGCCGCCGATCTGCGTGGCCATGGCCGGTCCGAGATCATGCCGCCCGGCAGCTACATGCCTGGCGACTATGTTCGTGACATCGAAGCTCTGATCGAAAGGAAATTCGAGGGTGAGAAATTTATATTGATAGGACATTCCATGGGTGGGCAGGTCGCCGCGCGCCTTGCGGCAAAGCGGCCGGATCTTGTCGACGCGGTCGTGTCCGTCGATGGCTCTCTCGGATTTGCCGACAGCCTCGGGCCGATCTTCAAGAAAGCCGTCGACGATCTCAAGACCCAGAATCCTGGTGTGGTTGGTCCGGCCCTGTTCGAAAGCGTCTATGACCCTTCGACAGATCCGGCACTCAAGCGCTGGCATGCAAGACGACTTCAGGGAACACCGGAGCATCCCGTTCGAGAATCCTTCGGGCCGCTATTCTTCGGATCTGATCAGGTCGGTCTCGGCAGCAATAGCGAAGCCTTCTGCAAGACCATCACAGTCCCTTTCTATCATCTCTGCCGTGACGAGAGCCAGGCGGCGCGGATGCGTAGATGGTTCTCGAACGAGAAGTCCAAGATCGACGTCTGGAAGAACGCCGGGCACTGGATCATGCAGGACCGCAAGGACGATGTGAACTCGGCGATCGTGTCTTGGGTAGAGTTGCTATGAGCGACGGGGGGCTGAGTGCTCCCTTAATGAAGTTCCAAGCTGATATTAGGAGTCGACGGGATATCGAGGCAGTCAGGAAACCGTTCGTTGAGGCGGCGGTCTGAACGGCACCATACGACGGAGCGCGTTTCCCTTACAACGGGTGTTAGCCTTGCCTCGCCGCAGATCCTGCTGCGACCGTCAGGATGAAATCGTCGAGCTCCTGTTCCAGGCTTTCGATCGGCAAGCCGACGAAACGCCCTTCGAGGCTGATGCTGACGACGCCATGCACGGCGCCGAAAAGCGTTCTCGCCCGGATGGCGCGCGCCGTCTCCGACATGTTCGGCTGCAATTCTGCGAGCGGCTCGGCAATGACGCCCATTAGGAACATATGCTCTTCCAGATGCCATTCCGGGCTCGGGCGGTCATCGGGAGGCCGATGGTCGAACAGCGCCTTCCATAGATTGCGATGAGTGACCGCAAAGCGCAGATAACCGCGCGCCAGATTGCGCAGCCGGTCAGCTGGCGTGTGATCCTGAACCTCCGTCAGCGCGAGCGATGCCTCAAGCGCCTTCAGCGTCGCCGAATTGACGTGAATGACGAGATCGTCGAGATCGGCAAAGACCGTATAGAGGCCACCAAGTGCGCAGCCGACATCCTGGGTGACATCGCGCGCCCTCAGGTTGGAAAGCCCGTCTGCAGCGATGCGATTGCGCGCCGCCTCGATCAGCCTGAGCTTCAGATCCTCGCGCTTTTCCAGGGTTTTTCTCGCCATCAGCTATTCCAATTCGATTTCTTGAACGTTGTTCAAAATTATTCTTGAACAACGTTCATGATTCTGACATACATCGTTTCGTGAACATCGTTCATAAACGGGAGACGACAAATGTTCAATTCAATTCTGACGCTCATTCGCGGTCGGGCCTATGATGCGGAGCAGGCGTTTATCGATCGCAATGCGGTGTCCTTGCTTGCACAACAGATCCGTGAGGCGGCCAATGCCATTCAGTCGGCACGGCGGGCCGTGGCGATTGCCATCGCGCAGAATGAGCAGGAAAAGAACCGGCACGCGGCGATCATCGGCCGTATTGCGGATCTGGAAACGCGCGCCGTTGCCGCCCTGCAGAAGGGAGGCGACGACCTTGCGCGGGAGGCGGCTGAGGCGATCGCCCAGCTCGAAGCCGAGCGGGATGCTTCCGAGAAGGCCCAGGCGCAATTCACTCAGACGATCGGCAAACTCAAGGCGACCGTTCGCACAGCGGAAGCGCGGCTGCAGGAACTGCAGCGCGGCGAACGTCTGGCGCGCGCCACGGAGCAGACGCAGAAGCTCAATGCCGCCTGCGACGACAATTCCGGCCTTGCGACGCTCGACGACGCCGAGGAAACGCTCGCCCGTCTTCAAGCCTACCAGAGCCGCTGCGAGATTGCGGCCTCTGCCATGAAGGAAATGGATGCCGCGAGCCGGCAGGCACATATCATCGAAAAACTCGCCAATGCCGGCTGCGGCGCACCGCGCGGCCCTTCCGCCGACGACGTGCTGGCCCGCCTGCGCCAACGCCTGAATTCAGCAGCCTGAAAAACAAACCCATCAAAACATTAGATAGTTGAGAGGATACCATCATGAACGACAGCTTCCAGAAACATTCCCAGGCTTGGGTCAGCTTCTCCTATATCTCTTTTGCCGCCGCGGCTTTCATGCTCCTCATCGGCCTTTACATGATGCCGATCGATCTCTGGGGCAAAGGCTATCTCGCCATGGGCATCCTGATGCTGGTGCAGACGGCGGTCAACGTCACCAAGACGATCCGAGACAATAGCGAGGCTGACAAACTGATCCGCAAGGTAGAAGATGCCCGTACGGAAAAGCTTCTGGTTAAGTTCAATCGTGACGGTCAGGACTAACCTTTATTAACGACGCCATAGAGTTGTATCCGCGCTCAACCTTTGCGTAACAACTCTATGGCGTCCTGTTGGCCGAATGAGGGATACGCCATGCAAACGCACCTGATGAGATCGAGGAAGTTCGCGCCGCTGTTCTGGACGCAATTCCTGACTGCATTCAACGACAATTTCTTAAAGCAGACTCTGGTTTTCGTCATTCTCGCGCAGATGGCGACGGAGGGTGCGGCGCTGGTCACACTTGCCGGCGGCATCTTCATCGCGCCGTTCCTGCTCCTGTCGGCGATTGCCGGCGAGCTTGCCGACAAATACGATAAGGCCAAGATGGCGGAGCTTTTGAAGCGCTGCGAACTCCTGGTGGCGGCGATCTCCGTTGTCGGCATAGCCTTCTCCTCGATCTGGATTCTAATGCTTGCCCTCTTCGGATTCGGCGTCATTTCCTCGCTGTTCGGCCCGATCAAATACGGCATCCTGCCGGACCACCTGGAAAATCGTGATCTGCCCAAGGCCAATGCCTGGATCGAGGGCGGCACCTTTATCGCCATCTTGACCGGCACCATGGTTGCGGCGGTCGCTTTCCGCGAGGGCGAGAACGTCTGGATCTTCGGCCCGATGATGATGGGGCTTTCCATCCTCTGCTGGTTTGCCGCCCGCATGATCCCGTCGACGGGCTCCAAGGCGCCGGATCTCGTCGTCGACACCAATGTCGTGCGCTCGAGCTACCGGCTGGTCAACGAGCTTCGTGCCGATAGCCGCATCTGGCGGGCGTCGCTGATGAACTGCTGGTTCTGGTTCGTGGGCGCCTTCATCATGTCGATGCTGCCGGTCATGGTCACCGATATTCTCGGCGGCTCGGAAATCGTCGTTCCCGCCTATCTCGCGATCTTCGCCATATCGGTTGCCATTGGTTCGGCCATTGCCGGATGGATGGCCGCCGGTCGCATCGTGCTTCTGCCGGCGCCGATCGGCATGCTGATTGTCGCGCTCTTCGGCCTCGATCTCGGCTGGAACCTGTGGGGTCTGCAGTCGACCAGCCATGCCGAAACCATACTTACCTTCTTCGCCGGACCGAAGACCATTCGCGTTGCCATCGACCTCGCGGGCATGGCGATTGGCGGTGCCTTCCTGGCGGTTCCAACCTTCTCGGCCATGCAGAGCTGGGCGCATGAGGATCGCCGTGCCCGCGTCATCGGCGCCTCGAATGTGCTTTCCGCTCTCTTCATTGCCGTCGGTCTGGCGCTTGTGGCCGTGCTGCAGGCTGTAGGCCTGTCGATTCCTGTCATCATCCTCAGCATCTCCGTGCTCAACATCGCGATCACTTGGCTCATGCTGAAAATGCTGCCGACCAATGCCTCCCGCGATCTGATCTCGATCATCTTCCGAGCCTTCATGCGGCTGGAGGTCGAAGGTCTGGAAAACATCCGCAAGGCAGGCCCCGCGCCGATCATCGCGCTCAACCATGTGAGCCTGCTCGACGGTGCGCTCGCGCTTGCCATCACCGAGGAAGAGCCTGTTTTCGCCATCGACTATGCCTTCGCAAACAAGTGGTGGGTGCGGCCGCTTTTGAAGATGTGCAAGTTCCTGCCGCTTGATCCCACCAAGCCGATGGCGACGCGTTCGCTGATCAAGGTCATCCAGGACGGCAGCCCGGTCGGCATCTTCCCCGAGGGGCGTCTGACCGTCACCGGCACGCTGATGAAGGTTTATGACGGTGCCGCCATGGTCGCCGACAAGACCGGCGCGATGATCGTGCCCGTGCGCATCGATGGTCTGGAAAAGAGTTATGCTTCCTATCTGACGTCGAACCATGTTCGCCGCCGCCTCTTCCCCAAGGTCAAGGTGACGATCCTAGAGCCGGTCAAGCTCGACGTTCCCGCGGAACTCAAGGGCAGGAAGCGCCGCATTGCCGCGGGTGCCGCTCTCTACCAGATCATGTCGGCGCTGATGTTCCGCACCGCCGACACCAACAATACAGTTCTCGGCCGCGTCATCGACAGCGCCCATGAATATGGCGGCAAGAAACTCGCCGTCGAGGACCCGATTGCCGGTAAGCTCTCCTACGCCAAGCTCCTGACCGGGGCTGCGGTGCTGGGTGCGAAGTTCAAGAAGATGTTCCCGAACGAGAAGACGCTCGGCGTCATGCTGCCGAATGCCAATGGCACGGCCGCGACTGTCCTCGGCGTCATGTCGGCGGGCAAGGTTCCGGCCATGCTGAACTTTACCGCCGGTGCGGCCAACATCCTGTCCGCCTGCCGGACGGCCGAGGTCAAGCACGTGCTCTGCTCGCGCGCCTTCGTCACGCAGGCCAAACTCGGTCCGGTGGTCGAAGAGTTGGAAAAGCAGGTGACCTTCGTCTGGCTGGATGAGCTGCGCACGCAGGTGACCTTCCTCAACAAGATCGCCGGCCTCATGCGCAAGTATCGGCCGCTGGTGAAGCGCAGCGCCGACAATCCAGCCGTCATCCTCTTCACCTCCGGTTCGGAAGGGGCGCCGAAGGGCGTGGTGCTGACGCACCGCAATGTCCTCTCGAATGCCGCCCAGGCCGCCTCTCGCATCGACTTCCACCCGGGCGACAAGGTGTTCAACGTCCTGCCAATGTTCCACTCCTTCGGCCTGACGGCAGGTACGATCCTGCCGCTGGTCTCCGGTGTGCCGGTGTTCTTCTATCCGTCGCCGCTGCACTATCGCATCGTGCCGGAACTGATCTACGTCTCCAACGCCACCATCGTCTTCGGCACGGATACATTCCTGAACGGCTATGCCCGCACCGCCCATCCTTATGACTTGCGGTCGATCCGCTACATCTTCTCGGGCGCCGAGCCGGTGAAGGCATCGACCCGCGAGGTCTATATGGAGAAATTCGGCCTGCGCATCCTGGAAGGCTATGGCGTGACCGAAGCGGCTCCGGTGATCTCGCTGAACACGCCGATGTACAATCGCACCGGAACGGTCGGCAAGATCATGCCGGGCATGGAATGGAAGCTCGAGCCGGTTCCCGGCATCGATGAGGGCGGCCGCCTTCTCATCCGGGGTGCCAACGTCATGGCCGGCTACCTGCGCGCCGACAATCCCGGCGTTCTCGAGCCGCTGCCGGAAGGTTGGCACGATACCGGCGACATCGTCACCATCGATGAGGACGGTTTCGTCAAGATCCGCGGCCGAGCCAAGCGCTTCGCCAAGATCGGCGGTGAGATGATCTCGCTTGCCGCAGTGGAAACGCTTGCCGCACAGCTCTGGCCGGGTGCCCTGAGCGTCGTCTCGTCCGTACCAGATGCCAAGAAAGGCGAGCGTCTCGTGCTCCTGACCGATGCGCCGGGTGCGACCCGAAGCGATTTCCTCGCCTTCGCGAAATCGAAGGGTGCCACGGAAATGATGGTCCCCGCCGAAGTGACCGTCGGCAAGGTACCGGTCCTCGGTTCCGGCAAGGTCGATTTCGTCACGGCACGCGCGATGGCTTTGGAAGCTCAGGCGCAGTCACAGGCAGCGTAAGGTCCCTTATCGAAATAATGGAGCGGCCGATGGTTTTAGCCTTCGGCCGCTTTTTCGTTGTTACCGCCAGTTCATGGCCGAGTGCGCCGTTTCAGGCGGTGATGGGAAGGATGATCTGAAACGTCGTCCCATCCTTGCTGCTCTCAAGCAATTCGATGCTGCCCCCGTGGGAAGCGAGCATGGCTCTGACGATGCCGAGGCCCATGCCCGTGCCGCCATCGTCCCGCCGCGTCGAGAAGAAGGGTTCGAAGATGCGATCCCGATTGCCATCGGCAATGCCGCGACCATTGTCGCGAATTTGGATCGATATCCCACGCCCTTCGCCGCTTGCCTTGATTGCAAGGCTTGTGGCGCCATTCTGAAAGGCATTTTCCGCCAGATTGGCGAAAATAATGCCGGCTGCCTCGCCGGGCAAAGCCAGCGTCTCGTCGGCGCTGCCTTCATAGATGATCGTCAGTTGGCGAAACTGCATCTTAAGCTGAGCAATGACATCGCGAAGGCTGCTGGAGCCCTGTTCGGACGGAAGCTCGGCTTTCGCCAATTCGCGCAGGCGCGACAAGAGCCGATCCAGCCGTTCGGTGTCGGCGATGATGTTTGTAAGGAAGCGGTTGCGCTGCTCGTGGCTCATCGGATTGTCGTCGTCGTCGCGAAGCAGTTCTGCCGCTCCCTTGATCGAGGTGAGGGGCGATTTCAGCTCGTGCGAGACATGGGTGGCAAAGGAGCGCACGTAATCGGAATGGTCGACCAACTTGCCGGCGAGATCGAGAAAGCTCTGCGAAAGGGTCGCGACCTCGCGCGTGCCGTAGATTTCGAGCGGCCGGATCGCGGAGCGTCCGCCGCGGGCGATCTCTTCGGTTCGGGCAATTAGGGCATTGATCGGCGTAGTCAGCGTGCGCGTCAGCACATAGGCGACGATGAGGGTGAGGATCAGAACGGCAGCGAGCGTCGCGATCTCCGCCGGCGCCATGGCGCCGGAGGCGGCGCGCACGACCCGAAACCAGATGATCGTGAGCATCGGCAGCGTCATCACCGTCAGAAGCACGGCATAGACGATGAGGGCAAGCGGCGGCCGCCATTTCGGCTTTACCCTTGGCGCGTGCATCAGACGCTTCCTTCTGCTGGTGATGTCAGCTTGAAGCCGATGCCGTGCACCGTGGCGATAATGCCCTTGCCGCCAGCGGCCGAAAGCTTGGCGCGCAGATTGCGAATATGGCTGTCTATGGTGCGGTCGGCGACCTGCATGTCAGCGCCATAAGCCGCTTCCATCAGCTGATCACGGCTGAAGACGATTTCGGGGCGCGATAATAATGTGTCGAGGATCGCAAATTCGAGTGCGGTCAAGGTGAGCGGCACATCGGCGAAACTGGCGGTGCGGCCACCGCGATCGAGCCGCAAAGATCCCACGAACACGGAGCCATTGGCTGCATCCGGCTCCGAGCCATGGCCGCTTCGCTTCAAGATGGTGCGGATCCGGGCAACCAGCTCGCGCGGGCTGAAGGGTTTGGTGACATAATCGTCGCCGCCGATTTCCAGGCCGAGGATCCTGTCGATTTCCTCGTCGCGTGCCGACAGGAAGAGGATCGGAAGGTTCGATGTCTTGCGAATGCGGCGACAGACTTCCAGCCCATCCATGTCGGGCATGCCAACGTCGAGAACGATCAGATCGAGACCGCCTTTGTGAAAGGCCATCATGGCCTCTGTGCCGTTGCGCGCGGTCGTCGTCTTCATGCCGGCGCGGTCGAGCGCGAAGCAGATCACGTCGCGAATATTCGGTTCGTCGTCGGCGACAAGGATGCGCTGGGCCATGCTATAAAGGTCCTGGTTCACCCATTCGTTTTCTTCGTTTCCGCCTGATCTTGCAAGAGTTGTGTCTGCTTGAGGTAGTCGTCGAGGCGGGCGTCGCGATATGTCCAGCTTTGCCAGTCGCGCGGGCGTCCGATGTGCTGCCATCGAAGCGCTTCGCGCACCCTGCGAGCATCCACGTCGGCAGGCAGCGATGCCAGATAGGTATCGAGCGCCGGAATGGCCGCCGAGCCGAGCGTCAAGAGATAATCGAGATCGAGAACGACGCCTTCGCCCGATATCTCGCGACTATGGGCAACGTTGAAGCGGGCGATGAAGGCAGGAATGTCGGCAAATGCGGCGGCATAGAGTGTGAGAACCAGCATCGCGGAGCTTAAGGCGATCAGCCACTCGTTGGAGCGATCCAGCAGGATGCGCAGAAGGATGAGGAAGAGACCGACCGCGACCAGCCCCATCCAGATACCGGCCGCAACGCGCAGCTCCGTCAGCGAATAGACTTCGACATAGAGATCGAGCCGCAGAATGGAGGAAAGACAAAGCAGGATGTTCTGCGCGATCCAGAGGAGCACCGGGCCGCGAAGCAGGAGACTTCTGTCGCCCGGTCCGCCGCGCCGCATGGCGGCAAGCACGAAGATGGCAGCGAGGATTGCTGTCAGCATCAGCGGATAGGCGCCGCGATGGGCGTATTCGGCATGGGTCATATCATCAGGCAGGCTGGCTGCGCCCCAGAGATAGGTGAGATCGAGCAGCGTCTGCACGGCAAACAGCGCGTTGAAGACCAGCAGTGAACGCAGCAGGGCACCATGGCTGAATAGCGCATCTTCAGTCTCGGTTGCGATATCGGGGACATCGCGTCGGCGAGGGCGTCGCCGCATGAGGCGTGGGCGAAGCAGCAGGGACAGGAAGGCTGCAACGGCAAGCCAGAAACCGATGCGCCATATGCTCAACAGTTGCAGCAGGAAGGTAAGGTCGATGCTGCGCAGCGTCTTGTCGATCAGCGGATTGGCGGCTGCGAAGAGGGCAAGAAAGCCTGCAGCAAAAACCAGCGGCATGATCCAGTTGCGAAGATGATGCCGCACGCCGCGCGGTGACGGTTTTTGCAGGCGCTGCAGCCAGCGATAGCTCGCGCGGCGAAAAGGCCGCGCCGGCACGTCCAGAAGGAAACGCAGCAGCACGAGCGGCAGGCGGGTCCATTGCGAGGGGATCAATCCGCTGATGCCGAGCGATATCAAGCAAAGGCTGAGAAGGCTGATTGCGATGCCCATCCAGGAGGCGGCTTCGGCAAGCGGAATGGACGCGACAAGGCCGAGGGCGACAAGCGCCGCGATTTTTTGAATGGATGGTCTTTTTCGGGAGGAGCTGAGCAGACCGACGGCAACGGCATTGGTGAAGATAAAAAGATTGAGGCCGGGCTGTCTGTCGAAAAGGAGAAGGTCTGCCAGGGCGACAAGGGCAATGAATGTGAGGAGTTTGCGATGGGATTTATTTGTGAAGTTTGAGGGAAGGGGCGCTGTATCGGATAGGCTCATCGGCATCGGCTCCGTGCGAGATATTCGGCGAAGGGTATGATCTTGGCCCCTTGAGCGGGCGGATCGGCTTGAGGATGACGATCGTCCCCGAGCCACCAGCCTTCTTTGAGAAGGCTGCGTGGCAAGCGGGCGGGCGGAGCGGTGATGGTCTCGGGCGTGTTGTTCATGGCGCGACGATGGCGCCTGTCTTTGCAGAATCTGTGCAGACGCCGAGGAGCTATTCAGGAAAATGGGTTAGGTTGGAAAGTTCAAATCATCACACTTGTCTGAGATTTGAACAACAATTGCCGTGCGCAAGGCCAATCTTGGCAGGATAAATTTTAGCATTGCGTGAAAGATGTCTCAAAATGGGGCAGTCACTTGTGGAACTTAAGCATATATTTCCCAGCTTCCAGCCGGCCTATGGATTGCGGGTCTGAAAATCGATTTGTTGACGCGGCTGTCGTACTCACCCCTGACGACAGCCGGGAATCTCGGAAGCGGCCGCTCGGCCGCAACCGAGGTTCTCGTCAGAAGATCGCGACGCTCACAGCTCTCCACGCCGCGCGATGCAGACGAGGGTTCGTGCCTGTGCGCCAGGAATAAGCTTTCCACGCTGCATGTTCTCGCTTGATCCCGCGGCTGCTTTTCATAATAGAGGGCTCGGCACGGCGTGTACTTTAGGAGTGCCTGAAAAAGGCGCAGAGGACGGCAGATGAGAATTACCACAATTACGAATTGGGCCTACGGTATCACCGTGGTCCTGACCGTGCTGTCGGCTGTGGCATTCATTCTCTCGGCCCAAAGTGCTGTGCAGGAGCGGCAGGCCGTGGAGCAGCATCTGTTGCTGAACAGCATGGGCGAGGAGCTTGCACTCGGCGCTGAGGAAACGACGGACGAAGCTCGCCTCTATGTCGTGCGCGGCGAGGAGAGACATCTGAATGCCTTCACCGTCGACGAAGGTGAAGAGCGTCGTCGGGATGCGGCCATCAATGCTCTGCGCGGCCCCGGCATTCCGGATGCCGAGCGTCAGGTCATCGAGGAGGTGGCGGTCAATGCGCAGGCGCTCGATAAGGTGGAGGCGGCGGCAGTCGCCGCCTATACCGGTGGCGATCAGGCCGGTGCGCGCGATACGCTGTTCGGCCCTGAACATGAGCGCCTTCAGACGGCACTGCTTAACAGCGTCAATCAGTTTCGCGCCCTGGCGACGACGCGCACTGAGGCGGCTTTCCATTCCGCGCAGGCACGCAGCGATCTCTGGGCCAACATTGCCAAAGTGATGCTGGCCTTGACTGCGGTCATATTCCTCGGCGTGCTCTATTTCATATTGCGGCGCCGGGTGGCGCTGCCGCTGGTGCGCATGACCGGGATCGTCAACCGGCTGGCAAGACAGGATTATGCCGTCGAGGTACCGACCGACCGCCGCCGTGACGAGATCGGCGAAATGAATGATGCCATACAGATCTTCCGCGAGAACGGTCTGGAGCGAAACCGTCTCGACGCCGAGCGCAAGCGCGATCTGGAGACCAAGGATCTCATCCTGCAGATGATGCACCGGCTGCAAGCCTGCTACGCCCAGAAAGAACTTGCCGAAGTCGTTGCGCTCTTCGTGCCGCAGATCTTTCCCGGCGTCGCGGGATGCCTCTACACGATGAACGAAAGCAGGACGGCGCTGAGCGAAGTCAGCCGGTGGCTGGAGCCCGAACATACCGAGCCTTCCTTTGCCGCTTCCGCCTGCTGGGGCCTGCGCCGTGGCCGTCCGCATGTCAGCCACGTGGCGGATACCGATATTCCCTGTCAGCATCTGGATCACTCCGGCGTGCCGGGTCTCTGCGTTCCCCTGACCGCGCTCGGCGAGGCGATCGGCCTGCTTTACTTCGAGGATCGCACGAAGGATGCGACGGCCGCCGATGCGCCGCGACTCTATCTGGAGCTGATCGCCGAGAATATCGGCCTTGCGATCGCCAATCTGCAGCTCCGAGACCGGTTGATCAATCTGGCCGTGCGCGACGCGCTGACAGGCCTGCTCAACAGGCGCTCGCTGGACGAGGCGCTCAACAACCTTCACAGGGATCAATCCGCCCGTACGGTCATCTGCATGATGATCGACATCGATCACTTCAAGCGTTTCAACGACGAGTTCGGCCATGATGCCGGCGACGAGGTGCTGCGGCATGTCGGGCAGATCGTTGCCGACACGGTTGGCGAGGCCGGTACGGTCTACCGCTTCGGCGGGGAGGAGTTAACGGTCATCGCCACGGATATGACCGACGAGGAAGGTTTTGCGCTTGCCGAGAAACTGCGTACGAGTGTGTTCGGCACGCCTTTTTCTTATCGCGCGCGGATTGTTGGGCCGCTTTCCGTCTCCGTCGGCATCGCCTCTTCCCCGGTGTCGGGACCGACTACGACCTTGATCAACCGCGCGGACGGCGCTTTGCTGAAGGCAAAGCTGAACGGCCGCAATAGGACGGTGGCGGCGTTCGTCGTGGAGGCGGACGGTGAATTGGGGGTGGAACGGAGCTGATTTCGATGGGCGTCCGCGGCGGCGAAATGTCGAGTGAGCGCCTTGCCGAATACATGCTTGGATTGTAGCCTGAGCTGAAAGTCGCATAACGGAGGAAGGCGATTTCATGGCCGTGACACTGAGCAATTCACCCTTGTCGTCTGATCAGGAAATCTTGCAGGCCATGGGCTTTGATCCTGGGCTCGGCCGCAAGTTCGAAGCCGGTATCGAATCCGGCCTGCTGCGCGATCTGCATGTCGTGCTTGCCGCTCGTTCCGGGCGTGTATGTCTGGAATATTATGCAGTCGGTTCCGACGAAAATTGGGGAGACCCGCTCGGGGATGTCGCTTTCGACGCGGATACGCTGCACGATCTTCGCTCGGTCACCAAGAGCATTGCCGGTCTTCTTTATGGCATCGCGCTCGATAGGGGATTGGTGCCGTCAACGGATACATCGCTCTACGAGCAGTTCCCGGAATACGGCGATCTCGCTCGAGATCCTGCACGCGCCAAGATCACTGTTGGTCATGCCCTGACGATGACGCTGGGGATGGAGTGGGACGAGGATCGTCCCTATACCGACCCGCTGAACAGCGAAATTGCGATGGAGAACGCGCCGGACCGATATCGTTTCGTCCTGGAGCGTCCGGTGATCGCTGAGCCGGGAACGCGCTGGATTTATTCCGGCGGCAGCGTCGCGCTTGTCGGCGCGCTCATCGAGCGCGGCACGGGCAAGCGCCTGCCTGATTTCGCGCGAGAGGTTCTCTTCGAACCGCTGGGGATTAAAAAATTCCATTGGAACGCCGGGCGTGACGGCGTGGCATCGCCGGCATCCGGATTACGCCTGACTGCCCCGGACTTGCTGAAGATCGGCATGCTTTTCCTGCAGAAGGGCGTGTGGAACGGTAAAAGGATCGTCTCGGAAGAGTGGATCGCGCAATCCCTCGCGCCGGCGATTTCGACGGGGGATGGTCTGAGCTATGGCAGACTGTGGTTCTCAGGCGATGCGCCGGTGCCGGCGTTTGACGGTCCACGGCCGTGGTATGCCGGTTTCGGCAATGGCGGGCAAAGGCTCTGGCTGATGCCCGATGCGGGTATCGCCGCTGTCATCTATTCCGGCAAGTATAATTCCTGGGACGCCTGGATCACGCCCACCCGCGTCTGGCGCGAGATCATCCTTACCAATCTGCTGAAAGCCTGAAGATGGTCCTTTCAAAAGACAAGTTTCCCACACTTGTAACCGAGCGGCTGCGGCTGCGGGAAGCAAGCATGGATGATCGCGACGATTTCCATGCGTTGATTTCGATTCCGGAGGTCACACGATTCTCGAATTGGGTTGATGCGCCGAAAATGGCGCAGATCGAACGTTCCCTGCGATGGATGATCAAAATCTTCCCCAAAGGAGCAGGTTGTTCATGGATCATCGAGGATCGGGTTTCCGGCCAATTGCTCGGGGCCATTCGCTTCAACAGCTTCGACCGGCGTGCCAGATGCGCCGAGCTGGGATATGAATTGCATCCTTCGACCTGGGGCAAAGGGTTGATGAGCGAAGCGGCACGCGCCGTTGTCCGGTGCGGCTTCGACGATTTTTCGCTCAATCGCATCGAAGCATGGACGCTGCCGGGAAACACAGCTTCCGATCGGGTTCTTGAAAAAGCGGGCTTCCAATATGAGGGCACACTGCGCCAGAAGGCGCGATTCAAAGAGGCCTTCCACGATTTCCGCATGTTCGGTTGCCTGGCTGGCGACCGGCAGAACTAGCCCTTAGTCCGTTCCCTGGCTGGTTTCGCCAGTCAGCGTTGCAGATTGAAAATAATCGCGAGGCGAGCGGCCGAGCGAACGCCGGAACATGGCCGAGAAGGCGCTCGGGCTCTCATAGCCACAGTCCAGCGCGACATCGAGAATGGTCCGTCCTTCCGCGAGTAAGGTGAGAGCCTTCAACATGCGTGCTTGCTGCCGCCAGCGACCGAAGCTCAGTCCGGTCTCGCGTTGAAACAGCCGCATCAGTGTCGCCCGGCTCATATGCAGCCCATTGGCCGCCTGTTCGATCGAGGTTGTGCTGGCAAGATCGTCGAGCAAGGTTTCGCAGAACGCCGCAAGGGCCGGATGTTTCGGTAGCGGTAGCTTCAGCGGCTGTGCCGGCAGGAAAGTGAGTTCAAGAAGCAGCAGGCGAATGACCGCATTCGCGACTTCTTTGTGATCGGGTTTATCGACGAGGCCGGCGAGCCGCAGGATGAGCTCGCGCAGAAGCGGGGTGACTTCCACCACCATACACTCTTTCGGCAGGGTATCTCTGCCGTCGGCATCGATCAGCAACGAGCGAAATTGAACGCTTGTATGACTTGCCGTCACATGCTCGAGATGCGGCGGCAGCCAGACCGCGCGGCTCGGCGGCACGACCCAGGTGCCGCTATCCGTGGTCAAGGAGATTACGCCGCTGACGGCGTAGAGCAGTTGCGCCTGCCTATGGCTGTGGCGAGAACTGGTGAAGCGATGATCGTCGTGTGCGATGACGGCGACGCCTCCAGCGACATCGGCGCCGTGCTGCAGATAGGCTTGATCCTTTTGCGACGATGATTGATCCATGCGCGTGAGAATATCAAAGATGCCGGCAGTAAGCTAGAGCTCCTTTCCAGCAGGATATTTCCTTTCGTGTCTGCCTTATCCCACAATCTGCATCGATCGGATCGGCCGCATAGCGCTGCCGCCGCATCGCAGCGCGTGCGGATGGATGCCGGAGCCTCGTCCTGCATATCCTTTTCTCTTCAGCTTTCCGTTGCATTGCGACTTAGCCGCGGTCGTCGGGCCTGACGGCATCCCGGCGGCCGTATTCTGCTGTCCGCTTTCTCCCGAATTGACCGACACGCAACGGAATGGATCATGCTGAAGAATCCTGAAACCAAATATCGCCCCTTTATCTCGCCCATCGAATTGCCGGATCGGCAATGGCCGAACAGGCGCCTCGCCAAGGCACCGCGGTGGCTCTCGACGGATCTGCGCGACGGAAACCAGGCGCTTGCCAATCCCATGGATGTCGAGCGCAAGCTGCGCTTCTACGACATGCTGCTCGCCTCCGGCTTTAAGGAGATCGAGGTCGCCTTTCCATCCGCTTCGCAGATCGAGTTCAATTTCGTCCGTGCGCTGATCGAGGAAGACCGCATCCCCGAGGATGTGACGATCCAAGTGTTGACCCAATCGCGCGCCGATCTCATCGCTCGTACCTTCGAATCCCTCATCGGCGCCCGCAAAGCCATCGTGCATCTCTATAATGCAACCGCTCCGCTCTTCCGCCGCGTCGTCTTTGGCATGGAGCGACACGAGATCGTCGATCTCGCCGTCAGCGGTGTTACCGCAATGCTGGAGGAAAGCCTGAAGCAGCCGGAAACCGACTGGACCTTCGAATATTCGCCGGAAACCTTCTGCTTCACCGAGCCGGATTTCGCGCTCGAAATCTGCGAGCGCGTGCTCGATGTCTGGCAGCCGACTGCGGAGCGCCCAGCCATCCTCAACCTGCCGGCAACGGTGGAAGTGGCGATGCCGAATGTCTATGCCGACCAGATCGAATGGTTCTGCCGCCATATTTCGCGACGCGACGCGGTCGTCATCAGCGTCCATCCGCATAATGATCGCGGTACGGCCGTGGCCTCGGCCGAGCAGGCACTGCTGGCGGGCGCCGATCGGGTCGAAGGTTGCCTGTTCGGCAATGGCGAGCGTACTGGCAATGTCGATCTGGTGACGCTGGCGCTAAACATCTACACGCAAGGCATCGATCCCGGCCTGGCCTTTCCGTCGATCCGCGAGGTGGTGAAGACGGTGGAATATTGCAACGGTCTGCCCGTCCATCCGCGCCACCCTTACGCCGGCGAACTCGTGCACACGGCCTTCTCTGGCTCGCATCAGGATGCGATCCGCAAGGGTTTTGCCGCGCATGAGCGGCGCAATGATGGCGTATGGGAAATGCCCTACCTGCCGGTCGATCCCGCCGATATCGGCGAGAGCTACGAAGCCGTCATCCGCGTCAACAGCCAGTCGGGCAAGGGCGGCGTTGCCTGGGTGATCGAGCAGGACAAAGGCCTGAAGTTGCCGCGCGCCATGCAGGTCGATTTCAGCAGGCGGGTGCAGCTCCTCGCCGATGAGACGAAGCGCGAACTGACGGCCGAGGATATCTGGAAGGCTTTCGTCCAAGCCTATTATGTTGACGATGTCGAGCGCTTCGAACTCGTCGATTACGAGGGTGGTTTTCGCAGGGGAGCCGGTGCGGAGCGCACCTTCACCGGCCGCATTCGCCATGGCAATCGCGATGTTGCCGTCAGCGGTCGCGGCAACGGCCTCGTTTCGGCGGTACTTGCCGCGATTGCCGAGGCTTTCGGAGTGGAACTGAGCGTCATGGATTATCAGGAGCATGCCCTGCGTCGCGGCAGTGATGCGAAAGCGGCTGCTTATCTACAATGCGTCCGGTCGGACGGATCGCAGGTTTTCGGCGTCGGTATCGATGCCGATGTCGCGACGGCAACCGTCAAGGCGGTCCTCAGTGCCGCCAGTGCTGCCGGTTGACGGTCATTCGTTCCGCTCGCGCTATCGGCCACAAGTAGGCCGATAGCTGCTGGCTTGCGGGCGAGGAAGCCGGATTGGGTCATTCGATTGGCTGCAGCCAGCCTCGATAATGAACGACCGGGCCGATGAGCGGCAGGGCAATCGGTACATCGAAGTGGAAGCGGTGGTCCTCCGCCCATTCATGAGCGATGCTTTGGGGCGCCAGAAAGAGCGGCAGCGGAATGCGCAGGAACGACCAGTGTCGCATCTCCATGCTGAGTCCGTCGCCACGGATGGGAAGATCGAACGAAAAGCGGAAGGGACCGAAGCGTTCGACGAGGCCGCCATTCTCTTCGCTCAAATGGCTGAGGAAGCGCTGGCCGGAAAAATCCCGCGTCCATCGCTCGATGCCATTATTTTCCCCAAAGGACACATGCAGAGTATGCTTGCCAGTGGCAGGAAAGCCGAACACATTCGCGATCAGCCGAGCCAGAGGAGAACGCCCACGGGTGACGACTGCCTCGCCCTTCGCGCCACCATCGCCGAAGACATGGTGCATCGCACGTACCGGCTCGGAAAGATGCGCGAAAGCAGGACCCATGACACGCTGATAGAGCGGAGTATAGGGTGCTTCCGTCGTTTCCTCAGTGATTGCCAGATCGCGAAACAAGCTCCGGAAATCCTCAAGCGACAGGAGCCCGCCGGCGTGACGGGCGCCGGGTGAAAGGCGGCCGTCGCGCAAGGCCCGCGCCAGCAATTGCGCCGGAAGCGTGGGGATTTCCACGCCATTGCCATTTTCGGCAATCAGGGTCCAGCGGCGAGCCTTCATGACGTCTTGCTCGATCCCCTTGATCTCAATCGTCACGGCCGAGCGTGCGGTCCCAAGCCTCGCTGTCAGGCGTTGCAGCGGCAGCAGAAAGCGGCTGATCTTTGTAAGCGATGTCAGCCAGCTCCAGGCGACCGGCCAGGACAAAAACCAGAGTGCCAAAGTCTGAAAGGCGAATTCAGGTCCAGCCCGGAAAATGACGCTGGGCCGTCCGGCAACGCGATCGACCAGCAGATCGTGATCCGGCACGTCGGCAAGCGCCACCAACCGGCGCAGAGGGCGTTGGCCGGCGACGGCATAGGTTTCGCGCTTCAGCATGTGCCAGCCCATCGCGTCTTGCCAGCGCCGGCCGCGCCAGAGCCGCACCGGCCTGCCGACATAACTCAGGATCGCCGATGCGACCGAGGCGCCGGCGGTCGCGCGATTGGAGGCGCTGATCGACATTTCTATCGAGCGAACCTCCTCCATGTTCTTGGCAAGGTCGGCAACCACGGCGCCGGAGAGCGCCGGCACGCTCGACGCCCCCGAGATGATAGTGACGCCAGCGGCCTTGGCCTCTTCGTCAAGCGAGCCGATCGCGCCGACGAAATCGCGCGCGTCGGCGAGATCGATGTAGTGAATACCGGCCTCTATGCAGGCTCGGGCAACTCTGTCATCGCTTTGCTGGAAGGGGCCCGCCGCATCGATCAACAGAAAGGGCCGGTGCTCGCTGAGGATCGCGGTGATATCGCCATTTCGATCGGCTTGAAGGGCAATCGCATGCGGCAATCGAGCGGCGAGTGCCTTTGCCGCTTCGAGATTGCGTCCGGCAACCAGAACCTCGAAACCGTCGCCGGCAAGGCGCCGCGACAGCCGCGCGCCGAACCCGCCATAGCCGCCAAGAACGAGGATTCTTTTCAAAGGATGCGGCTCGCCTGCTCTGGTGTCGGTAGCCAGCATGTCTCCCGTTTGCCGAAGAGGCGGTAGCGATTGCGAGCAAGCCAGAGGTAGATCGGATCGCGCAGCAGACGGGGTACGATGCGCAGCACCGAAATCGCCTTCCAGGGCCAGCCGAGACCGGCATAAATGGCCAGCACCGCGTCGCTGTCGCGCAGCACCTTCGCGCCGTCGACGATGATGAGGCTATCCGGATCGGCGGGGTTCATGCCGCAGCGGCGATAGAGGGCGATGCCGGTTTCATTCTGCATGGAAGCAAGACGAAAACGGCCGAGGCGATCATGACGCAGCACGAACTGGGCGTTGGCGGTACACAGGACGCACATGGCGTCGAAGACGATGATCGGCCCTTGATCGCTGATGGTGCTTTTGCTCATGCTGGCGGCATTGTTTTCCGTAGACCCGTCTGGTCATAGCTTTGACCAGTTGCATTGTCGCCGTCAATTGCACGTTTCTGTGGGCTGCCATGTCAAACTGGCAAACGACCGTGAGCTTTGCATCGCAGGGCTGGACAGCGGGAGGATGGAGAGAAGCAAGATTGCTCTGTCGATTGGCACGCGGCCCGATCTATGAGATCGGGCCGCGTGCATCGCGGAAGAGTAGCTAGCGATAACGCCAGCCACCATGCCACCACTCGCGATGCACCCAATAGCGATGCCCATCCCAGTAGCCGCGGCCGGGATAGTAGATGCCATAGGCCGGAACCGCCGGCACGACGACCACGGGCCGTCCATCCGGGCGGCAGTAGCCATACGGGTTGCGATGCCAGCCGATGCCGCATCCATCGCGGGCTTCGGCTGGCGAGATGGCCGCAAAGCAGGCGGTCGCGGCAAAAGCCAGCAAAATAATCTTTTTCATGATGTCCTCATTCGTCCTTGAAGAGCTTCAAGCTGTTATCCCTTCAGCGCTTGAACGAGGGCGAGCAGCAAATCCGTCGCTGCATTGCGACGATTTTGTATTCGGATGCGAAAGGCCGGTGGCATCAGCGGCGCCGAAGCGGACAGGCGATGCGGGCAGGGCTGTCCCCGTTGCGGGATCAGGATCGAATTTCAAGAGCTCTGGATGCGAGGCGAGCCTGAGCCGCGCACGATTTTGCCGCAGGCAGGGTTTTCTTGCCGATGATGGGCATGCGTCGGATCAAAGCGCGCAGAACGGCGAGACTTGCCTTGTATTGTTCCCCAGGACATAAGCGGCCACTGGCATCATAGGCGAAGAGGAGGCGCCGTCGCGCGAATGCGTGCGCCAGCCACAGGGCAAAAGCGACGCCGACACCCCAGCCCATCAGCGTGTCGCTTGCCCAATGCGCGCCAATCCATTGGCGCGACAGGCAGATCAGAACGCCGACAGGCATGAAGACGGGGCGAAGGCGAGGAAAGACCAGCGCCAGCGACATCGCCATGGCGCCGGCCGTTGCCGAATGTCCGGAGGGAAAGGACGCGAAGTCGGCGTGGAAGGCAAAAGGTCGGAAAGAGAAGGCGCCGTTCGTATCCAGGAGTTCCGGCCTGGCGCGACCGATGATGTTCTTGGCGAGCGAATCGACAATGCCGCCGCCGGCGACCGCCAGGAAGACGAAGGCAGCCGCAGTCGCGATGAGATCCGCCCCTGTTCGCATGGATTTCCGCAGTTTGTGCGCGGGCGCGAGGATCGCAAATATCAGCAGCGCTCCGCTGAATGAGAGCACCAGAAGCCCGGTGCCGAGGCTGCTGATCCACTTCGCCGTCCCCCGCAATTGCGCGGGAAACGATTTCATCCAGATGCCCAAGGGATAATCGGCCGCCCACATGACGAGCAATGACAAGGCGAGGAAGATGGCGATGATAACGATCGGGCGCTCCAGAAATGCGCGATTCGCCGGAGGCTTAATGGTCGAGGTGTTGAAGAAGCAGTGAAGGCCGCCAGCCATGCGTCTGCGACCGGTGTCGGCGGAACGCCCCAGCATTTCTTTTATGGCCCCTCGGCCTCGCTGCCATGCCTGCATAAAGCCGACTTTCCATCAATGTCGAGACAGCCGCTCGTGGAGCTGGGCTCACCAATCGCCTTTCGCTCCGTTTCCCTTGAGGAAAGCTGCTACCGCAACACGCTGACAGGCGCCTGAAAGGTCTCGATTGGCGGGTCAGATCTCGGTTGCTTGTGCGCCAAGCCAAAATGCACGGCATCGGCCAGAAAGCTTCGATTGTCGGACTGTGCAGTCATGGGCTGAAAGGCGTGGCGCTGAAAAAGACCGTACCGTCAACAAGGTAGCTGCTGAATTCCGCCATTCGGGGTGAAAGCTGTCGGGAGGATTGCTTCAATCGCCATTTTTAGCGACAATTGGGTTAGCGTTCGGTGGGAGGAGCCAAATGCACGACTATTCCGCACATGCGGATCAGGTTTACGCGTCGGCGCAATCCGCGGCGGCGAGTTCGTCAGTTGCGGCTTCCTGGCGACGGTGCATGGTCATGCATCGCCTTGCGCCGGAGGAGAAGCGTCTGCCTATGCGGCTGACCAGCCAGGAATTTCAAACGGCGCTGGAGCGATCGGAACGGCTGGTTGCCGAAGCTGCCAATGAGTTGGATCGCCTGTTTGTCGCGGTCGGCAAGGCTGGCTGCTGCCTGCTTTTGACCGATCGCAACGGTATCGCGCTGGAACGCCGCGGTGCTGCCGGCGACGACAAGGAGTTCCACGATCTCGGCCTATGGACCGGATCTATCTGGACGGAAGCGAGCATCGGCACCAACGGCATCGGCACGGCGCTTGCCGACGAGCGAGCCGTTGCGATCTTCCGCGACCAGCACTTCTTCTGCTCCAACATCAATCTCAGCTGCACCACGGCACCGATCCGCGATCATCGCGGCCAGCTTGCTGGCGCGCTCGACATTTCGAGCTGCCGCGACGACGTGAATGATGCGACATTGGCGATCCTGTCGCAGACGGTGCGCGACGCGGCAGTGCGCATCGAGCTCAATCTTTTCCGCAGCGCCTTTGCTGGTGCCCGCTTCGTCATGGTGCCGACGGATACCGCGTCCACCTCGGCACTGCTGGCGGTCGACCGCAACGACCTCGTGCTCGGTGCGACCCGCGCAGCCCGCCTTGCATTGAAGCTCGACGATCATCGCATTGCCGCGGGCATTCCAGCTTCCGATGTTCTTCGCGAGCGGCAAGGGGCTGTGGGCGAGGATCTGATCGAGGCAGAGCGCGCTGCCCTGCTTAGGGCTCTTTCGCGCGCCAACGGCAATGTCTCTCAGGCAGCCGCGTCGCTCGGCATGAGCCGCTCGACGCTGCATCGGAAGATGAAGCGGCTCAATCTGCACTGAAGCACAGTCAACGCGCATTCGATCCGGCAGCTGTCGCAGAGTTGCGACACTGTGCGTTGCAGCATGTAAGGCGGCCCCTATCGCCTGCCGCCATATGCCCGCAGACTTCTCCCATCCGGTTCGCTTATCGAACCTGCCGACCAAGGGAGGATGGCATGTTGCATCAAAAGATCGTGGAATCTCCGTTCAAGCTGAAATACGGCAACTACATCGGCGGCCAATGGCGCGAGCCGATCGGCGGCAAGTATTTCGACAATCTCACGCCGATTAGCGGCGGCAAGATCTGCGAGATACCACGCTCCGACGAAAAGGACATCAACGCCGCGCTCGATGCCGCCCATGCGGCAAAGGACAAGTGGGGGCGGACGTCCGCCACCGAGCGCTCCAATATCCTGATGAAGATCGCCCAGCGCATGGAAGACAAGCTGGAAGTGCTGGCGCAGGCCGAAAGCTGGGATAATGGCAAGCCGATCCGCGAAACCATGGCGGCTGACATTCCGCTCGCGATCGATCATTTCCGTTACTTCGCCTCCTGCATTCGCGCCCAGGAAGGCTCGATCGGCGAGATCGACCACGATACCGTCGCCTATCATTTCCATGAGCCGCTCGGCGTCGTCGGCCAGATCATTCCCTGGAATTTCCCGATCCTGATGGCGGCATGGAAGCTTGCGCCGGCGCTTGCTGCCGGCAATTGCGTCGTCATCAAGCCGGCCGAACAGACACCGGCCTCGCTGCTCGTCTGGGCCGAGCTCGTCGGAGATCTCCTGCCGCCGGGCGTGCTCAACATCGTCAACGGCTTCGGCCTGGAGGCCGGCAAACCATTGGCGACCAGCCCGCGCATCGCCAAGATCGCCTTTACCGGTGAGACGACGACCGGCCGGCTGATCATGCAATATGCCAGCCAGAACCTCATCCCCGTCACGCTCGAGCTCGGCGGCAAGTCGCCGAACATCTTCTTTGCCGACGTCGCAGCCGAGGATGATGATTTCTTTGACAAGGCGCTCGAGGGCTTTGCGATGTTCGCGCTTAACCAGGGTGAGGTCTGCACCTGCCCCAGCCGTGCCTTGATTCAGGAGTCGGTCTACGACCGCTTCATGGAGCGGGCCGTCAAGCGTGTGGAGGCCATCAAGCAGGGCAATCCGCTTGATGCCGCGACCATGATCGGCGCCCAGGCTTCGAGCGAACAGATGGAGAAGATCCTCTCCTATCTCGATATCGGCAAGCAGGAAGGCGCCGAAGTGCTGACGGGCGGCGCGCGCGCAGATCTCGGCGGCGAGCTGTCGGGCGGATATTACATCAAGCCGACTATCTTCAAGGGTCACAACAAGATGCGTGTGTTCCAGGAGGAGATCTTCGGCCCGGTCGTCTCGGTGACGACCTTCAAGGACGAGAAGGAAGCGCTCGAAATTGCCAACGACACGCTCTATGGCCTCGGTGCCGGTGTATGGACCCGCGACGGCAATCGCGCCTATCGCTTTGGCCGTGAAATCCAGGCCGGTCGCGTCTGGACGAATTGCTATCATGCCTATCCAGCCCATGCCGCTTTCGGCGGCTACAAGCAATCGGGCATCGGACGTGAGACGCACAAGATGATGCTCGATCACTACCAGCAGACCAAGAATATGCTGGTCAGCTACAGCCCGAAGGCGCTCGGCTTCTTCTAAAGTTCTCCCAACCAAACGAACAAGGCTCCCGGCTGCGGCCGGGAGCCTTCAAGCATTTTCGGGGAGTGATGGAGGATCATCATGGATCACAGTGGATCGGCGCCGCGGGTGCTCGCGACCGACAAGGCGCTCGAGCTTATCCGCGAGATACAGCAAGACCATCCCGATATTCTGTTTCATCAGTCGGGTGGGTGCTGCGACGGCTCTTCGCCGATGTGCTATCCGGCAAGCGAATTCATGATCGGCGACAACGACGTCAAGCTCGGCGAGATCGGCGGCGTACCGGTCTATATCAGCGGCAGCCAGTTCGAAGCCTGGAAGCACACGCAGCTCATCATCGATGTCGTACCGGGACGCGGCGGCATGTTCTCGCTCGACAATGGGCGGGAGAAGCGATTTCTGACCCGTTCGCGCCTCTTCGGCGGTGGCGAAGCCTGCGCGATCCCGGACATCAGCCGCTCGCCGGCGCAATAGGCAGGGTCATAAACGGCGTGTAGTATTCGCCTAATACCCGCTATCGCAGGCGTTTTGCTAGACTGTCGTCCGTTGGTTTTGAGGGAGGATGCGATGCCAGCAGCAAAGATTCTGATGATTACCGGTGATTTCACCGAGGACTACGAGACCATGGTGCCGTTCCAGACGCTGCTTGCCTGCGGCTACACGGTTCATGCCGTCTGCCCGGGCAAGAATGCCGGCGAGACGGTCGCAACAGCCATTCATGATTTCGAAGGTGATCAGACCTATTCCGAGAAGCGCGGTCATAATTTTGCATTGAATGCGACATTCGCCAGCATCCGCGCCGAAGACTATGATGCACTCGTCATTCCGGGCGGCCGCGCGCCGGAATATCTGCGCCTGAATCCAGAGGTCATCAAGGCTGTTCAGCATTTCTTCGAGGCGGACAAGCCGGTTGCCGCCATCTGCCACGGCGCGCAATTGCTGAGTGCTGCCGGTGTCCTCAAGGGACGCACCTGCTCGGCCTATCCCGCCTGCCGTCCCGAGGTGGAGCTATCCGGCGGCACTTATGCCGACATCGCTATCAATGACGCCGTTGCCGATGGCAATCTCGTGACCGCACCGGCATGGCCGGCGCATCCGTCATGGCTGCGTCAATTCATGGCCGTGCTGGATGCCAATGCTTTGTCGGCGGCAAACGCCGCTTGAAACTTAAGGGAGACGCGCATGTGCGAATTGTTCATCAAGGCCGATGCTAGGCTCTGGGAAAGCACCACGCGTTCCCTGCGCATCGACGGTATGGTGACCAGCGTCCGGCTGGAAAATTTCTTCTGGTCGAAGCTGGAGGAAATTGCCCGGCGTGACGGCATGAACGTGGTGCAGCTCATTACCAAGCTGCACCATGAGTCGATCGACGCCGGCCACGATCTCGGCAATTTCACATCGTTCCTGCGGGTCTGCTGCGCACGCTATCTCGACCTGCAGCTTGCCGGCGATATTTCCAGCGATCTTTCCCAGCCGATCGCTGGTGTGGACGCACCCGCCATCCTCGGTCGCGAGCGCCTGAAGTATCATTGAGCGTATTGCTATGCAGCGCCCGAGAGCCGGTTCTCGGACGCCTTTGCATCCGACAATCGTTCGGCAATCAGCCGTGCCGCCGCATCAGCAGCGGTTTCCATGTAGCTCGGATCGCGATGGAGCAGGACCACCGCAAAGGAACCGTCGAGGAGCAGCATGATCTGGCGCGCGAGCGGCAGGGCATTGTTGCCTGCACCCGCCTCCATAAAGACCGATCCCAGCCACTCCTCAACGCGTTTCTTGTGAGCGCGCGCCGCAACCAACGCGGGATGGCCGGGAAGGTTGATGAGTTCCACCGAAGTCCGCAAAAAACCACAGCCCTTCCATTTGGTGCTGCGCGCCGATTGCCCCAGCTGGCGGAAAATGCCGGCAACCTTTTCTGAAATGTCGCCTTCGGTTTCTTCGAACCAGCGTTTGAAGAAGGCAAGGTTCGGCTCGTCGCGCGCCTGCAGATGGGCGGCGATCAGATCGTCCTTGCTGCGGAAATGATAATAGAGCGTGCGCTTGGTGACGCCCGCTTTCTCTGCGATGGCGTCGACGCTGATCGCGCGGATGCCGTCGCTGTGGAAGAGCTTTGCGGCGGCCTGAAGAATGCGCTCGCGTGTCGGCAGGGAACTGTCTCTCATGGCTCAATGTATACCGGGTAGTGAATATACACAACGCGGCGATCGTTCCATCTTGACGCCCATGAGCCAGCAACCTCGACCATCCTTGAATGAAAGCAGTCTTTCGATTTCCATCCCCTGCCGGGATGGCGTCGTTCTCGGTGGCCACCTTTGGCTGGCGGAGAAGAAAAGGCCAGAAGGTAGCGTCATCATCAATCCGGCCACCGGGGTTCTCGCGCGCTATTATCACCGCTATGCGCAATTTCTGGCGCGGCATGGGTTCGATGTCCTGACCTTCGATTATCGGGGCATCGGCCAGTCGCGCCCGCAACTGCTGCGTCGATCCCGTTATCGGTGGCGGGATTGGGGCGAGCAGGATTTCGATGCCGCGCTTCGGCTGATGACCGATCACCGCCGCAACGGTCCGCTTTTGGTGGTGGGTCATAGCGTCGGCGGATTCCTGCCGGGATTGGCTGAGAATGCTCCGGAGATCGACAGGATGCTGACGGTCGGAGCTCAATATGCCTGGTGGGGCGATTACATGCCCAGCAGGCGGGCCGCTCTATTCCTCAAATGGCATGTCGCTATGCCTGCGATGACTGCGCTCTGCGGCTATTTCCCGGGCCGGCGGCTTGGCTGGCTGGAGGATCTGCCGAAAGGCGTGGCAAACGAGTGGAGCTTTCGTGGCCCCAGGTTCGAGCGCAGCCATCCTGTGGGCGAGAGGTGGGAGGTGCTGCGGCGAATGAGCGCCGTCAAAGCATCGATCCTGGCCGTTGCGGTTTCGGACGACGAGCTTGGCACCGTACCGGCAATTCGCCGCACACTGAATTATTATACCGGCGCGCAATGCCAGCCGGTGCTGCTCCGTCCGGCTGATTTCGGTCGGGATGCAATCGGCCATTTCGGCCTCTTTCACGATAGCCATGCTGCCGGTTTCTGGGTCGATACGCTGTCGTGGCTTCGGGAGGGCCGTAATCCCTGGCCGGCAGCCGAGCTGAAATAGCAAAGCCGAGTGTCCGCATCGGCTCCTCGCTCCGTGCTTGTTGCATGGGATGATTGTCTCGGGTAGATGCCGTTCACAGATCGTGAATGAGATGAAAGCCAGGCATTTGCCGGCTTTGGAATGCTCAGGAAACTTGCAGAATGGAGTTTGGCGTGACCAGCCAAAATGACGAATATATCTATGACGAAGTGACCGGCGAGTGGCGACCTGCTGCGGAGATGGCAGCGGCTGCCGCCGCCACGGAGCTTGTCGTTCACGATGCAAGCGGCAACGTGCTTGCCGATGGCGACTCCGTCACCCTCATCAAGGATCTGAAAGTGAAGGGCGCCAATCAGACTTTGAAGCAGGGTACCGTTATCAAGTCGATTCGGCTGACCGACAATCCCGAAGAAGTCGATTGCCGTTACGACGGGATCAAGGGTTTGGTTCTTCGCACCGAGTTCATACGCAAGCGCTAGAACTGTTCCTCACTCTTCGCAATTGCAAAATTGAACGATATCGGGCCGATTATCCGGATTCCCGAATTGTAAAATTGGAAATTGGTGCTTATCTCCTTTGCTGGATGCTTTTACATAACCTACACGGGTATGTAACGGTTGCAGGCCGGCTGGGGGATTATGCATGCATCTTGAAGACTATGCCGCACTCGGCCGCTCGGAGTTGCGCGTCAGTCCGCTTGCGCTCGGGACCATGACTTTCGATAAGGGGTTCATCCGGCATTCGCATGAAAATCAGCCTGCGGCGATCCTGACGCGCTATCTCGAACTCGGTGGCAATTATCTGGATACAGGCAATGGAGCGATGAAAGCGGGCGGCCAGACGGTCGTCGGCAGTTATGTCGCACAAAACTCGATCCAGCGCGATCGTCTTGTCATCGCCGCCAAATTCGATGTCGCGCGACATGGAGAAAGGCTTGGCCGCAAAGCCGTGATCGACGGCTTCGAGGAGACCCTTCGTCGGCTGCGTACCGACTATCTCGACCTCTATTGGCTGAACAATTGGGACATACAGGCGCCTTTGGAAGAAATGCTGGAGGCGCTCCACGATCTCGTTCAGTCAGGAAAGCTGCGTTATTTCGGCATTTCAGATACGCCGGCCTGGAAGGTGGCGCATGCCCATCTCCTGTCGCAGTCCAACGGCTGGGCTCCATTCATCGGTTTGCAGATCGAATATTCGCTTGCCGCACGGCTATTTGAAATCGAGCTCATTCCCTTGGCACGCGGCCTGGGGCTTGGCGTCGTCTCGCATTCGCCATTGAGCGGCGGCCTCATCAGCGGCCGATATACGCGTGCCAACAATACGGGCGCAAGAACAGCACATGCAGCGCAATTGGCGCAAAGGCCCGACGAGCAGGATCTTGAAATCGTCGACGCCCTGTTCCGCGTTGCCGATGAACTCGGTACGACAGCCGCACGCGTCGCCCTTGCCTGGGCAATGGCGCGCCTTGGCGTATCTTCGACGATTATCGGCGTCCATACACTGGAACAGCTCAATGAGGATATGGGTGCGCTCGAAGTCCGGCTTTCGCCCGAACAGACGGCGACGCTGGATGCGCTTACGATCCCCAATCCCGTCATTGCCCTGCCGCTGTCGTTGCAGAATGTCGCGCCCTTGTCCTGTGTAGACTGAGGAACGGCCTCAGGCCGTTTTCCGGCTGGCACCGGCATGTGCTGTCGTCGCAATCGCTTCTCTTATCGGCTGGCCTTCCTATCTAAATCGCCAGTCGTCCATATGAGGCATTGCATGAGCGATGGAATACAGCCGCCGAACGTGAACCGAAACGTCTTGCGCGAACTCGTTGCCGGGTTGAGCGACGGCATCATCCTGCTCGATCCCGAGGGAGAGATTTCCTGGGCAAACAGTGCTGCATTGCAGATGCACAGAATCTCGACCATCGAGGAGCTGGGCGGCGATGCGGCGGGCTACAGGCAGGCTTTCACGCTGCGCTACCGCAACAACCATCTGCTGGAGGAGGGGCAATACCCGATCGAGCGCCTGTTGAAGGGCGAAACGGTCGAGGAGGTGACTGTCGAAATATCGCCCGTTGCCGATCTGGATCTCGTCTGGGTTCACACGGTTCGCAGCCTGGTCATTGCCGATGCCGGCGCCCGTCCGGATGTGCTTGCCCTTATCATTCGCGACGAGACGCCGCTATTTGAGGCGGAGGAGCGTTTCGAGAGAGCGTTCAATGCCAATCCGGCGCCCGGTTTGATCTGCCGCCTCGACGACCTTCGCTTCATCCGGGTCAACCAGGGTTTCGTCGAAATGACGAACTATGCCAAGGAAGATGTCATCGGGAAGTCCGTGGATGAAATGGGTCTGTTTGCCAACTGCGATACGGGCGAGGATGCGTTGGCGAAGCTTGTGGAAGGCCGATTGATCCGCCAGCGCGAGGCGTTGATCCCTTTGCCCGATAGTGGCGACCGGCTCGTTGTCGTCGCCGGCGAGCCCATCGCGGTCGGCGAGGAGGCCTGCATGTTGTTCACCTTTGCCGATCTCGACGCACGAAGAAAGGCGCAGAATGCACTGCGTCAGAGTGAGGAGCGCTTTTCGAAATCATTCCGGCTTTCACCGGCGCCGGCGGCCATTTCGCGCCTCGACGATTTCGTCTTCACCGAGGTCAACGACGCCTTCCTGCAGCTTTGCGGCTACAGCTTGGAGGAGGTCATCGGCAAGGCGGCGGGCGAGCTGCGCCTCTGGGGCGAGGTCGCCGCCCGGCGGGCGATGGAGCGCAAACTGGTCGACAACATCCCGCTTCGCGACGAGCTGATGCGGATGACGCAAAAGGGCGGCGGCGTTGCGGATTGCCTGGTCTCTGCCGAGCGTGTCGAGATCAACGACCAACAATGTGTCATCTGGTCATTGCAGGATGTTACCGAGCGCAGGCGCAGCGAAGCCGAACTGATCGAAGCCATCGAAAGCGTGATGGCCGACACCTCTTGGTTCAGCCGCTCGGTTGTCGATCGGCTCGCGACCCTGCGGCAGGTGTCGAATGGAAAGGTGCCCTCGGCGCAGCTTCTCGATCTCAGCGACCGCGAAAGGGAGATCCTGGCCTTGATTTGCCGAGGTCAAAGCGATGCGGAAATGAGCGAGACACTGCACCTCTCTAGAAATACCATCCGCAACCATGTTGCATCGCTCTATGCGAAGATCGGCGTCAACCGACGCTCGGCGGCTGTGATCTGGGCCAGAGAGCGCGGCTTCACCGGTTTGCCGACGGCCTCGAAGGGGAAGAAGTCGAAATAGACTTGGGCTTTCTGCTTTCAGCCGGCGCCGCCGGTGCACGGAGGCACATCGCAGCCTAAAAAGGCTATTTTCTACTAACGCGAATAGTAGATTCTGCTCTGCAAGGGCGTCCATTGCCGCCCTAATTCATTGTTCATGGCTTCGGCCGATGCCGATGCCTCCTCTTTTGAAACAAAGCTCAAGGAGATCAGAAATGGACAAGAATCGCATCAAAGGCGCAGTCAAGGAAGCAAGCGGCTCTATCAAGAAGGCTGCAGGCAAGCTGACCGGCAATGACAGGCTCCAGGCGGAAGGCGCAGCCGAAAAGGTCGAAGGAAAGATCCAGGCCAAGGTCGGCAAGGCCAAGGACGCTATCAAGAACGCGCTTCGCTAAAGCTTTTCTGCTTGCGAAACATGCTCCCGCGATTTGTCGAGGCTTCCGATGCTTTTTCTAGCCAACCTGTCATCGCTGACGACATCGTCTGATAGCTGCGCAACCTGCGCGGCTATCCGCTGCTTGATCGCTTATGCCGAAGGGCTCGAAGACTCGCATATCGAGGTTGCCGCGACGGAGGGTACAATTGTCCTGTCAGGCATTGCGTCGTCCGACGAAGCTCGTGCGCAGGCACTCGATATTGCCGGCGAATATGCCGGAATTCGCATCATCAACAACATAGTCATCCGCGCCGATCGGGGATCGTGAGATCCGCTCGAACCGGCGCTTAGCCACACGAATGCAGGCCGGAGAGACGGCTGCACTCAAGCTCCTGAAGGAGAAATCATGAAAAGATTGCTCATTGTGGCCGCGACCATTTCCGTTGCCTTTGCCTCGGTTGCCGCCGCTGCTAGCATCCATCATCCGAAGAAGAAATCGTCAGAGATCGCCTCCCAACCGAAGGAGCGTCTCGGCACGCTCTCCTGCGAAGTCGCAGGCGGCGTCGGAATGATCCTTGGCTCCAGCAAGAAGGTCAGCTGCACCTTCAAGCAGCGCAGCGGCAAGGTCGAGCGCTATGCCGGGACGATCGGCAAGCTCGGGATCGATGTTGGGATCACCGGCAAGAGCTATCTGAGCTGGATCGTGGTGAATACCGCTCCGACCCGTATCAGGGACGGCGCTCTGGCCGGCACCTATGTCGGAGCCTCGGCAGGCGCTTCCGTCGGCTTGGGTCTCGGCGCCAATGTCCTGATCGGCGGCAATGCCAAGAATTTTGCCCTCCAGCCGCTGAGCGCGGAGGCCGGTACTGGCCTCAACGTGGCGGCGGGCGTCTCGCGCCTGCAGTTGAGCCCTGCCAGCTGACAGGCGCCGGCAACGGCGACGCCATCCACAGACGCGCCGTTGCCACCTCCATGGTCATTATTAATTCAAAAAATCAGCGGGTCAGCAGATTGCGACCCGCTCCTATAAACTCGTCGCGAGGTCAGTTCCGTGAGTGAATCCGTCAGCTACAATCCCCCTTTCACGACATCCGAAGATATGCCGATCATGCGCCGAACATCCTGGGGCGCGATCCTTGCGGCGAGCGCGGTGGCGCTTGCCGTGCAGATTGTGCTTAGCCTTTTGGGCATCGGCATCGGCGCAGCCATCGTCAATCCTGGCGGTGGCCAGAATGCGCCCAGCCTCACGGCCTCGCTTTCCGGCGCCGCCTGGTTCATCGGTTCAGGCCTGATTGCGTCCTTCGTCGGCGGTTATATCGCAAGCCGGCTTTCGCGATCAATCTCGACCACGATCGGAAGCCTGCATGGGATTGCCTCCTGGGCGGTCTCGACCCTGATTGTCATCTATCTGCTGACGACATCGATCGGAACCGTGGTTGGCGGTGCTTTCAGCGGAGTAACCGAGCTCCTGTCCGGTGCTGGTAAGACAGTTCATACAGTAGCGGTCGGCGCTGCGCCGGCTATGGGCAACATGCCCAATCCCATTGATGCGATCGAGGAGCAGATCCGCAACAGCGGCAATGACCCGCAGGCATTGCGCCAGACGGCGGCCGTCTCCGTTCAAGCCGTGTTGACCGGCGATCCTGCCAAGGCCGATGAGGCACGCGCCCGTGCCGCGGACGCTTTGGCTCGCGCGCAGAATATTCCGGTCGATCAGGCGAAGAACGAGGTGGCTCAATACGAGCAGCAGTACCATCAGGCCATCGATAAAGCCAAGGCTCAAGCTGTTCAGGCAGCCGCGATTGCCGCGAAGCTTGTCTCGGCCGGAGCTTTCGTCGCCTGCTTTGCTCTTGTGCTCGCAATCGCGGCCGCTTGGGTCGGTGCCATCTGGGCCGCTGCCGCCAATCGCGATGGGTATTAGGCGGGAGAAAGCCGCCCCGCTTCGGAAGCGTTGTGAAAGACATGATCCAGGCGCGGCCTGAAGCAAGCCGCGCCCGGATTATAATTCAGCTCACATCAAGCGATGTCGAAGCGGTCGGCGTTCATGACCTTGGTCCATGCCGCAACGAAGTCTTGGACGAACTTCTTCTCAGCATCGGACTGGCCGTAGACTTCGGCGATCGCGCGCAGCTGCGAGTTGGAGCCGAAAACGAGATCGACGCGCGTCGCGGTCCATTTCACGTCGCCGGTTGCGCGATCGCGACCCTCGAAGACGTCCTTGGCATCCGAAACGGCCTTCCACTCCGTGCCCATGTCGAGCAGGTTCACGAAGAAGTCGTTGGTCAGCGTTTCCGGACGCTTGGTGAAGACGCCGTGCTGGCTCTGGCCGACATTGGCGTTCAGTACGCGCAGACCGCCGATGAGGGCGGTCATTTCCGGCGCCGTCAGCGTCAGCAGCTGTGCCTTGTCGATCAGCAGCTCTTCGGAAGAGACGGTGTAGGCCTGCCGCTGGTAGTTGCGGAAGCCATCGACGATCGGTTCGAGAACGGCGAAGGCCTCGACATCGGTTTGTTCCTGCGTCGCATCAGTACGGCCCGGAGCAAACGGTACGACCACGTCATGGCCAGCTTTCTTAGCAGCCTGTTCGATAGCGACCGAGCCGCCGAGAACGATGAGATCGGCAAGCGATACCGTCTTGCCGGTGGTCTGAGCATCATTGAACTTCTTCTGGATGCCTTCGAGCGTCGCCAGCACGGAAGCGAGCTGGGCCGGCTGGTTGGCCTCCCAATCCTTCTGCGGAGCAAGACGGATGCGAGCGCCGTTTGCACCGCCGCGCTTGTCGGAGCCGCGGAAGGTCGAAGCCGAAGCCCAGGCGGTCGAAACCAGCTGCGGGATGGTGAGACCCGATACAGCAATCTCGGCCTTGAGGGCGGCGACATCGCTGGGATCGATCGATGCGGGACCGGCAGCCGGGATTGGATCCTGCCAGATGAGCTCTTCGCTCGGCACTTCCGGGCCGAGATAACGGACGCGCGGACCCATATCGCGATGGGTCAGCTTGAACCATGCGCGGGCGAAGGCATCGGCGAACTCATCCGGATTTTCGAAGAAGCGGCGGGAAATCTTCTCATAGGCCGGATCGAAGCGCAGGGCGAGGTCGGTCGTCAGCATGGCAGGAGCGTGTCGCTTGGACTTGTCGTGCGCGTCCGGGATCGAGCCGGCACCAGCACCATGCTTCGGCACCCACTGATGGGCACCGGCCGGGCTCTTCGTCAGTTCCCATTCATAGCCGAACAGGTTCCAGAAGAAATTGTTGCTCCACTTGGTCGGTGTCGAGGTCCAGGTGACTTCGAGGCCGCTGCCGATCGTGTCACCGCCCTTGCCAGTGCCGAAGCTATTCTTCCAGCCGAGGCCTTGTTCTTCGATGCCGGCTGCTTCTGGCTCAGGTCCGACATGGGCCGCATCGCCTGCGCCATGGGTCTTGCCGAAAGTATGGCCGCCGGCGATGAGGGCGACGGTTTCTTCGTCGTTCATCGCCATGCGGGCGAAGGTCTCGCGGATGTCGCGTGCGGCTGCAAGCGGGTCCGGATTGCCGTTCGGTCCTTCAGGATTGACGTAGATGAGACCCATCTGCACGGCTGCGAGCGGGTTTTCCAGATCGCGATCGCCGCTGTAGCGCTTGTCGCCGAGCCAGGTATCTTCCGCGCCCCAGTAAATGTCTTCTTCCGGCTCCCAGACATCCTCGCGACCGCCGCCGAAGCCGAAGGTCTTGAAGCCCATGGATTCCAGCGCGACGTTCCCGGTCAGGACCAGCAGGTCGGCCCAGGAGATGCTGTTGCCGTATTTCTGCTTGATCGGCCAGAGGAGACGGCGAGCCTTGTCGAGGTTGACGTTATCCGGCCAGCTGTTGAGCGGAGCGAAACGCTGCGTGCCGGAGGAGGCGCCGCCGCGGCCGTCGCCCGTGCGGTAGGTACCGGCGCTATGCCAGGCCATGCGGATGAAGAGCGGACCGTAATGACCAAAGTCGGCTGGCCACCAATCCTGCGAATCGGTCATAAGGGCGGTGAGGTCCTTCTTAAGGGCCTCCAGGTCGAGCTTCTTGAATTCCTCGGCGTAGTTGAATGCCTTCCCCATCGGGCTGGAAAGCGCCGAATTCTGGTGAAGAATCCGAAGGTTCAGCTGATTCGGCCACCAGTCCCGGTTCGAACGTGCGGAAACGCTCGTGTTTCCATGCGGAAACGGACATTTGCCGGCAGTTTCGACTTTTGTATCCATGATACTCTCCCTTACGATGATTTGATTTGTGACGACCGGAGAAGGAGCTTTGCCAGCCCGCCGGGAAATGGCCCGGTTCCAAATTGGGTATGGCAGCGACATGTCAGACGCATGAATCTCTCGTTATTCTGGCCTCGCGTGAAACGGAGACGTGGAAGCAGGCAAAGCTTGGGTCCCCCTGCCTTCCGACCGGCCCGTGCATCGATGAACTGGACGCAGTCAATGCTCTCATATGAGCTTCGTATGACAGGCGGCCGCATCTCATCTCTGCCGCGGCACTATAGCCAAGCCTTTCCATTAATTTAAGTTGGATTTCCTGATTGACGCGATAAGATGCGCTTATGGCAAACTTTACGCTCAAACAGCTTCGCTATTTCGAAGCGCTGGCTCGGCTCGGCCACTTCGGACGTGCGGCCGATCTATGCGCGATCTCTCAGCCCGCTTTGTCGATGCAGATCAAGGAACTGGAGGAGCAGCTCGGCACGGACCTCTTCGAAAGAGGCGCGCGCCAGGTCCGACTGACCAATTTCGGGGAGGCCTTCGCGATTCGCGTCCGCGACATCCTGCGCTCCGTCGACGAGCTGGGAGATCTTGCCCGCGCATCGCACAATCAGCCCGTGGGTCGGCTGAGGATCGGTATCATCCCGACGGTCGCGCCCTATCTTTTGCCGAGCATCATCGGCAACCTCACCCGTATTTATGAGGGGCTTGATATCCATGTGCGCGAGACCCTGACCTCGAAGCTGGTCGAGGAGCTGGAGGAGGGGAGGCTGGATACGGCGATCGTCGCTTTGCCGATCTCCGAAACATCGCTCACTGAAGTGCCGCTGTTTGCGGAAAATTTCGTTCTGGTGCGGCCAAGTGAAGACGAGGGCAAGCCAGTGCCCAACCGCGAGGCGCTTCGCGAAATGCGGCTGCTGCTGCTGGAGGAAGGGCACTGCTTCCGCGATCAGGCGCTCTCCTTCTGCAACATCCATTCAGCCCTGCCGCGGGAGCTGATGGACGGCAGCTCGCTGTCGACGCTGGTGCAGATGGTCAGCGCCGGCATCGGCGTCACCTTGATACCAGAGATGGCGGTAGTCGTGGAAACCCGCTCGGCCTCGGTGTCGACGGTGCGCTTCCAAAGCCCGCAGCCCTCACGCACCATCGGCATGATCTGGCGCAGGACGAGCCCTCTGGCCAAGCAGCTCTTGCAGATTTCCGAAGTGGTTCGTGAGGCGGCCAATGCCATGCGCGAACAACATGATTCGTTCTGGCGCGCGCAAGATCTGGAGCTTGAAAGCCGATTGCAACCGCCGGCTGCTCGCCAAGCTCGCCCTAGTGCCGTGGATGACCCGGCTTTGCGCCCGTAGGCTCGGCAGCTCGCATTAACGCTCTTGGAAACTTTTCCACAGTAGGCGCTATTTCAAACGATTGAAAATATTTTAATCGTTTAAATATTTTAATACCTTGATTTACAAAGAAACTCCTCCATGTCATGCCAGTAACGCATGACAATGGAGGTCGTGATGCAAGAGCTTGAAAGCGTAAGAAATGAAATTCCTACGTATGTCATTGATCGCCTCGAAAATGAGTGGCGGGTAATGCAGACTCAGAATGTGCAGCTGGAAACCGGGCTGGGGACTGAAACGCCTGCAAATACAGCGCCTGCAACGGGCGATAGTCTCGGATCCCTCGATAAGTAGTATTTATAAAAGCAGGAATCGCACCGTGTTCACAGGTCTTGCGGCGCTGTTGAGAGCATCGCATTCCGCCTTTTTCTATGACATCCAGAAAACGGGCCAGCCCCGGCTTATTGCCAGGGCTGTTATTTAATCGTGGCGGCGCCGGCTCCTCGTGCGATCGAGATAAGACCTGGTTCAGCCGTCGAGATAACGCTCGGTCAGACGTGCCCACATAGCCGCACCGACGGTGAGGCTTTCATCGGCGAAATCATACTTGGCGCTGTGGAGGATGGCTGAGTTCAAGCCATTGCCGAGGCGCAGGAAGCTGCCGGGCTTATGCTCCAGGTAGTGGGAGAAATCCTCGCTGCCGGGGATCAGGCCGCAGGTGCTGACCTTCTCAGCGCCGACAAGTTCCTCGGCAACCATCCGCGCGAATTCCGTTTCCTTCTCGGAATTGACGACGACTGGATGGCCGTGGACGTAGTCGATCTCGGCGCTCGCGCCATAGCCGTCTGCGATGGAGGCCGTCAGCTTGCGAATGCGGGCTTCAAGCAGCTCGCGCACCTTCGGATCGAAGGAGCGGACGGTGAGCAGCATCTTCGCGCTCTCCGGAATGACGTTCGAAGCTTCGCCGGCGTGGATGGCGCCGACGGTCACGACAGCCGTCTGCGTCGGGTCGACGCTGCGCGCAACGATCGTCTGCAAACTGACGACGAGGTTGCAGGCGACAACCACCGGGTCGATGGTCAGATGCGGGCGCGAGGCATGGCCGCCCTTGCCTGTGATGGTGATTTCAACTGTGTCGGCGGCGGCCATCAGCGGGCCGGAGCGTAACAGCCAGGTGCCTTCCGGCGCGCTGGGGTGATTGTGGAGCCCGTAAATGACATCGAAGGGAAAGCGTTCGAACAGCCCGTCCTTGATCATCGCCGGAGCGCCACTCACCGCGCCGGCCTCCTCGGCCGGCTGGAAGATCAGGTTCACAGTGCCGTTGAAGCGGCGGGTGCGGGCGAGATATTCGGCAGCCCCGAGCAATATGGTGGTGTGGCCGTCATGGCCGCAGGCATGCATCTTGCCCGGCGTTTTGCTGGCATAGGGGACGTCCGTCTGCTCAGTGATCGGCAGGGCGTCCATGTCGGCGCGGATCGCGATGCTCTTCTTGCCGGCACCGACCGTCATGCGCGCGACGACGCCGTGGCCGCCGACATTGCGGGTGACCTCGTAGCCCCAAGCCTCCAGCTTTTCAGCGACGAAACGTGCGGTTTCCGCTTCCTCGAAAGAAAGCTCGGGATTGGCGTGCAGATGCTGGCGGATGCCCGTCAGTTCGGCCTTCATCGGTTCGAAATCGGAGAGGCGGGCGAAATCGTTGTCGAGGGTCATGGCTATTCCAATGGTTCGCTTGAGCCGCCATTCGCCATAGAGCGTGCGGGCTTCACTGATGATAGGTGTATCGCGCTAGATGAAGCGCGACAGGAAGCTTCTGGTGCGCGGGTGCTGCGGATTGCCGATCACGTCCTCCGCTTTGCCCTGTTCGACGATCTTGCCGCCATCCATGAAGACGACGCGGTCTGCAGCCTCGCGGGCAAAGCCGATCTCGTGGGTGACAACGATCATCGTCAGGCCCTGTTTGGCAAGGTCACGCATGGTGGCGAGCACTTCGCCGACCAGTTCCGGATCAAGCGCGGACGTCGGCTCGTCGAAGAGCATCAGCTTCGGCTTGATCGCCAGCGCTCGGGCGATTGCAACGCGCTGCTGCTGGCCGCCGGAGAGTTGCCGAGGGTAATTGTGAGCCTTGGCTGAAAGCCCGACGCGATCAAGCAATGCCAGCGCATTCTCGGTTGCTTGCTTGCGGCTTTCACCATGGATGCCGATCGGCGCCTCGATGACATTCTGCAGCGCCGTCATATGCGGATAGAGATTGAACTGCTGGAACACCATGCCGATCTTGCGCCTCTGCAGCGCGATCGCATGGTTGGAGAGCTTGACCAGCCGGCCCTTGTTCAGCCGGTAGCCGATCTGCTCGCCATCGACTTCGATCGAGCCGCGATTGATCGCTTCCAGATGGTTGATGCACCGCAGGAAGGTGGATTTTCCTGACCCGGAGGGGCCGAGGATGACGACCACTTCGCCTGGCGCCACTTCGAGGTCGATGCCTTTCAGGACTTCGAGGTTTTCGAAGGACTTGTGGACGTTGCGCGCCCGCACCAGCGGCGATAAGTCGGCAACGGTGCTGATTGGCGTGTTCATCGGAGCGTTCATTGGCACGCCTCCTGAACCGGCAGGAGTGCCGGCGCATCCTCCGTTACCGCCTTGGTCCCACCGGAGCGGCGGTCGGCGCGGCTATAATGGCGCTCGATATAGCTCTGGCCGATATTGAGCACCGAAGTGATCAGCAGATACCAGATGACGGCGACGAGCAGCATCGGGATGACTTCGAAGGTGCGGTTGTAGATCGACTGCACGGAATAGAGCAGGTCTGCCATGGCGATGACGCTGACGAGCGAGGTCGCCTTAATCATGCTGATAAGCTGGTTGCCGGTTGGTGGCACGATGGAGCGCATGGCCTGCGGGATGATGATGCGGCGAAGAGCCCGGCTTCTCGTCATGCCGAAGGCTTCAGCGGTCTCGAACTGGCCCCTATCGACCGAAAGCAGGCCGCCACGGATGATTTCGGCCATATACGCGGCTTCGTTCAGCGCCAGGCCGGCGATCGCCGCCGTCATCGGGCTGATGACGGAATTGGTATCCCAGCTGACGAAGGTCGGGCCGAAGGGAATGCCGATCGATAGCGTCGGGAAGAGCGTCGAAAGATTGTACCAGAAGATCAGCTGCACGAGCAGCGGCGTGCCACGGAAGAACCAGATGAACAGCGAGGCGAGCGTGCTTGCCAGCCTATCCTTCGACATGCGGGCAATCGCCAGCAGCAGGCCAAAGGCGATGCCGAGCGCCATGGCGACGACGGTCAGGCCGAGTGAGACGTAGAGGCCGCTGATGACGACGGGATCGAAGAAGTACTGGGCGACGACATGCCAGCCGAAGTTTTCATTGTGGGCGACCGACCACGCCCAATAGGCTGCAATCGCAAGCGTGACGACCCAAGCGGCCACACGACCCTTCGGGAATGGCGTGTGGGCATTCGCCACATCCCGTTCCGACGCATCGCCAGAAGGCGATGCGTTGTTTCTGGAATTCGTATTCATTTCGGCAATGTCCCGCCAAGATTGATACCGGGTTCCTTGATCATGTTGTTCTCAAGGCCCCATTTCTTCATGATGGCGGCATAGGTGCCATTGTCCATCAGAAGTTTGACGGCATCCTTGAGGATGGGACCGAGAGGCGAGCCCTTCGGCACGACGGCGCCCTGATAGAGATCCTCGAAGCCGTTCTTCTGGCCGACGCCCGTCAGTTCCAGCTGGCCATTCGCCTGCGAGACAAAATAGGTGAGTGGGGCCTGTGAGGAGAAGAAGGCATCGGAGCGCTTAGAGCGAACGGCGAGGATCGAGCTCGGCTGGTCTGTGAAGGACTGAACTTCGATCGCACCCTTGCCATCGGTCTTGCACTTCTCGGCTTGCACCTGGATCACCTTTTCGGCCGATCCGCCGGCCATAACGGCGATGCGCTGGCCGCAGGCGCTGTCGAGCGAGGTGATGCGCTTCGGATTGCCCTTCTGAACGGCGAAGACAACGAATTCCTGCACCCAGTCGACGAAATCATTGGCTTCCTCGCGGCTCTTGAAATCGCCGATCGGGCCGAAGGCGAACTGGTAGCGGCCGGAATTGATGCCCGCCAGGATGGCAGGCAGGCCGCTGACGCTCTCATGCTCGATCTTGACGCCAAGCACCTCGCCGATCGCGTCGGTCAGATCGGCGCTGGCGCCCGTCAGCTTAGTGCCGGTGACGATTTCATAGGGAGGGAAAGAGCCGTTGTTGACGGAAATCATCTTGCCCGATGTACGGATCGCTTCCGGCAGTTTGGCCTGCAGATCCTTGTTGACCGAGAGTTTCGGCAGGCTGGCATCCTCGGCAAAGGCAGCGCCCGACATCATCAGGCTTGCCAGGGCGACGTAGGTCATTTTCTTCAGCGACATGTTCATTCCCCTTTTTGCTTTGTGTCTCTGATTTTTGAGGCGGTGGTCAGGCAGCGCTCGTCCGGCTGCCGTCGACATCGAACGGGAAGAGTTCCTCCGGGGTCATCAGCCGCGGCAGGATACCCTGCACATGCAGCTCCCCGGCGAAATCCGCGATCATCTTGCGGTTGGCGGTAAAGCCGCTCGCATCCCAGCCTTCGGGCAGCTCAGTTGCCGATTTCAACAGTTCGTCGAGCATAAAGGGCGTGGTGTCGGCATATTTGCGCCGCTTGCTGAGCCAGACGCGTTGCGATTCATCGATGAGGGCGCTCAACTCGCCCACGACCCAGGGATGTTCGGCAACAAACGCCGCCTTGAAACCGATCAGGTGCATTCCCGGTACATAGCCTACATCGGCGAAATAGCGATGTTCGGCAGAGCGGAAATCCGGCAGCAACTGGCGGAAGCCGGAGTTGCCGGCGAAATAGCCGTCCGGCATGAAGGGCGTGAAGATCGCATCGAGCTTGCCTTCCTTCAGCAGATCCACCATCGGCCTTTCGCCGGGTGCCGCCTCGATCCGACCGGGGCGGCCAAAGCCGTCGAGGCGATCGGTGATCGGATGGGCTTCGGTCAGGCGGCCGGCATACCACATGGCATCTTCCACGCCGACACCTTCACGACGCAGTGCGGCCCGCGTCCAGGTATTGCCGGAGTCACGCCAGCCGGTGACGCCGATGCGCTTGCCGGGCAGTTGGGCGAAGCTCGTGATCGGGCTGTCCTTGGTGGTGATGACGCAGCGGTGACGGAAGCCGCGCATGATGAAGTTTGGAATGCCGACCACGCTCTCATCGCCGTCGATGCGCATCTGCGTGTAACGGCTGAAGGAGGTTTCGGCGGCATCATAAGTGTCGCTTTTGCCGACATGCGAGATCAGCGTCCCGACCCGGTCCACCCTAATATCGAGCTTGGGGGAGGAGACGTCACCCAGCACCAGAGGGGTCATATAGTCCCAGTCACGAACGGCAAGGCGGAGAGTAAGGGGCATGAAATTCACTCGCGGGAAAACTTGTTTTCTCAACGAGTAAATGTTCAATATCGGTCGATCAAATGTTATTACGTTATTGAACATTAAAAATGGCGCGAAAAAATGAGCGAAGATCGGGACGCGAAATGGTTTGCCAAAAAATTGAGCGATCGGACCATTCGCGGTATCGCGCTGGAGACGAGCGCGCTCATTCGCGCCGGCGCGCTGCCTGTTGGCACCAAATTGCCGCCCATTCGCGATCTCGCTTTTGCCCTTGGGATCAGCCCCGCGACCTTGTCCGAAGCCTGGAGCGAGCTCAGGCGCCAGAAGATCATCAGCGGACGCGGCAGGAACGGCACATGGGTCAGCGGCGACCGCTTTGTCGCCAAGCCGGCACGGCTGGCAAGCGTCGGCGACTACGGTTCCGATGCCCTCAATCTGACGGCAGCCGTTCCTGATGTGCAGCTGCTGCCGAAGCTGGAGGCGGCGATGGCCTACGGCGCCTCGGCGGAAAATCTCAACAGCTACGAGCGCAGCCGCATCCTGCCGGAGCTTGAGCGCGAGGTCAGGAAGACATGGCCCTATGAGCCGGAGGCGTTCCTGGCGACCAATGGCGGCTACAATGCCGTCTACACCCTGATCAACGCTCTTGTCATGCCCGGTGCTGCCGTTGCGATCGAGGACCCCACGGGCATGCGGCTTCTCGATATTCTCGAGGACCGGGGCGCCCGCATCATTCCGGTGAAATGCGATGAAGAGGGCCCGCTGCCGGCCTCGCTGGAGGACGCGCTGAAATATCGCCCGGTCGCCTTCATCTTTCAGCCGCGCATCCATTCCGTCACGGGCCAGAGCGTGAGCCCGGGACGTATGATAGGGATCGCGGAGATTCTTCGCGACAAGGATACTTTGATCGTGGAAGACGATGGTATCGGCGATATCTCGATCGCGCCGCGCCATTCCCTCGGGCATCTCTTTCCCGATCGGGTTATCCATATCCTGTCATTTTCGAAAACGCACGGGCCTGACCTACGCCTCGCGGTCTTGTCGAGCTCAAGGGCGATCGTCGATCAGATCCAGTCCTATCGCAGCTTCAGTTCCGGCTGGACCAGCCGTATTCTGCAGGCGGCGGCTGCTTGGCTGCTGCGCGATCCAGCGACGGCATCGTGCCTGAATCATGCCCGCAGGACCTATCGGGAACGCCGCGCAGGCCTCATCGATGCGCTTCGCGAGCGCGGCGTCGATGCGTGGCATGGAGAAGGACTATGTGCCTGGGTGCCGGTCTCGTCGGAGCCCTTCGCAATGGTGACGCTTGCCGCCCGGGGCATTGCAGTGCATCCCGGTGCCAAGTTTTCGATCCTGCCCAGCAGCCATTTGCGTGTCGCGACGGCCAAACTCTTGGAACGGCGCGAATATGTTGCGGATGCCATCGCACTTGCCGCCGTCCACACGTGAACGGCAATGCTACTGGCTTGAAGTCGCGCCCAGCCTTTTAGGCGCGTCCTTCAAAGAGGACGCGTACTTGACAAGAATAGTCGCAAGCTTGGCCGAGATGAGCGAAATGACGGAAATTGCGACGAGATAGATCGCGATGTAGACGGGCTGCGGCAAGTGGATATTGCGCATCAGATGCCCGTAGATCTCGGTAAAGCCGCGATGGCACATGTAGATCGGGTAGGAGAGATAGCCGAGAAAGATTGCGAGCCGCTGCAGCCTCTCCGGCAGTTCGAGCATGGTGCCGGCAAGGACGATGAGCGGCGAGATCAGGATGCAGAAGATAAGCGCATATTTCAGCGAATAGGTGGGGAGAAACAGCAAGATTAAGATCACGGCAATGGGCAGCAGGGCGGCATAGCTGTTCATGGTCCAGCCAATCGCGGTGCTGCTTCGAAGCCGGTAGATGATCATCCCGAGCGTGAAGGAAAAGAAGACGCGGGCAAGGCCGCCATCCACAGAGTGCCATTCCCAGCCGAGATCGAGCGATTTGTGGAAAAAAACCGAGACGATCAGCATCGCCAGAGATGCGGCGGCAATGAGGATGAGGCTCCGCGTTTTCAGCCTGAACAGCACCAGTGCGAATACCAGATTGGCCAACAGCTCCCAGAACAGCGACCAGGCGGGACCATTCAGCGGGTAGAGCGCCAAGATGTATCCGGCCGACCGCGTCAGAAAGCTTGGAGAAGGCAGCATGAATATGGTCGTAAGGATGCTCGCGGCAAGATCGGCCCGCCCAACACCGGATGCCTGCCAGTGCAGCAGCAATTGCACAAGGCCGTAGACGCTGCCGATGAGGAAGAGCGGATAGAGACGCGCGTAGCGAGCCTTCATGAAGGCCAGCACGGTCATGCCGCTTGCGAGTTTTTCACCATAGGCCCTGGCAATCACGAAGCCGCTGAGCACGAAGAAGAAATCGACCGCGATATAGGCCGAAGGCGCATAGGGCCTGTCGAGGTGATAGACGACGACCGCGAATGCCGCCAGGCCGCGCATCGCATCCAGGGCGGCATATCTGTGTTTCGTCGTATTGGCCGGCATTGGTCGAAACCTCGTTGGGCGGAAAGGATTGCGCTTACGCTATCCGGCGGCGCGCGCGCCGAAGAATTCGCTTCTCAAGTTTCGATCGAGCGGGCGCACCCGCGAAAGATTGCCCAGGAACTGGCGGGGGCTTGTGAGTACCGACCGGTTCAGAAAATGGGTCCTGATCAGGCCGGAGGATTTGCTGTGGGCGCCGGCATGGCCGACCCGATAGATCGCGCCACGGAAGGGCAGCGATCCGAGCGGAGAGCCGGCATCGGCCAGCAGCTTGCCGATGCGCACGTGGCTGCCGAGCATGGATTTGATGTAATCGACCTCGGCATCCTCGAAGGTCGCCGGCAAGCGATAGAGATCGGAGCGAATGATCAGCGACGTTCCGCAATAATTGGCGAAATCATTGTGATGCATAAGCAGCCTGCCGCCTTCGTTCCAGAGATAGCCCCGGTTGATTTTCCAGCCATTGGCATCGATATTTCGAGCTGCGAAATCGACGATGTTGGCGCTGACGAAATCATCGTCGTCGACGATCATGAAGAAACGCGTGTCGCGCGCGGACAACATGCCGCTCAGAACGCGGCGGCCCTTGTCCAGCCGGAACGCATCATAAACTTTTTCGCGGTCAGCGCCATCGATGTCGTGCAGCTGGTTCGGCGGGAAGGTCACGCGTTCCGCTGTAAAATTCGGCGGCAGATCCGGGAGATCGGCGCCTTCATTGGCGACGACCACGCCGCGCCAGTTCTTGTTGGCTTGCCCGGCGATCGATGCGATCGTTTGCGACAGCCGCCGTTTCAGCGCTGGCCAATCGTTGGAATTGGCCTGATGGCGAACGGGAATGATGAACGTAACCAGTGTCATGAGGCGCCTTTCCGACATTTGCTATTGCTACCGCAGGGATCGAAGGCCCCATGTGGAATGCCATGCTTCGATCCGATGGCCACGATTCTTGCTACCGTGCTCTTGCGCGGCGACCTTGCAGTGTCGTCCGCACGAGGAAGAGGACCCTTTCCCTGCATAGAAGAAGGATGAGGCCCGAATAGGCGAGGCCTCCGACCAGGACTTCGCAGACGAGGCGTTCTGCGAGAGGCCGGTCGATCAAGGCCGACGAGATTGCCAAGACGGCGACGAGCATGCCGAGATAGGCGACTATGGGCCGCAGGAACTGGCCGAAATATTCCGCAATGCTGAGGCCGATCAACCGCGAGACCATCCATAGCGTCACCGGCCAAAGCAGCAGCACGCCGACCATGAGCCCGAAGACGACGGCCGCCACGCCATATGGGTGAAGAACGAGTACCGTGAGGATCGAGACGATGTTGCGCACCAGCTGATAGTAGAACCACCAGTCGGATCTGCCCTGGCTGGTGATCAAGGAGGCCTGGATGATGCCGATGCCGGCCATCAGGCCGATGACGCAGAAAAAGCGAACCGGCCAGACGGCGGCAGCCCAGTGCGGCCCGAAGATCAGCGGAATGGCATCGTCGGCGACCGCGGCCAGTCCCATGAAGGCCGGAAAGGACACCAGCGAGCAACCGAAGGTCGCCATGAGGAAGGCTTCGCGCACCTTCTCCCGATCATGCTGCAGTGAGGAGAGCAGCACGTGACTGACCGAATTCAGCCCGCCCGCCACGACATTGTTGAGCATCTCGTAGAGCCGCCGGGCGAAATTATAAATACCGAGAGCGGCCGGGCTTACCAGCGTGCCGATAATCAGCTGGTCGAGATTCATGGTCTGGAGGAAGCGGTTGCCCGAGGCGAAGATGCCGTAATGCAGCAGTTCGCGCAGACTCGAGAGCTTTACCCTGAAGCCAGGCAGCCATTTCGCGCCCCAGAAAGCGGCGATGCAGGCGGCGGCGGGCGCGGCGATCTGGGCGATCGCAAGCGCCCATAGGCCGAAACCGGCGAAAACCAGCGAGAGACAGATGACCGCCGAAACAGAGGTGGCGATCGCGGTGCGGGCCGCAGCAAGATGGAAGGACATCGTGCGGCCGATCAGGGCATTGGGCACGATGATCATCATGTCGAAGAAGATTTTGAGGCCGATGATCAGCAGCAGCTTGACGATATCGTCATGTCCTAGCCAATGGGCGAGAAACGGCGAAAGCAGAAACAGCGCGGCATAAAGGATGGCTGCGGAGACGAAGGATAGCCAGAAGACCGTATCGAGATGGCTGCGCCGAATGGATTTCTGCTGGATCAGCGCCTCGCCGAAGGCCGTCGGGCCGAAGCCGGAGGCGAAACTGACGATGGCGAAGGCGAGCGCTACCAGGCCGAAATCCTGCGGCAGAAGGAAACGGGAGGTGACGACGAAGACAAGGCTGTTGAGTGCCGTCGGGATAAGGGTATCCAGCGCCGACCAGAAAGCGCCCCTCAATGCGGCCCGTGACCGGTTTTCGCTCAGATGTTCAAAGACGACTTCATCCGCTTCGGACGCCAGCAATCGCATACCTCGCCGTTTTAGATCTGCAGCGGATGCCGGAGTCCCGGCGCCCGCCATTGCCGCTTCGCCATCATTCGATGGAGCAGGACGGCGTGTTGGATGCTTGATCTAGGCCAGCCCCTCGATTTGTCTAGGGAGAATTGTTGCATTGCAACATTGCGTTGCTGAAAGTGATCCCGCGATCAAGGGAAACGCGAATTTTATCTCTTCAGGGCGGTGAAAACTGCCGCCTTCACTGCGCGGCCGAACGGACCCTTGGCTCGTCCCATTCGATTTCGGGAGCAGCATCGGCTTCATCCAGAGGCTCGTTCATCTCGTAAAGATAGCCTTCGAGCATGTCGCAGGCGCGTTCGCTGGCGCCGATCTTCGCTTCCGTTTCGCTGATGGCGGTGGCGATCGCTTTGATGCGGGCACGCAGCATGTGGCCGACGACGTCCTTGCCGGGGCGCTTGCCGAGTCGGTCGAGATGAAGGCCGATGCGATTGGAGTGTCGCTCGAGCTCGCTCTTGCTGAAATTCGCCTTACGAATTTCTTCCAGAAGGCTCGCCCGCATCTTGGCGACCGGATCGAATGTGCCGGGTTCCCGCTCGTCCAGCACTATCTCGGTAATCAGCTTTTCAATGGCGACCAGTGCCTGCAAGTCGACGGCATCGGTCAGTTCGACATCATAGCCGGTATCGTCGAACACCTTGCGGCGAACGGGGTCGAGAAGAAGCTCGTAGGCCTTCTGCAGCTGCGCGAAAGCGTCGGTATCGCCGCCGGAATCCGGATGGGCTGCCTTCGCGCGCTTGCGATAAGCCGCCTTGATCTGCTCTTCGCCCGCATCGCGCGCAACGCCGAGAATATCGTATGGATCAGTCACTCCAACTCCTGCCGCCGCTTATTCCTGTTTTAAGGCCTGGCCGCTAATATCGCTCGCGCGGTTTAAACGTCCCGCCCGACCGTTTCAATCGGCTCCGGCGCTATTTGTACCATCACAAAGGCAGAGTTTGGACAAAAAGAGTCCTAAGTCAAAGGCGAGCAGCCTTTTCCGTGGAAATTCAGCGTCTCAGATCGTTCGGTCGAGCGTGACTGCTTGCGCCGGCAGAGTTGGCAATGATCAGCCTTGCGGGACGTCAGCGTCTTTTTGTGACATAACGGCAATCGGCCCGCTTCGTTGAAGGAAGCGGGCCGATCATTCACTGCCTCAGATTTTTAAGCCGCGGAGAACGGCACGGCAACGAAGGTCTTGTTGCCGTCGCGCTCGATCAGGAGCAGCACGGACTTGCGGCCATCCTTGCCGGCTTTCGCAACTGCCGTCTGCACCTCATGGGCGTTGCGCACCGGCTGATCGTTGACCGAGACGATGATATCGCCGGTCTGGATGCCGGCCGCCGCGGCGGGCTTGTCCGGATTGACGCTGGCGACGACAGCGCCCTCGACGCCATGCGGCAGGTTCAGCTGCTCACGCACATCGGGTGTGAGGTTGGCAAGGCCGACGCCGATGCTCGGCTGGTTGGAGGGCTGCACCTTGCCGTCGCCAGCGTCGTTGGCGGCCTGCTTGCTGTCATCATTGCCGCCGATGGTGACATTGACGTCCATGCTCTTGCCGTCGCGCCACAGCGTGACCGAACGCTTGTCGCCGGGAGAAAGATCGGCGACCAGCCGCGACAGATCCTTCGGCGTCTTGACGGCCTCGTTGCCGACGGCGGTTACGATATCGCCGCTCTTGATGCCGGCGCGTGCGGCTGGCGTATCGTCGTTGACGCTGGCAACGAGCGCACCCTGGGTCTGCGAGAGGCCCATGGCATTGGCGATATCCGAGGTCACCGGCTGGATGGCGACGCCGAGATAGCCGTGATCGATCGAGCCGTTCTTCTCGAGCTTGGCGACGATTGCCTTGGCCTCGTCGGAGGGAATGGCAAAGCCGACGCCGACGCTGCCGCCATTTGGCGAGTAAATAGCGGTGTTGATACCGACGACATTGCCTTCGCGGTCGACCAGCGGCCCGCCGGAGTTGCCGTGGTTGATGGGGGCATCGATCTGGATGAAGTCGTCATAGGGGCCGCTGTGCAGGTCGCGACCGCGGGCCGAGACGATGCCGGCGGTAACGGTTGTGCCGATGCCGAAGGGGTTGCCGATCGCCAGAATCTGGTCGCCAAGCTTCAGCTTGTCGGAATCACCCCAGGCGATGGTGGCGAGCGGCTTCGGCGCGTTGATCTTCAGGACGGCAAGATCGGATTTGGCATCGGCACCCAAAAGCTTGGCAGGCAGCTCGGTGCCGTCATCAAGCGTCACCTTGATGTCGACTGCATTCTGAATGACGTGGTTGTTGGTGACGATGACGCCGTCCGGGCTGATGATAAAGCCGGAACCGAGCGCCATCGCGCGCTGGTTCTGTTGCTGATGCGGCATCTGCTTGGGGAACGGGATGCCCTGATTTTCGAAGAATTGCCGGAACTGCTCGTCCATCGGCGAGTTGCTGCTGTCGGCGCTGGTATCGGTCGCCTTCATCGTTGTGGTGACGGTGACGACGGCCGGTTTGTCGGCATCGACGATCGGAGCGAAGGAGCCGCCGGGTGCGATGATGCCGGCCGGCTCTGCAGCCGAGGCGACGGTTGCGGATGTGCTGAAGGCAAAAGGCAGTGCTCCGGCGCCGACGATGATAGCGGCACCGACGATGGCGGCTGTGCGATGTTTGCGGAGAAGAGAAGGCATGGCAAAAAGTCCCTTGCGAGATCGTTGGCGGTTTGCGGCCCGTCCATATCGAGGCTGCGATTGGTCCGCGTCAATTTGCGAGCGACTTTGTTTCCCCGCTTTTACTGCGGGAAGCAAAGTATAGATTGGAATTGGCGCTTGGTGTTAATATGATCCGCCAAGAAACTTTTACAAATTAAATATTGATCATGTTTTTATTGCAAAATTTTAAGATATTACATGAATTTAATGTTGTTCGACCGGAAATTTTCCATATTTAAAGCTGCGCTGCCGGCCAGCGCTTGAGGGCCTCTGTTCCAAGCTCCGTCAGTGCGTAGATGCCGCGGTCGATGCGCTCGAACCAGCCATAGACATTGTCCCTTAGAATTTGCGGGGCCTTCGGTGCCGCCTCGCGCATATCCTTCGGACGTTGCACGCCGTTTTCGATGGCGGCGGCGCAGGCAAGGGCCTGTTGGCGATAGGCGGTCATGATCGGCTTACGGGTGCTGCCGCCGAGTGCCGGGTCGCCCTTGCGCCGACGATGTTCGTCGACAAGGCGTGATCTGCGCCGTGCATTCTTGCGGGGCATAGGCGAGACGGGGCTGACGAGGATGTCGACCAAGTCATTGTCCGATACCGCGAGCATGCCGAAGCCCAGCCTTCGGCAAAGGTCGCGGAACCGGCGATCGCCTTCCCGCCCCTTGCCCTTTGCCGAGACGCGGGCGGCAATCCAAACTTCGTCGCTGGCAGCGGCGCGATCCACCGCCTGCAGGATCAGTTCGAGATTAAAGGTCATCTTCAGTTCGCAGATGACGACGACGGGCGGCTCACCATCAGTCAGGCCGACGAGGTCGCAGCCGCCGATCTCGCCTTTCACCGCATAGCCGGCGGCTTCGAGAAATGACTTGATCGGGAGATAGAGCGCCGTTTCCAAATCCGCCTCCGGGCTTTGCATATCCGGGTGAGCTTAGCCGATTCGGTTAACCAGAAGGTCGATTGCCTGCTGGGCGGCTTAACCAGCCCGCACCAATTTTGCGACGGCACCAAGAAAAAGGATGGCGGCAACGCCCCAGAATACCAGGAGAAACATGTTACGCGATCGATTGGCGAGGCGACCGGCTATCCAACCCAGGGGATACGGCAACAGCATTCCGAAGACGAAGGCGCCAATAATGGCGCCTCCATTCTGAGCAGCCGTCGTTGCATTCGTTTGGCTTGCGGGCATTGCGGCGATCGATGTCACTATCGCGCCAGCCGCGGCCATGACGATGATGGCCAGCCACTGCAGCCAGCCTACACGACTGAAGCGTGTGGTGGACAATTTGGACATTTGAAGGGTTCCGCGACTAACAGAAGATCGACTGTTGAGAGCAGTGTACGGGGCCGCGATCTAGCCCCGTTTCCATTTGCGGCTGGCTCAGGCCTTGAAATCCAGTTGGACGTCGCAGGCGCCGATCGAGGCCGGCAGGAGCGGCTTGCGGCTGCGCTGGCCGAATTGCCGCTTGAAGCCGAAGATGTTGCCGATCAGGCTCTTGGTATAGAGGCCGGGGCCGCTCGAATAGATGCGCCAGCCGCCATCGACGGCGATATCGCCCGCCTTGACGCGGGCCCATTCCGCGGAAGCCTGATAACGATCGTCGAAGGCCGCGTCGCTGCTGCTGAAATAGGTGTTGCGCTGGCGGAGCGATGCATGTTCCACCCTACCGCTGACGGCGATCGGGTTGGCGAGCGCGAGCGCCTGCCACACGGCCTCTGCGTCATCGTCGAGGGCAAGGGCCTCGCAGTAGCGTAGATGTGCGTGCACATACATCAGCCCGATCTCACGACCGAAGAAGGACGAAGATTCGGCGCGGCGGAAGAGCTTTTCCGGACCGCCCGAATAGGTCGCCGGCTTCTCCATCAGTCGCACACCGTCCGGGAACAGCAGGTTCTCGCGGATGATCTTCATGTGGGCATGGCGCTGATCGGGCGTGAACAGGCCGCCAATCATCGGCTGTGTCATCGCGATCAGCGAGTAGTGCAGGCCCGTGCGCGTGTCCTCCGGATGCAGAAGCAATTCGACGCCGTCATGGCTCGGATCGAAGACACCATAGCCGGCGACGATGCCGTCACGCATCAGGAGCCGGTTGAAATCGGCGCGCATGTCGACCGCAGTCGCTTGAAGCGACTGCGCTTCCTCGTTGCGACTGGCAAGCGTCAGGATATTGGCATAGCGCACCAGCTGTTCGTACAGGAGTGAAACGGTCCAGCTGCTGACCATCCAGTCGCGCAGATGCGGGTCGGCCGGCTGCAGGCTGTCGTTCCAGTCGCCTTCGCCGTAGCGGATGAGGCTTGTGCCCGGCACGAAGCGGCTGCGTACGGTGTCCAGCAGTTTTTCGATGTGATCGGAGATCGTCGCGCGTTCCGAAGTCAGCTGCATCGTGTCGTCGGCACGCCACGGCACGGTTTCTGCAAGGAAAGCGATGTCGCCGGTCGCTTCGATATAATCGCAGAGCGCCTTCAGCGGCCAGACGACGATATCGCCGTGAGCCTCGCCGGCGCGGATGTTGGCATAGGGCTCCAGCATAAACCATTGCGGCCAGTCGCCGCGATCGCGATACTGCTCGGAAAAGAGCGTCAAAAGGATCTGCCGGACTTCTTGGTCATGCTCGTAGGAAAGCAGGAATTCGATCGGCCCTTGGCAGACGTCACGCGTGCCCCAGGCAGCCCCCGTATATTGTTCGAGCCCGTGCGGTACGCTCAAATGCACGATGGCATCATGCGCGATCCAGGGCAGCATGATCGCCTGTGCCGCCACATCGCGGCCATCGCCCTCGATGCGGGCGCCCCGCGTCACATGGCTCCAGAAGCGTTGCGCGGGTGCGAGCATCTCTTCGCTGTCGACACCGGTGCTGTAACGCGCGGCAAGGGCTGCCGCCGCATCCGGATCGGTCATCGAGCCCGTGATGGCAAAGCGCAGTGCCTTCGTCGGGTGCGATTTCAGGGCGATGAACGGGCCGTTGCGGGTGGTGCCATCGGTATAAAGCAGCTCATCGCCGCCAACGGCTTCAAACGCATCTGGCGTCGAGGTGACGAGATGGTATCCAGCCTTTGGATATCGATCCCAAAGCCAGGACGGCTGCGGTCGGAAGGAAATACGCTTGGCTGCCGCATCGACGGCGATATTCGCCACGGCTTCATAGTCGCGCTCGCCGAGAACGATATGGCCGAAGACGAGGAAACAGCAGGCTTCGCCCTCCACCGAAACGCTCCATTGCATGGCCGGATCGTCGCCGGAGGCGATTGCCGAAACGATGATGGTGCGACCGGGGAACTTGTAGATCCACTTGGTATCGCTGAGCCCCATTTCGAAGGCGGCGGGCACGCCGAGCAGGCGCCAGCCGTCGCCAAGGTCGACGAGAATGCGCAGGCCGCTCGACCGCGTCAGATTGTAGGGATCGCGCGAGACCGAGAACAGCTTGTGGAAGGAGGTGTTGCCTATGGTCAACTGTGCGGCGAAGATGCCCTGCATCCAGCAGGTGGCAGCCAGCGTCTGCTCATCGAGCAGCATGTTCTGGCCGCTGCGAACGATGGCGCCGTGGCGGCGAGCCACCAAGCGTTCTTTTTCCTGGAGCACGATGTGTCTGTTATGCGATCCATCCGGCACGAAGAAGGAGATCAGCTTTCCATCGGCGCGCTCCTCCAACATCCGCTTCGGATAAAGCGCATCGATGGCGGCCTGATCCAGGCTGCCGCTCTCAGCAAGGGAGGCATCCTGAACGAGACTGCGTGCCGATTGAGCGGCAGCAATCGTGTCGATCGTCAATTCGCTCTGAAGTTTTGGCAGGCCGTCGAGATAGACAAGATCGGCGTCGCTGGACGCGGCCGGATGATCGGCGATGAAGAGGCCGAAGAAGGTCGTCGCGGCGGCGCCACCTGCTGCGAGCGAAAGCGGCTTCGATTGGATTGTCGGGCAGGCGACCTCATGCTGGCGGCGGGCGCTCGGCAGGCTGGCGCCGAAATCCGGCACCATGACGCCATCATTGTTCTTGGAGGGCACGAGGAGCTGGATTGCATCGGTCGCGTAAGCCGCGGCACCCTCAAGGCAGCCTTGCGCGAGCCACGGATTTCGCCCGCCACCCTGCTTCAGGTTCTGCCTGACCATTATGACGGGACCGAAGGCGGCATGGATGGCGATGTGATGGTCGATATATTGCGAAGCATAGGCCTCGCTATTCATCAGGAAGCCGCGATCGCCGAGGCCGACATCCTGAACGAGAATGAGATCGGCCGAAAGCGTCGCGTTGGTGCTGTTTTCCAGCGAAATTTGCCAGAACCATGCGGTCTGGCTCGGATGCAGCCGGAGGCTGACGGTGTGTCGTACGCCTTCCGTTTCGCCGCTCCAGGAAAAGCCGCCCTTGCCATGACCGAACTCTACCGTAGCTTTCGGGCCGACGATTTCGGCCGTCGCCGGCTTGGGCCCGCCGATGCGCAGATAGAGCCGGCCAATACCGCCATAGACAGGCGATCCGAGCACCTGATTGATCATAACGCCGCCCTGCTGGTCGGCGAAATCGATGCTGAACAGCGTGCCGTTCGGCAAGACCGAGGTCGAAAGGCCGGCATTGTTGCCAAGGGTGATGAGGCCAAGTTCTTCGCGGCGGGGCGTTTGAAAGCTGCGATTGGTGTCCGAGGACATAAGCGTGATCTCGCTGATTCATGGATCGGATGAGGGGCACTAGATCACAAGGCGGCGCCCGATCATAGGAGGCAATTCGCCATTCACCAGCGCAATCTTTTGTGACGGCTTACGGAAAATACAGGCCTCGATCCGCCGCAATGCGCCGGATCTTTTCCGTGAGAGAGCACCCGGTTTCAATGATGCGGAAGCTCCGCAACCTGGTTGGCCGTGCGGATAACAGCCGAAAGATCAGCATCGTCGAAGGATTCCTTGGAAATGCCTTTGACCTTGAACATCCTGCTTTCGCCCGGCGCGAGATTGACCAACATGTCGTCGACCTCGGCATTTGGATTGATGCGATCGACGAACAGGCAGACATCCCGCAGGAACGACTGAGCGGTGATGGTGACTGCGACACCGTCCACCATCTGGATGGTCTCGATGTCGAAGCGAGGCTGCGGATATTGCAGCTGCATGTCCTTTTCGAAGAACCACCAGGCTTCGGCATCGCCGAGGCGGGCGCGCAGATATTCGCGGTGCGGATCGCTTGGGGTCGCGACCTCGGCCGGGATCTCGATATCCACATTTTCGAAGCGGTCGCACAGGATGCGCCATACGTGGTGACGGGCGAGCAGCTTGCCTGTGAAGTCGAAGCGTTCGACCGTGAACGGCACGCGCCAGAACAGGGTCGCGTCATTGACGGCAACGGCGGCCACCCCATCGCCGCGCGGCTGGATGGTCAGGAGATGCGGCGTATAGCTATGCTTCAGGGCATACCAGAGCGGCTTCTTCCGGCCGGCGCCATCGACAGCCGCCCAGGAGGTGACCGGCCAGCAATCGTTGAGCTGCCAGACGATGGTGCCCATGCAGGTCGGCCGATGCGAGCGCATATGGTCAATGCCGTAGCTGATCGCGCGTGCCTGGTTCAGCTGCGTGACGAAGAGCCAGTCGTCGAAATTTTGCGGGTGAGGGAACCAGCCTTCCAACCCCTGCAATAGCTTGTCATTGCCGCCGGTTGCCTTCTGGTGATGCAGGACCGCGGGAGAGGCCGGGGCGCGATCCTTCTCGCGAACGGATTGGGCAAGTGTTGCGAAGGTCGGCGGTGCCTGCCAGCCGAATTCGGAGCAGAAGCGCGGGATATAGTTGCGGTAGGTCTCGTAACCCACCTCGTTCCAGACATCCCAGATATGCCTGCAGCCGTGCTCATCGGCATTCGGCGCGATCTCCATCGAGCCGGAATAGGGGCTGCCCGGCCAGTAGGGCCGGGTCGGATCGATCTCGGCCACCAGCTTCGGCAGGAGATCGAGGTAGTAGCCGGCACCCCATGGGCGATTGCCGAGCACGTCCTGCCAGCCCCAATCGAAATAGCCCCAGATATTCTCGTTATTGCCATTCCAGATCACCAGCGAGGCGTAAGGCATGAGGCGTGTGATCGCCTCGCGCGCTTCCGCCTCGATCTCGCTGTAGACCGGTTCTTCCTCGGGATAAGTGGCGCAGGCAAACAGGAAATCCTGCCAGACCATGATGCCTGCTGCATCGCATTCCTCGTAAAACACATCGGTCTCATAGATGCCGCCGCCCCAGACGCGCAGCATGTTCATATTGGCGTCGCGGGCCTGGCCGATCCGCTCGCGATAGCGTTCGCGCGTCACGCGCGGCAGGAAGCAATCGTCGGGGATCCAGTTGGCGCCGCGGGCAAAGACCGGCACGTCGTTGACGACAAGCGTGAAGGCCGAGCCGATCTCGTCCGGTGTCGTATCCAGCCGCACGGAGCGGAAGCCGACGCGCCGCTTCCAGCCGTCGAGCGCCGTCTCATCCGAGCCGAGCAGCTGCAGGTCGAGATCGTAAAGCGGCTGACCGCCCATGCCATGCGGCCACCAGACCTGCGGGTTATCGATGCGGCATTCGATCAGCGCATGGGTCTCGCCTTGCGCGACGCGCACTTCCGCGCGCTTGCCGCCGACGCAGAGCACGAGCGCCACGCTATCCGTGCCCTTGTCGGCCCATTCGATTTCGACCTGCAGGCGTGCGACGCCCTGGCTGCCTTGCAGGGTGATTTCCGGGCGGACGCTGCCGAGACGGGCCTTCGACCAGCTCTCGATGATGACCGGTTTCCAGATGCCCGAAGTGACGACGGTCGGGCCCCAGTCCCAACCAAAATTGCAGGCCATCTTGCGGATGAGATTGCTCGGGCCGGGATAATTCTGGGGGATATCGGCGGCGCTGCCCAGCTGCTTGCGGACTTCCTCGCCATGTTCATAGGCGGATTGGAAATCGACGATCAGCTCGTTACGGCCGCTTTTCAGGTGATCGCCGATGCCGAAGCGGTAGCTGCGATGCATATTGCGGGTTTCGCCAAGCAAACTGCCGTTCAGTTCCAGGCGTGCCGCCGTGTCGAGGCCAAGGCAGGAAAGATCAATGCGCTCGGCGTCTTCGCCATCCCAATCGAAGGCCAGGCGGTAACGCCAGGCGGAACGCCCAATCCAGTCCTGCGAGATCTCGTTGACGTCGAGATAGGGATCGGTGATCAGCTGCGCCGCCATCAGGTCGAGATGCACATTGCCCGGCACGGTCGCGGGGATCGAATTGGGGAGGGCCGGTGCGCGGGAGGGCGCGCGAAGGCGTGAGATGGTCCAGCCGGTGTCGAGCGTCTGTCTTTTCATGTCATGTATCCGTGATGAAATGGATGTCTCAAACAGCCTTTGGCGCAATGAACTGCAGGCCCGCCTGCAGGTGGCGGTTCATATGATAGGCGTAAGCGATTCGATCCCGTTGTTCCAACGCTTCGATAATGGCGCGATGGTCATGATAGGCGCTGTCGACAGCCTCGCGTGAGCGCTTGCCCGCCTCCATCAGCCGCTGCAACAATGGCTGCAGAATGCCATAGACTTGTGACAGGGTCTGATTGCCGGCAAAGCCGACAAGGGCGGCATGAAACCTGAAATCAAGTTCCGCAGCCTCGGTCAATGTCGATGCGGCCTTCATCGCGTCGTTGATGGAGCGCAGCCTGTCGATGGCGGTTTCATCGGCGGCTTCGAACAGAAGATCGCTGAGGTTGACCTCGATGAGGCGACGAAATCCCTGGATATCGAGAAAGCTCTCTGCCGAGATGTCGATAGCGAAGGAGAAGAGGTCCATCAGCGCCTGCTGGCGGCGGTCCGTAATTACCGCGCCGACCTTTTGTCGGCTTTCGACAATGCCATAGGCCTTCAGGATGCGGATCGCTTCGCGCACCGTATTGCGGCTGGCATTGAACATGGAAGCGAGCTCGGCTTCCGAGGGCAGTGCGTCTCCGAGACCGAGATTGCGCTCGCGCATCAGCCGCCGCAGCGCGTCGACCACCTGATCGACTGCGGAACCTCTATCCTCGATATCAGCGGTATCCACCACCGTCTCTCCTCCGTTGTTGAAAGCATATTGTTGGTCAATAGTGGCGTCAAGCGATCAGAGATGATGGACATTTCGCTTTTCAGCGGTATTTTGACCGACAAATGGAGGAGATATCATATGGAAAGCTGCTGGCGTTGGTTCGGTCCGAAAGATCTCGTTCCGCTCTTGCATGCGCGCCAGGCCGGCGCGACAGGCATCGTCACGGCATTGCATGAAGTCTCGCATTCGCGCGTCTGGACGCTGGCCGAAATCGAGGCGCGAAAGGCGCTAGTGGAAGCGGCCGGGCTGCGCTGGGGCGTCTGTGAATCGATACCCGTTCCAAGCGCGATCAAGCTCGGCGGGGCAGGGGCAAAGGCCGCGATTGGTATCTGGAAAGACAGTCTCGCCCATCTCGCCCGCGCTGGCATCAAAACCGTCTGCTACAATTTCATGCCGGTCGTCGACTGGACGCGTACGGATCTACGCTTCGAAATGCCGACTACCGCGCTCGCATTGCGTTTCGACATGGCTGAGTTCGTTGCCTATGACGTCTTCGTCCTGCGCAGGAAGGGTGCGGAAGAAAATTATACGTCGGATCTGTTGCGGCGTGCTGAGGAGCGGCTGAAAGGGCTCTCGCCGGAGGCCGTGCAACGGCTGGAAAATAACATCATCGCCGGTCTTCCTGGCGGCGAAGACAGCTATGGCCGCGATGCCATACGCTCGGCCATTGGCCTCTTCGATGGCATGACGGCTGAGGATCTCCAGGCCAATCTCGAAGCCTTTCTGCGGGAGGTCGTGCCGGTTGCAGCCGAACTCGGCGCCCGGCTCGCAATCCATCCCGACGATCCGCCCATTCCGCTCTTCGGCCTGCCGCGCGTCGTTTCGACGGCGGCAGATTTGCGCCGCATTTTTGGCAGCGTGAATGATCCGGCCAATGGTTTGACGCTCTGTGTCGGATCTCTCGGCTCTCGCGCCGACAATGAGGTGCTTGCTATCGCAATCGAATTCGCCTCGCGCATCAATTTCGCGCATCTGCGCGACGTTGCGCTCGAAGCCGATGGTTCATTCGTCGAGGCCTCCCATTTGGAGGGGCGCAGCGATATGTATGCCATCCTGCGCACATTGCTCACGGAGGAGGCGCGGCGCCGCAAAGAAGGCCGGGAAGACCATATGATCCCGATGCGGCCGGACCACGGACATCTGATCGGCGACGACATCGATAAGCCGACCAATCCCGGCTATTCGCTCATTGGCCGCCTGAAAGGTCTTGGCGAGCTGCACGGCGTCATTCATGCGATCGGCAAGGCGGGGCTTTGAACACCACGGCATTTGCGGTCCCATATCGATGAAACGGGGCGAAGGGAATAAAGCCTGTCGTTGCATATTCGATAGGCTTTTGCCTAAAGTTTAATCTCGTTACTATTTTGATTTTATTTAGTTTTTTCGTCTATCAATGTCCAATTCGCTAATCTTCGAACTCGAATTGGCAAGGTCGACCTTCCTATGAATTCCGTTTGGCCCGACGCCCCGAACGACGATTTTCGGTCACTTTTCAAGACGCATCCGTCTCCGATGTGGGTCTATGATCCCGAGACGTTGAAGTTCCTTATCGTCAACGATGCCGCCCGCGATCTCTATGGCTATAGCCTCGCTGCATTTGCGGTCATGACCGTCCTTGATATCCGGCCTCCGGAAGAGCGCGAACGCATGCTTGATGCGGTGCATCACCGCACCGACATGGAGACAGCGCAACGCTGGACGCATCTGAAGGCGGATGGCGAGACATTCGAGGTTTTGACCTACGGGCGGGAAATCCGTTTCGATGGGAAGCCGGCAATCCTGGCGATCGTGCAGGACCGGACCGAGGTTAATGCGGCACGGCGGCAGGTCGATGCCACCCAGTCCCTGCTCGACAGTATCGTCGATAATCTCCCCGTCGGCGTCTTCGTCAAGGATATGGAGAGGAACGGCCGCTATATCCTGTTCAACGAGGCATTGGGCGGAATCGTCGGGCGGTCGGCGCAGGATATGCTCGGCAAGTCGGACAATGTCATATTCTCCGATGAGCAGACGGCGATTTTCCGGGAGCAGGACAGGCTTGCCTTCGATACCACGGCAACGGTCTACTTCGAGGAAACCATCCACACGGTGGATGGAGTGACACGCATCCTGAAGACGGCAAAACGGGCGCTTCCCGCCCCGGCGGGTCAAGCGCTGCGCTATGTGCTCGGCATTTCCCAGGACGTGACCGAGGAACGTAGCGTCGAGGCGCGGCTTGCGCATCTTGCCATGCATGATTCACTTACCGGCCTTCCGAACCGGGCCTTCTTTTCCGAGAGCATCGTGCGGCAGGTGGCCGCTGCGACGCGCGAAAGGCCGATCGCGCTGCTCTACATCGATGTCGATCATTTCAAGCACATCAACGACAGCAAGGGGCATGCTGCGGGCGACATGCTTCTGCGCCAGGTTGCCGAGCGCCTTCAGCAGCTTACCGAGAGGAACGATCTGGTTGCGCGCCTTGGCGGCGACGAGTTCGCGCTGGTCCTGAGGATGACGGATGCGGGACGGGCCCAGCGCTTCGCCGACCTGCTGCTGCTGTCGCTTTCCGCACCCTTCGATCTCGATGGCGTCCGGGAACATGTGACCTGCAGCATCGGCATCGCCATGGCACCGGAGCATGGCAACGACGCAGATGTCCTCATGCGGGACGCGGATCTGGCGCTTTATGCGGCCAAGGGAGGGGGGCGCTCAACCTATCGCTTCTATCAGACCGAGATGCGGCTTGAGGCAGAACGGCGCCACCAGCTCACGCTGGAGCTTCGGGAGGCCCTTCAGAAGGATGAATTCGAACTCCATTACCAGCCGATCATCCGGCTGGACGAGGATGTGCTTTCCGGCTTCGAAGCTCTGATCCGCTGGCGCCATCCCAAGCGTGGGCTCATTGCGCCGGCGGAATTCATCCCCGTCGCCGAGGAAACAGGTATGATCGTGCCGATCGGCGACTGGGTGCTGCGGGAAGCCTGCCGGGCTGCGATGGAGTGGCCGGAACATCTTAAGGTGGCCATCAACTTGTCCGTCTATCAGTTCCGGCATGCGAGCCTGTTGGCCACGGTCGTCTCGGCACTGAGCGAGACAGGTCTCTGCCCCGGGCGCCTGGAGATCGAGGTCACGGAATCCATCCTGCTGTCCGAGGTCGAGCAAAGCCTATCCCTGCTGCGTGCCCTCAAGGAGCTCGGTATTCGCATCGCGATCGACGATTTCGGCACGGGCTATTCCTCGCTCAGCTATCTGCGCTCCTTTTCTTTCGACAAGATCAAGCTCGACCGCAGTTTCGTCGCCGGCATGGATGCCGATCCCGGCAATCTCGCCATCGTGAGGGCCGTAGTTGGCATAGCCTCCGGCTTCAATGCGGTGACATTGGCCGAAGGCATCGAGACGGAGGCGCAATTGGCGAAATTGCGGGCCGAAGGCTATCACGAGGTGCAGGGTTTCCTGCTTGGGCGGCCAATGTCGCGCGAGGGCGCCCTAGCGCGAATTCTCCGTGAGGCCTATCCCGCCCCGACGTTACGGGTCCGAAAACCAGCGCATGTATGACCGCCGAAACGTTCGGGTGGCCGGCGCAAATAATAGCCAAAAAAATTTGGTGCCTTGTTGTCGGGAAGGGTGGTTGACCAACGTCCTTGGGTTAGTCCCGACAAGGGCGTGACACCCAGAACCGTTCCAAGGAGACCAACATGACCGATGCAACAGAACAAGCCCAGCAGCCGCGCGTGCCGGTTCGCGGCGGCGTCGTAGCCTATCTGACCGTCGATGGTGCCGTGAAGGCAGCCGAATTCTATAAGCGCGCCTTCGGTGCCGAACAGGCCTTCATGTATCCGGTCGACGAAAAGGGCCGGACCATGCATATCCATCTCTACATCAACGGCAGCTCGGTCATGCTCGGCGATGCTTTTCCGGAATACGGTCATGCGCTGGAAAAGCCGCAGTCCTTCACGATGCAGCTTATCGTCGACGATCTCGATTTCTGGTGGAAGCGTGCCGTCGATGCCGGAGCCGAAGTCGTCGTCGAGCCGCAGGTGATGTTCTGGGGCGATCGCTGGGGTCAGCTCCGCGACCCCTTCGGTGTCGCCTGGGCGATGAATGCGCCGGTCAATGGCTGACGATATGATGCCCTCGGTGTTTGTGGCGCCGAGGGCACTTCTTTTGATCCCGCTGCGAAGACGCTATTCTGCAAGCAGGGTCCGCGTCAGAGGATGCTCAGCGTCCGTAAGGCCGTCCAGAACCGAATAATGATGCTTGTCTGGCTCGACCACGACCTTAGTTGCCGCCCCGAGCCCGGTCCAGATATTGGACAACAGCGCATTCTGACGGATGAATTCGGCGCGCTCGGCGCCGCCAACCCAACAGGTGAGTCGAATGTTGTCGACCGGCTCGAGAAGAGCCGGGCTTTCCATCCTTGCTTCGGCGTCATCGATGCGAAGCTGCGCGTTCATGCTGCGCTTCATGATCGGGCGCAGGTCGTGAAGACCGGAAATGGCAAGCACATGCCGGATGCGCTTGAGGATCGCCTCGCCAAGCGGTGACGTCGTCGTCATCATGCGGGCTACGAGCTGACCGCCGGCCGAATGGCCCGTCAGAACGATGGGGCCGCCGACGAGCTCGGCCGCTACCGTGATTGCGGCCGCAATCTCTTTGCCGATCCCGCCGATGCGATTTTCCGGGCAAAGCGTGTAGGACGGGATCGCGACCGCGTATCCTCTGGTAATCGAGCCTGCGGCGAAGTGTGACCAATAGCTTTTGTCCAGTTGCAGCCAGTAGCCGCCATGGACGAAAATCATCAATCCTTTCGGCTCGTCCTCTGGGAGAAAGAGATCGAAGCGATTGCGTGCCGCCAGACCATAGGAGAGATCAAGCTTTGCGCGTCCTGCTGCCATCAGATTGTCGCGGAAGGTTTTCGCCGGCTCGACCCAGGCGGCCGGCCATTGATCGCCGTCGACGATATAGGCGCCGTTCGTGTAGGCGGCGTCCCAATCGGTGACCCTGAAATAGCTCATCTCCGCTTCCCTCTTCCGGCTGCCGATATTCGTATCAGGTCACTGCCGAACGCACTGCAAAGCGTGCTTCCTTCCACGATCCGCTGCCGAGGATCTCTTCCAGCACTGTAGCCGCCCGCCATACGTCATGATAACCGACATAGAGCGGCGTGAAGCCGAAGCGCAATGTCGACGGCGCGCGGAAGTCGCCGATAACGCCACGTTCGATCAGGGCCTGCATGACCTCATAGGCGTTGCTGTGGATGAAGGAGACCTGGCTGCCGCGCTTCTCGCTGTCGCGCGTCGTCTCGAGCTCGACACCATATTGGCCGCATTTGACTTCGACCAAACGGATGAAGAGATCGGTCAGCGCTATGCTTTTCCGGCGCAGCGCGTCCATGTCCACCTCATCCCAGATGGAGAGCGCCCCTTTCAGCGCCCGCAAGGAGAGGATCGGCTGCGTGCCGCAGAGAAAACGCTTGATGCCAACATCGCCGTCGAAGCTTTGTTCGAAGGCGAAGGGACGGGCATGGCTCCACCAGCCGCTGAGCGGCTGGACGATCGAGGCGTGATGACGCTTAGCCGCATAGATGAAGGCTGGCGCGCCCGGGCCGCCATTCAGATATTTGTAGGTGCAGCCGACGGCGAAATCGGCACCGGCACCATCGAGATCGACGGGCAGGGCGCCGGCGCTGTGACACAGATCCCAGATGACGAGTGCGCCCGCTGCCTGGATGCGCTTCGTCAGCGCCACCATGTCGCGCAGTTCGCCGCTCTTGTAGTTGACATGATTGACGAGGACTGCGGCGACGTTCTCATCGATCAATTCCTCGATGGTGTCGGCATCGCGGCCTTCGAGACGCAGCGTGACGCCGGGCCGCGTCGAAACGACGCCTTCCGCCATGTAGAGATCGGTCGGAAAACTGTCGCCCTCCGCCACGATGACGTTGCGATCCGGCCGCATCGCGAGCGCCGCGTGAAGTGTCTTGTAGATGTTGATCGAGGTGGAGTCGGTCACGACAGTCTGGCCCTCGGCAGCGCCGATCAGCCGGCCGATACGGTCGCCGAGTTGCAGCGGCAGATGAAACCATCCGGCGCTGTTCCAGCTGCGGATCAGGCCGTTGCCCCATTCCTCCATGGCGGCCTGGCGGACTTCGGCAAAGACCTCGTGCGAGGCTGCACCGAGCGAATTTCCGTCGAGATAGATGACGCCGGCGGGCAGGGCGAAGCGGCTGCGGAAGACGCGCAGCGGGTCGGCCTCGTCCATGGCCTCGACCGCGGCGAGATCGGGAAGGCTATCCATATGTCGTTGCCTCGTAAACTTATTCGCGAATGGTTTCTCGAGTGACCGCTCCCCCGCGGCTACGGCGGATGCTCGGCAGCGCCAGCATGATCAGCACGAACAGGCCGGTTGCGAGCTTCAGGTTCGGCGGCGGCATGCCGGCGGCAAGGCAGAGCGACACCAGCTGGTAATAGATGATGGAGCCGACGAACGGCGCCAGCAACTGACGCAGGACGGTCTGCTTGCCGGTGAAAGCTTCGCCGATCATCAGCGCTGCAAGGCCGTTGATGAGGATGCCGATACCCATATTGACGTCGGCAAAGCCCTGCGACTGGACCATCAGCGCGCCGCTTGCGGCTGAAAAGGCGCTGGCGATGCCGACGCCGCCGATGGTGGCCGCCCAGACATTGATGCCCTGCGCCTCGGCCATGTCAGGATTGGAGCCGACGGCACGCATGGCCGTACCCTTTTCCGTCTTGAAATAGAGATTGAGGGCTATCAGGACGATAACAGCCAGGATGCCGGCGACGACGATCTTGCTGGTCGGGAAGCCGGCTGCGGCGAACGGCACCCAATCGAACACGGTGGGCGAGCCGAAAACCGACAGGTTCGACTTGCCCATGATGCCGAGATTGACGCTATAGAGCATGGTCGACATCAGGATGCCGGCAAGCAGCGTATGAATGCGGAAGCGCAGGTGAATGAAGGCCGTGCAGCAGCCGGCGGCAAGGCCGACGACGAAGGCGACGGCGATCGCCAGCGGCGGTGCGATGCCAGCGGCAAGCAGAATGCCGCAGACGCAACCGCCGAGCGGAAACGCGCCTTCACTGGTCAGATCGGGAAAGCTCAGCATCCGGAAGGGGATCATGATGCCGAGGACGACGAAGCTCAGGATGAAGCTCTGGGCCAGCGTCACCGGAATGAGCGAGACGAAGCTCGAAACGGTTGATTGAATGAAATCCATCATGTTCTCAGCTCACCAGCAGCATGCGGTCGGTCTTGACGGCGAAGTGGCCGATCAGCTCGGGTACCGTGATGCGTCGCTTGCCGTCCCCGGTAATTTCGAGATGGACGCGGCCGGCATCGAGCATGATGATGCTGTCGCCGAAATCGACGGCGTGCTGCATGTTGTGCGTCACCATCAATGTCGTCAGCTTGAGCGCCTCGACCGTGCGCACCGTTGCCTGCATGACGATATCGGCCGTACGCGGATCGAGTGCGGCTGTGTGTTCATCGAGCAGCAGCACGTCTGGCGAGCCACCGACCGCCATGATGAGCGACAGCGACTGGCGCTGGCCGCCCGAAAGAAGCTCTACCTTGGTGTCCAGCCGGGTTTCGAGGCCGAGGCCGAGAACGGCGAGCCGCTCTTTATAGGCGGCGAGCCGCGCCGTATTCAGGCCGGGCCGAAATCCTCTGGCTTTGCCGCGCAGTTCCGCCAGAAGCATGTTTTCCCCGACCGTCATGCTGGCGGCGGTGCCCTTCATCGGATCCTGGAATACGCGAGCCAGACGCGCGGCGCGTTTGTGGACCGGCATGTTGGTCACGTCATCGCCGTTAATGAGGATCTGACCGGAATCGAGGCTGAGAGCGCCCGAAATCGCATTCAGCATGCTGCTCTTGCCGGCGCCGTTGGAACCGATGACGACGCCGAATTCGCCTGTCTTGAGGGAGAGCGTCAGACCATTAAGCGCGACCTTTTCGTCGGGTTGGCCTCTGTAAAAAACCTTGCGCGCGGATTTGATCTCAAGCATCCGTGCCTCCCCTGCAGTGTAGGGTTATGAAATGGCGGCGTTCCTGACACCGCCATGGATCGGATTGATCCTACCGCGCCGCACGTCGCATATGACGCGCAAAGGTCGCTGTAGCACTTTAAATCTGCTGCATAATTTATCCTTAGATCCACGTCGGTTTAAGGAATTATGCAATAGAAGATGCCGCCTATCACTTCGTGAAGCAATTGCAATCGGCAAGCGAAGCCGGAACTTCGGCGCCGAATGCCTTTAACACGGTCTTGTTGATCAGCGGCGCGTGGTCCTTGTAAGCCGGAACGGAGGGCTTGATGGTCTTCGGATCGGCACCCTTGAGGATCTCAGCGGCGATCTTGCCGGCGTTTTCACCGACCTGCTCGTAGTTGACGGCAAAGCTTGCCGGCACGACGCCGTTGCGGACAGCCGCATCGTCGGAGTTGACGATCGGGATCTGAGCCTGGCGGGCGGCGGCGGCGACGGCGGGGATTGCCGGCTGCAGCAGGTTGGACGCAGGCGTGTAGATGACATCCGCCTTGCCGGCGAGCGAGGCGATGCGCTGCTGGATGTCGTTGACGTTGTCGACGCCGACCGGAACCACTTCGAAGCCCGCTGCCGGAGCGGCGGCCTTGACCTTGTCGATCAGCGCGACGTCGTTGGCTTCGCCCGGATTGTAGGGCACGCCGATGCGCTTGGCGTTGGGAAGCAGCTTCTTGGTGAAGGTGAGGATCGCCGAGATGTCCTGCAGGTCGCTCGAGCCGGTGATGCCTGTGTCACCCGCGTCCCAGGACGGGACGAGCTTGGCGGCGACAGGATCGGTGACGGCCGTAAAGACGATCGGAATGCCGGAGCCGGCCAGCGCCTTCTTGGCAATCTGCGATACGGGGGTGGTCACCGTATACATCAGCTTCGGATGTTCGGATTGCAGCTTGGCGATCATCTGCGGAACGAGCGAGGCGTCGAAGCTCGTGTTGCTTTCGGAATAGACGACATCCTTGCCTTCGACGAAGCCGTTATCGGCAAGAGCCTTTTTGAAACCGGCAATCGATGCGTTGAGCTGCGGATGCTCGCCGAAGTTGGCGATGGCGATCTTGATGGGCTCGGCCGATGCGGTTGCAACGCTTGCTGCGAGGGCGCCGACGACAGCGAGGCCGGCCAGCCATTTGGACGTGGATCTCAGCATATTTTCCTCCCGGATATGACAAGGAGCCGTGTTCCTTCGGCTCTCTTGGGCAGGGATCATAGCGAGTGCTGCAGGCCTGTCAATTTGTGATATATGATATTCACGATGGGCATATATAATATATAATTTCCGGATATGGCAGTTTTATATATAATCTGCGCCTTGGGAGGATCGGGACGAGGGCCATGCAGGACAAGGATGCGCTGAGCAAGACGGAAGCGGCTTACTGGCTGTTGCGGCGCGACATCCTCAATACCAAGCTAAGGCCTGGTGCGTCTCTTCGGTTGAGCGCCCTTCGGGATATCTACGGCCTCGGCTGGACGCCGCTTCGCGAAGCGTTGTCGCGGCTGGAGGCCGAAAAGCTTGTGACTGCGATCAGTAATCGCGGCTTCGCTGTCGCTCCAGTATCGCGGGCCGAATTGGAGGACCTGACGCGGGCGCGCATGGTTGTGGAGCTTCCGCTTCTCGTGGAGTCGATCGAGAAGGGTGGCTCGGATTGGGAATCGGCTGTCGTCACTGCACATTATCGCCTCTCACGCTGCAAGATCGTGCCCGACTCCGCCTCGGAGGAGATGGCGGACGAATGGGATGAGAAGCACAACGCCTTTCACGCTGCACTTGTTAGTGCGGCAACGTCGAACTGGCTCCAGCGTTTCCAGTCCACCATCTCGGATCAGCTTCGCCGCCACCATCGTTTTCTCGGCCTTGCGCCGACGCAGCGCGCGGCGGCCGGCCTTTCGATCGGCTATGAAAAAGCTGTTGCCGCTTTGCAGGACGCCATGGCGATCGAGCATCATACGGCATTGATGGACGCGGCCCTCGACCGGGATCTGGAACGTGCCAGAGCGCTGATGACTGAACACATCGGTTACACGCTGCAGGTTTATATCCGCTCGGAGAATTATGTGAGTTAGGTCGAAACCGGATCATTGGCCAGCTGGAACGCCTGGAGCGCGAGGCATCTCCTCCCGCAGGTTTCATCGATAAGCCGCTCGGCAGGGCCGGCAAGGAAAACATCCTCGCCGGCCCTGCCGTATCGAACGCGAACCGGTGCCCATCGCAGGGTCTTTCCAGCCCGATCCAGTGATTGCAACTCCATCGGTTCAGTTCCCACTAGGAGCGTTCATTTGCGGTCCGCTGGGGGTGCGATCGGTCATTGCCCAAAACGGCTGGGTAGAAAAGAGTATGCGTTGTCACTGATGCGACGTTCCAATGCGTCGAGTACCAGATCCGCCGTTTTCGGAGCTGCCGCGATGCCGACATGCCCGTGGCCGAATGCGGTGATCAGGCTGGGATGGCGCGACAGCGGGCCGATCACAGGGAGCCCGTCGGGCGTGGATGGCCGATGTCCCATCCAGAGACGAAGGTTGGGTGTCTTGTCGGCGGCTAGATAGGGGTAGCTCGCCAGGGCATGCCGTTGCAGCACCTGCGCGCGCTCCCAGTTCGGAGGTTTGTTCACGGTGGCAAGCTCGACCTGACCCGAAAGGCGCAGACCCATATTGGTCGGCGTGTTGGCCATCCGGCCAGTGCTCGGCATTACGGGAATTTCGAAGGGTATTTGCCCCGATGTCACCGTCACATGATAGCCCCGTTCGCTTTGCATCGGAATGCGCACGCCGAGCGGGCGGAGCAGGCGGCCGGAATGTATGCCCGCGGCCACGACGATGCGGTCGGCAGATAGCGTCTCGCCACCCTCCAGCACCGCCTGCGGCGTCACACCGTCCAGAATGGCTGTCACGGCGGACTGGTGGAATTTTACGCCCTTGAGTCGAGCGGCTTCCACGATGCCGGCCACATAGCTTCCGGTGTCGCGACAATGGGCGCCGTTCACCACATGGATGGCGAACCGATAGGGAGGACCGAGAGCCGGAAGCCTTCTCCGGATTTCGGTCTCGTCCCACTCCACATATTCTACGCCATTTTCTCGGCGCAGTTGCCAACTCAGCGCTTCCGCCTCGAAGGAAGCCCGGTCCGGATAGGCGTAGAGCAGCCCTTTTTGAAGAACGAGCTGCTCCTGTCCGGTCTTTCGCGCGAGTTCCAGATGTCGCTCAGGGCCATCATGCAGCAGGAAGTTCAACAACTTCGCCGTCCGGCGTACGCGGGTCTTGCTGGCGCCAGCCCACAAGAATCGCAGGAGCCAAGGCGTCAGTTGCGGCAGCGATCTCCAATCGATCGTCAGCGGCCCGTTTCGATCGAGAAGGAAACCGGGAACCTTCCGCCACAGGCCGGGCATGCTCATCGGAATGATCGACGCCGGGCTGATCCAGCCGCCATTGCCGTAGCTTGCTCCAGCTTCGCTGCCCGGGGCGTTGCCGTCGCAAAGCGCGACATCCCAGCCCGCTTCCGCCAATCTCAACGCAGCGGTGGCACCGATAATGCCCGCACCAACCACGATTACCTTGCCTGTCATTGCCGTTTCGTCCTGCTCTCAGGAAAGTCCGCCATGGAAATGGCTGAGGAATTCTCGCGTTCTCATCTCGCGAGGCTCGTTGATGACCTGGCGCGCATCACCCGACTCGACGACGAAGCCGTCCTGCATGAAGATGACCGTATCGGCGACATCGCGGGCAAAGGCCATCTCATGAGTGACGAGGATCATCGTCATGCCCTGCTCGGCGAGTTGGCGAATGACCGCCAGAACCTCGCCGACCAGTGCAGGGTCGAGCGCAGAGGTGGCCTCATCAAACAACATGACTTCCGGTTTCATGGCGAGCGCGCGCGCGATCGCCACGCGCTGCTTCTGCCCGCCCGAAAGCTGCTCCGGGCGCGCGTCGGCTTTCGCGACCAGGCCGACCTTGGCGAGAAGCTCCATCGCGACGGTCCGCGCGGAATTCCTGTCCTGCTTCAGCACGCTCACCGGCCCGACCATTACATTGTCGATGACGCTCATATGTGGGAACAGGTTGAAGTTCTGAAACACCATCCCGGTATTGGCACGGAAGGCCGCAAGATCCCGGTCGCGCATGGCAACCCGGCCCGCGGAAAAATCCATCCGCCTCCCGCCGATGGTAATGCAGCCGGCATCCGGCAATGACAGCAGATTGAGGCTGCGCAGCAGGGTCGACTTTCCCGAACCGCTTGGCCCGATCAGCGCCACCACATGACCGCGCGGCACCGAAAGGTTGATGTCCTTCAAGACGTCGAGAGGACCGAAGGATTTCTTCAGGCCCACGACCTCGATCATCGGCTCTTCCGCGCGCATTCTCTCTACCTTGCCATTCATGCCTTGCGGCCCTCCAGCCAGTGCGCCAGGCGTGTCATGGGGAACAGGACCGCCAGATAGACGAATGCAATCAAAGTGTAGGTTTCAAGCGGCCGGTAGGTGGCCGAGGTCACGAGCTGACCTTGATAGAGCAGGTCGGGCACGGCGAGCACGGAGAGGAGCGAGGTGTTCTTGAGCTGCAGGACAGACTGGTTGACCAGTGGCGGCACCATCCGGCGCAACGCCTGCGGCAGGATGATCTTGGCCATTAACTGGCCTCGACGCATGCCGATCGCGCGACCGGCATCCCATTGCCCGGCGTCGATCGAGACGATGCCGCCCCGAATGATCTCCGCATAGAATGCAGCGCCGTACATGGTCAGTGTAATGAAGGCTGCCATCGCAGGGGAGATCTGAATTCCGACCAGCATGGGCAGGGCATAGTAACACCAGACCAGTTGCACGAGGACGGGCGTGCAACGAAACAGCTCCACGGTCGTCATGATCGGAACGGTGACGATTTTTAGACCCGAAAGCCGGGCAAGAGCGAAGACCGTGCCGACCAGGATTCCGGAGACGATGGTCAGAACGGTAAAACCGACCGTGTAGCCCAAGCCTTGAAGAAACAGGCCGCGGTACTGCCAAAGGCTGGAAAAGTCCCATTGATATTGCATCACAGCGCGCTTTGTTCGGCCCGGCGGAAAGTCCGGGGAGAGGTTGATGTAAAAAGCCACTCGCCCAATGTCAGGATGTCGAAGACGGGAAGGCCGAGAGCCGTCGCGATCGCCTGCGCAAAGGGTGGCATGTTGGTGCATTCCAGCACGATGGCGCCGACCGACGGATGCTCGGCGACGAGCTTGCGTGCAGCATCGACCACTTCGGCCTCCAGCGCCGCGTGATTGTATGCGGCAGAGCCTTCAATGAGTGCGTGGAATGCCCCCTTGGCGGGCACGCCGCGCACGGGCACAGATGGATCTGCCCCGCAGGCTTCGAATACCTCGGGAACGAGGCTGGCTACGTCATACGTTATCACGCCGGGGCGCAGGCCTGCGCCGAGCGCCATCTCGACCATGGGCAGTTGCATCAGGCTGGAGGCGGCCACCGGCACGCCCAGCGCCTCGGCGAGTTTCCGTTGATGTCGCGCCATGAAGCCGCAGGATGTGATAATCGCGCTGCAACCCTCAGAGATCAGCTCCCGTCCGGCGGCGACGAAATCGTCGACCAGACCCTCGCCGCCCGCACGGACGACGAGGGAAACGGAGGCGCCACGCACCTGGCGGAACCTGACCGGAAAGCGCCATGACGCAGAATGGCCGACATCGCCGGGCGGGCGTTGGAACGTCGTATCCAGCATGATGATGCCCAAGGCACCCGAAGAGACGGACATGATCGTGTCCGTCAGAACGTCAGGCTCGCAGGCAGCGCTGCCTTGTCGACACCCACGAGCGCGAGGCTTTCGACAATCCAGCTCGAGACCTTGCCTTGTCCGCGGCGTTCTGCAAGCCAGGCGTCGACATAGTCGCGGAATTCGCCATTCGGATCACGGCGCACGCCGATCGTGGTCGGCTGGCTTCCATGGGGATCCGGAATGATGAGTTTGATGTTTGGCGCGAGGTGTTTCGTCGTCACGACTGCAAGGAGCGCGACCTGGATGATGGCATCGGCACGACCCGACTGAAGCGCCAGAATGGTCTCATCGGCAGACTTGAGAGCGACCAGCGTGCAGTTCGGCAGGTTCTTACGGGCGAAATTATCTTGCGTCGAGCCGAGGTCGACGGCCACCCGCATCTCCGGTCTGTTCATTTCCTCCCACTTCGTCACCTCCAGATTCTTTCGGGCAACGAGTGTGAAGGTATTGTCCATCAGCGCCTTGGTGAAGTCGACAACCTTGGCGCGCTCCGGACTATTGCTGAGCCCGAACATGATGTCGATCTTGTTGCTCTGCAGATCGATCACGGAGTTGCCCCAGGTCGTCTCGACCAGTTCCAGCTTGACGCCGATATATTGCGCGAGGTCGTGTCCCATCGCGACGCAGAAACCTTCCCATTCTCCGGTTGCAAGATTCTTGTGATAATAAGGTTCGGTGCCTGCAAACACGCCGATCCGCAGCGCGCCCCGCGCCCGGATCGCTTCGAGCGTCGGACCTTCGGTCGCTGCAAGAAGTGCGGAAGATGGAAGTAGCGCAGCAGCGCCTGCGAACAGCACTGCCCTTCCGAAATCACGTCTGTTCATGGTCATATCCCAGTTGATTGCTCGTTCCCTATTGCGCCTTGCGGGCGATCAATGCGTTTTCGCGATTGATTTTGTTGGAAAGCACGACTGAATAGGTCACGCTTTCGATTTCTTCGATCCTGGCAAGCTCGTCGATGAGCGCTTCCAGATCTTCCAAAAAATTGACGTTCACGCGGCAGAGAATATTGGCCGGGCCGCTGATCGCGTCGGCGGTCAGGATCTCGGGATAGCCGCGCAATACTGCAAACAGCCTCTGTGTCGCGCGCAGGGCGGTGGTGATGAAGATATAGGCTGAAACACTTTGATCCATCTCGCGACGGCCGACGATCGCACGATAGCCAAGGATGACGCCACGGCGTTCCAGCCGCTCAATACGCTCCTGAACACTTGAGCGCGCGAGGCCGACGCGTCGCGCCAATTCACTGGCCGTTACGCGTGCGTTTTCCTCCAGTATGCTGAGCAGATTGCGGTCAATACTGTCGCCGTAGTCCATGTCGTTCCCACTTTCTTTTATGGGAAGACTGGGGCCAAATTTTCCCAAAGAAAAGCATTGAAAAATGGGTTCTTCATGACTTTTATTCATGTTGATCAACAGGAGCTTCGTCATGCGCCGTTTTCTGCCGTCCTTGAGCGCCCTGCATGCATTCGATGCATCTGTGCGTCACCTGAGCTTTACCAAGGCTGCCGAGGACATGGGGATCACGCAGAGCGGCATCAGCCGGCAAATCAAGAACCTTGAAGATTTTCTTGGTCTTACCCTGTTCGAGCGAGCCGGCCCGAAGCTGATCCTGACGGAGGAGGGCGCGCGCTATTATGATGAAATTTCGCGCCTGCTCGACAAGTTGGAAGATGCCTCCATCGATGCCGTCCGCGGTCGAAAGGCGCAAAGCATGCTGAAGATCGGCTTTCCGCCGACATTGATGCGGCGCTGGGGTGCTGTGATGCTGACTGCCTTTGCAGCCGCGCATCCTCAAACATGGTTCGAGGTCTATCCCTGTCGTCACGATCTCGATTTCGCGGCATCCGAGCTGGATCTTGCGTTCGTGCGCGGCACGGGCAATTGGAGCGGGGCGCGCAGTCAGTTGCTCTTCGACGAGGAGTTGATCGTGGTTGGAGCGCCGAATCTGGTGCCATTGCAAGGCCTGCCAAACGACGAGGCGCTGCTGGAATATCCGTTGATCCAGAATTCCAGCCGTCCGAGCCTGTGGTTGCATTGGCTGCGAGGCGCGGGCGTGCACTACAAGAGCCGCATCTACGGTCCGCGCTTGCCGAACTTCGATATGATCCTCGAATGCGCCATCAGCGGCATGGGGCTGGCAGTCGTTCCCGAGCTCCATGTGCGCACCGAACTGGCCGCGGGGGTTCTGAAGCCCGCTCTAAACAGGCTTCAGACATCGGGGGAGGGTTTTTATCTCTGTTTCCCACAGGCACGGATGAACTCGGCTAATGTGCGAATCTTCCGCGATTGGTTCGCCACCGAATTCACCCGCCGGCGGCAATTCTTGCCCCCGGTTTTTCCGTTTGATCAAAAATAGGCCTTCTCCACCGGCTGCAGTTCGAGAGGGTCTTCTCCCCGTTTCAACAGCCAGGAGTAGACCGGAGGTACCCGGTCTGCGATGGATTCGACATGTACGTCGATGAAGCACGGCCCGTCGTCGTAGGCAAAGGCGGCTGCGAGCGCGCCATCGAGTTCAGAAGCCGTTTTGGCTGTCCACGCCTTGAGACCATAGGCTTCCGCGATTGCCTGACCGCGGGGTGCCAGAAAATCCACGCCAAAGCACTGATTGTGGCCCTTGAGCCGGTGGAGGCCCTTGATCCAGCCGAATGTTCCATTGTTGAAGAGGATAAGGATTGCCGGCACCTGCAGGCGCACCAGCGTTTCCAGTTCGCCGACCGTCATGCCGAACGATCCGTCACCGAAGAGACCGATCGGCCTCTTGGACGGATCGGCTCGCCAGGCCCCGACTGTGGCGGGAAGCGCCGAACCGAGGCCACCAAAGGCACGTGGTATGGCAAAGCGGGTCTCGCGGTCGTTGATTTTGAGAAAGCGCGTCATGTAGGGGGTCGGCGTTCCGGCGTCGGAGTAAATAAGCGCGGGTTTGCCGGAAGATTGCAGGGCTTGATTGAAAGCACGCACGGCGCGCTCGGGTCGTAGCGGAACGCGTTCGTCGGAAAGCGCCTCCTTGGCGTGCTCCCAAAAGATTTGCCGGCGCCGGTTGAGCTCGCTGACCCAGGCTTCGTGCCGAGAGGGCTCGATGGCCGCTTTCAACTCCAGCAACTCCTTGAGGACCAGCAGAGCATCTCCCTGAATGGACAGCAGATTCTCGTAGTTGTTTGCCATGATCTCGGGCGAGACGTCGATTTGCGCCAGCCGCCTGTTGAGGGTGATCCGCGGGAAGGTCCAGCCGATGGTCACGACCGAGCCGATGCGCGAGCCCACGAACAGCGTGAAATCGGAATGTTCAAGCGCCCAGTTCGCATGCGGATGATATCCGTTGTCGCCGATGACGCCGATCGCAAGGCGATGGTCGTCATCGATTGCCCCCTGGCCGGTCATCGTCGTACACATCGGCATGTTGAATTTCTCGGCAAGCCGGGTGATCTCGTCACCTGCACGGGCGCGGTTCACCCCGCCTCCCGCCACGATCAGCGGTCGCTCGGCCCTGGAAAGAAGTTCCAGCAGCTCTTCGAGTTTTGAGCGCGGCGGCAGCGTGGGATAAGCAGGGAAGGTGCGGCATTCTTCCTCGACATGCAGGGATATCCGGGTCAGGTCTATCTCGGCCAGCAGCATATCCTCGGGGATCTGCAGGTGCACGGCGCCAGGCTTGCCGGAGCAGGCGACACGAAAAGCTCGGCGGATGATTTCGGGCAGCTTTTCCGGCGTCTTTACCTGCACGGACAGCTTTGTGACCGGTTCGAACAGTTTCGCGCAATCCAATTCCGTCAGGACGCCGCGTCCCTCGCCGGGCAGTGGAATGTCGATGGTCAGCAGGATTACCGGCACCGACGATCCGTTCGATTCAGCGACCGGCGGCAAGGAATACATCGCGCCGGCGCCCGATGGGCATTCAAACACGCCTGGCTTGTTGGTGAACCGTCCATAAGCATCCGCCATGAAGCCGGCAGAGCGCTCATCGCGGGCCATCACATGGCGTATCTCGCCTTCGCGGTGCTGGAGCGCTTCATAGAGCGGCACGTTGGTATCTCCGGGGACACCAAAGATCGTATCAACCCCGTATCCGATGAGCATGTCTACCAGAATGTCAGCACCGCGCATTCGTCTCTCCTGTGTCTCGCTGCGATGATCAGGATAACGAGGCGGAGGTTTGCCGGGGACCGGCAAATCGGCGGCTTGAAGCGGCAGGCGCCGGCAATCTGCAGGCTCTGTCCTTGAGATTGCATGGGGCTGCCGTCCGCCGAGTGCATCGCAATCGAATCCGCGCTGCGACTTACCAAGCGAGACGTTATCGATTGCTGTCGTGAGATGGTGAGGCGACCGATCCGCGCTCGATCAAGCCTGTTTTGATGGCGGTTCGCCCGACGGGCAGATCCTTGCCGTTCAGCCGCGAGATCAGGCGCTCGGCCGCCGTCTTTCCCATTTCGTAGACGGGCTGGTCGACGACCGTAATCGGCGGTGTCGTGACGGTCGTCCAGTCCGCATCAAGGAAAGAGATCATCGATATATCGCGCGGCATGGACAATCCCTGTTTTTGCAAGGTCTTGAAGACCCTGAGCCCGACGAGACTGTCCGACGCTATGATGGCGGTCGGGGGCGCTGCATCTTGCAGCAGGCTCTTGACGACATCATCCGTCCTTGACTGGTCGGTCGCGCCGAGCCGCACGTAATATAGCGCGTTCTCGATGCCCGCATCGGCCTGCTCCTTCAACATGCCATCAACGCGTTCTCGCACGGCAGAATTGGAAATGCTGCTGATATCGCCAAGGGGTTCGCTCCTGGCATCCATCGCTGATATATAGGCGATCCGCCTATGCCCGATGCCGAGAAGATGACGGGTTGCGATCATGGCGGCATCGAAGTCATCGCCCGTCACGGCGTCGACGCCGAGCTCCGGAATGTTGCGGTCAAAGAGGACGAGAGGTACGCCGACACGGCGTATGTCCCGGAGATGCTCCATTCGGTCGCAGCGGGCCGGCGTCACGATCAATCCATCGACGCGCTTGCCGATGAGCAGGTCGACCGCCGACTTTTCTGCATCAAGTTCTTCACCGGAATTGGCAATGATCACATTGAAGCCGGCCATGCGCGCGGCATCGCTGATGCCCCGGACGGCAAGGCTGAAGAAGGCATTTTCGATATCGCCGACCACGACCCCGATGATGCCGGATTTGCCTGTCGTCATGCTTCGGGCAAGTTCGTTCGGCCGGTATTCGAGCGCCGCCGCAGCGGCGAGCACCTGCTCGCGAACCTTGTCGCTGACGACGCCATAGCCGCCGAGCACGCGGGCTGCGGTCGCCTTCGAGACCTTCGCGGCCCTGGCAACATCGGCGACAGTTACGGAGCGTTTCGAGGTGAGGGGCTCTTCCATGGGATGACGATTACAAGAGTTGTTGACGGGCGGTCAATCTGAAGTTAACAAATAGCATTGAGACCGGTCTCTTTTTGCATGATACCGGTCTCTTGTCCAGAAAGTCTCTTGCTGCCGCAAGGAGTGGAGATGCGGACGCACATGCATGAATGCCGATAAGAGCATCCTTCAGAGCGGAGAACGAACATGAAATTATCCAGCATTTTCTCGGCCATCGCCGCGCCTCTGCGCGCTGGCGTGCTCGCCTATATCGTCGCAGCAAGCGTCGGCCCGGCCGCCGCTGCCGACAATCCTTATAATCTGATCGATCCGAACGTCATCAGCGTCGGCACGATGGGAGATTCCAAGCCCTACACCTTCACGACGGCCGACGGGCAATTCACCGGCTTCGATATCGAGCTCTTTCTGAACGTCGTTTCCCGCATGGGCTTTCCCAAGGACAAGGTGACGTTTACCGGCCAGGAGTTCTCGGCCTTGCTGCCCTCCGTTGCCAACCAGCGTTTCGACGTCGCCGTGGCGGCGATCGGAACGACCGAGGCACGCAAGAAGACGGTCGACTTCTCCGATGGCTATCTCGCCGGCTATCTCTCGGTTCTGACATCGGATGCCTCGATCAAGGATGCAGCCGGCCTCAAGGGCAAGCGCCTCGGCGTCGTGCAGGGCACGCTGCAGGAGGTCTATGCCACGAAGAATTTCACCGGCACCGATCTCGTCAAATTTCCGGACAACAATTCTGCCGTGGCGGCGCTGAACAACGGCACCATCGACGCGCATTTCCTCGATTATGAAGCAGCCAAACAATATGGTGAGCGCTATCCGGCACTGAAGATTGCCGTGAATATCCCATCCTTCGACGCACCGGCGGGCTTCGTCGTCCACAAGGGCAACGACGCCTTCCGGCTGGCGCTCAACAAGGCGCTGCACGAAGCGATGCAGGACGGCACATGGAAGACGCTCTATGAGAAGTGGTTCCCCGGCTCGCCGATGCCCGATCAATATCTTCCCAAGAAGTAAGGCCGCGCCGCTGCCCGGCTTGCCGGGCGGCGGCATTCACCTGCTTCACGAATTTCATGGGGAATTGAATGGATTGGCTTGAAAATCTCCGTCGCAGCTTCCTCGATTGGGATGCGATGGCAGAAGTCCTGCCGAGCATGATCACGGTCGGACTGAAGAACACACTCATCCTGGCGGCAGCCTCCACCGTGCTCGGCGTCATCATCGGCATGGTGCTGGCCGTTATGGGCATTTCGCAGTCCCGTTGGCTGCGGCTGCCGGCACGCATCTACACCGATATTTTTCGCGGCCTGCCGGCGATCGTGACGATCCTCATCATCGGCCAGGGCTTTGCCCGCATCGGCCGCGAGATCTTCGGGCCGTCGCCTTTTCCGCTTGGCATCATCGCGCTGAGCCTGATTGCAGGCGCCTATATCGGTGAGATCTTTCGATCGGGCATTCAAAGCGTCGAGCGTGGTCAAATGGAAGCCTGCCGCGCGCTGAGCATGAGCTACGGGCAGGGCATGCGGCTGATCGTCATTCCGCAAGGGGTGCGGCGCGTCCTGCCCGCCCTCGTCAACCAGTTCATCGGCAACGTCAAGGATTCAAGCCTTGTCTACTTCCTGGGGCTGCTGGCCTCAGAGCGCGAAATCTTTCGCGTCGGCCAGGATCAGGCTGTGGTGACGGGCAATCTCTCACCTCTGCTGCTGGCCGGCATCTTCTACCTGATCATCACCGTGCCGTTGACGCATCTCGTCAACTATATCGACGCACGTCTGCGCCTTGGACGGCAGGGGCGCGGCTCCGGTGGCACAAGCGGCCTTGTCGAGGTCGGCGAGCTGGAGGCCGCTTCGGGTACCGGGATGCCTTCCGACGCCGCTGCTTCGCGTTTCAAGGGTGGGGCCGTTCAAATTCGCGATCTCAGCATGTCCTATGGCGATCTCGAAGTGCTGAAGGGCATCGATCTCGACATAGCCAGAGGCACGGTAACCTGCATCATCGGGCCTTCCGGCTCCGGCAAGTCGACGCTTCTCCGGTGCCTCAATCGGCTGGTGGAGCCGAAGCGCGGTGATATCGAGCTGGATGGCGAAAGCATCCTCTCCATGAAGCCGGAAAGCCTGCGCCGCCGCGTCGGCATGGTATTCCAGCACTTCAATCTCTTTCCGGATCATACTGCGCTTGAAAACGTCATGCTGTCGCTGACGAAGATCAAGAGGATGCCGAAAGCTGAGGCGCGGCGGATTGCCGAGACCCGTCTTGCGGAAGTGGGACTTGCCGGGCGCAAGGACCACCGCCCAGCCGGTCTTTCCGGCGGCCAGCAGCAGCGTGTCGCCATTGCCCGCGCCCTTGCCATGGATCCGGAAGTCGTCCTCTTCGACGAGGTCACGAGCGCGCTCGATCCGGAGCTGGTCAAGGGCGTGCTCGACCTGATGGCCAATCTCGGGCGCCAGGGCATGACCATGGCGGTCGTTACTCACGAAATGGGATTTGCCCGCAGGGTCGCCGATCAGGTCGTCTTCATGGATGAAGGCCGCATCGTTGAAGCCGGTCCGCCGCAACAGATCTTCGACAATCCGCAAAGCGAACGGCTGAAACGCTTCCTCGCCGAGGTCCTCTGACAAACGGGCCGGCGAGAAATCAGACGGCCCTTCGATCGTAACATTCCCTACTGACAAGGTTTTCCAACATGCATGCTCCCACTCGTTCTTCAAAAGTCGTTGTTGTCGGCGGCGGTATCTTCGGTGTTTCCACGGCCGTTCATCTCGCGCGGCTTGGCGTTCAGACAACGCTGATCAACGACGGCCCACTGGCGAATGGCGCATCGGGCCGCTCGCTCGCCTGGCTCAATTCCGCAAGGCGCCGCTCCGATGCCTATCATCGGCTGCGTCTCGCCGGCATCGACCGCTATCGCACGCTTTCCGCAAGATATCCGGACGCGGCATGGCTACGCTTCGACGGCGGCCTGACCTGGGATGCCGACGAAGCCGATAACGACATTGCCGCCGTCTTCGATTACGAGCGTGACCTTGGCTATCATGCACAATTGCTGACGTCGGGTGAGATTGCGAAAGTGACGCCGGGAGTCGATGCAAGCGCCGTCACGCAGCAGGGGGCAATCTTCAATCCGGGCGAGGGCTGGGTCGATCTGCCGTCCCTGATTGGCGTTCTTGCCGAAGAGTTTCGGGCATTGGGCGGCGAAATCGTCACCGATGCCGGCCGGGCGGCTATCAAGGTGGAGGATGGCTGCGCCCGCGGCGTCACGACTGCGAATGGCGCCCATTGGACCGCCGATGCTGTATTGTTGGCGGCCGGCGGCGAGGTGCCGGCGATCGTTGCGGAAGCCGGTCAGCATATTGGCGACGATACGCCGATCGCTCTTCTCGTCCGGACGAAGCCGGTCAAGCATCCCCTGAAGGCTGTGCTGAATACGCCGAAAGTTGCCATCCGGCCCACTCCTGACGGCGCTTTTGCGCTCGATTCGGCCTGGTCCGAAGAAGAGGTTATCGTAAAGGACGATGGCAGCTATGAAATCAAGCCTTCGACACTCGAAGGGCTGCTGCAGGAAGCCTCAAAGGTCTTGGAAGGGAACCCGAAGCTCGAAATCGGCGACTACGGCGTTGGCCCCAAGCCCATTCCGGGTGATGGCGAGCCGGTTTTCGGCGAATTGCAGGCCATACCGGGCTATTTCGTTGCCTTCAGCCATAGCGGTGCCACTCTCGGTCTGATCGCAGGCGAACTGCTTGCCGACGAGATCGCCACTGGCAAGCGTCATCCGCTTCTGACCTCTTTCCGGCCGGAACGCTTTGCCAGATAGTTTGGTCGGAAAGGCAACCGACAGGTTCAAGGGTGTCCGTGAAGCGCACGCAAGCGATCTTCACGGTCAAACCTGTCGCGCCTGCCGGTATTTCGGCCTTCTCCTGATGTCGAGGATGTTGGCGGCGATCAGGCATGCGGCGGCAAGGGAACGCCTGCCAGTTTGGTCTTGATCCAATCCGAAATACGATAATAGCGCAGCGTCAGCTTCGGACCGTAATTCATATAGAAGGGAGCCGCCGAAAGCGGCTCCAGCTTCAGCGACAGGTCTTTTTCCGGTACGCCTCTGGCCCATTCCGAAAGGATTCCGCCGAGCATGCTGCCCGTTGGTACGCCGCGGCCGGACAGGCCGGTCAGCGCCACGACGCCTGGCGCCAGATCGTAGAGGCGGGGGATGGTGCGGTATTGCATGTCCAGCTCGCCAAACCAGAAATATTCCCAGCGGATCTCCTGTTTGATCTGCGGATGCAGCCATTTCAACCGGTCGCTCATGACCTGCCGCGTATAGTCCATGTCGCGGCCGCGCCGTCCCATCGGGAACATGGAGGCGACGATCCGGCCCTCGGCATTGTATTTGTAGACATAGATATCGCCACGCCCATCGTGGATGGTGGTGTTGCGCGGGAGCACCGACAGCCGCTCGTCGTCGGAAAGCGGCTGGGTAGCAGCCACGAAGACCCTCTGGATCTTGAAGGTCCGATCGAGTTTCGGCCAGCCGCCGACAGTATAGGCGCCCGTCGCGAAGATCACCTTGTCGGCAAAGACCTTCCCCTTCGGCGTGCTGACCGCCCAGCCGCCCGCCACGCGCTCGCATCCCGTCACCGGCGAATCGGTGTGAATAACGCCGCCTTCCTGGATGACAGCGCGTGCGAGACCGCGGGAATAGCCGAGGGGATTAAGATGGCCGGCCTCTTCATGCAGCCAGCCGCCGTGGAAGCGCGGGCTGCCGGTGATCGCTGCAACCTCGTCCCTGCCGATGGCTCGCGTTTTCGCGCCGACGGCATTGTAGGTGCGAACCTTCTCCTCGATTGTCTTCATCAGGCGGGGGTAAAGCGCGCCCATGACATAGCCGTTCTGCTGCCATTCGCATTGGATCTGGTACTGACGGATCATGCTGGAGACACGGTCGTTGGCGCGCGTCTGCCGGGCGATCAATCGCTCGGCCCAGGGCTCGCCCAGCATGGAGCGCAGTTCCGGCAGGCTGTAATGGGTGAAAGTCGGCGTGCAGTGCCCGGCGTTGCGGCCCGAGCCGCCGAAGCCGATTTCCTCCTTTTCGAGAAGCACGACGCTTGTGCCGCTCCTTGCAAGCTCAAGAGCGGTGGTTAGCCCCGTATAGCCGCCACCGACGATGCAGACATCTGCCTTGATCGTGCCTTCCAGCTCCGTTGTATCGGGTGCAGGGGCCGCCGTGGCGTACCACAGGGTTGTTTTGAACGGCGAAAATTTCGTCATCCCGCATCCTCAATGCAGATCGCTGCGGGCATCGAGTGCATCGCGCAGGCCGTCGCCAATGAAGTTGAAGCTGGTGACGGCAAGCGTGATGGCGACACCCGGAACGATGGCCAGCCATGGCGCGCTGGCGAGATATTGCTGGGCGCCGTTCAGCATATTGCCCCAGCTCGGGAGCGGCGGCTGGATACCGTAGCCGAGGAAGCTGACATAGGCTTCGAGCAGGATGGCGCGGGCGACTGTCAGCGTAGCGGCGACGATGATCGGGCCGATGGCGTTCGGCAGCAGTTCGCGAAACATGATCCATCTGTTGGAGAGGCCGAGCATGCGCGCGGCGAGCACGAAATCGCGTTCGCGCAGCGATCGTACTTCCGCCTCGACGATGCGCGCGGTCTCCATCCAGCTCGTCACCGCGATGATGACGGTGATCATGAACGGGCTCGGCTTGATGAAGGCGGCCAGCGCCAGCAGCAGGAAGATGCTGGGAAAGGATAGAAAGGCATCGACGAAGCGCATCAGCAATATCCCGATGCGCCCACCGTAATAGCCGGCGACCACACCGATCACCGTGCCGATCAGGGTGCTGAGCACCATCGCGAAGAAGCCGACGAGGAGCGAAATCCGGCCAGCCATGAACAGGCGTACCGCAACGTCGCGCCCGAGCGGGTCGGTGCCGAAAATATGGTAGCCAGCCGCGAAGGGCGGTGCGAAACGAGCCCGCAGGTCGATATAGAGCTCGTCATAGGGAAGCAGCGACGGCCCGAGCAGGCAGGCAAGGACTATGAGCGTGATCATTGCCACGCCGAGGAGCGCGAGCCTATGGCGGACGAAACGGCGCAAGGTCCGATTTTGCCACCAGCGCGAATGGGCGAATAATGATTGCGAAAGGGTTGCGGGGGAGGAGGAAGACATGGCGTTTCTCCTAACCAAGCCGGACGCGCGGATCGACGAAGGCGACGAGCAGATCCGCAAGCAGATTGCCGATCAGCACGAATATTGCGGAGAACATCAGGAGGCCCATGACGACCGGATAGTCGCTGTAGCCAAGGCTATCGAGGAAAAGCCGGCCCATTCCCGGCCAGGTGAAGACGGTCTCCGCCACCAGAGCGCCGCCGAGAATGGTCGGCAATTGCAGGCCGGCAAGCGTGATCATCGGCAGTAGCGCGTTGCCGACGACATGGCGCATCAGGACGCGCCGGGGCGAGAGGCCCTTGGCCCTAGCGGTGCGTACGAAATCCTGGTTGATGACCTCGAGCGTGGCGGTGCGCATGTAACGGCTCCAGACCGCGATGTTGACAAGCGCAAGCACGAGGCTCGGCATGATCAGATGGATCGCATAGTCACCGAGCGAGCCGTTGCCGACCGTGTACATGTTGCCGGCCGGCAGCCATTTCAGCTTCAGCGAGAAGATATAGATGGCGACGAGACCGAACCAGAAGGTCGGTATCGACAGCGCCACCATGGCGCCGACGGTGGCGCTGTAATCAAAGATCGAATAGCGGCGGGTTGCCCCCTTGATGCCGATCCAGGTGCCGATCGCGATCGAGATCACCATCGATGTGCCCATCAGCAGCAGCGTGGCGAAGAGATGGCCGAAAATGATCGACAGTACCGGCTGGTTGTCGCGGTAGGAGCGGCCCCAGTCGCCCATCAGCAGATGTCTCAGCCAGTCGAGATATTGGATCGGCAGCGGCCGGTCGAGGCCCATCTGTGCGGCGATCCTGTCGAGCGCTTCCTTGGTCATGCCTGGCGTCAGCGTATATTGCGACAGCGGACCGCCGGGAGCGAGGGTAAGGACGGCAAAGCCGATCATCGATACGAGGAGCAGCAGCACCAGGCTCTGCCACAGGCGGCTCAGGAGATAGCGCAACATGGCATTCGTCTCCGATGGTTGCGGAATGTGAAGCGATCAACCCTTCGACGCTTCGGCCGAAGGGCTGGAACAAGCAGCAGCCTATGCCTTGGCCCAATACCAAGTGCCCACATTCCAGCTGTCGATGCGCACGTTGATGTTGGGTGTGACGTTTTCGACCCCCACCTTATGGCCGCGCACGGTCGCATACTGGAATAGCGGCAGGAAGGGCAGGTCGTGGCGCATGATCTCCTGGATCTTCTGGTAGACCTTCTTGCGTTCCTCCGGCACGAAGATCTGGCCGCCTTCCGCCAGGAGCTTGTCGACCTCAGGATTGGCATATTGCCAGGAGTTCTGGCCGGCTCCGCCCTTGGCGGTGATCGCCGTGGAGCGGAAATAATCCGAGGTGTCGGGATCGGAGCCGGTCTGGAAGTTGATGCCGACGATGACGGAATCGAACTTCGACATTGTCCAATAGTCGCCCCACATGACCGCCGGCGGCAGGTTGGAGATGGTGAGCTCCACGCCGATGTCCTTGAACGTCTGCTGCATGAACTGCTGCACCTGTTCACGGATATGATTGCCGGCGGTGGTGGAGTTGGTGAAGGAAAGCTTGACGCCATCTTTCACGCGAATGCCGTCGGGACCGGGCTTCCAGCCGGCGTCGTCAAGGATCTTCTTGGCCTTGTCGGTACTGAATTCCTGCTTCGGCAGGTCTGGATTGTAATAGAAGGACTGCTGCGGGATGTAGCTCTCGGTCGGTGTCGGCAGGCCGTAGTAGAGCGCATCGATGATTGTCTGCTTGTCGATCGCGTAGTAAAGCGCCTCGCGCACCGCCGGATCCTTGAATTGCGGCTTCTCCATGTTGAAGCCGACGGATTCGACCGTGGCGGCCGGAACCACGGCAACAGCCTTCCCATCCAGCCCCTTGGCCTCGTCATAGTGATCCGGGGTGATCCATTGCAGGCCGACGACGTCGATATCGCCGGTCTTGAACTGCGTATACAGCACCGTCAGGTCGGGAACATATTTATAGACCAGGGTTTCGAGATAAGGGCCGGTGCCGAAATAGTCGCTATTGGCCGCGAGCGTGATGTGATCGCCGGGCACGCGCTCGACCCATTTGAACGGGCCTGTGCCGATGGGTGCATTGTTGAAGGGGGCGGTGTTCTTGTCCTTCTCCGCACCAAGGATATGCTTTGGCACGATGAAGGTCATGGCGAGGATCGACGGGTAGGGCGCAAACGGCTTTTCCATCCGCCAGGTGATTTCCGTCGGCGAGACGACGGTCAGGTCGCGCACCAGCTCGTGGCCGGTCTTGCGCCAGCTGCGGAAGTTAGGATCGACCATGAGTTCGAGGGTGAACTTGACGTCTTCGGCGGTAAACGGTGTGCCGTCATGCCACTTCACGCCATCGCGCAGCTTGACCTTCCAATGAAGGCCGTCGGCCGAGATCCCGCCGTTTTCGACTGTCGGGACTTCGGTTGCAAGCGAAGGGGAAAACTTGCCCTCCGGTGTGACGGTAAAGAGCGGATCGAAGACACTGAAATGGATGCCCTCGTCGACTTCGATGTGGATCAGATGCGGATTGAAGACGGTGGGCTCCTGCGAGAAGCCGATGACAAGCTGGCCGGTCGGCTTGGCGGGCGGTGCCGCGAAAGCTTCGCCGCGACCGAGGATATTGGGCATGATCAGCCCGGAGGCGCCGAGCGCCATCATAGTCAATGCCTGGCGGCGGGTTGGTTTCAGGAGGATGGTGTCATTTGCATCGGTCATGATCGTTCCCCTTTTTGTTGGTAGGATTTCGGCTGTTTTTCTCTTTCGTCTCTTTCGTCTTTGTACTGTCTGCCTGGTTCGGAGAGGTCAGAAACCACTGATCAGTTCGATCTTCGAACCGTCGTGGAAGCGGGAAAAGCGGAAGTTCTTGCGGTCGACCACCGGCGGCTTGCCGGTGACGATGTCGGCCATCAGCCGGCCGGCGGCCGGCCCGATGCCGAAGCCATGGCCGGAAAAGCCGGTGGCGATATGAAAGCCCGGAATACTGTCGATCGCATCGATCACCGGCACGGCATCCGGCGTCACGTCGATATAACCCGCCCAGCGCTGAGCGATCTCGGCCTTCTCGAAAACCGGAAAAGCTTTCTTGAGGTTGGCGAGCGCCGCATTCGAAAGCTTGGTGGAGGGTTTGGGGTCGAGGACGCGGCAATATTCGAAGGGGCTTGCCTCGTCCATCGCCCACCGATTGGGAATGCGCGCTTCGTCGAAGAACCGACCGGAAACGCGGAAGTTCAGCGAGCGCCATTCCTTTTTCAGCGCCGGCAGGAACTTGCCGGCGTAGCGGAAGGAACTCGGTACGATGTCCACGATGTTCTCATGGCCCGAAGCGATCGTGTAGCCGCCATCCTGACGCTTGCGCAGGGCAAAGCCGCTCGCCCAGATGGCTTGCTCGGGGCCGCCTTCCAGCGGCTTGGTGCGCAAGACGGAATTCATCACCTTCAACTGCGGCAGATCGAGCCCGAACATGCCGGCAAACAGGCTTGACCAGGCGCCGCCGGCAAGCACGACGGCCTTGCAGGCGATCGGACCACGTTCGGTGATGACGCCGGAGATGCGACCGCCGGCTGTCTCGATGCCGCGCACGGCGCATTCGGTCAGAATGGAGGCCCCCTTATCGCGGGCGGCCTCGGCAATGGCGGGGGCGGCTCGCTGCGGCTCGGCACGGCCGTCGGCAGCGGTAAAGAGCGCGCCCTTGAGCTCCATCTGCGTGCCGGGAAAGAGGTTCTTGAATTCGGCGCCGCTGATCATGCGGCTTTCCAGCTGGTAGCCTTCCAGATTGCGGTTCCAGCGCTCATGATCGGCATATTGCTTGTCATCCGCGCAGGTGAAGATGATACCGGCGCGCTTGTAGCCCGTGTCGCGGCCGGTACGTTTGTCGAGCGTGCTCCAGATGCGCAGGGCCTCCGCCATAAGGGGCACTTCGCGCGGATCGCGCCTGGAAATGCGTACCCAACCCCAGTTGCGGCTTGATTGCTCCTGGCCGATGCCGCCCTTCTCGCAAAGCGCGACCCGCAGACCCCGTTCGGCAAGTTCCAGCGTCGTCGAGGTGCCGATGATGCCACCGCCGATGACGACGACGTCGACTTCCCTGGGCAGTTCCGCATCCCCGTGAACGGGGACAACATAGGGGCCGGGCATGGTCAGAAGGACTCCTCTAACTGGCAATTGATGGTAAATTCGGCAACGCTTGCCTCGTTCGGCAAATCCATCAGCGTGGAAATGATGCGGGCGAGGTCGCGCGGATTGGTCATCTCGCTATCGGGCTTGCTCGTAAGCCCGCGCGCCATGTCGGTCGCGACGAAGCCGGGGCAGATGGCGGTAGCGCGGATGCCTAGATCAAAGCCGGTGTGGCGTATGGCATGGGCCAGCGCGACCGCCGCGAATTTGGAGACGGCATAAAGGCCGGAGTTTGCGGATTTCACCCGCTTTCCCGAAAGCGAAGCGACGATGATGACTCGGCCGCGCCCGCTTGAAGCAAGGGCGCCCCATGCGGATTTTGCAAGTCTTCGGGGTGCCTTGACGTTCACCTCGAGCAGACCGTCGAGGTCGGCATCATCGGCTTCGATCACGCTCTTCGCGATGCCAATGCCGGCATTGGCGACGACCGCATCGATACGCCCGAAGGTGCGAAGCGTCTCTTCCGCCCAGCGATCGGATGCGTCCGCATCGACGGCATCATAGGCAAAGGCGCCAACGCGTGCAGGGTCTGCCCATGCGGGCATTTCGGGACGGCGCATGCCGAGCGAAAGCCGCCATCCGTTGGCGGCAAGTTCCTCGGCGAGTGCCGCGCCGATCCCCCGGCTGGCACCGGATATCATTGCGACACGCTCCTCACTCATGCCCATGTTTGCTCTCCTATGGTTTGCCGGCTCACGATTGCGACACGATGCGCCGGTAAGTCCGTCGCAGTATGTCGATCAGGAGCCTGTGTTCTTCGTCGGTGATGTCGGAAAAGAATTCGCGGGATTGCTTGGTGACGATGGCACGCACGCGTTTTGCCAGTTCGTGACCTTTTTCCGTGATGTAGAGTTCCTGGGCGCGGCTGTCGTCCGCCGACGTCTCGCGCGTAAGGAGATCATGTGCTTCCATCTGTTCGATCAGCCTGCCGGTCGCCGAGCGGTCTTTCAGGATGATTTGCGCAATGGTGGAAGGCCGGATTCCCGGATTGTCGTCGACCAAGAACAGGGTAGTGATCTTTCCCGTTCCGCGGGCGACGTCCAGACCTTCCAGCTTCTCGTCCAGATCGCGCGAGACGGCAAGATTGATGCTGCGGATATAAAAGCTCAGCGTATCCTCCAGGACGTCGATATCAATGTCCTTGACGGAAGTTGGCGGGGCCTTGGTCGGCGGCATGGCTCGGAACCTTTGAAAGGCAACGAAACACCGTTCCCGCCACCGTCATGCCGTGGCAGGCTCATGATCGTTTGCGGCGGATCGTCGCTTGAAATCTCATGCTCATGAAAGGGCGGATAGTGGATAAATGCAACTATTTTTTCGCCCAATCAGATAAAAAATAATCAGCGCCGATGACTGCCTGTTTCTCAGGCATCAATCGCCGCTGGCGCGTGCACGAATGGTGGTAATTAAGCAGAAGCGGGCCGCATTCGGCGCTGCCATGCTTCGTACGATGGACGCTTTAGCCGACCGCTTCCCAGTCGCTGCCGGGGATGGCAGCCAGCAGGCTTTGAGTATAGGCATGCGACGGCGCGCGGAAGATCTGCGAAGGCGGACCATATTCGACGATCTCGCCCTTGTACATGACGGCGACTTCGTCACAGATCTGGCTGGCGACGCGCAGATCGTGAGTGATGAAGATCATCGCGACCTTGGTGTCCTGCTGGATTTCGGCAAGAAGCTTGAGGATTTGCGCCTGGATCGAGACGTCGAGAGCGGAGACTGCCTCGTCGGCCACCAGCAGCACTGGGTCGAACATCAAGGCGCGGGCGATGCCGATGCGCTGGCGCTGGCCACCGGAGAACTCATGGGGAAAGCGGTCAAAGGCACCTTCGTCGAGGCCGACGCGCTTGAGAAGACGCAGCGCCTTCGCCTTGGCCTCACGCATCGACAGGCCGTGCGCCATCGGTCCGACGGTGAGAATGCGGCCGATCGTATGGCGCGGGTTCAGCGAGGCGAATGGATCTTGAAAGATCATCTGCATATAAGGACGCAATGGCCGGAACTCGTCGTCTGACAGCGGAGCGATATCGCGGCCATCGAAGAGAATCCGACCGCTGTCCGAGCTCAAAAGCTTCAACAGGACGCGGCCGAGCGAGGATTTTCCGGAGCCGGACTCCCCGACCACACCCAATGTGCGTCCCTTGCGGATCGAGAAGCTGACGTCGTTGACCGCCTGCACCGTCCGCGATTTCGACAGGAAGCCGCTTCCCGCTTGATAGGTCTTGTTGAGCTTATCGACTTCCAGCACCACGGGCGCTTCGGCAATGGTTTCGCGACCGGCGGTCGTCATGCGGGGAACGGCCGCGATAAGACGCTGCGTATAGGGATGAACAGGCGCATTCAGCACCTGCGCCGCCGGTCCCTGTTCGACGAGGTGACCCTTCTCCATGACGATCACCCTGTCGGCAATCTCGGCGACCACCCCGAAATCATGGGTGATGAACATGACGCTCATCTTCTTGCGCGCCTGTATCTTGCGGATCAATTCGAGGATCTGGGCCTGCGTCGTCACGTCCAATGCCGTGGTCGGTTCGTCGGCGATCAGCACGTCCGGATCGAGCGCCAGCGCCATGGCGATCATCACGCGCTGCCGCTGCCCGCCGGACAGCCGGAAGGGATATTGATGCTGGAGAAGATCCGGATCGGGCAGGCCGACTTCGCCGAGCAGTTCCTTCACCTTCTGCCGCCGGCTTTCCGGCGTGCCGATCTTGTGAGCATCGAGAACCTCGATGATCTGGTCGCCGATCGTCATCAGGGGATTGAGTGCCGAGAGCGGGTCCTGGAAAATGATCGAAACGGCCCGTCCCCTCAGGCTTCGAAGGGTGGCAGCGTCGGCGCTTACGAGGTTCGCGCCCTTGAAGCGGATCATGCCTGCCGTTACCTTTATGATGGATGGCAGCAGGCCCATGATCGCGTTCGCGGTCACCGATTTTCCCGAGCCGGATTCACCGATGATGCAAAGGATCTCGCCTTGCATCAGGTCGAAGGTGATATCCTGCACCGCATGCACGCGTTCCATGTTCTTCGGAAGGCTGACCGTCAGACCGCGTACCGAGAGTACCGGATCGTTCGGCGGGACTCTATTTTGAGTATCGGATGGGATCACGGAAGGCCTCCTTGTTCTGAACCAGCGAACGCGCCCTCTCAGGGAGAGCTCATGAATTGTCAGATGCAAGAAGAATGCCGGTATTGCTGCCCTTAAGGCAAGTAAAGGAAATTCATCGGCGGATTTTTGCTGTCCATCACCCGTGCTTCAAGCGATCAGTCGCCGCGACCTGCGGATATGGAAGTTTCCGCCTATGCACATTCGCTATCGTTCGAACGGTTCGCCGAGTGAGGCGACACCATTGAGCTTCAGGAGCCGGCGATCTACGGAGATGATGCCAAGGACGATGATCGTCACGAGATAGGGCAGGCATGCGAGCAATTGCGAGGAAATTGCGAGCCCGCTGGCCTGCGCCGCAAGACCCATCAGCGACACCGCACCGAACAGGCAGGCACCCAGGAAAATCCTGGATGTCAGCCAGGTTCCAAAGACAACGAGGGCAATGGCAATCCAGCCCCGGCCGGCGATCATGCCGTCCGCCCAGAGCGGTGTATAGATCGTCGAGGCATATGCGCCGGCAAATCCGGCCATCATGCCGCCAAACGTAACTGCCGCGAAGCGGATCGAGACAATGGGATAGCCGATGGCATGCGCAGCTTTCGGATTTTCACCGACGGCGCGAAGGATAAGACCAACTTTGCCATAGGCAAACATCGCCCATATGCCGATCGTCACGACAAGCGAGATCCAGACGACGATATCCTGACTGAAAAGGCCCCCGACGACCGGAATTTGCGAAAGCCCGGGAATTGCGATCTTCGGCAAGGTGGTGACGGTCAGGCTCTCATAACTCTTGCCGAACAGCGCGGAGAGGCCCTGGCCGAGAATGCCGAGGGCAAGACCAGCCGCAACCTGGTTCGCGTTGAAGCCCAGTGTGATACCGGCAAAAATCATGGAGAGGAGCGCACTTCCGAGACCGGCCGCAAGAAAGGCGAGAAGATGACCGCCGCCATGATAAACGACAATGAACGCGATGACGGCGCCAACGGCCATCAAGCCCTCTACGCCGAGGTTCAAGACGCCTGCGCGCTCAGCAACAAGCTCGCCCAGGGCTGCCAGCAGAAACGGCGTTGCGGCTGCCATCATGCCGGCTAGAATGAACTCGACGGCGCTCATGATGCGCTCCGCGCGGGTGTAGGGCGCCAGACGATGCGATAGCGCACGAAGGCGACGGCGATGAGATAGATAAGGAGCAGGCTGCCCTGGAACACGCGGACGGCTGCAATCGGCAGGTTGGCGGAGACCATGGCGTTATCGCCACCGATATAGAGCGCTGCCATGATGATCGCGGAGATGACGATGCCGATTGGATTGAGACCGCCAAGATAGGCAACGATGATTGCCGCGTATCCATATCCGGTCGAGATCGAACGCTGCAGCTGGCCAAGCGGTCCGGCAACTTCGGCGGCACCCGCAAGGCCGGCTGCCGCTCCGCCAATGATCAGCGACAGCCAGATTGCCCAGCTCTCCTTGAAGCCGGCATAGCTTGCCGCCCGGGGCGCCAGCCCGCCGACCTGCAATTTATATCCGGCGAAGCTCTTCTGCATGAAGATCCATGCCGCGATCGATAGGCCGGCCGCGAGGATGAGCGAGACGTTGACGCGCGTTCCTTCGAACAGGATCGGCACCATGGCATCGTACTGGAACATGACGGACTGCGGGAAATTGAAGCCGCCCGGATCTTTCCACGGGCCGAGAAGAAGATAGTTGAGCAATTGCGCGGCAACGAAGCTCAGCATCAATGAGACGAGGATTTCATTGGCGTTGAGCCTAACGCGCCAGAAAGCGGTGAGAGACGCCCATAGAGCGCCACCGAGAGTGCCGAGCAGCAGCATTGCGGGCCACATCCATTGGCCTGTTGCCTGCGGCATCCAGATGGGTATGGCGGAGGCGAAGATTGCGCCGAGAATGAATTGGCCTTCGGCGCCGATATTGAAGACCTTCGCGCGAAAGCCGATTGCGAGACCCTGTGCAATCAGAAGCAGGGGGCCGGTCTTCAGCAATACTTCCGAGAACGAGGCCCAGGAGACGAATGGCTCGATCAGCATGGCATAGATCACCCCCATCGGATCACGACCCATCGCGACATAGAGGCCGAGATTGAGTGCGATGGTGACGATGAGGGCGATCGGCGGCGCGAGCAGCTTTGCGGCGAACGAGGCTCGATCGCGGCGGACCAAGCTGGGAAGGATTGTAGAAAAGGAACGGCTCATGCGAATGCCTTTTCGCCTTGGGGCTGTGCGCCGATCATGTATCGACCGATCTCCTCAGCTTTCGTATCGCGGGTGACGAGTGGCGGGCTCAGCGTGCCGTGGTAAAGGACCTGGATGACGTCGCTGAGCTCGAACAATTCCTCGAGCTCTTCCGATATGACGAGAATTGCCATGCCTTGATTGCGCAGCTCGATCAGCCGCTTGCGAATGGCGGAAGCCGCGCCGACATCGACGCCCCAGGTTGGTTGCGCAAGAAACAGCAGTTTCGGGGCGAGCATGATTTCGCGGCCAACGATGAACTTCTGCAGGTTTCCGCCGGAAAGCGAGCCTGCTTCCGCATCGGGGCCGCGCGTGCGCACGTCATAATTCTGGATGCACTCCTTTGCGAAGTCCGTTGCCTTCGCTTTGTCGAGGAGACCATGCTTGACGAGTTTCAAGGGATGGGCCGTCAGCAGGCTATTGAGCGTTAAAGACATTTCGGGAACGGCGCCATGCCCAAGCCGATCCTCCGGAACAAAGGCAAATCCAAGCTTCCGGCGGCTGGCGGCTTCGAGGGTGCCGACATCCTGCCCCATCATGAAGATCTGATCGCGCTTGTCTCGGGGCAGGGGCGTTTCCCCGGAAATCAGGGCAGCAAGCTCCTTTTGCCCATTCCCGGAAATGCCGGCAATGCCCAGGATCTCGCCGCTGCGCACCGTCAGGCTGATGCTGGAGAGCGGCATGCCAAAGGGGTCGTCCGGGCGGTAATCGAGACCGATGATTTCCAGGCGCTTTTCACCCTCGGCCAAAGTCAAGGCCGGTATCGCTTCCGGCATGTCGCGGCCGATCATCATGCGGGCGAGATCATGGGCGTCGTGCTCGCGCGGATCCACACGCCCGGTCACGCGTCCACCGCGCAGGATCGTGGCTTGGTCGCACAGGGATTGGATTTCTTCCAGCTTGTGCGAGATGAAGAGGATCGAGACGCCGCCATCGCGCAGGCGGCGCAGCGTATCGAACAGTTTCTCGACGGCCTGCGGCGGCAGGACTGACGTTGGCTCGTCGAGGATCAGCAGCTTCGGATCGGTCATCAGGCATCGGATGATTTCCACCCGCTGCCGCTCGCCAACAGACAGTTCGTGCACATGGGCGAGCGGATCGACTTCGAGACCGAATTCATCCCCCAATGTGCGGATGCGTTGCGCAAGTTCGGCCCTGCGGCCCGCCGCGATCAAGCGAATGTTCTCGACGACCGTCAGGTTCTCGAACAGCGAGAAATGCTGAAAGACCATCCCGATGCCGGTACGCCTCGCCTCCGCAGGGGAGGTAAGGCCGAGAGGTTGTCCACGCCAGGCGATGGTCCCTTCGTCCGGCTGTTCGACGCCGTAGATCAGCTTCATCAGGGTCGATTTTCCGGCGCCGTTTTCTCCGAGGATGGCATGGATCGAGCCCTTGGCCACATCCAGGTCGATATGCTTGTTGGCATGGACTTGGCCGTAGCTTTTGGAGATGCCGCGCAGCGACAGCAGCGGGATGGTCATGATTTGATTACTTCGGCAAAGGCGTCTTCACACCTTTGACATGCCAGTCCATCGCGACGATTTGGGCATCCGTGAGTGTTGCGCTCGAAGCCGCTCCTTCGCTTCCATCGGCCTTGGTGATCGGGCCGGTGAATGGCGAGAAGCTGCCGCTAGCGATCTTCGCTTCGACCTCTTTGATCTTCGCCATGGTGTCGGCCGGGATCGCCGGGCTCCAGTCGACCACTTCAACGACCTTGTCAGCAACGCCGAGGAAAGCATTGGCGCCCTTGAAGGTGCCGGCGAGATGGGCGTCGACCGATGTCTTGAAGAAGGGCGACCAGTCTGTGGACACGCAGCCGAGATAGGTTTTCGGCGCATATTTCTTCATCGAGGAATTCAGGTTGAAGGCATAGACACCGGCTTCTTCGCAGGCCGATATGACCGAGGGCGTGTCTTGCGCATTCGAGAAGATCACGTCGCAACCCTGCGAGATCAAAGCCTTGGCCGCTTCCTGTTCCTTGGCCGGATCGAACCAGGAATTGACCCAGACGACCGATACTTCGATGTCCGGCTTCACGGCCTGTGCTCCGAGGGTGAAGGCGTTTACCGATGTGATCAGTTCGGGAATCGCGAAGGCGGAAACCGAACCGAGCTTGCCCGTCTTGGAGACGGCGGCCGCCGCCATACCGAGCAGATAGGTTCCCTGAAAATATTTGGCTGCAAACGGCGAGAAATTCGGTGCGACCTGGAAGCCGGAGGCGTGCAGGACGCTAACCTTCGGATTGCGGCGGGCCACCTGAAGCGCGCCGTTTTGATAGCCGAACGAGCCGGCGATCAGGAAGTGGTTTCCGTCGGCGACCGTCTTGTTCATGATGCGGTCCGCATCCGGGCCTTCGGCGATGTTCTCGATCACCGTTACCTTGACCTTGTCGCCATAGGCGGCCTTGATCGGATCGAGGCCAGCGGCCAGCGCATGGCCCCAGCCGACATCGCCGATCGGCGAGGGCACGACGAGCGTGATGCCGAGCGGTTCGGCAGCGGCAAAGGCGGAGCGACCGGTGAAGGCCGTTGCGAGGCTTGCAACGGCCGCGCTCTTCATCAATGTTCTGCGGGTCAGATTCTTCTGCATCCCAGTTCCCCTTTTTGGTTTTCAGAATTCTACTGTTGCAAGAGCCGCTTCGGCCGCCGCAAACAGCGCGGCCTCGTCCAGTCCGGTGAATTCACCGTTTTGCCAGACGATGCGTCCGTTGATCATGGTCAGATCGGTAGGCATGCCGATCCCGACCTTGGCAATCAGGCTCAGCGGGTCATGCCGCGTCCCGACATAATCCATCCGTCGCGTATCGATCGCGAAGAGGTCGGCGGCCATTCCCGGGGCGAGACGCCCGATATCCGTACGCCCAAGCAGACTTGCGCCTCCGCTTGTCGCGTACTGGAGAAAGTCGAGCGAGGCGGGGGCGGCGTGCTGACGCGTCGAGGCGGTCAGGCACTGCAGCATGTAGGCGGAATGGATGCAGTGCATGAGGTTCGAGTTGTCGTTCGATGCCGCTCCATCGCAACCGAGGCCGATACGCAGTCCGAAGGCCTGCATTGCCGGGATGTCGGTCACTTCGGCGCCGACGAGGTAAACCGGCTCCGGACAATGGGAGACGCCGGTGCCGCTTGCCGCCATCTTGCGCAACTCGTCATGCGTCAGTTCCCAGCAATGGGCGTAGAATGCATCAGGGCCGGCAAAGCCCAATTCGGTGCAGTAATCGACCGTGCGCATGCCATGCCGCGCCTCGATAACGGGGCTTTCGCCTTCGCCGACATGAGTGTGCATCCGCACGCCGCGATCGCGCGCCAGCGCGACCGACTCGAGGAAGGTTTCGCGATAGCAATTGACCGGCTGGCAGGGTGCGACCACTACCTGGCGCATGCTGAAGGGGCTGGCATCGTGATAGCTATCGATCAGCCGGGCGCAATCGGCGATGAATTCATCCGTGGTTTCGAGCATGGCGTCGGGGATCGTCGACCCCTCGGATTTCGGCAGGGTGTTGCCGCCGCGGCCTGCGTGAAAGCGCATGCCGAGAAGGTCGGCTGCCTCGAACTGGCGATCAATCAGGCGTTTGCCCGCATGGCGGGGGAAGCAATATTGATGGTCGAAGGCTGTGGTGCAGCCGTGCTTGATCATCTCGGCCATGGCGGTGACCGAGGAATGATAGAAGCAATCCTCCGTCAGCCGCGAGAAGATCGGATAGATGCGATCGAGCCATTCGATGACCGAAAGCTTCGTCCAGTCGAGGTCGGCCCGGTTGCGCACGAAGCACTGAAAGAAGTGGTGATGGGTGTTGACGAGCCCCGGATAGACGAACCAGCCGGATGCGTCCTGGACGATCGTGCCCTCGGGCAGGGCATTCAGCGACAGGTTCTCGCCGATCGCCTGGATCGCCGGACCTTTGGTGAGCAGGTCGACGTTTCGGCGTACGCTCGGTCCCTTGCCCTCATCGACGATCACAGCGGCGCAATTTTTCAGAAGATAGCCGGTCATTTCATCACGTCTCCGCTGCCGGATGCGGATCGGGTTTCAGCTCGTGCAGACGGTGAATGCCGGGCATTTCGATGAAACCGGGCAGGCTGCGGATGGCGCGCATCCAGAGCCGGATCAAGGGATAGGGATCAAGCGAGATGCCGCCGTCGGGCGCAAGCGCCACATAAGGAAAGCAGGCAATATCCGCGATCGTCGCCCGGTTTCCTGCGAGGAATTGCATGCCGCGTTCGCCCTGCTCGAAGAGGCCTCCTTCCAGCTCGCGCAACGCCGCGATCCCTTGCGCCTGCAATGCCTTTATATTCCCCGGTCGCAGGAGCATTTCGTGGAGCCGCGCACCACCAAGATTGGCTGTCAGGCGATGGGAGAAGGAGAGCCATTGCTGCACGTGAGCCGTTTCCTGCGGCGAACCCTGCCCCAGCCATTCCGGCGCAGCATTGGCAGCGAGATAGGCAAGCATTGCCGAGGATTCCGTGAGCACGAGATCGCCATCTTCGAGGATCGGGATGGAGCCTGCCGGATTGAGCGTCAGAAGCTCCGGCCCGCGATGCTCCGCGCCGGGATGGAAGTCGACCGGCCGGATGTCGAGCTTGATGCCCAAGATCGCGGCCATGAGCCGTACCTTGTAGCAACTCGGCGATAGAACATAATCATAGAGCTTCATTGTGCGACCAACTGTGCGCCGTAGGTATAGTTGTGGCGCTTGAGCCATCGCCGGTAGGCGACCGAGGTGAGGTCGGCCCTTGTCGGAATTTCCATGCCGGGATCGAGCGGAAGAAGCGCGGGTATCTGGTTCTCGAGAATCGAGCGATCCTGCAGGAAGATCGTCTGTTGAAAGTGGATGAGGTCCGTCATCGGCGTTTCGTCATCGAAGAGCGCCATCCAGGGCCATACGTCGCATAGGTCTTCGGCAAGAGGCTGGACGAACAAGGTGATGACGTCCCATTCGCTGGGGCGCGGAGGGCATGTCTTGTAGAGGACGGAACAGGTCGGGGCCGGCACGCGGTACATATATTCGGTCGTAATACCGCCGGTCGCGGATTTTGCAGCCTGCGGCTGGTAGAATTTTACCTGCGTTGCCCAGACTTCATCGACGCTCTCGCGGATCTCGACCTTGTAGTTTTCGACCTCCGTATGTGGCTCCGCGCCGAGGATGTCGGTATGGACAAAGGGAAAATGCGCGATGTCGAGAAAGTTCTCCACGGCACGCAGCGGCGAACAGCGCACGCGAACGACGCCGACATCGACGAAGCGGCGACCCGGCTGGTCGGCCTCCGGAATGGCAAAAAGCTCCTTCTCCGGCGTTCCGAGGGAGGACCAGACATGGCCGTACTGGACGCGAATGGGGAGGGTTCTTCCTTCGGCGGTCGTCACGCGGGCATTGCCATCCTGATCGCGGGCGACCTCGATCGCCTCGCCCATCAGCCAGGTCCTGTTTCCCTTCGCGCTGAGTTGGCTGAAGAGGCCGACCGGATACCATTCATCGATCATCGCGCCGCCATTCATCATGCACTCTCCCTTTGGCGCTCTTCCGCCGTGCGGCGGATGGATTCGACAATCCGGGATGCTGCAACGCGATCTGCCGGGCTGCGATCCCTATCGATCATGAGAAGAATGAGCGTATGCTTTTCCTGTGGCGCCAGCAGCAGCCCGATCCAGGGAAATTCCGGCAGGCGGACCAGCCCCCTCGAGTCGACCTTCACGCCCGTTGCGACCTCGATTGCCGCGACATCCGCCTCCACGCTCAGAGAGCGTAAGGGAACAAGCTCGTCGAGCTGTGGAGGCTGCGTGGTCGGTTGTCCGACGGCTGCCCATAAGATACCGCCCGCTTCTTCGATCTGCTGGACGGCGACGCGGATGGTTTCCGGGGGAAGCAGATCCGGATGGGCGGGAATGCGGACGCATGCACCTGACAGCGAATAGCTCCATCCGTGATAGATGCAGGAGAGTGCCTCGCCGCGGACGAAGCCATGCGACAATCTCATCCCGCGATGCGGACAGCGGTCGGAAGATGCAGTTGCACGACCCGACTGACTGCGCCATAGGGCGATCGGGCCAACCGATGTCCAGGCCGGTATGACGGTTCCTGGTGGCAGATCGGAGGAAAGGGCGACTGGCGCCCAGGATCCAGCCCCATCAAATGGCATGGTCTTAACTCTCTAATTTCACCAATGGCTTAGCGCCGCTGGTCATAGGCAGGCGCCGATGCCTGCATCCCGTAGCGCTTAAAGGTTTTGCATAAATAATTCGCATTGGCAACGATGATTAAATAAAAGGCAATAGATCAGGAATTTCTAAGATGCGATAGCTGCGGCTCATTCATGACCCTACGCTGGATTTCCTCGACCCAGACCTCGATCGGACCGAGTGAGCAGCCCATTTCCAGCATGTCGATCAGTTCCACAGGCCCGGTGACCTCAAGTTCGATCCGGTCCGCATCGGAATGGAAGAATGTATGCGAAAGTCCGAGCTTGTTGGCGTGACGCTGGATCCACAGGACGAATGAGGCTGCGTTAAGGTCGCCCAGTATCGTCATGCGCTCCCGAAATTCACCTTGCGGCACGTGCATTCGCCAATGATCCTTGCCTTGCATCAAGATGACAGAATAACCGCTTCGTGGGTTTGCGAAAGGGGTCATCTTGCAAAGCAATGCTCCGCTGTCCTTGTGGACAACGGAGCTTGAAGCTGTGTCAATTCTTGACCGTATCTTCAAGGAAGAAGCGGCCGAGGGGGTTTTGATGGAAATTATCGATATTCTTGCGCGCGACGTTGATATAGGGGCTGTAATAGAGGTCGATCCAGTTGACGTCGTCCTTCGCCATCTTCTGCAAATCGATATACATCTGCTCGCGCTTCTTCGGATCCAGCTCCAGCCGTGCCTTGGCAACGAGATCCTTTACCGCATCATTCTTGTAGTTGGTCATGTAGTTGTTGTTGGAATCGTGACCGAGAACGAATGTCGTCTTCTGATCCGGGTCGAGAATATCGTTGGTCCAGTAGTTGACGGAAATGTCGTAGTCGCCAGCGATGGTCATGTCCCATTCCTGGCTGGGGTCCACCTTTTGCAGGTCGGCAGTAATGCCAGCCTTGGCGAGTTGCTGCTGGACCAGCACGGCCGTCTGTTCATCCACTTCATCGCCGGCGCGAATGAGGTATTTTAACGTGAGATTGGAGACGCCGGCCGCCGAAAGCATCTGCTTGGCCTTCTCCGGATCGTAGGGGCGTTGCGGATTATCCGCATAGTAATACAAGGCGCCCTTGGGGATGTAGGAATTGGCGACGGTGCCCTGATGGAAGGTAACGGCGTCGACGATCGCCTTCTTGTCGATCGCCATGTCGAGGGCCTGGCGGACTTCCTTCTTGCCGAGGTCGCCATGGGCGTGGTTGATCAGCAGGTGATCCTCACGCGTGGAAGGATCGATCAGCACGTTGAGGTTCGGGTCCTTTTTCAGCTCTTCGACGCGCGAGAACGGAACGAAAATGGCGGTATCGAGCTGGCCGGCCTGCACATTCAGCATCCGGGTGTTGTCGTCCGGTACCGAAATCCATTCGACGCCGTCGAGCTTGACGCGGTCGGCCTGCCAGAAATTCGGGTTCTTCTTCAGGATGATGCGGTCGCCGCGGCGCCATTCTTCAACAGAGAAGGCGCCTGAGGCGATCGGCTTTTCCGCATAGGCATCCGGCCCCATCGATTCCATCCCGGCCTTCGAGATGACCGATGCGTTCGGCAACGCCAGCGTCGAAAGGAAAGGCGCCGATGCATGTTTGAGCTTGATCGTCAGCGTGTGCGGATCAGTCGCGATGGCGGTATCGATCACCTTGTATGAGTCGCTCCAGAGCGATGCCTTGTCGTCGCGGATGCGCAGCAGGCTGAAGGCTGCATCGTCAGCCGTCAGCGGCGAGCCATCGGAAAATTTCGCGTCGCGGATCTTGAAGACATAGGTGAGGCCGTCATCCGAGGTCGTCCAGCTTTCCGCGAGACCCGGTTCCAGCTTCGTCCCCGTCTTGTCGACGCGCACAAGAACGTCGTAGACGTTGGAGAATACCCAATTGTCGATATTCTGCGCCGTCTTGATCGGGTCGAACGTCGTCGAATCCTCACGGCGGCCGATGGTCAGCACGCCGGCGGCTTCTGCATAGCTTGCGCTCAGCGTCAGGCCGGCGAGAATGGCGGCAAGCCCGATTGTCTTCCACTTGTTGGTCATGAATTCGTTCCCTTCGTTGTTATCGCATGCGTTTGGCTGATTGGGTCTGCCCGGCCTGTGCCGCGTCGCGTTCGCCATGCAGGGGCCTGTCCGGATCGATATCGGGAATGGCTGCAATGAGCGCTGCGGTATAGGCATGCTTCGGGCGAGAGAAGATTTCCTGCGAGCGGCCTTCCTCGACGATCTCGCCGCGATACATCACGACGGTCCGCTCACAGAGGTCGCGCACGATGGCGAGATCGTGGGCGATGAAGATCAAGGTCAGGTTCATCCTGCGCGTCAGCTCACGGAAGAGGTCGATGATCTGCGCTTGGATGGTGACATCGAGGGCAGCCACGCATTCGTCGGCGATGATAAGCTTCGGGTCGACCGCAAGCGCCCTTGCAATGCCGGCGCGCTGACATTGGCCGCCGCTCATGCTGCGCGGCTTGCGATCCGCGAATTCGCGCTCCAGCCCGACGAGATCGAGCAATTCGCCTATGCGTGCGGGGATCTCAGCCTTTGCGAGCTTGCCCTGGACTTTCAGCACCTCGGCAAGCGTCTGGCCGATCGTCAGGCGCGGGTTGAGTGCGTTGAACGGGTCCTGGAACACCATGGCGGTTTCGCGCCGGAGCCTTGCGAGGCTGGCGCTCTTCCGCTGGGTCAGATCGACACCGTCGAAAGTGACATGGCCGGAGGAAATCGGGGTAAGGCCGAGAATTGCACGGGCAAGCGTGCTCTTGCCGCTGCCGGATTCTCCCACGATGCCGATGGTTTCGCCCGGCATGATCTGCAGGCTCACGCCGGAAACGGCGCTGACCGTCTTTGCCCCGCTGCCCTTCAAGAAACCGCCACTGACTCTGAAGTCGACACGAAGGTCATCGATTTCGAGAAGTGGCTTGGCTGACCTCTCCGGCCTTGTGGATTCCGGCTGCGTCATCGCCGCTTCGTCAGGCAGGGAAGGGTGGCTGTTGATCAGATCGATCGTATAGGGATTTTCAGGCCGGCTGAGGATCATCCTTTTGGGACCCTGTTCAAGCAGCCGGCCGCTGCGCATGACGGCGATCCTGTCGCAGGTCTGGGCGACGATGCCGAGATCGTGGGTGATGAGAATGATCGAAAGCCCGCGCTTGTCGCGGATGTCAATCAGGAGCCGCAGGATCTGCGCCTGGATGGTGACGTCGAGCGCTGTCGTCGGCTCATCGGCGATCAGGATCTTCGGATTACAGGAGAGTGCGACGCCGATCATGGCACGCTGCCGCATTCCGCCGGAAAACTCGTGTGGATAGCTGTCATACTGCCTTTTTGGATCAGGAAAGCCGACCTGCTCCAGGATCTCGGTTGCGGCTGCGCGCGCCTCGCGTGTTTTGAGACCTTGATGGTAGCGGATGCCTTCGGCGATCTGGTCACCGGTGCGCATGACGGGATCGAGATGGCTCGTCGGATTCTGGAAGATCATACCGATCTCGCCGCCACGCACCTCAAGCATTTCGGCATCGCTGATTTCCGTGAGCTCTCGCCCTTGGAGCTGAATGGAGCCGCTTTCGATTTTCAGAAGCGACGAGGGTAGCAGCCGCACCAGCGAGCGGCACAGAAGGCTCTTGCCCGAGCCGCTCTCGCCGACAAGACCGAGAATCTCGCCCTTGCCGAGATCCAGCGAAACGCCGTCGATCAGTGTGCGGGCACCGTCGTCCAGGCGGGCCTTGACCACGAGGTCGCGGACGGAAAGTAGGGAGTCGCTCATTCATGCACCCCCAGCAGCTCGCCGAGCGCGTCGCCCAGCATGCTGAAGCCGAAGGCGAGGCAGACGATGGAAAGGCCGGGAAACAGCGTGATCCACCAGGCCGTGGTGATGAAGCTCTGGCCTTCCGCAACCATGACGCCCCATTCGGCGAGCGGCGGCTGAACGCCGAGGCCGAGATAGCTGACGGCCGCACCGCTTAGGAGCACGAGTACGGCGTCCGACATGGAAAAGACGATCGAACCGGCAATGGCGTTCGGTAGCAGATGGCGAAACATGATCCGGGGACGGCTGAAGCCGAGGCTGACGGCAGCAACGGCATAATCGCTGCCTTTCAGCACCAGCATCTGCGCGCGGATGAGGCGGGCATAGGATACCCAACCCACGAGCGCCATGGCGATATAGAAGCTGCTCAGTCCCGGTCCCAGAATGGCGATGATCGACAGCATCAGCACCAGGAAGGGGAAGGCCAAGATGATATCGACGATGCGCATGAAGAGCGCATCGACAATGCCGCCGAAAAAGCCGGCGATGGTGCCGACCGTAGTGCCGATGAGAAACGGGAAAAGCACGCCGATCACGGCGATCTGCAGATCGATGCGCGTACCCCAGATGACGCGCGAAAGGATGTCTCGTCCGAAATTGTCAGTGCCGAACGGATGCAGGAACGACGGTGCCTGCAGACGCATGTCGGCATTCTGGAATATCGGGTCATAGGGAGCGACGATCGGTGCTGAAATCGCCAGAAGGAGGAAGAACAGAAGGATGCCGCCGCCGAGCGTCAGCGTGAGGTGCTTCCCAAAAAACCTGTTCCAGCCGAGGGATGCGGTCGCTGTTGTCTCGATGCTCATAGTTTCACCCGCGGATCGACGGCGACCGTGACGATATCGGCGAGGAAGTTGACCAATACCGTGGCGCAGGCGAACACCATTGCAACCCCTTGAACGACCATGTAGTCGCGCGAAAAGATGGCGCGCACCAGCAGTTGGCCCATGCCGGGCAGGGCAAAGACACTTTCGACGACGACCGTGCCGCCGATCAGCCAGCCGATGTTGACCGCAAGCAGGTTGATTGATGGCACCAGCGAGTTCGGCACGACATGCCGCCAGAAGACGATACCCTCCGGCATGCCGCGGGCGCGGGCCGCAGTCGCCACATCCGATTTAAGAGATTCGATCATCGCCGACCGCAGGCTGCGGGTCAGCACCGTCGAAAGCGATAGCGCAACGGTCAGAGCCGGCAGGATGAGATGAGCGATCTTCTCGCCGATCGTCGAGCCGTAGCCCGAGACCGGCAGGATGCCGAGTTGGACGCTGAAGAGGATGATCAGCATCAGCCCCAGCCAGAAGGGCGGAAAGCCGATGCCGAAGGTCGAGACGACGCGCACGATATGATCCGGTGCGCGCCCGACATTGCGCGCGGCAATCGCCGACATCGGCACGGCAATCAGGATCGATAGGATGACGCTCGAGACGACCAGTGCGATCGTCGGCTCGATCCGCGTCGAAATCAGCGGCAGCACGTCGATCTTGTAGAGGATCGATTTACCCATCTCGCCATTGCAGAGGTTTTTGATGAAATAGAAATATTGCAGCCACATCGGCTGATCGAGGCCATATTGCGCGCGAATGCTGGCAAGTGCGGCCGGCGTGGCGCGCGTGCCGAGGATATTGCGCGCGGGATCGCCGGGAATGAGGCGCACCAGAACGAAGGTGATGACGCTGATGCCGAAGAGGACAGGCAGGAACTGCAGCGGCCGTGTCAGTACGAATCTATAGCGATGCATAGCGGCGATCGCCCCCTTGTCGTCGGTGGGATTGGATCACCTTAGCCTGCATCAGCTTGCCCTATGCTGCGACAGGAAATCGAGGAGCGCCGGATAGTAATCCCGCGGGTTCTCGTAGAAAGGCATGTGACTGGCATTGGCGAAGACCTTGAGTTCGGCATCCTTCAAGGCAAGCTTCATCCTGAGTGCACAGGCGGGCGTCAACTCGTCATGTTCGCCCGCCGTGATCAGCACCGGCATGGTAAGCTGCGGAAGGTCCGGAATGCGGTTCCAGTCCTTGAGATTGCCGATGTAGAGAAATTCGTTCGGCCCCTGCATCGTCTCGTAGGGACCCATGTTCCAATCGTCGAGCGAGCGGCGGACCGGTGCCGGCCATTCCGCTAGGCGGCAGACATGGCGATAATTGAGGATGGTGACGGCGGCGAGATATTCGGGGTGATTATAGGTGCCCTGCGCCTCGTGCTTCTGCATCATCGCAACCGTTTCCGGGCCGAGTGCCGCGCGCAGCCGCTCCAGCTCGGAAATCAGGTGCGGCATGTCGGCGACGGTATCTTCGAGGATCAGCGTCTTGAGATTCTCGGGATAGGTCAGGGCGTAGTCGATCGCCAGCCAGCCGCCCCAGGAGTGGCCGAGCATATGGACCTTGCCGAGGCCGAGCGCCTTGCGGACGGTCTCGGTCTCCTCGACATAGCGGCCGATGGTCCACAAACCCTTGTCGGTCGGGCGGTCTGAGGCGCCGGTGCCGAGCTGGTCGAAGGCGACGACCCTGTAACCTCTATCGATCAGGCAGGAATGCGCTTCGCGCAGATAGTCGCAGGGCAGGCCGGGGCCGCCGTTTAGACAGAAGACCGTCTCCGGCCCGCTGCCAAAGCTGTAGGCGACCACCTTGTAGCCATCGACCTCGACGACATGACGCGCCTCCGCCTCAATTTCACGCCACATTGACAACTCCGGCGAAAGATTCTGCTTGCTCAATATTTGAGCATGGCTAAATTTTTACCTTAAACCGCGCTCGGCACCAGCTATAAGAAGTGATAGGTTGGGAGGTCGCAGGCACAGACGGGAACCGCTGCATGTTCGATCAAATCGGAACCATCAGGCGCCAGTTCACGGCGTATCAGACGCTGGACGGCCGCATCGACCATATCTTCGAGAGCATGAAGGCAATCGGTTTCGAGGCTTTGATCTACGATTATTCGCCGGTGCCCTACGACCTTGACGGCAAGATCATGATCCCGTCGCTTCTGAAACTCAGAAACATTTCCGACGACATGTATGAATACTGGTTCGATCGCGGCTATTTCCGCATCGATCCGGTGCAGCAGGTGGCGCTGCGCACTTCGGCGCCGTTCTTCTGGAATTATGATCCTGACGCCGATACGCTGATCAAGCGCTTCATGAGCGAGGACACGGTTCCCGTTGCGCGATACCTAAGCGAGCGCGACATGTCGACAGGTGTCACCGTGCCGGTGCACATGCCGCGCGGCGATTATGCGACGGTCACCGGAATTCGGTTCGGTGCCAACAAGGAATTCGAGCGCGACGCCCTACGCTATATCGCCGATTTCAACCTGCTTGCGCATGTCTTCCACGAGACGGCCTATTCGCTCTTCGACACCGCAGCCCTCAGTGTCGGCAAGATCCGGCTGACGGAACGCGAGAGGGAGTGCCTGCGCTATTCCGCCGAGGGCTATTCCGCGAAGGAGATTTCGCGCATCATCGATCGCTCGGTGCCGACGGTCGTCATGCATTTGAACGCCGCGGCAAAGAAGCTGAGCGCCAAGAACCGCACGCAGGCGGTCGTCCGCGCCACGCATTATCGGCTGCTGGAAGCGCAACCATCCTATAACTTCTGATAGCTGCCGCACCCGTTTCGGTCGCGTTATGGTCTGCTCCATCGAAGCCTGGAGATGGAGAGACACGTGGCCGCAACCCCGACGCAGGAAGGCTTTCTGCCCTTTCGCGAATACCGGACATGGTACCGCATCACCGGATCGCTCGATTCCGTCAGGCTGCCGCTCGTCGTTGCCCATGGCGGGCCTGGCTGCACTCATGACTATGTCGACAGCTTCAAGGACATTGCCGAAATCGATGGCCGCGCCGTCATCCACTACGACCAGCTCGGCAACGGCAAGTCCACGCGACTGCCGGAGGAGGGTCCCGACTTCTGGACGCCGGCGCTTTTCCTGGATGAGCTGGACACGCTGCTGAGGCACCTCGGCATTCAGGATCGCTACGCCTTTCTCGGACAGTCCTGGGGCGGCATGCTGGGCGCTGAACATGCGGTGCGTCGACCGAAGGGGCTGAAGGCGCTGGTAATTGCCAATTCGCCGGCCAACATGCACACCTGGGTTGCGGAAGCGAACCGTCTTCGCGAGGAGCTGCCGCAGGATGTTCAAGATGCGCTGCTGAAGCATGAACAGGCCGGCACGATCGCCGATCCGGAATACATCATCGCCTCCCGCGTCTTCTACGATCGCCATGTCTGCAGGGTCGTGCCTTGGCCGGAGGAAGTTGCCCGCACCTTCGCCACCATGGACGAGGACAATACCGTCTACCGCAACATGAACGGCCCGACCGAGTTTCACGTCATCGGCACGATGAAGGACTGGACGATCGAAGACAGGCTTGCCCTCATTGAGGCGCCGACCTTGCTGATCTCGGGCAAATATGACGAGGCGACGCCACTGGTGGTCAAGCCCTATGTCGATCGCGTCAGGGGTTGCGAGTGGGTGCTCTTTGAAAATTCGAGCCACATGCCGCATGTCGAAGAGAAGGATCTTTGCCTGAAGACGGTCTCGGAATTCCTGACGCGGTATGACTGATCTTTCTGCCGTAACGGGATATCCAATTGCGCTGCTCGCCTCGCTTCTTCCATCGTCGACCACTTCGGTCCCCGATGGAATGGCGCGATCGTTCTAGATCGGTTTGTGGAGCGTAGGGCGGCCGTTGTCGAAGCTCTTGTGCCCCTTTTTCCAGCCGGCAATCACTCGGGCAATCTCGCGTACCGCCGCACCGGGACCGGAGCTGTCGAGGAGTACGATCGTCGCTTCGTCGCCGGCTTGCAGATGTGTGCCGCCGTCGAGTTGGCCCGCTGCCATTCCGCTCACCATGTCGAAAGCCAGGCTCATATCTTCGTCACGCGAAAGCTGGGCGACATTGGCGTAAAGATTGGCCATGCGAATGAGCGAGGCATCGCCATAGGGTGTGAAGGGATTGAGCATATTGTTGGTCGCGATGGACGTGACAACCCCTCTCCCGGCGAGCAGATGGGCCGGCGCGACGCCACGCGGAACTAGGCGATCTTGACCCCGGCCCATGAGGAACAGATCGGTTGCCGGAAGCACCGACATTGCTATGCCGGCTTTTGCCAGGTCATCTGCGATGGCAAGAACCTCCGCCAGCGACATGGCCGACAGATTGGTGACGTGGCCGATCGATACGCGACCCTGCCAGCCATGACGGAGCGTTGCGTCGATCACGTCAGGCAGATCGGTTCGATCCGGATCGAGACTGAAATCGAGATGAAAGTCGACCGCAACATCGTGCTTTGCGGCAAGGGAAAAAATCATGTCCACATGCCGGTCGGGAGAGGGATCCGTATAAGGACAGCCGCCCACCAGATCCGCACCATCGGCAAGTGCTGCGTCGAGCATGTCGTATGTTTGGGGCTCGTTCGTGAGCCCGTCCTGAGCAAAGGCACAAATTTCGATGTCGACCGCGAAAGCATAATCCCCACGGATGCGCTTGATTGCCTCAAAAGAGCGGAAGCCTGCGCGCGGATCGATTTCGACGAAGGTGCGCATCCTCGTCGTGCCGTGCGAAATCGCTTGCTCTACGACGCGTGCGGCGCGCTTATAAACATCGGCTTCTTCAAAGCCGGCCTTGGCTTTGGCGACTTCCCGCACGGCCTCAGTCAGCGTGCCCTCGCAAATCGTGCAGCGATCGAGAATGCAGGCCTTGTCGAGATGAATGTGAGTATCGACAAATCCGCCGAAGGCGAAGCTTTCCCCGCCGTCGACGTCCGATACCGCGTCGCACCGAATGCGAGGTTCTATGGCTGCGATCCGGTCACCCCGCACGCCAATGTCGACGAAATCGCCATCTTCCTCGATGCGGACATTTCGGATGATGAGATCGAATTGTTGATCGCTGGCGCTCAAAGCAGGATCGCGCCTCCGTCGCTCCGCGGATCATGCGCGCCGTCGATCGCCCCGTCTTCGCCGATACGGATAATACCGGCTTGGCCCCCAAGTGGACTGAGCGCATCGATGGTGGAGATCTCATGTCCCATGGCGGCAAGGGCAGAAACCAGTTCGGCGCCAATATTTTCCTCGATCTTCAGGCTATCGCGGCTGTCCGAGAATGTTCGGCCGAGCAAAAAGCGCGGGCGTGCGAGCGCTGCTGCGGGATCAAGGCCGTGATCGATCAGCAGGCTGAGCAGCAGCGACAGCGTCTGCGGCTGGCCATCCGCGCCCTGCGTCCCATAGACCAGATGCGGACGCCCGCTCTTCAGCGCAAGACCTGGATTAAGGGTATAGAAAGGACGCTTTCCAGGCTGGATATAATTGGGGCTTGCTGGGTCGGTGCTGAAGGCTGCGCCCCTGTTTTGCCAGAGGAGGCCGGTGTCGCCGACCACCACGCCGCTGCCCCAATCGAAATAGAGGCTTTGCAGCAGCGACGCACATCTTCCATCGGCGTCCACGGCGGCAAGCAGCGCCGTGTCGCCATGTCGATAGTCTTGCGGCCAAGGCAGGGCTCGTGCCGGATCGATCGCCGCAGCCTTGGCGGCAAGGCGCGTCGGATCGAGGAGGTGTTTCGAGACGTCCTCGGCGAAACGAGGATCGGCGATCGCATGTCGATCGAGGAACGCCTGTTTCACGGCTTCGACCAGCGCATGATAATAGGCCGGACCCTCGGGCCGGAAATTCGCCATCGGCAAATGGTCGAGCACACCCATGATGCCGAGGGTGGTTATCCCTTGTGTCGGTGGGGGTGGAGCAAGAAGTATCGTGTCGCGATACGCCTGCTGGAGAGGAGCCGCCGCATCGGTCCGCGTGGCAGCAAGATCTGCGGCCGAAAGAGGAGAGCCGGCCTCTGCAAGCCCGTTCACAATTCGACGGGCGAGAGCTCCCTCATAAAATTCGCGGGGGCCGTGACGCGCAATGGCTTTGAGCGTCTGCGCCAAGGCGGGCTGGTGCTGGATGCCGCCGGACCGGAAGAGCCCGGTAAAGCCTGGCCAGCTCCTCAGCTCATCACGCCGGAATTCGTACCAGAAGGCTTGCGACCTGCTGACTTCGAAGCCGGCATCTGCCAGTGCGATGGCGTCGTCGAGAAGGGTCGGCAATCGCTCCGTGCCGCCCCATGCGTCGGCGGAATAGGCAAGCACTTTCTCCCAGCTATCCACGAGGCAGGCCGTCGTCAGGGTCGAGGCTGCGCCTCGTAAAGGTATGTCTCTACGCGGAATGTCTGCCGCCGCCTGCCCGATGCCGAGGAAAGTCTGTGCATTGCCTTTCTCGTCCGCCACCAGCCAGACAGCGTCACCGCCCAGCCCGCAGAAATGGGGGTAGGTGACCGATAGAGCAGCTCCGGCCGCAACCAATGCCTCAATCGCATTGCCGCTGCGTCTGAGCACTTTCGCGCCTGCTTCGCTGGCCTGCCAATGCGGTGTCGCAATCATGGCACGGGACGATGCCGAATTGGTTTGAGCGATCTGTCTGGTGGAGGGAGTCATGAAATCAGCGGTCGCACTGATGGCGATGATGTCTTGTTCGGCATTGGTAAATCCCGGCGGCATGGTCTGGAAAGCCGGACATGCAATACCGATGCCATAAGGCGCCCCAGCTGGACGATCATGATTCAAGCCATTGTATCTATTCAGAATAAATCAGTTCCTTGTTACCAAGGCGGCAAAGATGCCAAAGGCCGATCTTGCGTTCATGCCACAGTGAGTGCCCAGGAATTCGCATGTTCGTGTATGGGTGATGGAAAAAGTGGCGGTTCAGTCCCCGATGCGGTCTGGAAGATGCCGCGGATGCCTCCGTCACCGCCTCCTGCAATGAAGACGGTGGTGAATGACTTTTTCAGCCATGAGAGGGATGACAAAGCCGTCCGCTCTCCTATTCTCACGGAGCAGATCATTTCTTTCATATCGGCAGCCGCCGATTTCAATCTTGACCTTGGGAGGACATCATGACGCGCACGGTGATTATCGGTGCAACGGGCCATATCGGCACCTATCTCGTGCCGCGGCTCGTGGAAGCGGGGCATGAGGTCGTGGCGATCAGCCGCGGCCAGGCCAAACCCTATTCGCCGAACAAAGCGTGGAATGATGTGGAGATGCAGGCGATGGATCGCTCCGCCATGGAGAAGGAAGGCAGCTTCGGTCCAGCCATTCGCGCCTTGAAACCGGATATCGTCATCGACATGATCTGCTTCACGCTCGACAGCGCAAGGCATCTGACGGAGGCGCTCACCGATCATGTCGGCCATTTCCTGCATACGGGCACGATCTGGACGCATGGATTTTCGACCGTTGTTCCGACGCCGGAAGAGGCGCCAAAGCGGCCCTTCGGCGATTATGGCATTCAGAAGGCGGCGATCGAAGCGCATTTGCTTGAGGAGGCGCGCCGCAGGGGATTCCCCGCAACCCTGATCCATCCCGGCCATATCGTCGGTCCAGGCTGGGAGCCTCTTAATCCCGCCGGGCATTTCAACTTGTCGGCGTTTTCGACCTTGGCGCGCGGTGAAACCTTCGTTCTGCCGAATTTCGGCCTGGAGACAGTCCACCACGTTCATGCCGATGATGTCGCGCAAATGTTCATGGGCGCTATTGCCAATTGGCGGGTCTCGACGGGAGAGGCTTTTCATGCGGTTTCAGGCGGTGCGTTGACGCTCAGAGGCTATGCAGAGGCCATGTCGCGCTGGTTCGGACATGAGCCAAAGTTGGAATTCCTGCCCTATGGGGCATGGGCCGAAAGCCAGTCGGCGGAAGATGCGCAGGCGACCTGGGAGCACATTGCCAGAAGCCCGAATTGCTCGATTGCGAAGGCTGAAAGACTGCTTGGCTACCGGCCCCGCTACACCTCGTTGCAGGCCGTTCAGGAAGCGGTTGCCTGGCTGATGGAGAAGGGCCGGATCGGCTAAAGCTCAGGCGTTCCGGCTTGGATCAACTGGCCTTGAGCCAGGAATCCATGCCTTTTGCCGCTGCATGCCCGGTCGCAAAGCAGCCCGTCAGAAGATAGCCGCCCGTCGGCGCTTCCCAATCGATCATCTCTCCGGCGACGAACATGCCGGGGAGCTTCTTCAGCATGTATCTTTCGTCGAGCTCATCCCAACGAATGCCGCCGGCAGACGAGATGGCCTCGGCAATGGGTCTCGGCCTCAGCAACGGAATCGGCAAAGCCTTGATCAGGCCGGCAAGCGCTTCCGGATGCGAGAGAACGGCGGGTTCGGCAAGCTCGCGCAAAAGACCCGCCTTGACGCCCTCGATGCCGGCGCCCTTGCGCAGGCGATTGGAGAAACTGGCCTTGGGATCCTGCCGCGCCAGATCGCGCGCCAAACGCTCCTCATTGCGTCCGGGCGCCAGATCGACAATGAGCGAGGCCTCGCCCATTTTTGCCAACCGGTCGCGTAACGAGGCTGCATGCGCATAGACCAGACTGCCCTCGATTCCTGTTTTTGAGATGACGAATTCGCCGGGAAAAATTCCGGCTTCCGATGCTGCCGTCACGGCTTTGAGGGGTTCGCCGGCAAAGCGCTCGCTGAAGGTCGCACTCCAGGTGACATCGAAACCGCAATTGGCTGGCTGGAAGGCGGCGATGTCGATCCCTTTATCGCGCAGCCGGCTGACCCATGCCGCGTCCGATCCGAGCCGGGCATAGCTTGCACCGCCGAGCGCGAGCAGAACGGCGTCATGGCGCACGAGCCGGTGCCCGTTTGGTGTTTCGAAGACCAGACTGTCGTCCTCGAAGCCGCACCAGCGGTGCCGCGTCATGATGCTGACGCCTAGCGTCTCCAGCCTCCCCAGCCAGGCACGTAGCAGCGGCGACGCCTTCATGACTTTCGGGAAGACGCGGCCGGACGAGCCGATGAAGGTTTCTGTTCCCAGGCCTTTCGCCCAGGCTCTGATCTCATCAGGCTGGAAATCGTCAAGCGCCGCGCGCAATAGGGACGAAGCAGCGCCGAAGCGGGTGGCAAAAACACCGTAATCTTCCGAATGCGTGATGTTGAGACCGGATTTTCCGGCCAGCAGAAACTTGCGCGCAACCGTCGGCATGCTGTCATAGACCACGATGTGATGGCCAAGCCTCGATAAGGTCTCTGCCGCCATCAACCCGGCAGGGCCGCCGCCAATGATTGCGATTTGCTTTTTTGTCATGCTCACCCGGTGTCGCTTGCCTATTGTTCTCTAGGGCCGGATGGGGACCGAACGCAAGATCGCTGCCCTGTCCCGGCCCAATCTACCGTCATTCAGAAGGTTACGGCAGCGCTGGAAATTCCACGTTTCTTATCCATATCCTTCGCCATATTCACATTTAAATCGATATAACCATATGGTTACTATTGCCTTCGATTCGCCGGGGGCTGTCAACTTATGCGATGATCGGTTACTTATCGGCGCGAGGGTGGGCCGCATAAGCCTTACGAAATGCCGCCGGGAGCCATGATGTCAGAAGCCAAGACCGTGAAGCGTAGCGCAAGGAATGCAGGCCTTGCGAATGCAGAGAAAACACCCTCGCGCGCAGCTTCGGAACGGCCCCGTCTCAGGGATGCGGAACGCACCAGCAAGGCGATTTTGGCGGCTGCGACCAAGGAATTTGCCGAGCGCGGCTATGGCGGCGCTCGCGTCGATGCCATCGCCGAACGGGCGAAAATCAACAAGCGGATGCTCTATCACTATTTCGGCGGCAAGGATGCGCTCTACGTCGCCGTTCTGGAAGGTAGCTATATCGCGATCCGTTCGGCGGAAGCACGGCTCGATCTCTCGCATCGCTCGCCTGCCGACGGCATGCGGGAGCTGGTCGTCTTCACCTGGCAATATTTTCTGGATCACCCGGAATTCCTGGGGATTCTCAGCACGGAAAACATGCATAAGGCCCGCTTCCTGAAGCGTTCGGCGCGCATTTTCGAGCTGCACTCGCCGCTGGTGTCGGAGATATCCGGCCTGCTTGATCGCGGTGTGGCGACGGGCGTATTCCGCAGCGGCTGCGATCCGGTGAAGATCTATATGAGCATTGCGGCCCTCGGCTCGTTCTTCCTCACGAACCGCTGGACGCTCTCGACGATCTTCCGTCGGAACCTCTCTGACAAGAGTGAGATCGACGCCTGGGGCGAGCATATCGTCGATGTGATTTTCGCCTATCTGCGTCCCTGAAATCCCCGGAGCCACGAGCTCAGCAACGGCAGATGATTGCCGTCGCGGCCATTGACGATGGCCGTTGACAGCATCGGCTCGCCGTGTCAGTTATGTAACTATATAGTTATTTACGGGAGGAAGAAACTCATGGCAACGAAGCCGATCGGCATCATCATGCACGGCATTACCGGCCGCATGGGCTATAACCAGCATCTCGTGCGTTCCATCCTGGCGATCCGCGAACAGGGCGGCGTTCTTCTGTCGAACGGCGACCGCTTGATGCCCGAGCCGCTACTTGTCGGCCGCAATGCCGAAAAAATCGAGGCGATCGCCCGCAAGCACGGCCTGTCGAAGACGACGACGGATCTCGGTGCCGCTCTTGCCGATCCCGGCAATACGATCTTCTTCGATGCCGGTTCGACGCAGATGCGCGTCGAGCTTCTCGAGAAGGCGATTGCCGCCGGAAAGCATGTCTATTGCGAAAAGCCGATTTCCGAGACGCTGGAGGAGGCGCTCTCGGTTGCTGCCTCGGCAGAGCGTCGCGGCGTCAAGAACGGTGTCGTTCAGGACAAGCTGTTCCTGCCTGGGCTGCGCAAGATCGCCATGCTGCGCGACAGCGGCTTCTTCGGCAAGATCCTCTCCGTGCGCGGCGAATTCGGCTATTGGGTTTTCGAAGGCGATTGGGGCGTCAAGGCACAGCGCCCCTCCTGGAACTACCGCAAAAAAGACGGCGGCGGCATGATCCTCGATATGCTGCCGCATTGGCGTTATGTACTCGACAATCTCTTTGGCGAGGTAAAGTCGGTCAGCTGCCTCGGCGCGACGCATATTCCAAGCCGCGTCGATGAGAACGGTAACATCTATGTTGCCGATGCCGACGATGCCGCCTATGCAACCTTCGAGCTCGAAGGTGGCGTTATCGCGCATATCAACTCCTCTTGGGCGGTCAGGGTTCGCCGCGACGATCTCGTCACCTTCCAGGTCGACGGTACCCATGGATCGGCCGTCTGCGGTCTGATGCGCTGCTGGACGCAGCATCGGGTCAACACGCCGAAGCCCGTCTGGAACCCGGATCAGCCGCAGCCGATCAATTTCTTCGATACCTGGGAAGAGGTGCCCGATACGCAGGCCTTCGACAACGGCTTCAAGGCGCAATGGGAGCAGTTCCTGTGCCATGTGGTCGAGGATGCGCCGTGGAAGTTCACGCTGCGCGAGGGCGCTAAGGGTGTGCAGCTGGCAGAGCTGGCACAGAAGAGTTGGGCCGAGCGTCGCTGGGTCGACGTTCCCTCCCTTTCGGCCCGTTAGGAGGCTGATCTCATGGAGAGAAGCCTTCACTTGCCAAGGGCGGATGGTACGATCGCCGCTTTCACGCCCGTCAATGAGCCGTTGATGGCGCCTGTGAAACCGGCGGGCGGTCATCATTTCAATCGCGTGGCCTATGCTGCCGCGCATGTCGTGGTCGATGCGCTTGCCGATAACGATCCCTGGCTTGACCGCAATATAGACTGGGAGCGCACGATCGCTTTCCGCGAGTATCTCTGGGGACTCGGCCTTGGCGTCGCGGAAGCAATGGATACCGCCCAGCGCGGCATGGGGCTTGACTGGACCGGCGCAAAGGAGCTGATCGCGCATGCGCAGTCGGCCGCCCGCGGCCGGCCGGATGCCGTGATCGCCTATGGCGCCGGGACCGATCACCTGCAGCCCGGTCCCAAAGTCACGATCGATGACGTCATCCGCGCCTATGAGGAACAGGTCGCCTATGTGGAAGGGCAGGGCGGCCGCGTCATTCTCATGGCGAGCCGGGCGCTGGCGGCAGTCGCCAAGAGCCCGGACGACTATGTCAGGGTCTACGACCGCATCCTCGGTCAGGTCAAAGAGCCCGTCATCATTCATTGGCTCGGCTCGATGTTCGATCCGGCGCTGGCGGGCTATTGGGGCTCGGCCGACGACATGCTGGCCATGGAGACCGCGACAGCGATCATCAATCAGAATGCGGCCAAGGTCGATGGCGTGAAGATTTCGCTGCTTTCGGCGGAGAAGGAAATCGTCATGCGCCGCCGGCTCGATCCGTCGGTCAAGATGTATACCGGTGACGATTTCAACTATGCCGAACTGATCGCCGGTGACGAGCAGAGCTATTCGCATGCCCTGCTCGGCATCTTCGATGCCATCGCACCGGCGGCGAGCGCGGCTCTCGCAAAGCTTGCTCAAAACGACCTCGACGCCTTCCATGCGATCCTGGCGCCGACTGTTCCGCTATCGCGCCATATCTTCAAGGCACCGACGCGCTTCTATAAGACAGGCGTCGTCTTCCTCGCCTATCTCAACGGGTTCCAGGACCATTTCCAGATGCTCGGCGGCCAGCAGAGCACCCGATCGATCCAGCATCTTTCGGAGCTTTTCCGTCTGGCGGACGCGGCGCGCGTGCTGCGTGACCCCGATCTCGCGGTCTATCGCATGAAGGCGATCCTTGCCACCGTCGGCATCGACTAGCGGACAAGATCGGGGGAGAATCATCATTATGGCTATAGAGGGTCTGTCCATCAATCTGGCAACAGTGCGCCCGCAATATGACATGCGCCAAGCGGTCGAAGCCTGCCTCAAGCAGGATATCGTCGCGATCGCGCCCTGGCGCGATCAGGTGCATAAGATCGGGCTTTCGGAGGCTGCTCGCATCGTCGCCGACAACAAGCTCAAAGTGACTGGCCTTTGCCGCGGCGGCATGTTTCCCGCGGCAAGCGCCGAGGGTAGGGCGGCTGCAATCGACGACAACAAGCGGGCGATCGACGAAGCGGCGGCGCTGAATGCCGATTGCCTGGTTCTCGTCGTCGGCGGTCTGCCGGAGGGATCGAAGGATATCGCTCATGCCCGCGAGATGGTGGCGGACGGTATCGCGGCGATCCTGCCGCATGCGCGTAGCTCCGGCATACCACTGGCGATCGAGCCGCTGCATCCGATGTATGCGGCCGACCGCGCCTGCGTGAACACGCTGGAACAGGCGCTCGACATCTGCGATCTTTTGGGTGAGGGCATCGGTGTCGCGATCGATGTCTACCATGTCTGGTGGGACCCGAAGCTTTATCAGCAGATCGCGCGCGCTGGCGCTGGAGGCCGAATTTTAGCGCATCACATCTGCGACTGGCTGGTGCCGACCACGGACCTGCTGCTCGATCGCGGCATGATGGGCGATGGCGTCATCGACTTGAAGCGTATTCGCGCGGAGATCGAGAAGGCCGGTTTCTTTGGCTTGCAGGAGGTCGAGATCTTCTCTCAGAATAATTGGTGGAAGCGGCCGGGCGAGGAGGTCCTTTCCACCTGCATCGAGCGTCTCCGTAGTGTTTGCTGAGTGGCAGTACCTTATGGATCGACAACAAAAAACCGGGCCAGAAAGTGGCCCGGCTCTATCTCGAAGCGATGACGTAACGGCTTATTCGGCCGAAACGATCTTGCCGCCTTCCCACTTGTAGAGCGAGAAGCTCTGCGAGGTCAGGTCGCCGGTTTCGCCGTAGGTGACCTTGCCGATGGCAGTGTCGACGGGTTCGCCCTTCTTCAGCGCAGCGCCCACGGCTTCGGCATCATCTGCCTTGCCGGCCTTCTCGATGCCAGCCTTTAGCACTTCGACGGCGGCATAGGCGTTGAGCGTGAAGGCTTCGGCCGGAATGTTACGGGCCTTTAGGGCGGCAACGGCGCTCTGCGAAGCCGGGTTCTTCAACGCGTCGGACGCGTTGGTGAAGAGCGTGCCGGCTGCGGAATCATTGGCGATCGCCCAATATTCGGTATTGGACAGGCCGTCGCCACCGATGATCTGCGCCTTGACGGAGATGTCGTGCAGCTGGCGGGCCAGCAGACCTGCTTCCGGATGATAACCGCCGAAGTAGATCACTTCGACGCCGGCCTGCTTCAGCTTTGCCGTCAGGGCGCTGTAGTCTTTCTCGCCGGGGGTCAGCGAGTCATTGACGACCTCAGTGATGCCACCCTTGTTGATCGCAGCCTTGAAGGCGTCCGCCAGGCCCTTGCCATAGGCGCCCTTGTCATTGAGGATCGCGATCTTCTTGTCCTTGAAGTTCTTCACGACATATTCGCCGGCGACGACGGCCTGCTGGTCATCTCGGCCGCAGGTGCGGAAGATGTTCGTGAGACCGCGATTGGTCAGGTCCGGAGCGGTTGCGGTCGGCGTGACCATCAGGATGCCGTTTTCGGCCAACGCGTCTGAAACCGGAATAGCGACACCCGAAGTGACCGGGCCGACGACGAAGCGGATGCTCTCGCCGACAAAGCCGTTGGCGACCGATACGCCCTGTTTCGGATCGCCGGCGTCGTCGCCGAGCTTCAGAACGAGCTTCTGGCCGAGAACGCCGCCGCTCTTGTTGATTTCGTCGACGGCGGTCTGTGCGCCATTCTTGACTTGCTCGCCATAGGCTGCGACCGGGCCGGTTAGCGGCGCGATGAGGCCGATGGTGATGTCCGCATGTGCGAGAGGTGCGAAGGCCAGCGAAGCGACGAAGGTCGCGGCCGTCAATGTCTTCAGACTCATGTTAGCTCTCCTTGGATAGGCGCGGCAGCGCCCTTTGAACCCGTCCGCAATCACCTGTCTCGACGCGCAAACTGCCGTGAGGCGCTCTTTTTAAAGAAACGAGGCTGATATCGAAGCCGATGATCGCCTTCGGACATTTTTTGATCTCGAAAGCGCTCATGAGGGTATTTTGTGTAGGAATATTGCGACGATTCCGCAAGAAAATAACCGTCGCGAAGACAATTTTAGCGTTTTTTCGAAAATTTTGACGAGGGATGGTTGTTGCGCGCTAGCTCCCAAGACCCAGGCGATATGGCGGTAAAGTGAGGTGAATCTAAAAGTGGAAGTTTCGACGCCGCTGACCCACATAGGTAACGGCGCCCGTCATGGCGTGGCCTATGCCGAGGAGATTGATGTCGCGTGAATGAGAGTGACGATTTCAAAGCCTATTTTGACCTCTGGCGGTTGATCCCCGATGGCGCTCCGATCGTGACGCATTCCAGCCGGCTTTTCCCCGTGCGTCGTGATGGTGAGCCGGCGATGCTGAAGATCGCCGACGCACCGGAGGAGAAATCGGGGGCCGAGCTTATGGTCTGGTGGAATGGCATTGGTGCTGCGCGTGTTCTCGAACATCAGGACGATGCTATCCTGCTCGAACGGGCGACAGGCAGCCGCTCACTTGCCGAGATGGCAAGGAATGGCGAGGACGACGAGGCAAGCCGGATCATCTGCGAGGCTGTCGCTGGGCTTCATGCCTCTCGCGGGGGCGGCTTGCCGCAATTGATTCCGCTTGTCCACCGGTTTCGTTCGCTCGAAACTATGGCCCACTGCGAAGGTGGCACTTTCGTACGGTCTGCTGTCACGGCCCGCAAACTGCTGTCGGAACCCCGCGATGTCGTGGCGCTGCATGGCGATGTCCATCACGGCAATATTCTTGACTTCTCAGAGCGCGGCTGGCTTGCGATCGATCCCAAGGGGCTCGTAGGCGAACGCGGCTTCGACTACGCCAATCTCTTCTGCAATCCGGATAACGCCGTCGCCACATCTCCCGGCCGTCTTGCCCGGCAAGTGGCAGTCGTTGCCGAGGCGGCGGGAATGGAGCGCGGGCGCCTGTTGCGATGGATCGTTGCCTGGGCCGGCCTTTCAGCAAGCTGGCTGATCGAAGATGGCGAGGATGAACACGTCGAACCGACGCTGCGTGTTGCCGAAATCGCGGCGGCAGAACTCGCCAGAACCGAAGATTAGGAGATCATGGCCTCGCGCCAGGACTGCCGATAGCGCGCCAACCCCGGCAGTTCCGCGCGAACAGGCGGGCTATCCGCGGCACTGATGGGTCTTATCCCTGCCAGCAAGGCGGCACCCTGGCTGGTACCGGTCGAACTCGCTAGTGCGATGACATCGGTGCTCGTCAAGGCAGAGAGGGCAGTGAGGTAGGGGCGATTGAGCGCAAAGGGACCTTCGACGAAGACCGGTCCTTTGGCGCCGATCAGATCGAGGCAGGCTTCCGTCATCAGCGCGAGATAGAGGCTGACGGCTGCGAGCCGTTCGGCCTTGCTCACGGAGATATCCCCGATCCAGCGTCGCGTCTGGCCGGGAAAGGGTCCCGATCCGTCAACGACGTTGGGCAGTAGCATGAGGCCTTTCTCGATCACCGGTTCCAACGCGGCTTCGATTGCTTCATGGGATGCAATACCGATTTCCGCTGCCAGAATCTCGAACTCGCGGCCACCCATGAAGCGGGAAGACGGCACGGCGCGGCCATAGGCATCGATATTGGCAAGGGTATCGCGAGCGGGATCGAGATGATCGAGATCGCCGCCGACGCCGAAACTGATCACCCAGGTTCCCGTCGAGACGACGGCGAAAGGTGCTTCGTTCTCGACCAGATGCGGCAGCAGTGAAGCGTTGGAGTCGTGAATGCCACAATAGGCGGGCACCGATTTTGTTAGTCCGATCTCTTCGCTAAGTGCTGGCAGGACCGGCCCAAGTGCTTCGAAAGCTGAACGGACCGGCGCCATCAGCCCGCGAATGCCAAGCGCGTCGACCAGAGACGAATAGTTTTGGGTGGTTGGATTCCAGAGATCCGTGTGACAGCCAAGCGAGGTCACCTCGTTGGCGGCAACGCCGGTCAGGCGAAACGTCCAATATTGCGGATAGGTCAGGATCGTCGCGACACGGGCGAAATCCGCCGGGAAAGTAATTTTCAGATAATGGATCTGCGCGCCGACGTTCAGGCCACCGGATAGCCGCGGCGAAAAGGTTTCGGCAAAAGCCGGGCGCACTTGCGCATAGGCATCCTGAACGGCTTGGGGATAGCCATGCTCATAGTCGAGAACCGGCAACGCAAGGCTGCCATCGGCTGAAAGCATCACGGCGGATGCGCCATGGGTGGTGATTGATATGGCATCGAAGCCGGGCGTGGCTGCAAAGCCCTTCAACGCCTCGATGATGAAGCGCCATAGGCTTTCGATATCGTAATGCGGGTAAGGACCTGACTTCAGGACGCTGTTTGCGGTCCTGATGGCCGCAATCTCGGCACCGGTCCCGGCATCCAGCACAACGACTTTGGCGTTGGTCTTGCCGATGTCGATCACGGCGATGTGGCGGTAGACTGTCTCGCTGTTCATGGCAGATGAAAGACCGTGACGAGATCGCTTTGGATGGGCGAATTATCGGGATTGGTCGCCATGATATCCGCCATATGCGCCCACCATTTCTTCATGACGGGATGTGCGGGCAGGCTGGCCATCGTGTGATCTTTCGGCCGGGTCAGCACACCGAAAAGCGTATTCGTCTCGCGGTCGAGATGGATGGAATAATCGCTGACGCCGGCCTGATGCAGCAGATCGACCAGCTCGGGCCAGATTTCATCATGCCGCTTCCGGTATTCCGCTTCCATGCCTGGATTGAGCGTCATCTTGAAGGCGTGGCGTTCGAGAGCAGCGGTCATTTGGAGCTCATGGTCCTGATGCGCCTTGCCACGATCGGCAGCGCGATGGTGATGATGAGGAGGAGGCCGATGAAGATCGACATGACAATGCCGGGAACATTCAGCAGGCCAAGGCCGAAGGTGACGAGGCCCATGACGAAGGCGGCGATGACGACGCCGCCGATCGTCCCCGAGCCGCCGAGGATCGATACTCCGCCGAGCACGACCATGGTGACCACCTCCAGTTCCCAGCCGAGCGCGATCGAAGGGCGCGTCGAGCCGAGGCGCGAGGTGAGGCAGACCGCGGCAATGCCGCTCATGATGCCGGTCAGGAGAAACAGGATGAATTTGACCCGCTCGACCGGAATGCCCGAGAAGCGCGCGGCGAAATCATTGTTGCCGATCGTATAGACCTGACGGCCGAAATTCGTCGCATGCAGCAGGATGGCAAAGGCGATCGCCAGCACGATGAAGAGCACGAATTCGAACGAGAAGACCCAGACGACATAGCCCTGGCCGAAATAGGCAAAACTATCCGGATAGTTGCCATAGGCTTGATCGCCGAGAACGATATAGGAAATGCCGCGAAACAGGCTCATCGTGCCGATGGTGACGACGATCGATGGCAGCTTCAGCACGGAAACGAGGAATCCGTTGAAGATGCCGCAGACGAGGCCGACGCCGATACCGATGGCAACGAGGCCGGGCGTATCGACGCCCAGTTGCGCCGCGGCCCCCATGGCCGTCGAGGCGAGCGCGATGATGGCTGCGACCGAGAGGTCGATTTCGCCAGCGATGACGAGGAGCGCCATGGCAAAGGCGATCATCGCCTTTTCGGTGAAGTTGAAGGTCGCGTCCGAGAGATTGAAGGGATCGAGGAAATAGGGCGAAGCCAGCGAATTGAAGATGAAGATCGCGACCGCGACGCCGAAAAGCAGCGTTTCCCAGCTCGCCATGATGCGCTTGAAAGGCGTGCCGAGGCGATCCGGAATGACGCGCTTTTCCGCGGTTACCGCTTGCGAACCGTTGCTCATGCGTGTGCTCCCTGGCTGGCGGTGTCCTTCGCGGCCTGATCGCGCAGAATGATGCGGCCGCGGTTGCGTTCGCGCCGGGCGTTGAAGACGACGGCAAGAATGATGACGGTGCCTGAAATCGCCATTTGCGTGAACGGCGAGATGCCGATGACCGGAAGTGCGTTCTTGATGACGCCGAGGAACAGGGCACCCAAGACCGCGCCGGCGACCGAACCGACGCCACCGGCGATCGAAATGCCGCCGATGACGCAGGCCGCCACGCTATCGAGCTCGAACCCATTGGCGATATCGACATAGGCCACCGCATAGCGCGAGACCCAGAGATAGCCGCTGAGACCGGCGAGCGCGCCGGACAGAACGAAGGCGAGGAAGCGCGTCCAGCCGACGTCGATACCGGCATAGACGGCGGCAACTGGATTGCCGCCGCTCGCATAGGCCGAGCGGCCGAACTGCGTATAGCGCAGCACCAGATACATCATCAGCACGATCGCGATGCCGATCCAGGCAAGTACCGGCAGGCCGAGAAGCGGCGTGCGCGGCACGTTCAGGAAGATCGGCGTGAACTGGTGCGCGTTGACCCACGCGCCGCCTGACAGAACGAATGCCATACCGCGATAGATCGTCAGGGTGCCGAGCGTGACGACGATCGGCGGGATTTCCAGCGCCCAGACGAGATAGCCATTGATGGCGCCGAGAACCGCACCCATCAGGATTGCCGTGATGACGAGTGCGATCAGCGGAATATCGGGGTAGGCTGCGTTCAGCATCGCAACTGCCATGCCTGTCAGCGCCAGATTGGCGGCAACGGACAGATCGATCGATTTCGTCAGGATGACCGTCATCTGGGCAAGCGCCAGGATGATGAGGATCGAGGTGTCGTTGAAGATATTGGCAAGATTGCTGGGCTCGGCAAAGCCGGCCGCACGCGTTGCGAAACCGGCAATCATTATGACGATGATAACGGCGAGCAGTGTTTCGCGCTTTTTGAGGATGCGTGGCATCCGGCTCTCCTTATGCATTTCCCGTGGCGGCGCGCACCAAGGTTTCCGGCGTCAAACCTTCGCGCTCGAAAAGGCCAGCGGACAGACCCTCCTTCATGACCAGCACGCGATCCGACATGCCAAGAATCTCGGGCAGTTCGGAGGAGATCATGATGATGCTGAGGCCTTCGGCCGCCAGCTCGCTGATGAAGCCGTGGACGGCAGCCTTCGAGCCTATATCGATCCCCTTGGTGGGTTCATCCAGAATGATGATCTTCGGCTGCGTCGCCAGCCACTTGCCGATGACCACCTTCTGCTGGTTGCCGCCGGAGAGCGTTCCCACAGGCACGGAAAGCGCGGCCGCGCGCAAATCCAGCCGTTCAGCGTATTTGCGGGCGAGAGCGAATTCGTTGGCCGCCTTCAGGAAGCCTTTGCGCGAGGTGCGTCCGAGGGAGGGTAGCGACATGTTCTGATAGATCGGCATCGGCAGCGCCAGGCCGTGGCGGCCACGCTCTTCCGGCACGTAGACGATGCCGGCGGCAATGGCATCCTGCGGCGAACGTACCTGGATTTCCTGTCCGTCGAGCGTCAGGCGCCCGGACAGCGGTTTGGTGATGCCGAAGAGCGATTGGCAAAGCTCGGAACGTCCGGCGCCGATCAGCCCGTAGACGCCAAGGATCTCGCCGCGCCGAAGCTTGAAGGAGATATCGCGGAACTCGGTGCGGTGACAGTATTTGTCGACTTCGAGAACGGTGCCGCCGATAGTAACAGGCACTTTCGGGAAAGCGTCCTTGACGTCGCGTCCGACCATCATGCGAACGATTTCGTCCTGCGGCGTCGACTTCAGTTCGCCGTGACCGACGGCACGACCGTCGCGGAAGACGACGAAATTATCGGCGATTTCATAGAGCTCATCGAACTTGTGGCTGATGAAGAGGATCGCTTTACCCTTCGCCTTCAATCCTTCGACGATGCGGAAGAGATCGTCGATCTCCTTGCGGGAAAGGGCTGCTGTGGGTTCGTCCATGATGACGATGCGGGCCTCGATCGACAGAGCGCGTGCGATTGCCACAAGATGGCGCTGCGCGATGGAGAGGTCTTTCAATCGGGTCGTGGGATCGATGGCGCTTTCCAGCGATTGCAGAAGTTCCCTCGAGCGGCTGTTCATCGTCTTCCAGTCGATGGTGCGCCAGGACGTGCGCGGCGCATGGCCGAGGAAGATGTTTTCGGCAACTGTCAACTCGTCGAAGAGTACGGTTTCCTGATGAATAGCCGTGACGCCGGCATCGATCGCGGCTTGTGCATTGGCGAAAGCCGTTGGTTTGCCGTCGACGAGGATCTCGCCTTCATTCGGACGATAGATGCCGGTCAAAATCTTCACGAGGGTCGATTTGCCCGCGCCGTTCTCGCCGATCAGCGCGGTCACCTTGCCGGGATAGAGCGAAATGCTGACGCCATCCAGCGCTTTCACGCCTGGAAAGATCTGGGAAATGCCCCGCATTTCCAGAATGGCCTGATTGTTCGCGGCTGGTGCGTCCGCGATGGAGCGTTGAAGGACTGTGGTCATCAGCAATGTACCGGATCAATGAAACCAGGTCCGGCGGCTGATGCCGCCGGAGAGCTGCGAGTTCGATTTTCGATCAGAAAACCTTGGAGAACTGATCGATGTTCGAAGCGTTGTAGACGAACGGATCGGCCATGGCGGCTTCGCCGTTTTCGCCAACCTTGATCTTGCCCATGCGGCCGGCATTGATCTCGCTGCCGGGTTTGCCGTCGGTCTCGCCCTTGACGAGGCGATAGGCGATCTGCGTTGCGGAATAGCCGAGATCGATCGGGTTCCAGATCGCAAATTCCTTCGTTGCACCGGACTTGATGGCGCCGGCCATTTCGGACGGCAGGCCGAGACCGGTCACGTAGACCTGGCCGATCTTGCCGGCATCCTTGACGGCCTGCGAAGCGGCGAGCACGCCGACCGTCGTCGGAGCGACGATGACCTTGACTTCCGGATGCGAGGTCAACAGGCCTTGGGCTTCACGATAGCTCTTGTCCGAGAGGTCGTCGCCATAGACCGTTGTCACCAGGTTGAGGCCCGGGAAATCCTTCAGCTGCTTCTTCATCTCGCCGATCCAGATGTTTTGGTTCGTCGACGTCGTCGTGGCCGACAGGATGGCGAAGTTGCCCTTGCCGCCGTCGAGGTGATCCTTGGCGAGCGTCAGGCACATCTTGCCGATCAGCTCGTTAGACGAGGGGTTCAGCTGCAGGATGCGGCCGGCCTTGGCGACACCGGAATCCCAGGAGATCACCTTGATGCCGCGCTGGGTGGCCTTCTTGAGAGCCGGGACGACTGCATCGGGGTCATTTGCCGAAATCGCGATGGCATCGACGCCCTGCGCGATCAACGAGTTGATGACTTCGATCTGGCCTTCGGCCGTGGTCGAGGTCGGTCCGGTGTAGATCACCTGCACGCCGCCGAGATCCTTTGCGGCTTCCTGTGCGCCCTTGTTGGCGGCTTCGAAGAAGCCGTTGCCCAACGACTTCACCACGAGGCCGATCTTGATGTCCTTTGCACTGGCCGCGCCGGCGAAAAGCGTGGCGGCAAGCGCGACGCCGATCGCCAGTTTCTTTGCAATATTCATGTCACTTCCTCCCAAAGTTAATAGGCATGCTCACCCCGCCTGAGCCGCGCGTCTCATGCGACCGACGGGGAATCTTCCTCCTCGGCCTGAGCCGAAACATTTGCAATAATGAGCGAAATGCCCGCATCCTCGATCATGCGGACCGTGTCGGCGGAAACGCCGTCATCCGTAATGATGGTCGAGACCTGCTCAAGCGGACAAAGGATCAGGCTGGAGCGCTGACGGAATTTGCTCGAATCGACCATGACGACGAGTTCGTCGGCCTGACGCATGAGCTTCTGTTCGCTCTGGATGACAAGCGCGTCGGCTTCCATGACGCCGAGCGGGCCGACGCCCTGTGCACCAACGAACATGCGCCGCGCATAGAAATTCCGGATCGTATCGTTGTCGAAAGGCGAGAGGATCAGGCTTTGTTCGCGATAGATCGCGCCGCCCGGCACCGTCACGTTGTTCTTCGAATGCTTGACCAGGTGTTCGGCGATGGCAAAGGAATTGGTCATTACCTGCAGCCGGAAGGCCGAGATATAGTGAACCAGCTGGAATGTCGTCGTGCCGCCATTGATGATAATGGCGTCGCCGGGGTTGCAGAGTTCGGCGGCCTTGCGCGCAATTGCGCGTTTCCTATCGATATTGACGGCTTCGGATACACGGAACGGCCGCGCTGCAAGATTGCCGAGCTGTGGGGGATGGATCGATTCCGCGCCGCCGCGCACGCGCCGGATCTTTCCCTGTACATGCAGGGCAGCGATATCACGGCGTATCGTCGCTTCCGAAGCCTCGGTCAGCTCGGAAATATCCTGAATCGTCACGACAGACTTTTCCTGTACGGCGCTCAGAATAATGCGATGGCGTTCACGTTCGTGCATAGGCTCCTCCTTGTCGGCGGTTATTTCGCAAATATGACAACGTGTCAATCATAAACGATCATAAACTTTCATATTGCAGCGCAACATTATCGAATTTGATCGTTTTCGATTGACAAGGTGACTATACGTGAGCGATACCCTGCTCAGAAAGGGCGGCTCCATCATGATCCGGTCTGCCCGAAAGACTTGATTTCAAGGGAGGATGACATGGCGGCTGGCGTTCAGTTTCTGAAGAACCGTTGGGATGATGCGTATGCGGCCGACTTGGATGAGCCGGGCAAGCTGCTTTATCGGTCGAATCTGCTCGGTGCCGACAAGCGTATCACCAACTATGGCGGCGGCAACACCTCGGCCAAGGTCATGGAAACCGATCCGCTCTCCGGCGAGAAGGTTAGGGTGCTCTGGGTCAAAGGCTCAGGCGGCGATGTCGGCACCATCAAGCTCGACGGTTTCGCTACGCTTTATCAGGACAAGCTCGACAGCCTGAAGAACATCTATCAGGGCGTTGCCGACGAGGATCGCATGGTCGGCTTCCTGCCGCATTGCACCTTTAATCTGAATGCCCGAGCCGCTTCGATCGATACGCCGCTGCACGGCTTCGTGCCGTTCACCCATGTCGACCACATGCATCCGGATGCCATCATCGCCATCGCCGCTTCGAAGAATTCGCGCGAACTGACGCGCGAGATCTTCGGCGACGAGATCGGCTGGCTGCCCTGGCGCCGTCCCGGCTTCCAGCTCGGCCTCGATCTCGAAGCCTTCGTCAAGGCGCATCCGAATGCTAAGGGCGTTGTTCTCGAAAGCCATGGTCTCTTCACCTGGGCCAACGACGCCAAGGAATGCTACGAGCTGACGCTCGCGATCATCAACAAGGCGATCGAATGGTTCGCCGCCAAGACGGAAGGCAAGACGATTTTCGGCGGTGCCATTACCCAGAGCCTGCCGCAGGCGGAGCGCCGCGCCATCGCTGCCCGGCTGATGCCTGAGATCCGCGGCCGCATCGGCAAGGCCGAGCGCAAGCTCGGCGATTTCGACGATCAGGATGCCGTGCTCGAATTCGTCAATTCGAAGAGCCTTCGTCCGCTCGGCGCGCTCGGCACCAGCTGCCCGGATCACTTCCTGCGCACCAAGATCCGACCGTTGATCGTCGATTTCGACCCGACCAAGCCCGATGTCGATGCCGTCATCGCCGGTCTCGACAAGGCGCTGGAAGATTACCGCGCCGATTACGCGCGCTACTATAATGATTGCAAGCATGACAATTCGCCTGCCATGCGCGATCCGAACCCGGTGATCTTCCTCGTGCCCGGCGTTGGCATGCTGTCCTTTGCCCGCGACAAGGCGACGGCCCGTATCGCCGGCGAGTTCTATGTCAACGCCATCAATGTCATGCGCGGCGCCTCCACGGTTTCCGAATATCAGGGCCTGCCGGAGCAGGAAGCCTTCGATATCGAATATTGGCTGCTGGAAGAGGCGAAGCTTCAGCGCATGCCGAAGCCGAAGAGCCTTGCCGGCCGTGTCGCTTTCGTCACCGGCGGCGCCGGCGGCATCGGCCGTGCGACGGCGGCACGCCTGGTGGGCGACGGCGCTTGTGTGGTTCTGGCTGACATCGATCAGGCGGCGCTGGAGAGCACACAGGCCGATTTCGCCAAAAGATACGGAGCGGATGCGGTGCGCAGCGTCAAGCTCGACGTGACCAAGGAAGATGCCGTCATCTCCTCCTTTGCCGAGGCTTGCGTCGAATTCGGCGGCGTCGATATTCTGGTCTCAAACGCCGGGATCGCGTCTTCTGCGCCGATCGAGAGCACCGAGCTTTCGATGTGGAACCGCAATATCGATATCCTCGCGACAGGCTATTTCCTCGTTTCGCGCGAAGCCTTCCGGCTGTTCCGCCGCCAGAATCTCGGCGGCAATGTCGTCTTCGTCGCCTCGAAGAACGGTTTGGCCTCCTCGCCGAATGCCGCCGCTTACTGCACGGCAAAAGCCGCCGAGATTCATCTCGCCCGCTGCCTGGCACTGGAAGGTGCTGAAGCTGGCATTCGCGTGAACACGGTCAATCCCGACGCCGTGTTGCGCGGCTCGAAGATCTGGAATGGCGAATGGCGCGAGCAGCGCGCCGCCTCCTCGAAGATCGAGGTGGACGAGCTGGAGGAACATTATCGCAAGCGCTCGATGCTGAAGCTGAATGTGTTCCCGGAGGACATCGCCGAAGCGATCTACTTCCTGGCATCGGACCTTTCCGCCAAGTCGACGGGCAATATCATCAACGTCGACGCCGGCAACGCGCAGAGCTTCACGCGGTAGTTGGCCGCACTTCCTTCTCCCCAGCGGGGAGAAGGTGGCCCAAAGGGCCGGATGAGGGGGAAAACGGCGGACACAATTCTATCTTTCGCTCACGCTCAAGATGGTCGTCGCTTCGCTCCTTACCACCTCATCTGCCCGCTGGGCATCTTCTCCCCGCGGGGGAGAAGAGGGAATAAGCTGATCGAGACGCCGATATTTCGAATGACGTACATGGGAGGAAAGAATGGCCGAATACAGGATCGCGCCCGATCTGGTCGCTGAGGAAAATGACAAGCGTGCCGCCGCGCTGAAATCCGATTATGAGGCGCTCGGTGCCACGCTCGCCCGCCGCGGCATCGATATCGAAGCCGTCACCAAAAAAGTTTCAGAATTCTTCGTTGCCGTTCCGTCCTGGGGCGTTGGCACCGGCGGCACGCGCTTTGCCCGTTTCCCCGGCACCGGCGAGCCACGCGGCATCTTCGACAAGCTTGATGATTGCGCCGTCATTCAGCAGCTGACGCGGGCAACACCAAGGGTTTCGCTGCACATTCCTTGGGACAAGGCCGATGCGAGGGAATTGAAGTCGAAAGGCGATGCACTCGGCCTCGGCTTTGACGCCATGAACTCCAACACCTTTTCCGATGCGCCCGGTCAGGCCCATTCCTACAAGTTCGGTTCGCTGAGCCACGTCGATGCTGCGACCCGCACCCAGGCCGTCGAGCACAACATCGAATGCATCGAAATCGGCAAGGCGCTCGGCTCGAAGGCCCTGACGGTGTGGATCGGCGACGGCTCGAACTTCCCCGGCCAGACCAATTTCACCAAGGCCTTCGAGCGCTATCTCGCCGCCATGACCGACATCTACAAGGCGCTGCCGGATGACTGGCGGCTGTTTTCAGAGCACAAGATGTATGAGCCGGCCTTCTATTCCACGGTCGTGCAGGACTGGGGCACCAACTATCTGATCGCGCAGACACTCGGCCCAAAGGCGCAGTGCCTCGTCGATCTCGGTCACCACGCGCCGAATACCAATATCGAGATGATCGTCGCGCGCCTCATCCAATTCGGCAAGCTCGGCGGTTTCCATTTCAACGATTCCAAGTATGGCGACGACGATCTCGATGCCGGCGCCATCGAGCCCTACCGCCTGTTCCTCGTCTTCAACGAGCTGGTCGATGCCGAACGGCGCGGGGTCAACGACTTCAATCCGGCGCATATGATCGACCAGTCGCACAACGTCACGGACCCGATCGAAAGCCTGATTTCCAGCGCCAACGAGATCCGCCGCGCCTACGCACAGGCGCTGATTGTCGATCGTAAGGCGCTGGACGGCTATCAGGATGCGAATGACGCGCTGATGGCGTCGGAAACACTGAAGCGCGCCTATCGCGCCGATGTCGAGCCGATCCTGGCCGAAGCCCGCCGTCGCGCCGGCGGCGCCATCGATCCGGTCGCCACCTACAGGGCGAGCGGTTATCGCAACAAAGTCGCCGCCGAGCGTCCGGCTTCCGTTGCTGGCGGTGGCGGGATCATCTGAGATGATCGGGTGCTGGTGGCTAATGATGTCAGCACCCGATACCTAGGCTTTCTGCTGAGATTGCTGAAGTTCTGCCTCTCGCCAGGCTGCCCAGCGGCGGCGAAGCTCGCCTGGCCGCAGGCCATGACCTTCATTGAGGATATCGGCCTCTGTAATCCGCTCCGTGCGGAAATGCCGGAAGCCTTGGCGTAGCTCGCACCAGGCCACCAGAATGCGGCTGGTGTCGGAATAGCCGAGGATGACGGGCCAGACGATCCTTGTACTTTCCGCGCCCGCATCCGACCGATAACGCAGCCGAAGTTTTCGCCCTTCGCGGATTGCCGCCCGCAGTATGAGCAGGTCGATGTTTTCCTCTTCGGCTTCCTGAAGAAGCGGCTTGGCGCCGACGCTCGGCTCAACGATGAAGGGACGCAGGTGCTCGGGCACGATGGCGGTGATCTTGGCAACCACATCGCGTGCGGCATTGGCAAGCGCTTTGTCGGCACGACCCGCGACCCATTGTGCGCCGAGGACGACGGCCTCGATCTCCTCCGGCGTCAGCATCAGCGGCGGCATTTCGTAGCCCGGTGAGAGGAGATATCCAAAACCGGCCTCACCCTCGATCGGAACGCGTTGACTCATCAGATCGGCGACGTCGCGATAGACCGTGCGCTTGGAGACTTCGAGCTCATCCGCCAGCGCGGCAGCGGTTATCGGCCGGTTCGACCGGCGCAATATCTGTATGATCTGAAACAAACGGTCGGCGCGACGCATTCCTGCTGACTCCTGCTGCCAGTATGGTGGCAACAGCCTTATGCAACAAGAGCCTTCGAGCCGCCAACGATATGTTCGGCCGGCTTTTTGAAGGAGTATGCGATGAAACTGGCATCCACGCGTCTGATCGCCTCAGACATCAAGAAAATGGTCGGCTTTTATGAGATGGTCACGGGTCAGGCTGCGGAGTGGCTGGCGCCGGTCTTTGCCGAGATCGTCACCCCCTCGGCGACGCTTGCGATCGGAAGCGCCGAGACTGTCGCCCTGTTCAAGGAGGGCAGTGCCGAACCCGGCGTCAACCGATCGCTTGTTATCGAATTCCAGGTCGACGATGTCGATGCCGAATTCGCAAGGTTGAAGGACAAGGTAGAGGTCGTGCACGAACCGAAGCTGATGCCCTGGGGCAACCGGGCAGGGCAGATCCGCGATCCCGAGGGAACGCTCATCAGCCTCTACACGCCTGTTACGGACTTTGCGAAGCAGCGTTTTGCTGATCGCTGAGCGATAAGGAGCCGGCGAGATCCCGCGGAGGAGAGATGCCGTCGGCCTGTCGGCATCTCTCGTCTTCACTCACGCCTTGGCCGCCTTGCGAGCGTGACGAACCGACCCAAATAGCTGGATATTTGTCATGGTCGTCTGGCAGATTTGAAATCACCGTCATGCACGGCAACCGACGATGGTCGAGGCCGTGCTTTGTCGACTTGTATCAGTCGCATGTGCACTTTCGAGTGGCTCGGCAATGGGAATTGAGTATTGTCGATTGCAACGGCTCGCCGTGATTTGGCGGTTGAGGCGAGCTCCAAAATGGGGCCGGGTCTTGATAGGTGAGGAAAGACGATGACGACTGACATGAACGGTTTTGCCGGACGCCTGAAGCGCCGCGAGAATGGCGGCATGATCTCCGGCTGGGTCGGTATTCCTGATCCGATGCTCGTCAACCATCTGGCTCAGGAAGATTTCGATACTATTGTGCTCGATATGCAGCATGGCATGTGGAACATGGAGTCCGCCGCCAACGGGATCGCCTATGTGCGCCTGGCCGGCAAGCCGGCGATTGCCCGCATTCCCGTCGGCGATTTTGCTTCTGCCTCGCGCCTTCTCGATGCCGGCGCCTCCGCCATTATCGCGCCGATGATCAATTCTGCCGATGATGCGCGCGCCTTGGTGCAAGCGACGAAATATCCGCCGCTCGGCGAGCGGAGCTGGGGGCCATCGCTGGCGCTCAATCATTTCGGCCTGCCAGCTGAAGATTATCTGCAGAGCGCCAACAGCCTGACCGCTACCATCGCCATGGTGGAAACCCGCATGGCGCTCGATGCGATCGACGAGATTCTCGCAGTCGACGGCATCGATGGTATCTTCGTCGGCCCGTCCGATCTTTCCATCGCGCTTTCGAACGGCGCCCGTCTTGCACCCGATAGCGCCGCGATCGATCAGGCGCTCGCAACCGCGCTGGCACGCTGCCGTGCCCATGGCAAGGTAATCTGTGCCTTCGGCGGCGATGGCGCACGCGCTGGGGAATATCTGAAGCTTGGCCTCGATCTGGTCATCGCCGGCACGGAAACGGCGCAACTGCGCGCCGGCGCCCGCACGGCCATTCAGGCTGCGCGAAAAGGCGCTGATTCATAATCGGCTGGGATAAAAGCTGCCCGAGGTATCCCAGGGGCAGCAGTGATTGCGCTAGAGCCGGCTGATTTTAGGTCTGTTCGACCTAAAATCTGAATCCGCTTTAGTTCACCAGCTTTACATAGCAGGGCCGGTAGGTCTCGGTACCGCAGCCGCCACCGACGGCTTGCGCCGGCGTGATTGTGTTTTGTATGGCGATTGCCGCGAGCGCGACGGCGATGATTGTCAAAACGGTTTTGGTATATTTGTCCATGATCTTCTCCTAATAATAGAATGGCTGGCGGTATGCATCTTAAAATTGCCTTTCTGAATGCCGGCTGAATACCTATGCTTAAGGTTGTGTCCTAATGTCATGCGACACGATCGGATCGACAGCCCAAAACACGTACCCTCTTCGACTTTGATCGCACCCTGCGCTTGCATCGTTACCCGCCTGCGGGCATTCTCGCGCCGATATGGCGGAGCGGAATGATTTGTCGAAGGTGCAGGGATCGGCGGTAGGACGCGGCTTGCGTCGCGAAGTAGGTCAGCGCGTGACCTTGCGGACCGTGGCTACGGCTCTCGGTCTTTCGGTCACGACAGTCAGCCGTGCTCTCAAGGAAGGCCCGGAGGTCAATCGCGAGACCATCGAACTGGTCAAGCGCGTCGCGGGCGAGCTTGGCTATCGTCCGAATCTCGGCGGCATCAATCTGCGCACCGGTAAAACGCATGCCATCGGCATCGTGCTGCCTTTCGGGCGCGAGGGCGAGATGAACATTGTCGTTGCCTCGCTGATCGAAGGCGCTTCGCGCTATATGAAGGCACGAGGGTACCGAACGACAATCGTCCCGCAGCTCCAGACAGATGATCCACTCGCGACGGTGCGCGATATCGTCGAGGAGAGATCGGTCGACGGCATCATCATTACGCACACGACCCCGCAGGACGATCGCGTCAAATATCTGCTCGAGGTCGGCATGCCCTTTGTCACCTTCGGGCGGACGGAGCTTTTGAGCGTTCATCCGAGCATCGATCTCGATCATGAAATGATCGGAGCGGAGGCTGCACGCCTTCTGCTTGATGCGGGCCACCACAAGCCGCTGTTGATCGCGCCCAGCCAGCAATTCACCTACAGCCTGCAATTCGTAAGGGGCTGGCGCAGGACTTTTGCCGAGCGTCACCTCGACGTGCCTGATGATGGCATCCATTTCACCACGGCCACACCCGACAATGGTCGCGGGATGGCAAAGCATATAGCAGTGCAGAATCCCACGGCGACGGCCGCCTTCATCGCCAGCGAGGAGGCGGCTCTCGGTTTTCTTGCAGGCCTGCGCGATGCCGGGCGGCAGGCCGGCAAGGATTTCGCGCTGATTACCTATGGCGGCACGGCGCTGCCCGATTTCTTCAACCCGCCTTTGAGTACCTTCCACTATTCGAACCACGCCATAGGCGAGCGATTGGCCGCCTTCCTGCATCGGGCGATCGGCGGTGAAAATCCGGCCGATTTGCACGAAGTCGTCCGCGCCGCCTTCGTCGATCATCAAAGCCAGTTACGCCATGCCTGAAGAATGTTGCTGCTTGCAGGATGAGCAGATGCTGAGAAGATATTCGTAACGTTACGAATTTGCAGATTGAACGACGTCGAGCATTCTTTTGGCGAAAAATAGCCGATTGACAGCCTCCATCTTTTCCATAATCGTAACGTTACGAATTGTCGATTTTGAGCGAGGAGGCTCATCGGCAAGGCACATTTGCTCAGGCGTGGAGGCCTCGCCGTGAGCGGCTCTACCATTGCAAGGGAGGATGACGTGAGCGACGGATCGCTTTTTTTCGGATCGCCTATTTGGAGTTTCAATTGGAACCCGCCATATCAGGCGCCGTTGCGGCGGCTCGCCGCGACGGGCTGCAAGGGCTTTGAGCTCACCGCCTGGTCGGTGGACATGCTGAGCTATTACACACCCGAAACCGTCCGCGAGTTGAAGCAGATTGCTGACGGAGAGGGGCTGGTGCTCACCAACTTCTTCTTCAATCTGCCCTTCAGCCGTGTCGCGGGCGCTGCCGTATCGACGGTTGATCTCGAAGGCTACAAGCGCGGCATGGATGTCGCAGCAGCGATCGGCACGCCGATCGTCACCAGCATGACGCCCTATCCGTTTCAATCCGAGGTCAAGCCGATCCTGCAGAGGCCGATCTCGCAGGAGTGGGGCGCGGCGGTCGAACCGCAATGGGATTGGACGGGTGAATATGAAGCCGTGGTCGAGGGTTTTGCCCGGGCTTGCGAGATTGCCGCCGCCGCGGGTCTCAAGGTCGCGATCGAGCCGCATCCCTATCGCTGGGTCAGCTCCGGTCAGGGCATGCTGCGGCTGATCGAGCGCACCGGTGCCGCCAATCTCGGCCTGAACTTCGACCCGAGCCATCTCTTTCCGGCTGGCGACATGCCGCATTACGTCGTGCTGGCGCTCAGCGATCGGATCTTCAATACGCATTTTTCCGATAATGAAGGGCACACCAACGCCCATTGGCGCCCGGGGCGCGGCAAGATCGATTGGAAGGCGATTTTCGCGGCACTCAAGACCATCGGCTATTCCGGCCCGATCACGCTGGAGCTGGAAGATGCGCCGGGTGCATCGCATTGGACCCATTTCCGCGAAGCGACGCCGGAATTCGATGACGAGATGCGCCGTGGCATGAGCTATCTGCGCACCGCTGCCGCCGAACTCGATATCATCATTTCTTAGGGCGGTTCAGCTTTTCACGGAATCTCTGAACCGCTCTATCTCTTTGTTTTCACGCAATTCCGGACGGAAAAACCGCTGCGCACTTTTCCTGGAATTGCTCTCTAGAGGCAAGCCAATGAACAACGAACCCATGAAAGTCGGCATTGTCGGCGCCGGCAATATCAGTGCCACCTATGTCGCGACCCTCCATATGTTTGATTTCATTCGCGTGAAGTCTGTTTACGATCTTTATCAGGAGCCTGCCCGCAAGCTCGCCGAGCAGTTCGGTATAGAGGCCGTTGCGCTCGATACGATGCTTTCCGATCCGGAAATCGGCCTCATCATCAACCTGACGACCCCGGTCTCGCATTATGCCATCAGCAAGAAGGCGCTGCTTGCCGGCAAGCATGTCTATTCGGAGAAGCCGCTTGGCGTCTCCATGGCCGAGGCACAGGAGTTGATGGCGATCGCGCGAGCAGGCGACCTGCGGCTCGGTTGCGCTCCCGACACCTTCCTCGGCGGCGGTCACCAGTTGACACGGCGCTTGCTCGATGAAGGGCGCATCGGCAAGACGATTTCGGCCACCGCCATGCTGCTGTTGCCGGGTCATGAGCATTGGCATCCCAACCCAGCCTTCTTCTATGGCCGCGGCGGCGGGCCGATGCTCGATGTCGGTCCGTACTACGTGACGAACCTCATCGCCTTACTCGGCCCTGTGCGCGAGGTCTTCGGCACTGCGAAGATCACCCGCATCGAACGCACGGTGAAGACCGATCCGCGTCGCGGCGAGACGATCAAGGTACTGGTGCCGACCCATCTGACTGGTGTTATGGAGTTCCATAGCGGTGCGACCGTCACCATTGCCACCAGCTTCGATGTCATCAAACATAAGCACAATCAGATCGAGCTTTACGGCTCGGAAGGCACTATGGTGACGCCGGATCCGAACAATTTCAGCGGCAAGGTCGAGATATTTCGCGATGGTGACGATGCGTGGAGGGAAATCCCCGTCGATCACCCTTATACGGAAGGTGTGCCAGGTCATCTCGGCCTGCGCGGATTGGGCGCGGCGGAGATGGTGGATTCCCTTCGCTCGGAACGCCAGCATCGGGTATCGTCGGAACTGGCTTTCCACGCCCTTGAGGTGATGACGGCATTCGAGCGTTCGGCGCAATCGCGTTCGGTGGTTGCAATCCACAGTAGTTGCGGTCGCCCCGATCCGATACCCCGCGCAATAAATGAGGGACGTTTCTCATTGAGTGCGCTATAGAGTTGAGAAAATGCGGTCCTTTTGGACTGCGGGCTTGACGAAGGGGCAATGCCTGAGGAAGCATTGCTCACTTGCTGCGGGGAGCGGAGGCCCTGCCGCACAGTTTTGGAGGATCAGGAGATTCGGCATCCGGTGTCTGGAGACGGCGGAGGCTGAAGAAAGGCGTTTGAAGAACGCCGTCAAAGGAGGAGGAACGCATGCGCAAATTGATGATGGCATTGGTCGGCGCCACGGCGCTGGTCGCGGCGAGCGTGACCGGCGCTCTGGCCGAAGGCAAGAAGGCCGAAGTTCTGCATTGGTGGACTTCGGGCGGTGAAGCCGCAGCCGTGAAGGAACTGGCCAAGGCCTTCAACGCTGCAGGCGGCGAATGGGTGGATACCGCAATTGCCGGTTCCGGCTCGACTGCTCGTCCGATCGGCATCAACCGCATCATCGGCGGCAATCCGCCGACGGCCATGCAGTTCAACACCGGCACGCAGATGAACGAACTGGCTCAACAGGGCCTATTGCGGCCGCTCGACGATCTCGCCAAGGAGCAGGATTGGAAATCGGTTCTGACGCCATCTTTCTATCAGGCCATCCAGTTCCAGGATCATATCTATGGCGCTCCCATCAACGACCACGGCCAGAACTGGGTCTTCTATTCCAAGGCCGTCTTCACCAAGGCCGGCGTGACGGAAGAGCCGAAGACCTGGGATGAAATGTTTGCCGCGCTCGACAAGATCAAGGCTGCCGGCCTGATCCCGGTTGCCGTCGGCGGTCAACCCTGGCAGCTGCAGTCGATGTTCAACGCCATCCTGCTCGGCGAGGGTGGGAAGGATCTCTATGCCAAGGTCTGGAAGGATCTCGACACGGATGCCGTCAAGTCCGACAAGTTCAAGCATGTGGCGGAAGTCTTCGCCAAGTTGCGCAACTATCAGGACCCTGGCAGCCCGAACCGCGACTGGAACGTCGCGACCGGCATGCTGATCGACGGCAAGGCCGGCATCCAGTTCATGGGAGACTGGGCCAAGGGTGAATTCATCCATGCCGGCCTCGTCGCCGACAAGGATTTCGGCTGCATTCTCGGGCCTGGCGAATCCAACTTCATGATGGGCGGCGACATCTTCGTCTTCCCTGTCCTCAAGGATAAGACGGCCACCGACGCCCAGACACTGCTCGCAACCGTCATCATGTCGAAGGAAGGCCAGCTTGCCTTCAACTCCAAGAAGGGTTCCGTGCCCGTGCGTCTCGACGTCGATACGTCGAAGCTCGACGCCTGCGCCCAGAAGGGCCTGAACGCGCTCAAGGATCCGAGCCGCCAGATCCTGGCGCCCGATGTGCTGACTCCTCAGGATGTCGTCCAGACCGAAGGCGATCTCATTGCTCAATACTGGACGACACCCAGCATGACGGCGGACCAGTTCGCCGCGCAGTTTGCGCAGGTCATCGAACAGGCCAAGTAAGCTTCGATCGACATCCATGCGGCGGCAGGTAAGCCTGCCGCCGATTTCCATGAATGCTGAGGAGGAGCGCGCCCATGAGCAGCCCAAATACGAGCGCCACTGCCGTAAAGGCGGCTGTCGCCCCTGCGAGCGTCAGCCGTAGGAAGATGCATATTTCGCCCTACGTGGCCCTGTTTCCGGCTTTCGCCATCGTTCTTCTTGCCTATGTTGTCACGGTGGTCTGGAACATCTGGATATCGTTTACGGACAGCAAGGTGCTGCCGGTCAACATTTTCGTCGGCACGAAGCAGTATGAGCGGTTGTTTTCGACGGCGCGCTGGCTGCTGTCGCTGCAGAACGTCGTCATCTTCGGTATTCTGTTCATCGCGGGCTGCCTGATCCTCGGCTTTCTTCTAGCCGTCGCGCTCGACCAAAAGGTCCGTTTCGAAAACACCTTCCGAACGATCTTCCTCTATCCCTTCGCTATGTCCTTCATCGTGACCGGGCTGGTCTGGCAGTGGATCATGAACCCGACGCTCGGCTTGCAGAAGGTTGCCGACAGCATCGGCTTCACCTGGTTCCGCTTCGACTGGATCGTCCAGAGCGATCTTGCGCTTTACGTCATCGTGCTTGCGGGTGTCTGGCAATCTTCCGGCCTCGTCATGGCAATCATGCTCGCGGGCCTGCGCGGCGTCGACCGGGAATTATGGAAGGCGACGCGCATCGACGGCATACCGAGCTGGCGGGTCTATCTTCATATCGTCATTCCGATCCTGAGGCCGACCATCATCACCGCCAGCGTCCTTCTGGCGATTGCTGTCGTCAGGGTCTACGAACTGGTGCTGGCGACCACCGGCGGCGGGCCGGGTATCGCGACCGAAGTGCCAGGGAAATTCATCATGGATTACCTGTTCGGGCGTGGCAATATCGGTCTGGCAACGGGGGCATCGACCGTGATGTTCATCACTGTGGTGATCCTGGTGACGCCGTGGCTCTATTATGAATATTTCCGCGAAAAGCCGAGGGGGAACTGATGACGACGCCATCTTCCGTCACTGGTGCCATGCAGGGTCCGACCGGGCGCAAGCCGCAGCATCTGACCCCTGGACGCATCGGCCTCTATCTCTTTCTCGTCATCGCGGCCCTGTTCTTCCTGCTGCCGCTCTATGTGATGCTTGTCACCTCATTCAAATCCATGCCGGAGATCCGTCAGGGCAATATCTTCGCCTTTCCGCAGATGTGGACGGCGGATGCCTGGGTACAGGCATGGAGCACGGCCTGCACCGGGCTTGAATGCGGCGGCATCAGCGTCGGCTTCTGGAATTCGGTGAAGATCCTCATCCCGAGCATGATCCTGTCGATCCTGATCTCGTCGCTGACCGGCTATGCGCTGTCCTTCTGGCGGGTCAAAGGGGCAAACGTGCTCTTTGCCATCCTGCTGCTAGGTGCCTTCATACCGTACCAGGTGTTCATCTATCCGCTGGTTCTGATCTATCGTGACGTCGGCATCTATTCGACGCTGCCCTGTATCATCATCACCCACACGGTCTTCGGTCTGCCGGTGCTGACGCTGCTTTTCCGCAACTATTATTCGAGCCTGCCGATGGAGCTCTTCAAGGCAGCTCGCATCGATGGTGCCGGGCTTTGGCAGATCTTCTTTCGACTGATGATCCCGATGTCGATCCCCATCCTGGTGGTCGCGGCGATCCTGCAGGTGACCGGCATCTGGAACGACTTCCTCTTCGGCGTCGTCTTCGCCGGCCGGGAGAATTTTCCCATGACCGTGCAGCTCAACAACATCGTCAACTCGACCCAGGGCGAGAAGCTCTACAACGTCAACATGGCGGCGACCATCCTCACCGCCCTGGTGCCGTTGATCGTCTATTTCGGCTCGGGTCGCTGGTTCGTGCGCGGCATCACCGCCGGTGCAGTCAAGGGATAGTTCATGGCCAATGTTTCCATTCGCGAACTTGCTATCGATTTCGGCAGCGTCAGCGTCCTGAAATCGCTTAATCTCGAAATACAATCCGGCGAGTTCATCGTGCTGCTTGGCCCCTCCGGCTGCGGCAAGTCGACCCTGCTCAACGCCATTGCCGGGCTGACCGATATCACCGACGGCCAGATCTGGATCGGCGACAGAAACGTCACCTGGGAGGAGCCGAAGGATCGCGGCATCGGCATGGTGTTCCAGTCCTATGCGCTCTATCCGACGATGACCGTCGAAGGAAATCTTTCCTTCGGGCTGCGCATCGCCGGTATGCCGAAAGACGAGATTGCCCAGCGTGTCGACCGCGCCGTGCAGATCTTGCAGATAGACCCCTTGCGCAAGCGGCGGCCGGGCGAGCTTTCCGGCGGCCAGCGCCAGCGTGTCGCGATCGGCCGCGCCCTGGTGCGCGACGTCGATGTATTCCTGTTCGACGAGCCGCTCTCCAACCTTGACGCGAAGCTTCGAACCGAACTGCGCGTCGAGCTGAAGCGCCTTCATAGCGGCCTCGGCTCCACCATGATCTACGTGACGCACGACCAGATCGAGGCGCTGACGCTTGCCGATCGTATCGCCGTCATGAGCGGCGGCGTCATTCAGCAGTTCGCGACGCCGAAGGAGATCTATCGCCGCCCGGTCAATCGCTTCGTGGCAGGTTTCGTCGGCTCGCCCTCGATGAACTTCCTGTCAGGGCAGGTAACGAGCAACGGCGGCGTGCCGGCGTTCATATTGCCGGATGGCCGCGCGATCGACCTCAACGGTTACGAGTTTTCCGGTACGCCCGGCGAGGGCCGCAAGGCGACGCTTGGCGTCCGGCCCGAGCAAATGCAGTTCCAGCCCGCGAGCGGACGGGCTGCCAGCCTGCCGGCGACGTTCACCATCGTCGAGCCCATGGGCTCGGACAATCTGATTTGGGGTCAGGTCGGCAGCGAGACGCTGTCGGTGCGTATCGATGCCGATGAGGATGTCGCGCTTGACACCGAGCAGCCGGTTTATTTCCAGCCGGCGCTCGCGTCGTTGTTCGGGGAAGACGGGCAGCGTCTATAAGATGCGGTGCCGCGTGTTGGATGAAGCGTGCGGCATAATCTTCATGCCCTGACTTCGAAGATCATGTTGAACGGCGTTTCGGTCGCCTTGCGAAAATGCGAATAGCCCGCATCCATGGCAACCTTGCGCAGTTTCAGCTCGCCAGCCTGCGCGCCCAGACCCAGCCCGACTTCCTGCGACAGCGAGGCTGGCGTGCAGATCATCGTTGAAGCCCCATAGTAGACGCGGCCGACCGGGTTGAGATTGTCCTTCAGGCAATCATGGGCGAAGGGCTCGACGATCATCCAGGTGCCGTCATCGGCGAGGGTGTCCTTGATATGTTTGCCTGCACCGACGGGATCGCCCATGTCGTGCAGGCAATCGAACATCGCCACAAGATCGTAGTCAGCAGCCGGGAAGTCCTTGGCGGTCGCCTGTTCGAACGTGATACGGCCAGCAACGCCTGCTTCCTGCGCCGCAGCTTTCGCTCGTTCGATGGACGGGAGATGGTAGTCGAAGCCGAAAAAGGTCGAGTTCGGATAGGCTTCTGCCATCAGGATGGTCGAGGCGCCGTGGCCGCAGCCGACATCGGCGACGATCGCGCCGGCCTCGAGCTTTTCCCGCATGCCGTCGAGCGCCGGTATCCATTCCGAAACGAGATGGCTGTTGTAGCCTGTCCGGAAGAAACGTTCCGTGCCGCGGAACAGGCAGGTGCTGTGCTCATGCCAGCCGAGGCCGCTGCCGGTCTTGAAGGCGTTGACGACCTTTGGCTCGTCGATCCACATGGATTGAACGACATCGAAAGCGCCCGCGAAGAAGGCAGGGCTGTTTTCCTCCGCAAATACCATTGCCTGTTCCGGCGTCAGGTAGAAACGCTCGGTCTTGTCGTCATAACTGACATAGTCGGCGGCTGCCTGAGCTGACAGCCATTCGCGCACATAGCGCTCTTTCACACCGACTTTGTCGGCCAAATCAGCCGAAGTCCTCGGCGTTCCGTCAGCCATGGCCTTGAACAGGCCCAGATGGTCTCCGAGCGTTACCAACACACCTGAGACCGCTGCGCCGAGATCGCCGACCAGGCGCCCGACAAGGGTATCGAGTTTCTGCATATCAGGTTCGCGCATGACATCCTCCCATCAGAATTGATGCAGCGTTCCGTCACGATGTATTCGGATAGGGAAAGATACTCCCAGGCTGGAGGGCAGGCAATTACGCCATCCGGCTGAACACGTCAGGCCCTCGCCCTGAAAGTGGCGCAACCTATTGATGTGATGCGTTATTTTGGAGGCCCAAATGAGAGCGGGCGCCTCAGCCGGCGCGCGCCAGTTCCTTTTCCAGAACCGAGAGCAGGCGCGGATCGTCGGCGGTTACGTCGGGCGCAAAGCGGGCGGCAACCTTGCCGTCGCGGCCAATCAGGAATTTCTCGAAGTTCCAGACAATGCCGCCGTTTTCGCCGGTGTGCAGGCCGCGTTCGGCCAGGCGGGCGCGCATCGGACCGTCGCCGGTCGTCTCGACGCCTGAGGCGATGAGATTGTTATAGAGCGGATGGCGCTCTTCGCCTGTGACGGCGATCTTTGAGAACATCGGGAACTGCACGTCGTAGGTCAGCGTGCAGAAGTCCAGAATCTCTTTGTCTGTGCCCGGCTCCTGGCCCTTGAAATCATTGGCTGGGAAGCCGGCGATAACCAGACCTTCGCCGCGCTTTTCTTCATAGAGCTTTTCCAGCCCTTCGTACTGTACCGTCAGGCCGCATTTGGACGCGACATTGACGACCATGATGACCTTGCCGCGATAGTCGGCAAGCGTCGTCTCGCTGCCGTCGATTCTCTTTACCGGAATATCGAGCGCGTTATCGGTCATATCATTCACTCCAGATCAGATGGAAAAACAGGATGCCGATATTTGACCGGAATTCGGTGGCGTCAAGGTCAGAATACGCCTCAGGCGGCCTCTTCCATTCGAACCAGATGGCCCTGCGAGACTTCCCGGTAGTGTCGCGCGGGTGGCTGATAGCCGACGGGGCGCACCGGGCTCTTCAACTCGTCGACGGCGAGGTTGCGCCGGATGCCGCGCCGTGATGGATCCGGCACCGGGACGGCCGCCATCAGCTTCTTTGTATAGGCATGCTGCGGATTTTCGAACACCGATGCGCGCGGGCCGATTTCGACAATCTCGCCAAGATACATGACGGCGACGCGATGGCTGACACGCTCGACCACGGCCATGTCGTGCGAGATGAAGAGATAGGAGAGTTTGAGGCTTTGCTGCAGATCCATCAGCAGATTGCAAACCTGCGCCTTGATCGAGACGTCGAGCGCCGAGACGCTTTCGTCGGCGACGATCACCTTCGGATCGAGGGCGAGCGCGCGGGCGATGCAGATGCGCTGCCGCTGGCCGCCCGAGAATTCATGCGGGTAACGGCTCATCATATCGGCTTTCAGGCCGACCCGCTCCAGAAGATCGGCAGCCTTTTCGCGAGCCTCAGCGCGCGTGCCCAAGCGATGTTCGATGAAAGGTTCGGCAACCGCGGCGCCGATCGTCATGCGCGGATTGAGACTTGCGAAAGGGTCCTGGAAGATCATCTGGATACTGCGGCGCATCCGGCGCAGGTCGAGTGTATTGAGCTTCATCACATCATAGCCGTCGAGCCGAACTTCGCCGGATTTCGGATTGATAAGGCGCATGATGGAGCGGCCTGTCGTCGACTTGCCGCAGCCGGATTCGCCGACCAGCGACAGGGTTTCCCCCTGAGCGAGATCGAAGGAGACGTTCTCGACCGCATGGATCGCCCCAGTCGGGCGGGCTAGGAGGCCGCCGCGAAGATCGAAGCGGGTGACGAGGTTCTTCACCTCGAGCACCGGTGTCTTGCGGTGATCGACCGTGTCGGCGAGCGCCTTGGGTTCGCTGCGCTCGCCAGTGCTTGCGTCCACGACCGGGAAGCGCAGCGGCTGCGGCTGGTCCTTCATCGAACCCAAGCGCGGCACGGCTGACAGCAGGGCTCGAGTATAGGGATGCTGGCCGCGGTGGAAGATATCGTCGGTCTTGCCCGTTTCCACCGCCTCGCCGCGATACATAACGATGGTACGATCGGAAATCTCGGCAACAACGCCCATATCATGGGTGATGAAGAGGACCGACATGCCTTCCTCTTCCTGCAGCACCTTAATGAGATCGAGGATCTGGCCCTGGATTGTTACGTCGAGCGCGGTCGTCGGCTCATCGGCGATCAGCAGTTTCGGGCGGCTGGCGAGCGCCATGGCGATCATCACGCGCTGGCGCATACCGCCGGAAAATTGGTGCGGATATTCATCGAAGCGCGAGGACGCGTTGGGGATGCGCACTTTTTCCAGGAGGCGGATCGTTTCCGCCTTGGCTTCTGTCTTGGAAATATTGCCATGGCAGGTTAGCGCCTCGGAAATCTGCCGGCCGATGGTGAAGATCGGATTGAGAGAAGTCATCGGCTCCTGGAAGATCATCGCGACATCCTTGCCGCGCACCTTTCGCATCTCGGCTTCCGGTAGTGCCAGGAGATCGCGGCCGTTGAGCCTGACCGCACCCTCGATGCGGCTGCTGGCCCTGGCGAGCAGCCGCATGATCGAAAGCGACGTCACGCTCTTGCCGGAACCGCTTTCGCCGACGATGGCGACCGTCTCTCCCGGCATGACATCGAAGGAAATGTCCTTCACGACCTTGCGCCACTCGCCATCGACGAGAAACGATGTGGTGAGATTGGAGATGGAAAGAACAGGCTGGGCGTCTGGATTGGTCATCTGCGCTGCAACGGTCGGCATGAAGTTCCCTTTTATGATTTTACCATTGGTCAGGCTTCAACTGAATTTACTCACGATGGAACTGCTATCTTGGCGTGGGAGGCTGAAGGGCGACCTTCGGCAATCCTCTTGGCCTCGAGCGCGGCAATCTTTTCGTCGATCTCGCGGCGGTCGGTCATCCCGCTGGGGTTCTGCCGCGTTGGCATGGTTTCTGCGACATGCAAATAGCGTTCCTGCGCAACTGCATAGAGCCGTTCGAGTTCGGTCAGCGGATCAGCGCTGTCGTCGACTCGGATGTTCAGCCAGGCGTAATCCTGGTCGCGGTGGATGACGAGTGCTGCCGATTGCTTGCCACGCTTATCCCCGCCTGCATCTTCGCCCGCCCGCATGGCTTCGAGCAGCCGTTCGGCGAGTGGTTTGCCTGCGGTTTTCTTGAAGGTCGCAAGCGTTTCCGCGATCACCTGCGGGCCGGCCAGCATGTTGCCGGCCACTGATACATTGTCGTCGACCAGATGCCCCGCCCAATCGATACACCTGGCGCCGGTAAAGGCGGCGTTGTTACCCTTGTTGTCGATCAGGTGAAATTGCCGCTGCTCGCGGCCTTCGTCGCGGGCTCTCAGCGTTTCAAGAATTTCATGGGGTGCGTGACCGGATGCCAGCATCGCAAGTCCGTCAATGCCGTAAAGCGGGCTGGCAAAGGCCTGCGTCGCAACCGCGCCGATGCCGCCGCGAATATGCGGTACGATGCTGCCGACGGCAAAGAAGCGCGTGGCGACGGCGATGGCGAGATGGCCGGTTTCGGGTTCTCTGGCAACGATCGACCAGGTCATCGCCTCTATCTCCCAACGGCGTAAGCTTGCATCAAACGAGGTGTTGCCGCAGCGCGCAAGAGGCCGTCGGCGTCGCGCCGTGCGGCGGTCAGGCGGCCCACGGTCCATTCCGGCGCGACGGTCAGCTGGTGACCTCTCTTGCGAAGCGTATCGAGCACCTCGGCGCTGAAATTCGCTTCCGCCGTGAGGCCGCCCGGTTCGCGGGTGCGCGGATAGAAGGAGCTCGGGAAATGCGTGCTGTGGAACAGCGGCTTGTCGATCGCTTCCTGCAGGTTCAGCCCATGATGGACATAGCGCAGGAAGAAGGAGAGCTGCCACTGCTCCTGCTGATCGCCGCCGGGCGTGCCGAAAGCGAGCGTCGGGCGTCCCTCATGCAGTGCCATCGTCGGGGTCAGCGTCGTGCGCGGCCGCTTGCCCGGTGCCAGCGAGGAGGGCAGGCCCGGCTGCAGCCAGAACATCTGGGCGCGTGAATTGAGGCAGAAGCCGAGACCCGGAATGATCGGCGAGGATTGCAGCCAGCCGCCCGATGGCGTGACCGACACCATATTGCCTTCTCGGTCGATGACATCGATATGCACGGTGTCGCCGCGCTTCTCGGTGAGATGCGACATTGTCGGCTCGTAGACTGCGCCGCTCTTGGCTTCCGGCGCGTCGAGCATCGCCATTGTGAGATCGTACTGGCTTTCAAAGCCGGGCAGCTTACCGGGGCGCAAGGCAAGCGATGCCTCAGACGAAATCAGCCGCCTGCGTTCGTCGGCATAGGCATCCGACAGCAGAGTTTCGATCGGTACATTCGTGAAATTGGGATCGCCGTAATAGACCTCGCGGTCGGCAAAGGCGAGTTTCATCGCTTCCGTGACGGTATGGACGAAATCGGCGCCTGCGGGGTTCATCGCGGCCAGATCGAAACCCTTTAGCAGTGCCAACGTTTGGAGGAAGACGGGTCCCTGGCCCCACGGACCGATCTTGGCGACCGTCCAGCCGTGATAGTCATAGGTCAGCGGCTCTTCGATCGTAGCCTGCCAATTGGCCATATCGTCAGCGGTCAACACTCCCTTGTGGCGGGTGCCGCTCGCATCCATGACCTCGGTCTTGCTGACATAGCTGTCGATCGCTTCAGCGACGAAGCCGCGGTAATAGGCATCGCGTGCGGCTTCGATCTGCGCTTCGCGATCGCTCTTGCTTTCCGCCTCGGCGACGACCCGCTTCCAGGTTTCGGCAAGAACCGGGTTCTTGAAGTTGGACCAGGGTTCGGGGGCGGCACCGCCGGGAAGCCAAGTGTCGTAGGAGGTCGGCCATTCCTTGCGATAGAAATCGGCAAGACCTGCGATGGTGGCGGAGACGCGCGGCAGGACGGGATGGCCTTTTTCGGCATAATGGATCGCCGGTTCCAGCACGTCGCGGACGGTCAGCCGGCCGTAATCGCGCAGCATCAGCATCCAGCCGTCGAAGGAGCCGGGGATGACGGTGGCGAGCAGCCCATCGCCGGGAACGAGCTTAAGCCCCTCCCGCGTGTAGTGCTCGATCGTTGCAACGGCCGGCGCTGGCCCCTGGGCGCAGATGACCTCGACCTTGTCCTTCTTCTTCGAATAGAGGATGGCCGGCATGTCGCCGCCCGGCCCGCAGAGATGCGGCTCGACAATCTGCAGCACGAAGCCTGTCGCAACGGCGGCGTCGAAGGCGTTGCCGCCCTTTTCGAGAATGCTCATGCCGACGGCGGATGCGATCCAGTGCGTCGAGGTGACGACGCCGAAGGTGCCGAGGATTTCGGGGCGGGTGGTGAATGCGGTCATTGGGGGCATCCTTTTAAGTTTATTCATACTTCGCGAGGGTCGAGCGCATCGCGCAGGCCGTCGCCGAGGAGATTGAAGCCGATCACGACGAGAAAAATGGCGGCACCCGGCCACATGGCCATCCAGGGCGCCTGTTCGAGATAATTCTTGGCGACATTGAGCATCGAGCCCCAGCTAGGGGCAGGCGGCTGCTGGCCGAGGCCGAGGAAGGAGAGGCTGGCCTCTGCGATGATGGCGGTCGCGATGGTGAGTGTTGCCTGCACGAGGATTGGCGCGAAGACGTTCGGCAGGATATAGCGGGTGATGATGCTGAAATGGGTGAGACCGATCGATCGGGCGCCCTCGACATAATCCTCTGTCTTGACCGCCAGCACCTGGCCGCGCGTCAGCCGCACGAAGACTGGCGTTGCGGAAAATCCGATCGCGATCATCGCATTGGTGAGGCTCGGGCCGAGGAAGGCGGCAAGCGCAATGGCGGTGATAAGGAAAGGCATCGCCAGGAAGGCTTCGGTGATGCGCGAGATGATCTGGTCGATCCAGCCGCCATAGTAACCGGAGATCAGACCGAAGGGCACGCCGATCGCGACCGCAATAGCAACCGAGAAGACGCCGGCCATCAGCGATGCCCGTGCGCCCCAGATCATGCGGGAGAGAATGTCCCGGCCGAGGTCGTCGGTGCCGAGCCAGTGCGCAGCCGATGGCGCCTTGCGGATCGCCGACCAGCTGGTTGCGACCGGATCGGGAATAGGTAGGAGCGATGCCAGCGCGGCGAGTGCGGTAAAGAACAGGATGATCGCAAGCCCGACCAGTGCCCCTTTGTTGGCTCGCAGCTTACGCCAGGCCCGATTGGGAGCGCGTTTGGCGGAAGGGGTTGCCGCGGTCGTCTGAACGATCGTGCTCATAGGGCTGCCCTCATGCGCGGATTGAGGATGACGTAGAGAATATCGGCAATAAGGTTCATGGCGATGAAGCCGATGGCCGTGCAGAGCACCACGCCCTGGACGACGGCGTAATCCCGGTTGAAGACGGCGTCGACGATGAGCTTGCCGAAGCCGGGGATGGTGAAGATTTGCTCGGTCAGAACGGCACCGGCCAGGAGCTCCCCGAACAGCAGAGCGCTGACTGTCACGACCGGCAGGATGGCGTTGCGGAAGCTGTGCTGCAGCACGACGGCGGTTTCCGGCAGTCCCTTGGCGCGGGCCGTCCGGATATAGTCGGCGCTGAGCACGCTCAGCATCGACGAGCGCGTGTGGCGCATCAAGGTGGCCGCAAGCGCATTGCCGAGCACGAAGGACGGCATCAGCATCGTCTGGATCGAGCGCCATGGATCTTCGAAGAAGGGCTGGTATCCCGAGGCCGGCAGCCAATGCAGCTTCACCGAAACCAGCAGGATCAGCATGATGCCGAGCCAGAAATTCGGCACTGAGAGGCCGCACAGGGCGACGATATTGGCGAGAAAATCGATGAAGCTATTCTTCTTCACCGCCGCCAATATGCCCATGGGAATGCCGATGGCGAAGGCGAAGATCATCGACATCACGGCAAGCTGAATGGTGACCGGCAGTTTTTCGGCAACGAGCGTCAGCACCGGCTGATTGGTGCGCAGCGAAACGCCGAGATCACCCCTGGCGACGCCCTGCAGCCAGTAGCCATATTGATAGATGACTGGGTCGTTCAGGCGATATTTCTCGCGAAGCAGCTCCAGGACCTGCGGCTCGCGCTCCTCGCCGGCCATGGCAAGCACCGGATCGCCGGGCAGAAGCTTCTGTAGCGAGAAGACGAAGATCGAAATGATCAGCAGCGTCGGTATCGCGACGAGCAGCCTCTTTCCGATATAGCTATACATGGGCAGATCCTTGCCGCGATGTCGAATATGAAAGGGCCATGCAGGAAGGAGCCCGCATGGCGCTAGTCGCTCAGCTATTCTTCTTCACGCCAACGAGACGGATCATGCCATCCGGGGAGGGCACGAAGCCAGATACCTTCTTGTTGTAGGCCCAGATCCAGGCCTGATGCCCGAGGAAAATGATCGGCAGGTCCTGGCTGAGGATCGCCTCTGCAGCGTCGTATTTCTGCTTGCGTACGGCATTGTCCTGCGACTGGCGTGCCTCCAGCAGCAGCTTGTCGACTTCCGGATTGCTGTATTTGGAATCGTTAAGGCCGGCTCCAGTCGTCACAAACTGCTGGATGTTGCCATCCGGATCGGAGCGGCCGGACCAGTCGGAGCGGCTGAGCTGATAATTGCCGCTCGACTGTGCGTCGAGGAGGGTCGCGAATTCGGTCGTCTTCAGCGTCACGTCGAAACCGGCTTCGGCAACCATCGACTGGATGATTTGCATCATCTGCATGGAAACCGGATTGTTGGCGACGGCGAGCTCGACCGGGATGCGGTCGAAGCCGGCTTCCTTGACCAGCGCCTTGGCCTTGTCGATATCGCGAGCGGGCACCGGAATATCCTTGTCGAACCAGGGGCTGTTCGGTGCGAACGGCTGGTTGCCGGCAAGTCCCGTACCATCGAAGACGATCTGCATGGCGGCTTCGCGGTCGATTGCCAGCGAGAAGGCCTGGCGCAGGCGCTTGTCTTTGCCCATCGGATTGTCGGCGCGAGCGCCATTGCCGACATTGGCGTAGACGCCGAGCCAGCCGGTGCCGACAGCATCGGCGTAGACGAGATTGGGATCGCCCTTGACAGTGCCGGCATCGGAGGCTGCGACACGCTCGATCATGTCGAGGTCGCCCGAACGCAGGTTTGCGAGGCGCACCGTCGTATCGGGGATCGGCAGATAGGTCACCTTATCGATGAAGATATTGTCCTTGTTCCAGTAATCCTGGAATTTCTCCAGCACGATGCGGTCCTGCTGCACGCGCTCGACGAATTTGAAGGGGCCGGAGCAGACGGGATGATCGCCGAATTTGGCACCGGCAGCCTTTGCCGCTGTCGGTGAAACCATCATGCCGGAGCGGTCGGAAAGCTGGGCAAGCAGCGTGACGTCAGGTGCCTTCAGGGTGAAGGTGGCTTCGTATTCGCCGGATGCTTCGACCTTGGCGACAGAGGAAAGCTCACTCTTGCGGCGTGATTCCGGCATGGTCTGGTAGCGCTGGATGTTGTCGACAACAGCCTGCGCATTGAACGGTGTGCCGTCCTGGAATTTCACGCCCTGGCGCAGCTCCATGACGAGCTGCTTGCCATCGGCGGACCATTTCCAGGATGAGGCGAGCTGGGGCACGAACTTCAGGTCTGGCGTCACGTCGACGAGCTTGTCGCAGAGCGCGGTATAGACGATACGGCCGACGAAGGTGCGCGATTGGGCAGGGTCCAGCGCATCGGCATCGTCCTGCAGGCCGATCTTGAGTTCGACGGCGAATGCCGGCAGCGCGATCAGGGCGCCGGCGGCAAGCGATGCCATGAATTTGGCGATCTTCATTCTGTTCTCCTGTTTATCGTTTTCGTTCTTTGTGGTCTCGACCGGTTTCCTCTCCGGTCGTGGCAGGCAGGCTTTTGGGTCAGCCCACCTCCTCGGTCAGTGGCTCCTCAGCTTGGCGCGCATCCAGCGAGGTGATGCGGATCAGGCTTTCCTGCAGCATCAGCAAATGTTCGCGCATGGCCTCGGCCGCCTTCATCGGATTGCGCGCGGCAATCGCGTCGATGATCATTCTATGCTGGGCATAGGAGACCGGGCGGGTCTTGTTGACGTTGCGGGCCAATTCGCGAATGGTTTGCCAGGCTTCATCCTGACGGACATGGTTGATGACGTCGAAAATTGCCAGGAAGAACTGGTTGCCGGCGCTTTGCGCGATCAGCCGATGCAATGCGCCATCCCAGAGTTCGCGGCTGTCGGCATCGTCGCTGGCGGTGATCTTCTTTGCCAGTTCATACATGCGGTCGATGTCGTCAGGCTTGGCGCGCATGGCGGCGAGCTGGGCGAGCTGCGGCTCGATTCGCAGCCGGACTTCCATGACTTCCATGAGATCCGTGCCCGCCACAAGCGTGCTGACATGCTGGCTCCAGTCGTCCGGTCGCTGCCCGACATAGGTTCCGGACCCCTGGCGCCGCCAGACGCGACCTTCCGCTTCCAACACTTCTAGCGCTCGCCGGATCGCCCGCCGGCTGACACCCAGCGTCTCCGATAGAGCCCGCTCAGTCGGCAGTTTTCCGTCAGCCGGGAGATCGGCCGAATTCAAAAGCCCACGGAGCCTTTCCAGGGCATGGACCGAATTTTCCGGAAGGCTGTCGATTGCCATATTGAGAGGTGAACCAATTTGAAATTGGTTCAATAGAAATTGAACTCGCCCGCCTCGTCAAGCACTTTTTTGTGCAATTTCGGCGATGCACAATGTTTGTGCGCAATGCAGAAAGGCGACCCCCAAAAACGAGTCGCCTTCTTGAGATGACAGATCAACGATGCCGCTCTTGCGGTTCTTTGACTTGAGCCTCAGCGCCCGACGGCGCGCGCAGAAATCGCCGTCTCTGGCATGAAGTCGAAATCCTTGTCGAAGGGGTAAGTCGGCTTGGTCTTGCGCAGGCGCGGCAGGCGTTCGACGAACTGATCGACGACACCGGGGGACAGAGCCATTAGGCTCGGGTTGGCGATCGGCGCCAGCTCGGGCGAGAGGTAGCCGGATTTGACGACGATGATCTTTGCCTTGTGCGGATCGAGGCCAAGGCGGGTGAAATCGGCGATATTATGATAGGGGCGACGCTTGGCCGACAGCACAAGGTCGATGCCGCCGATGGAGACGACAGCCTGTCTGTCGCTCGCTTCCGTAGTGTCCAGCAAATGTTTGACGGTGAAGTTGCCTCGTACCGGCTTGCTGCCCTTGGTGTCGAGCGATGCGCCGACCGAGAGATCGAGGGTGGCGCCCAGGCCAGCGGCGTAGCAGGCTTCCGTGGCGGCCTTGTCGGCGATGCCGGCGAAAATGACGCCTTGTGCTTTCTTGGCAATCAGTGCCGCCAGCACATCGGCGCGGTCACCGACGCCGCCGCCCGTCGGATTATCGCCGGATTCCGCCAGAACCACGGGCGCGGTCGTGCTGGCGATTGCCTTGGCGACGCATTCCTCGATCGAGCCGGTCTCCGAGCCGAAAACGAAATCCTTGCGCACGTCCCAATAGGCCTGCGCCAGGCGTTTTGCTTCCCGCTCAAGCACGACGCGATCTGTGCCGGTCATGATGGCGGCAGCCGTGGCGCGCGGCTCGTCGGCCCAGACATAGCCGACCATGAGAGAGGCGTCCCAGACGCCGTCGAGGGCATCGATCCCGGGCAGCCTATCATAAAGGCTCTTGGCCGGCTCATCGACGGTACTGGTGCGTTCGCCCGGCAGCACGACGGGGATCGGCGCCCAGAGCAGGATCGGCTTCACGCCGGTCTTCAGACTCTCCGTCAGCATCTTGACGGCGCGGCGCATGGTTTCCTCGACATCGATATGCGGGGCAGTGCGATAGGTGGAGTACATGTCGAGCGCATCGATGATGCGCTGGGTGACATTGCCGTGCAGGTCGTAGCTTGCCGAGACCATGCAATCCTCGCCGACGACGGCGCGAGCCGCACTGATCCAGTCACCTTCGGCGTCTTCCATGCCTTCGACATACATGGCGCCATGCATGGCGAGATAGATACCATCGAGCGGCAGCAGCGCTTTCAATCCTTCCAGGAACTCCGCCTTGAAGGCCTCGTAGGTATGACGCGCGACAGGACCGCCGGCGATGGCTCTCGCATGGATGGTCGGCAGGAACTCGCCGTCATAATCTTTGAGAAAGGCGAAGTAGGGCGAGGTGGTCAGCTCCGCGCCGCGCAGAACGCGAAAATCCTTCTCTTCGTTCAGGACGGGATTGTAGGTGCTGCATTCGATGTGAATGCCTCCAACGGCAATGCGCATGGGAACCTCAATAGGGGTTGGGACCAATCAGGAAATTATGGGCGGCAATGCTGGCGGCACCGCGTGCCCAGACATCGCCATCGACGCGCTGCGTGCGGATCGGCGTCTGGCCGGCATAGCGCGGCAATACATTGCCCTCGACTGCCTGCCGCATGACAGTGCCGAACAGGCCATCAAACCGGCCTTCGACATGGGTAATCAGGATCAGGCCGGGATCGTTGAACTGGATGAGATGCGCAATCGCAAGCCCCAGTGCGCTGCCCGCGCGATGCAGGATGCGGATCGCCGCGGCATTGCCGAGTGATGCCTCCGTCTCCAGAGCGTCGAGGGATTGGCAGGCGAGACCTTCCGCCTTTGCCATTTCCTTGATCGCCTTCAGCGAGGCTACGGTATCGAGACAGCCGCGCTTGCCGCAGCGGCAGGGCGCACCATTGGGCTCGATCGTGCAATGAGCGATTTCGCCGGCGCCGCCATGATTGCCGCGGTAGAGTTTACCGCCGATGAAATGGGCGCAGCCGATGCCGTCGTCGAAGGAAACGACGCTGAAATTCTGCACGTCGCGGGCGCCGCCAAACAGCTTTTCGCTGACGGCGACCGCCTTGGCGTCGTTTTCGATAAAGGTGGCGATGCCGGTCTTCTGCCTGACAATGCCGGCAAGCGGCACATCCTGCCAGCCGAGTAACGTGGATTTGACGCAGCTCGCCTGCTTTTCATCGACGAAACCGGAGAGCGCAATACCAAGGCCTGAAAGCTTTCGTCCGGCATCTTTACATTCGGAAAGCAATTTCGGCAGCGTGTCGGCGATCATCGCGGCGATGACATCAGGATCGCGCGACAGTGGCATCGTCTGACGCGCGACGATATTGCCGTTGAAATCGCAGAGGACCAGCGGCGCCGGGTCTTCGAGCAGCGAGACGCCGCCGAAGAAGGCGCCTTCCGGATGCAGGTCCAGCAGGATCGAGGGCCGGCCTTGTCCGTAGATCGTTTCCGTTTCCCGCAAGACGCCGAGGGAAATCAGATCGCGCGCAATCCCGCTCATCGCAGCCTTGCTCAACCCCATGGAGGCTGCCAGAACCGTCCGGCTGGAAGGGCCTGATTGGCTGATGACCCGTAAAAGCTGCTGCTGGGAGGACGTTAGCAATTCGACGTTCCGCCTGGATTTTGCCTGTTTTGCGGAGAATAAGTTCAGAAAATAAACAAAGCAACCATATTTAGTTTTATTGCAGGCCTAATCATGCCGTGCCGCAATATATTGGAAGAGCGCATCGATTTGCTCGACCTGTTTTGTGAATGACGGCAGTCCAGGCGCCGTCTTGGGGCGATTTCGCGAAACATGTTCGCGTTTAAATAGTTGACATCGACCTGTATCAATATGCAAAGCTTATCATAACGATTCAGCCGGTGCTCGACCGCAATCGTCTCGTCCCTAGACTTTGATCCCACAAGCTAAGCGCTCGACCATGGCCGTTATAGCGGCATGTGCATGTTTCGATCCCGGGTGCCGCAGTCAGAAAGGAATGCCATGTCCAGCACGGTCGATCGTTCGAGACGCCCGTTGGTCATCGTCTCGATCATGCTTGCGACCTTCATGGTCGCCATCGAAGCGACCATCGTCGCGACCGCCATGCCGCGCATCGTCGGCCAGCTCGGCGGCTTCACCTATTATAGCTGGGTCTTCTCCGCCTTTCTGCTGGCGCAATCCACAACCACCGTCATCTATGGCAAGCTTTCCGATATTTTCGGCCGCAAGCCGATGCTGATCGGCGGCATCATCATCTTTCTCATAGGCTCGACGCTCGCCGGCTTCGCCTGGTCGATGGCCTCCCTTATCGTCTTCAGGCTGCTGCAGGGCCTCGGTGCGGGTGCCATTCAGCCTGTGACGATGACCGTCGTCGGCGATCTCTACAAGCTGGAAGAGCGGGCCAAGGTGCAGGGCGCGCTTGCCAGCGTCTGGGCGATCTCCGCCGTCATCGGCCCGCTCGCCGGTGGCATCATTGTCGACAATCTCTCCTGGGCCTGGATTTTCTGGATCAACCTGCCGCTTGGCGTGCTCGCCATCGCCGGGTTCATCCTCTTCCTGCACGAGTCGGTTACGCCGCGTGAGGCGAAGATCGATTATTTCGGCACGGTCCTGTTTTCGATATCGATCGTGTCGCTTCTCGTCATCCTGACGGAGACCGATGCAGGTTTCGCCGTTCTCTGTCCCCTGGCGATCGTCTTTATCGTTACCGGTATCCTGTTCCTGTGGCAGGAGCGGCGGGCGCCGGAGCCGATCATTTCGATCGCTCTCTGGAGCCAGCGCCTGATTGCGACCAGCAATGCCGCGACGCTGCTTGCCGGCATGGCGCTGATCGGCCTGACGACCGTTCTGCCGATCTATGTTCAGGGTGTCCTTGGCCGTTCGCCGCTGGAGGCCGGCTTTACGCTGACGATGCTGATTGTCGGCTGGCCGCTGGCCGTGATGCTGGCGAGCCGATTCTTCCGCATCTTCGGCATCCGCAACACCCTGCGCGCCGGCAGTCTCATGTTTCCCTTCGGCTCGCTTTTCCTGCTGTTCCTGACGCCGGAGAGCAGCCCGGTGATCGCCGGCATCGGCTCGTTCCTGATGGGCTTCGGCATGGGTCTCATCAGCCTTACGAGCGTCGTGCTGGTGCAGGAAAGTGTGGAGTGGTCGATGCGCGGCAGCGCCACCGCATCGATCATTTTCTCGCGCAGCCTCGGCAACACGCTTGGCGCAACCGCGCTCGGTGCGATCATGAATGTCGGCATCGCGCATTACGGCAGCGGCGAGCTGGCCAACAGGCTGCACGATATCCTCAACCAGCCGACCGGCCTTGCCGATCTCGTCACCGATCCGGCGATCAGAAGCGTTTTCGATGCGGCCCTGCACTGGAGTTTCTGGGGTGTCGTCATCGTCGCTCTGACGACCTGCGTGACCATCTGGCTGATCCCGGTTACGCGAGATGCCGGTCGCGGGTCGTCGGCGCCCAAGGCGGATGCGCAGGAAGCCATGACCCATTAGCGCAAGGGCAGGGCGGTCGAGCAGGGCTTGATCTGTCAGAAGCCGTAGTCGCGCGCAAGCCAGGCGTCCAGCAGGTTTCGCGATGCTTTGATTGCGGCGTCCGTGTCCTGCGTGACGATGGCGTCTAGGATGGCCTTGTGGAGGGGGAGGGCGCGTTTTTGCCCTTCGGCGACGTCCTCATGGCCGGAAAGCGTGCGATTGGCGTAGATCCCGACGGCGATCAGATCGATCAGCTGCGAATAGATCATGTTGTGTGTGGCGGCGAAGATCGCAGTATGAAAGCGCAGATCGGCATCGGCATTGCTGTTGACGTCTCCGATGGTGGACGCCATCTCCTCGTAGGCGGAGCTGATCGCGGCAATGTCGCTCTCGGTGCGGCGCAGGGCCGCGCGCGCCGTCGCCTCCGGCTCGAGTGCCAATCGCAGGTCCTTGATCGATCGCATGATTTCGACCGATGGGCCGGTCTCGTAGTACCAGACCATGACATCCGTATCGAGATGATGCCAGTTGGAGCGTTCCTTGACGCGCGTGCCGACGCGGGTCTTGATCTCGACCAATCCCTTGCCGGCCAGGCACTTCATCGCTTCGCGGATGACCGTGCGGCTGATGCCGAATTGTTCGACCAAATCAGGCTCGTTTGGCAGTGTTGCGCCGACTGGATAGTCTCCGCCGACGATACGGCGGCCGAGCTCGTGGACGAAATAGCCGAAGACGCCACGCCGGGGGATTGTGCCGTATTTTCGCACAAAGGCATCGAAGGGCGACTGTGTTACGATCAGTTTCGACTCCGGGGTAGCCCTGGAGGTTATTGCGTCCTGGCCATGTTTCATTATGCGGGACTCTCGTTCCTTATTGATTCGCCGTTCGTGAGAACAATCATCAGCCTACGGCGATTTGCGAGGCTTCTTGCTGGTATCTTGGCCAGTTTGGGGCTGTTCCATATTGATGTTGTATCGATCCCATTGTTCTTCCCGCGGCATTTTCCAGTGAAAACCCTAGCATGTCTTACGTATGCATGCCTACTGGCACCGAGTTGATCGATCTGTTCACCAATTTGAACATGCTGATGCGTTTCGCCCCGGGCCTCTATTGGGATCGGCAGCGGTGAGCAAATTGCGCACCATCCGCTAAGCGAAACGTGATCGCTCAATCGATTGATGGGACGATTTCGACTATCGTAAACGTTACCGAACCGGTTAAATGCAGCCGGGATGCGAGGCGGATTCGGAGTTGCTGATCCATGAATGACATGTCCACGCCTGGGCAAAGGGAGGATGCGCAGGAAGCGGGTTCGCGCTCGCTGTTGATTGCATTGCTGGTGGCCGGTGCCTTCTTCATGGAAAATCTCGACGGTACGGTCATCGCGACCGCATTGCCGCAGATGGCCGTTTCGTTCGGTGCTCGCCCGGTCGACCTCAATATCGGCATGAGCGCCTATCTTCTGACCCTTGGCGTCTTCATTCCGATCAGCGGCTGGATCAGCGATCGCTTCGGTGCGCGTCTGGTCTTCACAACCGCCGTCGTCATTTTCACACTCGCTTCGGTTCTCTGCGGCTTTGCCAATGGCGTCGGCTCCTTCGTTGCCATGCGCATTCTGCAAGGCATCGGCGGGGCGATGATGGTGCCGGTGGGCCGGCTTGTCGTCTTGAACAATACGCCGAAGGACAAGCTGATTTCGGCCATTGCGACGATCACCTGGCCGGCGTTGGTGGCGCCGATCCTCGGGCCGCCGCTCGGCGGCTTCATCACCGACCATGCAAGCTGGCGCTGGATCTTCTTCCTCAACCTGCCGCTCGGCATATTGGCCTTTATCTTCGCGCTCATGCTCATTCCGGCGACGAAAAGTACGGCGCGCCCGCCTTTCGACTGGATCGGCTTCGTCGTCAGCGGCATCGGACTTGCGAGCCTGATGTATGGGCTGGAACTGATCGGACACCCCGATCCCGTCTGGCTGGAAGCCTGGACCTATGTGATCGTCGGCTTTGTCCTGCTTGCGGTCGCCGTCTTTCATTTTCTACGCACGGAGCATCCGCTCATCGATCTCTCGGGGCTGAAGCTGCCGACGTTCGCCATCACCATCTCAGGCGGATCGCTGTTCCGCACCGCTATCGGCGCGGTGCCCTTCCTGCTGCCGCTGATGTTCCAGGTCGGCTTCGGGCTCAGCGCCTTTCACGCCGGCATGCTGACGCTCGCCGTCTTTGCCGGCAATCTGGCGATGAAACCGGCAACGACGCCCATTCTGCGCCGCTTCGGCTTCAAGCCGGTGCTGATCGTCAACGGCCTATTGAATGCCGTCTTCATTGCCGCCTGTGCACTGTTTTCGCCCGATACGCCGCTCTGGTTCATCGTGCCGGTACTGTTCATTGGCGGCATGTGCCGGTCGATGCACTTTACCGCACTCAACACGATCGCTTTTGCCGATATCCCGCCAGGGCAGATGACGGGTGCCAATACGCTGTTCAGCACAGTCTTTCAGCTGACGATGGGCATGGGCATCGCCGTTGGCGCGATCGGCATTCGCATCGGTCAGGCGATCAGCGCACCGCTCGGAGTGGAGAGCACCGTCGCCATCGAGTTCCGCCTGGCCTTTGTGCTGCTCGGCATCATCGCGCTACTCGCCGTGCTGGATTGCTTGCCGCTTGACCGCAAGGCGGGCGAAAACGTCTCGCGTAAGCCAAAGAAGGGCGTGTCGAAAGCGGCGTAGCGATGTCTTCTTTCGAAGCGGTTAGTATGAGAGTTGGATGAGATTGTAATGCAGCAATATCGCTGGAATCGCCATCAGGATGATCAGAACTATTGCGACGCTTGCAGCGCGCATCATCCTCCTCCGGCGGGCGCGCTGACCGGTCCAATCATATACTGTCATAATGAGCCCTCCTTCTCATTAGTGATTAGAAAGACAAGAAATGGAACGCCAGTCAATATCGGCAATAGCGAGCTAAATAATAAGCGTTATCTAATATTTGGAAGGCGAAGCATACTTCGATGGCCGAAGAGAGCCGTCGAACTTCATCTGTAAGAGCCTAAAGAGCGTTTTATGATGCCGGCTCGCACGATATAACGGAAAAGGATTTCGTCCCTGTGTCAGCGGGACGCCGGCTGCTTTGGAAAAGAGGAAAAGGCAATGAGCAAGATGCGTGCCCTGGTTTTGGAGCGTCAGCATGAACTGGCGATCCGTGATATCGATCTGCCCCAGGAGGTCGGGCCGGGCCAGGTGAAGATCAAGATCCATACGGTCGGTGTCTGCGGGTCGGATGTGCACTATTACACGCACGGAAAAATCGGCCCCTTCATCGTCAACGAGCCGATGGTGCTCGGGCACGAAGCGGCGGGAACGGTGGTGGAAGTCGGCGCTGGTGTGACGCATCTGAAAGTCGGTGACCGGGTCTGCATGGAGCCCGGCATTCCCGATGCCAATTCCAAGGCCAGCCGTCTCGGCATGTACAATATCGATCCTGCGGTCACCTTCTGGGCGACGCCCCCGATCCATGGCGTGCTGACGCCTTTCGTCGTGCATCCGGCCAACTACACCTTCAAGCTGCCTGATAATGTCAGCTTTGCGGAAGGGGCGATGGTCGAGCCTTTCGCCGTCGGCATGCAGGCAGCCACCAAGGCGCGCATCACGCCCGGCGACACCGCTGTCGTGCTTGGTGCCGGCCCGATCGGTATCATGGTGGCGGTTGCAGCGCTTGCCGGCGGCTGCGCGCGAGCGATCGTCGCTGATCTCGCCCAGCCGAAGCTCGATATCGCCGCACAGTATCAAGGCGTGATTCCGGTCAATATTCGCGAGAAAAACCTCGTCGAGGAAGTCGATCGCCTGACCGATGGCTGGGGCGCGGATGTTGTCTTCGAATGCTCGGGCTCGCCGAAGGCGTGGGAAACGGTCATGACGCTGCCATGTCCCGGCGGCGTGATCGTCGCCGTCGGCTTGCCGGTCAATCCGGTCGGCTTCGATGTTTCCACGGCGTCGACCAAGGAGATCCGTATCGAGACGGTCTTCCGCTATGCGCATCAGTATGAGCGTTCGATCGCGCTGATCGCCTCCGGTCGCGTCGATCTGAAGCCCTTGATCTCCGAAACATTCGACTTCGAGGATTCCATCAAGGCTTTCGATCGCGCTGTCGAAGCCCGTCCGACCGACGTCAAATTGCAGATTGTCCTCAAGCAATAGGCGCTCGCTGTCACATCGTCTTGTCTCAAGTCATCAGCCGGTTTCGCGCTTCGGCAAGGCGATGTTTTCCCAAGGTTTCATATCTCCCGTAGACGGCCTGGCAAAAGCGATGCTAGGTAGCCTTTCACAGAGGGAAACAGGCTTTAACGCCGTGAAACGGGAAGGACAGCCGTGCCGCACGACGTTGCATTGATCGCATTGATTGCCGCGGGCTTCGTATTCGCGGCCATTTTCGGCTATCTGGCCGACAGGCTGCATCTGCCGCCGCTGGTCGGCTATCTGGTGGCCGGCGTCATCATAGGCTCGTCCACTCCGGGTTTCGTCGCCGATGTTTCGCTGGCATCGCAATTGGCCGAGATCGGCGTCATCCTGCTGATGTTCGGCGTCGGCCTGCATTTCTCGGCCGCCGACCTGTTGGCCGTGCGCGGCGTCGCCATTCCCGGCGCCATCGGTCAGATTGCGATCGCGACGCTGCTCGGTGTGGGCTTGACGTCGCTATGGGGCTGGAGCGTCGGCGCCGGCGTGGTCTTCGGCCTCAGCCTTGCGGTTGCCAGTACGGTCGTGCTGTTGAAGGCGCTGGAGGAGCGCAATCTCGTGAGCTCGACGAATGGCCGCGTCGCCGTAGGCTGGCTGATCGTCGAGGATCTGGCCATGGTCCTTGCGCTTGTGCTCTTGCCGGCCTTTGCCGGTGTTTTGGGCGGTCATGCGGATGCCGGCGGCCATGCCGTTTCCGGTTCGATCTGGCTGACGATCGGCATGACGCTGCTCAAGGTCGCAGCCTTTGCGGCTGTCGCCATCTTCATCGGTCCGCGTGTGGTGCCATGGCTCCTGACCTCGGTTGCGCGCACAGGTTCGCGTGAACTGTTCACGCTGTCGGTTCTGGCGATCGCGCTCGGTATCGCCTTCGGTGCGGCAGAAATCTTCGGTGTGTCCTTTGCGCTCGGCGCCTTCTTTGCCGGCCTCGTGATGAGTGAATCCCACCTCAGCCATAGGGCGGCGGCCGACTCTCTGCCATTGCAGAATGCCTTTTCGGTTCTGTTTTTCGTGTCCGTCGGCATGCTCTTCGACCCGACGGTGCTGATCCGCGAACCATTGATGATCATCGGCGTGCTTGCGCTGATCATGCTCGGCAAGGCCTTGATCGCCTTCGGCGTCGTTCTGTTACTGCGCTATCCCGCCAGCATCGGCTTTGCAGTTGCAGCTGGTCTTGCACAGATCGGCGAATTCTCTTTCATCCTGGCAGGGCTCGGGGTTTCACTCGGGCTGCTGACGCGGGAAGGACAGGATCTCATCCTTGCCGGTGCGATCCTGTCGATCACGCTCAATCCGCTGGCTTTCTACGCCACGGAAAAGCTGGAAAACTGGGCCTTTGCGCGCTGGCCGTTCCTGGCGGACAAATATGGCATGGCCAAGCAGGAGGCTCTTCGCCGCCAGTTGACCATCATCAACAAGCAGCGTGAGGAGCGGGATCGCCAGCATCATCTTGAGATCGAGCAGCTCATAGAAACCTTCCCGATGTTTGCCGAACTTGATGATAACGAGCACGAGGAACTTCTGCTGCTCTTCCGCCCGAGATCGGCTTCGCCGGGTGACCGGGTTATCCGCACCGGCGATCGCGGCGACAGCATGTTCTTCATCGCTTCGGGCGCGGTCGAGGTACAGCTGGAGGATGACGAGATCCGGCTCGGCGCCGGGGCCTTCTTTGGCGAAATGGCGCTGCTGACGGGCGCGCGCCGCACGGCTGATGTCGTCGCCGTCGATTTCTGCCAGCTTTTCGTACTGGATCGCCGGGACTTCAATCTGTTCATGTCGCGCCATCCACAGCTGCGTGCCGCCGTCAGCCGCATGGCGCGGGAGCGGCAGGAGAGCAACGTGTCGCGCCAGCGGCGCGACCTTTCCCAGGACGCAGGCTGATATTTTATCGGCGTTTCAGCCAGGTTTTCGAGACACGGCAAGCCATCGTATAAGCAGGGTCGAAGACGTTGCCGACATCGTAGCGCACGACCTGACCGAGCAGGTGGCTGGCTGCGGTCCTGTCGAGACCGTAATCTGAGCCGAGCCAGCGCAGCATTTCGCTGGTGGCATGTTGCAGGGCCTGATCAAGCGGCCGGGCATTGCCAATGGTGAAAATATCCTCCGCCGTCTCGCCGCGCGGCCAGACGATCGTCCTTTTCTTTTCGACGCTGAGGCGCACCGTCACTTCGAAAGTGGTCTCGATCCCGGTGCCGACGATCTCTCCATCGCCCTGGACGGCATGGCAGTCGCCGAGGAAAAAGAGAGCGCCAGGCGTCGAGACCGGAAACCAGATGGTCGTCCCTGGCCCGAGCAGACGATAATCCATGTTGCCGCCGAATTCGCCGCTGGTGGCGGTCGATATGGCCTGGCCGAGAGATGGTGCGACCCCGAAGCAGCCGATCATCGGCGACAGCGGCAGAACAAGCGCTTCCAGGCCCGCAACGGGTTCGGCAAGCCGCGCCGTCAGGGCCTCTCGATCGATCTGCCAGTATACCTTCTTGCTCGCCGGCAAGTCGCGTACGTCATGCGGGTCGACGACGTTGCTTGCTACCACACTGCGGGTAAAACCCGTGTCGCGCGTCGGCACCATGGCGAGAATCTCGACCTTGAGGCTATCGCCCGGTTCCGCGCCGTCGACGAAGATCGGCCCATTCATCGGATTGGGGCCGGATATCTGGCGGACATCATGCTTGTCGTAGCCGGCGGCATCAAGGGTTTCGGTAACAACAGTATCGCCATCGGCGATATGTAAGGCTGGCGGCAGCGAGCCGATGACATTGTGATAGGTGTCGGGAACGAAACGATGGGTCGCCATTTTGCTGAAGCCTTGTGTGGAATCCGGTGGCGGTAGCCTATGACGAGTCCGAACGTCTGGGAAAGGGCGGGCGACGATATTAGGCAAAGATCACTTCGCTTGTCGCGCGCAAATGCCTGCCACGGCAAACAGCCCTCAAGCAAAATGATCGCGAAATGCCTGCGGTGTCGTCCCGAATTTCCGCATGAAATTGCGCCGCATGGTTTCTTCCGAACTGAAGCCGCAGCGCATGCGTGCCTGATGCACGCTAAGGCCTTCCTCCAGAAGGCGGCGGGCTGCCTCGATGCGGATTTCCTCCACCGCGCGTGCAGGCGTCCGTCCGGTCGCCTTCAGATAATGGCGCGAGAAGCTGCGTGCGCTCATATTCGCCTGCTCGGCCAGCGTCGGCAGGGAAAGGTCGGCGCGCAGATTGTCCATGATCCAGCCATGCAGACGGTCGAAGCGTTCGCCGCCCTCCTGAAGTCTCAGTGCCGCGCTGAACTGCGCCTGACCACCCGGGCGCTTGAGGAAGACGACGAGTTCGCGCGCGACGGAGAGCGCCAGCGAGCGACCAAGATCGGCCTCGACCAATGCAAGCGAGAGATCGATGCCCGCAGTTACGCCGGCGGAGCTCCAGATCTGCCCGTCCTGAACGAAGATCGGATCGGGCTCAAGCTTCACTTGCGGAAAGCGCTTGGCAAATTCTTCGCACCGGTTCCAATGCGTCGCTGCCCGTCGCCCATCCAGAAGACCGGCTTCCGCAAGCAGAAAGGCGCCGCTGCAGACCGAGGCTATCCGTCGGGTATTCGCGGCGCGCCGGCGCACCCATTCGATCAGGCCGAGGTTCTCGCAGGCTTTATTGACGCCCCAGCCGCCGGCGATGATCAAGGTGTCGGGCGGATTATGGATATCGGAAAGCGGGGCGGTCATGAGCGCGAGACCCGAGCTGGTTCGGGTCTGTGGGTTTTCCGCGACCACGATGGCTTCGTAGGGTTTCGGCTGATCGAGCTCACGCGCCGCCTCGTTGGCGCTGGTGAAAACCTGCAGCGGACCCGTGATGTCAAGCAGTTGGGCGTTGTCGAAGGCAAGAATTTCGATGGGGCGCATAATTGGCAAAAAATGACGGTGGTTTGGCAAATGTGCCAGAGCATTGTCGCATAGGCTTGGAAAAGTCAATCATTGGAGACATGCCATGACCATCCGCTTCGGCCTGCTTGCGTTTCCAGGCGTCCAGCAACTCGATCTGACCGCGCCCTACGAGGTATTCGCCTCGATGGATGATGCGGAGGTGCATCTCGTGTGGAAGGACACGTCCCCCATCGTATCGGCAACGAAGCTGGCGTTGCAGCCAACAACGACGTTTGCCGAATGCCCGCCGCTTGACGTCATCTGCGTGCCCGGCGGCGTCGGCGTCAATGCATTGCTGGAGGATGCGGACGTTCTGAGCTTTGTCCGGAAACAGGCGGCCAAAGCCCGCTTCGTAACATCGGTGTGCACCGGTTCTCTCGTCCTTGGAGCGGCCGGCCTGCTCAAGGGCAAGAAGGCCACGACCCATTGGAATGCGCTTGATTTCCTCGAGAGTTTTGGAGCCGTAGTCACGCCGGGCCGCGTCGTGCGGGACGGTAATCTCTTCACAGCGGGCGGCGTGACCGCCGGCATCGATTTCGGGCTGACGATTGCTGCCGCCTTGCGCGGTCGAGAGGAAGCCGAAGCGATCCAACTGTCGCTGGAATACGCGCCGGAGCCGCCATTTCATTCCGGATTGCCTGAGAAGGCTAGTGCTGAGGTATTGGCCAGAACCAGGCAACGCCTTGCCGGCTCGAGAATGGCGCGGCAGGAGATCATCGCCCGCCTTACGGCGGTCAGACATGAGCCTGAATGAACATCGACTTGTCCACCGGCGCTGTCACCTCAATGAAACGGAGCACCGATAGGCAAGCGATCATCGGTCGATCGTGTCGAGGCAATGATGGGTAACGGATGAATGGAAATTCCAGTCTCACATCGCCTATCATACTTGACACAAATAGCTTTTCTGCGACCGTGGCATCACAATAGCGTCCACGGCCTTACGGGGAAAAGGCTTATTTGATGAACGAGTTCCGATCATTGCGCCGCATATTCCGTTTCGTCATGGCAGTGACCGTTCTGATATGTGCAGGCCTGGGGTCGATATCGCAAGCTGCAGCCGCCGAGACATCCGAGATTGCTCCGCAAACAAAGACTTCGAGCGAGCAGACCGAGAAGCTGATCGGCACCTTGCGCGACAGCGGCGCGGTGTCCGGAGCCGACCTGTTGCAACGCCGCTCCGATTTCGAAAAGCTCATGTCATCGACCCCAGGCCCGGCGCGTGTCCAGATACGTCATGTCGACGCCAACGGGGTGGATGGCGATCTGATCTGGCCGGCACGGTTGCATCATCCGATCGGGCGGCGTGCCATCCTTTATTTGCATGGCGGCGGCTTCTATAGCGGCTCCCTTCGCACGCACGCCAACATAGCGGGTTCGCTCGCCAAGGCCGCCTCAGCCGATGTGCTGTTGATCGACTATCGCCTCACGCCCGAAAATCGCTTTCCCGCGCAAAGGGACGATGCCATTGCGGCCTATCGCTGGCTTCTGACATCAGGATACAAGGCCGGCAACGTCGTTATCGTCGGCGAGTCGGTTGGCGCAACTCTGGCCATCGAGGTCGTTTTGAACCAGCTTAGGCTGAGTGGTCCGCTTCCCGCTGCCGTGGTCGCGATGAGCCCGATTACCGATTTCGCCGCAACGGGCGCGTCCCTGGCCGCCAACGCCGCCAGCGATCCCTTCATGAACAAGGCCGAGTTGACCCTTATCCACGATGCGTTCGCGCGCGACCGTCCTCTTGCCGATCCCGATATATCGCCGCTCTATGGCAATGTCTCCGGGTTTCCTCCGCTGCTGATCCAGGTCGGCGCTCGCGAGGTGCTACTTGATGACGCCTCGCGGTTTGCAGACAAAGTACGCCAGGCGGGTGGTAACGTGAGCCTGGAAGTCTGGCCGGGGATGATCCATCAATGGCAGATTTTCCCGTTCTGGCTCGACGATGCGAGGAAATCGAACGAGCGCGTTGCGCAATTCGCGATTGCGCATTTTGTCGATAAGCCAGTGCAATAGCTCGCACACCTGGTCGAACTCAATCTGATTGCGAAAATGTCTGCTCTTCTGCGGTGCCTCATTAAGCGCGCTCGGCCGATTGGACTATGGCGTCTAATTATTTATCGCAATAAATAATCGTGGATCAATTTTTTATATGGACAGGGCAGGTGAAAGCCATTATGCATGTCCATGTCGCGATAATAAATCGCACAATAAATTTAAGTGGAGATTGAAATGAGCCAGTCTATCCCTCAAGCTACTCGTCGGGGCGTTATGACAGCCGGGCTTGGCCTTGCCGCTGCTGCAGCTGCCAGCCCCTTCGCTCAACCTGCGCAAGCCTCTACAAAGCAATCAACTTCGAAAGGTAAGGACACAATGAGCAGCAGCACGATCACCACCAAGGACGGAACCCAGATCTTCTACAAGGATTGGGGAACGGGCCAGCCGATCGTCTTCCATCACGGATGGCCCCTGAGCTCTGACGATTGGGATGCCCAGATGCTATTCTTCCTTCACCAGGGCTACCGCGTCATCGCCCACGACCGTCGCGGCCATGGCCGTTCCAGCCAGACCGCAACAGGCAACGAGATGGACACCTATGCCGCCGATGTCGCGGCGCTGGCAGAACATCTGGATCTCAAGGGCGCCATCCATGTCGGCCATTCGACAGGCGGCGGCGAAGTTGCCCGCTATGTCGCCCAGTATGGCGGCCATGGCCGCGTCTCGAAGGCCGTGCTGATCGGCGCCGTACCGCCGATCATGGTCAAGTCCGACAAGAACCCCGGCGGCCTGCCGCTGGAAGTCTTTGATGGCTTCCGTACAGCGCTTGCGGCCAACCGCGCTCAGTTCTTCCGCGATATTCCGGCGGGGCCCTTCTACGGTTTCAATCGTCCCGGCGCAGCTGTTTCGCAGGGCGTTATCGATAATTGGTGGCGCCAAGGCATGATGGGCGGCACCAAGGCCCATTATGATTGCATCAAAGCCTTTTCGGAAACAGACTTCACCGAAGACTTGAAGAAGATCGAAGTTCCGACCCTCGTCATGCATGGCGATGACGACCAGATTGTGCCGATCGCGGATTCGGCGCTTCTCTCCTCGAAGCTGCTAAAGAATGGCACGCTCAAGGTCTATAAGGGCTTCCCGCACGGTATGGCCACCACGTATGCGGACGTGATCAACGCGGACCTGCTCGCCTTCTTCAAGGCCTAAGCATTAAAAAGGTCATGCGCCCGCCAAAAAGGCGGGCGCTTCACAGCCTGCCGGGTGCTGGTTACAGCCCTTGCCTCTTCAGCTGTCGAGTTTCAACGAAAGCTGAACGGCGCGGGGCAAGGGCGGTAGCGGCCGGCTGATTTCAACGCGGCGCGTCCATGTGGCGCGCCGTTCCTGTTCGCGCTCCCGAAGGGCCTTCGAGACAGCGACAAAGGTCATTGCACGTTCGATGACTTGTTCTGCCTTGGTCATGGAAAACTCCATTTGTTCACTTTATGTTCTCATATGGAGTTCTGAAAGTCAAGCAAGACAGCGTCCGGGCCGCGGCCGCCGATAAGCGCAGCGGCTTGCCAATGAAAACGCTAACCAGCGATCCTAATTCCCTTGTAATGTATGGGTGATTTTTAGCCAAACTCATCAATCAGAAAATGTAGCCTTGCCTTCGCCCTATTTCATACCTATGTTCTTTTTGTCGATCTTGCTTGATGATCTTTGTTTGCCCGGAAGCGTGGCGCGAATTTTCTTTCAATTTCGGTTTGTAATACTGCCGAGAACGGTTTTCGGCGGAACGAAATCCCATGTCTAATTGAAAGGAAACCGCTATGAATTCAGGAACAGTAAAATGGTTCAATAGCGCCAAGGGCTTCGGCTTCATTCAGCCTGAAGATGGCGCAACCGATGTGTTCGTTCACATTTCCGCCGTCGAGCGCGCGGGTATGAATGCTCTCGCAGAGGGTCAGAAGGTCAGCTACGAACTGGTGCGCGATCGCAAGACCGGCAAGAGCTCCGCTGATAATCTGAGAGCAATCTAATTGTCACTCATCTTGCTGACCACGGATGTACTGGCAGCAATGATTTGATTGACGGAGAAGGTCGGGTTATGGCCCGGCCTCTTGTATTTCTGCGACCCATCTGCAAGGGGATGCGATGAGCAGAATGAAATATTCAGTTGGAGACACCGTGGCCCTGAAGGCTGATCTCACCCGGCTGAAAGCGGCTCCGAGACTATGTCGGATCGTAAATACACTGCCCTCAGATTCCGACGAGATCCATTATCAAGTGCGCTTTTTGGACGAGAGTTTCGAGCGGCGCATCTTGTCGACCGAAATCGAGAAATTGAGCACGGATCCAACTGCCGATCAGCAAGGATCAATTTCTCGTAAACAGGAGCCATGGCTCAAACCTCTCGCGATAGGTGGCAAAGGCAAGCATTCCGTTAAGACATAAAGCATCGCAGAAACACTCCAGGGAAAGAGTATGTTTTGCAAGTTTTTGTAAGAGATAACGATGTTGATCAAGCGCTGCGCGTGCTCAAGAAGATAATGATCCGAGATGGTGTATTCCACGAGATAAACATGCGCTCGGCCTATATAAAGCCATCCGAGCGCCGTGCTCGGGAAAAGACGCAAGCCATTCGGCGGCAGCGCAAGTTGCTGCGAAAAAAGTTGCAAAGAGGTGGTTTGCTGCCCAAAAGTAATCGCAGCAGGGGGCCAAGTCGTTAACATCTGGGCATTCATCCCCATTCGGTACTCCGCAGGAAGGAGCGATCATGTCAGCTACCAAGGAACAGTTCTTTAGAAAGACCGCGTCTCTCGGCAATGATAAAGCCACCATTACCGATAACGCGGCAAAGACCATTGTCGCGGCAGAAAACTCCGCACGGGAAAAGAAAACGGAGGCTTTACGAGCCCTTCGCCTGCAGCGAGAAGCAATGGTGGAACCGAAGGCAGAAAAGTCGGTCAAAGCACGGAAAAACTCCATGCGGCGTGGTAAGGCATGAGCTTGATTTTGTTTAACCGGCGCAATGAATAATACGCGGAGAATTCGGCTGCGGAAGCCGACACTGATAGTCTAAAATCCCAGTCGCTCGACGTCTTTGACGTTGAGAATGGTGCAATAAGCCTTCGCCTCTTTCTCAGTCAGAAGACTTAAAATCCAAGGTGTAGGCTGAGCAGCTCTTCCTGTGAAAATATCGTACACAGTCCAAGTGCGGTCACACTCCTGGCGAACCGCGTATCTGAGCGTCACCCTCGACATGTGCCACCTATGAAGGATGGCGGCGGAACGATTTCCGTGTCGCATCGATCGGTTTCAATTTATTAGCTATTCGATGTCCAGAGAAGCTGAATTGATGACTGCGCTTCCGTTTCGCGAAAACTCTTTTTATCCACGCGATCGAATGGCACTTCTATAGAAATAAATTTTCTAAACGCTTGAATTCTACGGAATAATGGCCTAAGTGTAGGAAATGGCATTGTTCGTGAGCGCCAATCAAATTTGGAGACTCGCAATGTCTTAGTCGCTTTCCTCTTCTGACCACGGATGTACTGGCATTGGTACGAAGGCGATATCGGGAAGGTCGGCGCGATTTCGCTCCGGCCTTTTTTGTTGCCGGCTGCTCAGGGAGGCAACATGAGTGCATATAGGATCAATCGGCAAAACAAGCCTTTGTCCAAAGCCGAGAAGGCTGCGATTGTTACGAATGAATCTGCGTGGACCATCATTCACAACGAAGAGGCCGCGCGTGAAACCAAGACTGAGCGGCTTCGCAAGGCAAGGCTGGCCAAGGAAACCTCTGAGCCGTTGGTTGAGAAGCCAGCGGGTAAACGGCCCCGCAAAAGCAGAAGCTGACCGATCGCCAAAATCCAATTCGACACGCATCTGTCGTGCCGACAGATCTGATCTCGACGAACGTCGGGCCGACGACCGGCTTTGGTTGACGAAGAAGCAACGGGCTTTCGTTTTCAGCCTCATTGGCGATGCAGATTGATCTCGCTGGTTACGACCGATTTGCCGGAGCTCAGATCCTTGTCGATGGTCCGGAGCGTCAGCTGGCCGTTGCCCTGCCTGCGAATGGTCATACTGGCATCGCGATCGCCGTTGACGAGACGTGCCCAGCGCACCTTCAGATCGATGACATCGCCCTGCCTGCTGCCCGACAGCTGCGATGTCGCACCGGAAGGACCGGTGTAGGTGCCTGAGTATCTGCTTCCGCGCGCCGTGAGCTGGGCCGATATCGCGCGACTGATGATGAGAAGGCCGCGGCAATTTCCTCTCATCGAAATCGACGAATCCGGCGCGCTGATGGTGAATCTGCAGGAGACATTGATCGGCGCGTCGCCGATCTTTCGAAGCACCTTGCCGGTTCCCGTCCAGCTGCCGTTCAGCGGCTTCAGAAATCCGATTTCATCGGCGGCGGCAGGTGTCGCCAGGCAAGCAGCGGCAAGGAGGGCAAGAAGGCACGCTTGATAACGCATGGTATCAATCCCTTCGTCAGATTAACTAGGAACGCCGCAGGCTATGCTCGGTTCCCAGATAGTCAGAGCCAGTTGATGCGTTTCAGAATATAGAGGGTGACGATGGAGGTGACGGCGACCAATACGACGATGATGACAAAGGCCCAGGTATCGTTGACGCCTGGAATGCCGCCGACATTCATGCCGAACAGGCCGGCAACGACGCTCGGCGGCAGCAGCAACGCGGCAAGCGCTGCAAGCCTGTTGGAGTTGCGGGCGATGCGCTCGCTGATGACGGTCGAAAGGTCATCGTGCAGGATGCCCGTCCGGTCGCGGATTGCATCCAGATACTCGATGCAGCGCATCAGCTTGTCGATCACCTCACGCATGCGCAGCTTGTCGCGTTCGGCAAGCCAGGGAGCGTCGTCATGTTCGATGCGATTGAGGGCATCGCGTTGCGGCGAAAGATAGCGTCTTAGCTGCACGGCGCGTCTGCGAAGTAGCTTTAGGCGCTCGCGGACTTCGGCGGCCTCGCCATGGAAGATCAGCTCATCCAGCTCGTCAACTTCCTCATCCATCTGATCAAGAACGGGCTCCAGGTCCCTCACGAGCTTGTCGCTGACGAGAGCAAGCAGTTCGCCGGTGCGCTTCGGCCCCTTGCCCTTTTCGAGCGCCTGGCGAATGTCCCGAAGAGCGGTGATGTAATGGCCGCTGTCGCGAAGCGTCACGACGCGGTTCTCGTCCACCCAGGCATGCAGGGGAACGAGATCCAGATCCTCGACCGCCACATCCGCCTCGTCGGGCGGTGCAGCGCAGACGCCACGAAGAATGATCAGCAGGCCGTCGTCAACCGGCTCGACACGGGGACGCGATTCATCCTCGAGCAACGCGTCGGCGACGAGCGGATCGAAACCGCCATTTCGTGTTATCCAAGCGGCCGCCGCATCATGGTCACGCTCGAGATGAACCCAGAGAATTCCATCTGCCGGCTTCCAACTCTGCAGGCCGGCGGCACCGATCTCGCGACAGCTGCCATTGCCGTCAAGAAGGACGGCGAAGCGTATGCCCGGCTCGGCGCCGTAGCTGAGTTGAACCTTCCGGCCCTCGATCTCCATCCGCTCCCATCCTCCCCCGAGTGTAAAAGGAAAGCGAAATCATGCAGCTATTTTCAATAGTTCTAGCACCGAGAACATTAAGGTGAAACTGCAGTTTAACACGAATGATCGGTTATGCTGCCAGACCGTTCATTCTGCCGCCGCGGCAAGACAGCTATCGACGATCGTACGGATCTCGGCTCGGCAGGAGCCGCAATTGGTTCCGGCATTAAGCTCCTTGCCGACGGCTTCGACACTGTAACAGCCGCCGCGAATGGCCGCGACGATCTGGTTGACGCCGACGCTGAAGCAGGAGCAGACCGTTGCACCGGCGTCGATCGTATCGGCTCCCGGTCTGCCGGCGATGAGCGCAAACCGTTTGCTGAGATTGCCATGCGATGCCGAAAGCTGCGCGATTGCCCAGTTTCGGGCGACTGCGACGGGTTGGCGGGCGACAAATAGGGCTGCTAGCAGCCGCTCGCCATCGAAGAAAGCAAGGCGCAGGTCTCCGGAGGCCTGATCGGCATAGCCGAGCGGTTCGAGGTCAACTGGTATATCGAATGTCGCGCGACACCACCCGATCCAGTCGTCCGGTGCCAGATCGAACGCAAGCTCTGTCCGCCAGCCGCCATCGGCCTTGGCGAGCGCCCAATAGGCGCTGTCGAGATCGTGCGGCTTTGCTGTGGAGACCGCGAAGCAATAATGCGAGGCCTGGAAGCGGCGGGCGCGGACTGCGACATTCTTCGAGGCGGGCTGGCCGGAAATCGGGTCCGTAAGGGGAGCGACTACGGCATCGACGCGGGCTTTGGCGGCGAAGCTATCGTTCCAGTGCATCGGTACGAAGAGGCTGCCGCGCGCCTGGCGCTCTGTCACCAAGGCGCGGACGATTACTCTGCCATACGGGCTCTCGATCTCGACCAGGCCGGCTTCGGCGACACCGATCTCGATTGCATCACGCGGATGGACCTCGACGAAGGGCTCGGCGATGTGGCCAGACAGGCGGGCGCTCTTGCCGGTCCGTGTCATCGTATGCCAGTGATCGCGAACGCGTCCGGTATTGAGCGTCAGGGGGAAGTGGCTGTCTGTTCGGTCGGTTGCCGGCGGCTCTATGGCGACGAAGCGCGCTTTGCGATCGGGATGATAGAAACCGCCATTCGCAAAGAAGCGGGTGATCCGTGGTGCCGCCCCGGCTGGCTGTGGCCATTGGAACGGCGTGAGCGCGTCATATTCTTCTGTGACGATCGCTTGATAAGCGCCGATGTCGAAGTCCCGGCTTCCCTCGTTTTCGAAGCCGGAAAGGCCCGCGTGCTCGGCGAATATCTCGGCATTCGTGCGAAAGGAGAAGGCTTGCGAAAATCCCATGCGGCGGCCGACTTCGGCCATTTGCCACCAGTCGGGCCTGGCTTCGCCGGGCGCTGTGAGAAACTGACGCTGCCTCGAAATCCGCCGTTCGGAATTGGTGACGGTGCCGTCCTTCTCGCCCCAGCCGAGCGAGGGCAGCAGCACATGCGCGTGCCGCGTCGTATCCGTCTCACGCAGGACGTCGGAGACGACGACGAACGGACAGGCCTTGATGGCCGCCTCGACGGCATCGGCGTCCGGCATGGAGACCACGGGGTTGGTCGCCATGATCCACAATGCCTTGATGCGGCCGTCGGCGACGGCGCGAAACATGTCGACCGCCTTCAATCCCGGCTTTCCGGCAATCCGCGGCGATTGCCAGAAGCGCTGAACGCGGTCGCGATCCCCGGCATTCTCGATCGCCATGTGAGTGGCGAGCATGTTGGCGAGACCGCCGACCTCGCGGCCGCCCATGGCATTCGGCTGGCCGGTCAGCGAGAAGGGTCCCATGCCGGGCCGGCCGATGCGGCCAGTCGCGAGATGGCAATTGATGATGGCGTTGACCTTGTCGGTGCCGGATGAGGATTGGTTGACGCCCTGGCTGTAGCAGGTAACGACCTTCTCGGTCTGGGCAAACAGCCGGTAGAATTCGCGAAGCTGCATGGCGGGCAGGCCTGTCAGCTCAAGCACGCGGTTGAACGACATGGAGCTGGCGGTGGCGAAAGCCTCGGCAAAGCCGCTGGTGTGCTCGGCAATGTAATTCTGGTCGATGGTGTTGTTTGTAATCAGATGCTCGAAGAGACCCAGGAACAGGGCGACATCGCCATCCGGCCGGATCGCCAGATGCAGATCGGCGATATCGCAGGTCATGGTCCGGCGCGGATCGATGACGACGATCTTCATCGCCGGCCGTGCCGCCTTTGCCGTCGCCAGCCGCTGATAGATGACCGGATGGCACCAGGCGAGATTGGAGCCGGTGAGGATGACAAGATCGGCCAGCTCGATATCCTCGTAAGTGCCGGGCACCGTATCCGACCCAAAGGCGCGGCGATGACCGGCGACCGAGGATGACATGCAGAGCCGCGAATTCGTGTCGATGTTGCCCGAGCCGATGAAGCCCTTCATCAGCTTGTTGGCAACGTAATAATCCTCCGTCAGCAGCTGGCCGGAGACGTAGAAGCCAACGGCATCAGGGCCATGCTCGGCAATCGTCTCACTGAAGCGCTTTGCGACCAGACCAAGCGCCTCGTCCCAGCTGGCCCTCTGGCCGGCAATTTCCGGATGGAGCAGGCGTCCGTCGAGGTCGATCGTTTCGGCAAGGGCGGAGCCCTTCGAGCACAGACGTCCGAAGTTGGCAGGGTGGTCAGGGTCGCCTTTGACGGAAACCTTGCCGTCATGGTCGACCTTGGCGATGACGCCGCATCCGACGCCGCAATAGGGGCAGGTGGTTTTGGTTTCAATGGACATGGATTGCGTCCATGAAGGTTAGAGCCTGGGAGAACACCCCCCTCTGTCCCTGCGGGACATCTCGCCTACAAGGCAGGGGTATCGCATATGAGCGGAGATCGCCGCTGTCCCCCTTCTCCCCAGCGGGAAGAAGGTGCCGCCAGGCGGATGAGGGGGTGCCCGCCAAGACCACAAAAATCCATGAATTCAAATAGATAATCCCCTCATTTGACCCTTCGGGCCACCTTCTCCCCAAGGGGAGAAGGAGCTTATGGTGCTCGTCCGCCTCCATATGCGATAGCCCTGCCCCTTGTGGGGGAGATGTCAGCGAAGCTGACAGAGGGGGGTGATTTTTCCCGCGCACCGTCATCGTCACTCCGCCGCCATCATCAGGCTTTCGAGCGCGATGAAAAGCGCACCGTCCTCGTTGCGGACGGGAATGGTCCGCACCTCGCCCTGGTCGGCTCCAAGTGCCTTGCCGGTTTCGAGCGAGATCACCCAGTTGTGCAGCGGGCAGGTCACGGCTTTCCCGTGAACGATTCCCTGGGAGAGCGGGCCGCCCTTGTGCGGGCAGTGGTCCTCGATGGCGAAGACCTCGTTTTCGGCCGTGCGGAACACGGCGATTTTGCCCTGCGGGGTTTTCACGCAGCGTGCGCCGCGAGGCGGGATGTCGGAGATGTCGCCGATTTCGATCCAGTTCATATTCATCTCCTCACTCGGCGGCCTGCGGGAAGCCGACTGTCGCCATCGGCTTGAACTCGTGTTTGTCCTTACCGGAGACGCGCTCGGACCAGGGGTCGACCTGTGCGAATTTCTGACTGAAGACGAAGCGCTCGTAATAGGCCTTGCGCTTTTCGGCATCGCCCATGATCTGGCGGCGGATTTCGTCGAGGCCGATGCGCTTGGCCCATTTGTAGATACGTTCGAGATAGCGGGCCTGCTCACGGTACATCTGCGTCAGCGCCACGATGTGTTCGAGCGCCTCGTCTTCCGTCTTGACGAGGCCCAGCACTTCCGTGCCTTTGATGTCGAGACCAGCGGCACCGGCGAAATGGATTTCGAAGCCGCTGTCGACGCAGATGACGCCGACATCCTTGCAGGTCGCCTCGGCGCAATTGCGCGGGCAGCCGGAAACCGCCATCTTCACCTTCGCCGGCGTCCACGAGCCCCACATGAATTTTTCGATGCGGATGCCGAGGCCGGTCGAATCCTGCGTTCCGAAGCGGCACCAGTCGGAGCCGACGCACGTCTTCACCGTGCGCAGGCCCTTGGCATACGCCTGGCCGGAGATGAAACCGGCCTTGCCGAGGTCGGCCCAGACGGCGGGCAGATCCTCCTTCTGCACGCCAAGCAAGTCGATGCGCTGACCGCCGGTGACCTTCACCATCGGGATCTCGAACTTGTCGACGACATCGGCAATCGCGCGCAGCTCGTTCGAACTGGTGACGCCGCCCCACATGCGCGGCACGACGGAATAGGTGCCGTCCTTCTGGATGTTGGCGTGAACGCGCTCATTGATGAAGCGCGACTGATAGTCATCGGCATATTCATCCGGCCAGTCGCAGACGAGGTAGTAGTTCAACGCCGGGCGGCATTTCGCGCAGCCGCAGGAGGTCTTCCATTCAAGCTCCTGCATGACGGCGGGAATGGTCTTCAGGCCCTTGGCTTTTATCAGCCTTCTGACATCGTCATGGCCGAGCTCGGTGCAGGTGCACATCGGCTGGACGGCGGCAGGATTGTAGCTGTCGCCGAGCGTGATCGACATCAGCTGTTCGACGAGGCCGGTGCAGGAGCCGCAGGAGGCCGAAGCCTTCGTGTGGGCGCGCACGTCGTCGAGTGAGGTTAGGCCTCTGGCCGTGATCGTCGAAGTGATCTTGCCCTTGCAGACGCCGTTGCAGCCGCAGATCTCCGCATCATCCGGCAAGGCTGCAACGGCCGCCATAGGGTCCAGCGGCGACCCTCCCTGATAGGCCTGGCCGAAGATCAGGGTCTCGCGCATCTCGGAAATGTCGGTCGCCTTCTTCTTCAGGTCGTTGAACCAGGCGCCGTCGGCCGTCTCGCCGTAAAGCACGGTGCCGATGATCTTGTTATCTTTCAGCACGAGGCGCTTGTAGACCCCGGCCGCCGCATCGCGCAGAACGATCTCCTCGCGGTCGTCGCCATCGGCGAAGTCACCGAGCGAAAACAAATCAATGCCCGTGACCTTGAGTTTCGTCGGCGTGTCCGAGTGCACGAAGGCGGCGCTCGTATCGCCGGCCAGATGCGAGGCGGCCACACGCGCCATCTCGTAGAGTGGGGCGACGAGGCCATAGACCATGCCGCCAACTTCGGCACATTCGCCAAGCGCCATGATCGAGCCGTCCGAGGTCTGCATGCCGTCATCGACGACGATGCCGCGGTTGACGGCGATGCCGGCTTCCTTGGCAAGGCCGACATTGGGACGGATCCCGACGGCCATGACGACGAGCGTGGCCGGGATCACGCGGCCGTCGTCCAGTTCGATCCCCTCGACCTTGCCATCACCGATGATCGCCTTGGTATTGGCCTTGGTGATGACCTTGATGCCGCGCTCCTCGACGGCCTTTTGCAGGAGATAGCCGGCGGCCGGATCGAGCTGACGTTCCATCAGCGTCGGCTGCACATGGAGAACGGTGACATCCATACCACGCAGGCTGAGGCCGGCGGCGGCTTCGAGACCGAGCAGGCCGCCGCCGATGACAACGGCCTTCTCGCGCGACTGAGCCGCAAGCAACATGGCCTGCACATCGTCTAGATCGCGATAGGTGATGACCCCGCGCAATTCCTTGCCCGGAACCGGAATGATGAAGGGGACGGAGCCGGTTGCGATGACAAGCTTGTCGTAGCTTTCGGTCACGCCGTGATCGGAGGTGACCGTCTTTGCCACCCGATCGATGGCGATGATCTTGTGTCCCTTGTAGAGGGTGATGCCGTGTTTGATGTACCAGCCGTCGCCGTGGATGATGATCTGCTCGAAGTCCTTTTCGCCGGAGAGAACCGGCGACAGCATGATGCGGTCGTAATTGACGCGCGGTTCGGCGTTGAAGATCGTGACCTGATAGAGATCCGGCGCTTTTTCCAGCAGGTGCTCCAGCATGCGCCCTGGCGCCATGCCGTTGCCGATGATGACGAGTTTCTGGGTCATGATATCACTCCGCGGCTTCAACGAAGCGGTGGCGTTCGTAGAGGAACTTCAGCACGGCCTCGCGGCATTTGAGGTAGGTTCTGTCGGATGCAAGCTCGATGCGGTTGCGCGGCCGCGAGATCGGTACTTCGAGGATATCGCCGATATGAGCGGCCGGGCCGTTGGTCATCATGACGATGCGGTCGGAGAGCAATACGGCTTCATCGACATCATGGGTAATCATCACCATTGTGCTGCCGAGGCGGGCATGGATTTCCATGACGGCATCCTGAAGATGGGCGCGGGTGAGCGCATCCAGTGCCCCGAAGGGCTCGTCTAGCAACAGGATCTTGGGCTGCATGGCGAGCGCGCGGGCAATGCCGACACGCTGCTTCATACCGCCTGATATTTCCGAGGGACGCTTGTCCTTGGCATGTGCCATCTGCACGAGATCGAGGTTGCGCATGACCCAGTCATGGCGCTCGGCCTTTGTCTTCGTGCCACGGAACACCTTCGAAACGGCGAGATTGACGTTCTCGTAGACGCTGAGCCAGGGCAGCAGGCTATGATTCTGGAAGACCACGGCCCGATCCGGACCCGGTGAGTTCACCTCGCGGTTCTCAAGCAGCACCGCGCCGGCAGAGACCGGCGTCAGGCCGGCAATGAGGTTCAAAAGGGTCGATTTGCCGCAGCCGGAATGGCCGATGATCGACACGAATTCGCCCTTGTCGATGACGAGTTCGATGCCATTCAGGACTTCGGCACGCTGGCCGCCGCGGTCGAAATACTTGTCGATATGATCGAGCTTCAGATAGGCGCTCATCCGGTTCTCCTCAATTGCCAGTCATGCCGCGGGTCACGACGGCACCAAGGCCAGCGACCAGACGATCGAGGACAAAGCCGGTGATGCCGATATAGGCGAGCGCGACGATGATGTCGGGCAGGCGCGACGAGTTCCACGCGTCCCAGATGAAGAAGCCGATGCCGACACCGCCGGTCAGCATTTCGGCGGCAACGATCGCAAGCCATGAGAGCCCGGCGCCGATGCGAAGACCCGTGAAGATGTAGGGGGCGGCCGCCGGCACCATGATGCGGAAGAAGAATTCGATCTGGTTCAGCCGCAGCACCTTGGCGACATTGCGATAATCCTGCGGAATGTTGCGAACGCCGACCGCCGTGTTGATGATGACGGGCCAGATCGAGGTGATGAAGATCACGAAGATCGCGGAGGGGTTGGAATTCTGGAAGGCCGCGAGCGACAGCGGCAGCCATGCCAGTGGCGGCACGGTGCGCAGCACCTGGAAGATAGGATCAAGACCGCGCATCGCCCAGACCGATTGCCCGATCACCGCGCCGACGAGCACGCCGGCAACGGCGGCAAGGCCGAAGCCATAGGCGACGCGCTGCAAGGAGACGAGCACGCGCCAGGCAAGCCCGATATCCTGGGGCCCGTTGTAGAAGAAGGGATAGACGATGAGGTCGTAGCTGTCCTGCCAGACTTGCGAGGGCGGCGGCAGGCTGGCGCCCGGCTGCTCACAGAGCAGCTGCCAGATAGCGAGCAGAAGCACGAGCACTACGAGGGGCGGCAAGACGTTGCGCAGGACTGCGAGCCCGATATGACGGATGTCGATGCGGCGAACAGGGCGGACCGCCAATGTCACGACATGGCTCTTTGCGGGAGCAGGCGTTTGCGCAACGGAGGCTTGCTGTTTGCGGGCGGTTACGGACATTGAACGAATCCTTTTTGGAGGAGAGTGCCGACCATCACGACGCCACCTTGATCGAGAGACTTTCGAGGTAGGCAGTCGGGTTTTCGGGATCGAAAACCTTGCCGTCGAAGAAGGTTTCCTTGCCGCGCGAGGTCGATGCCGGAATGTCCGATGCGGCGACACCGAGTTCCTTGGCGGCGTCGCGCCAGATGTCCTGGCGGTTGACCTGGCCGACCAGCGTCTTGATATCGGTATTGGGCGCGAACTTGCCCCAGCGAATGTTCTCGGCAAGGAACCAGGCGTCATGGCTCTGATAGGGATAGGAAACGCCGCCCTTCCAGAACTTCATGTAGAGATCGGTGCTTTTGGCGATCCGGCCGTTGCCGTAGTTGATGTCGCCCTTGAGTCGGCCGAGCACGTCCTTGGGTGGCACGTTGAACCATTGCCGCTTGCCGAGGATGGTGGCCATCTCCTCCTTATTGTCCATGCTGTCGCACCATTGCTGGGCCTCCATGACCGCCATCAGCAGGGCCTTGGCGGCATTCGGATTCTTCTCGATCCAGTCGGCGCGCATGCCGAGCGCTTTTTCCGGATGGCCTTTCCAGATCTCGCCGGTCGTACAGGCGGTGAAGCCGATGCCTTGGTTGACGAGTTGCTCGTTCCAGGGCTCGCCGACACAGAAGACGTCCATGTTACCGACCTTCATGTTCGCCACCATCTGCGGCGGCGGTACGACGATGGTCGAGACGTCCTTGTCGGGATGGATGCCGCCGGCGGCCAACCAGTAGCGGATCCAAAGATCATGCGTGCCGCCCGGGAAGGTCATGGCCGCCTTGATCTCCTTGCCCGCGGCTCTTTTCGCGTCGAAGGCTGCTTTCAGCTTGGATGCGTCAAGCTGCACACCGGTTTCCGCATATTCCTTTGCGACCGAAATGCCCTGGCTGTCGTAATTAAGGCGCGCGAGGATCGCCATCGGCACGGGCTGGTTGTTCTGCGTCACCTTGCCGGTGTGCATGAGGTAGGGGAGCGGCGAGAGAATATGGGCGCCGTCGATGCCGTTTGCCGCCCCGCCGAGCACGAGATTGTCGCGGGTTGCACCCCAGGATGCCTGCTTGGCCACATCGACATTGGAAAGGCCATGCTTTTCGAACAGGCCTTTTTCCTTGGCGATGACCAGGGGCGCGGCATCTGTCAGCGCGATATAACCCAGCTTCACGTCTGACACCTCAGGTCCGGCGGTTGCTGCGAAGGCACCGGAAGGGAAGGCGGCCTTGACCGCGCCGATCAGGGCTGCGGTGGCGGATGTCTTCAAAAGGTTTCGGCGCGTAACACCACCGGACAAGATCTTCTTCACTTGCAGTCCCCTTGTTTTGCTCGTGACGCGTGGATTTTGGACATAAAAAAACGCCGCTGGGTCGATGCAGCCCGGGACAGGAAGGAAATCCTCGGGGCAAGAACCTTGCGACGTCGATGTCTTTGCGAGCGCGTTTTCCGCGCATTGCTTGCTTCGATCGCCGTTGACCGAAGCGAAATTGAATAAGCAAGCCGCGTGCCAGTTTTTCACGGCGAGATCATGGCATTGTAATTGCTCGATTATTCAGGGGGATGGTCCGATGGCTCCTTTTGCGGGCAGTTGCGATTTCTGCAAATATTTTGAGCGGATGCCATTCATGCGGCTCTCGATCCTGCGCTTATTCTATGCAGAGCAGCATAAGTGGACGCTAGATGTCGTCGCTCGAAGACTGCGTCGCGCTTGTCGTTTTCACGGCAAATCCGGCGACATAGGCGGCGATCTCCGCTGGATCGAAAATATGGCCGTCCATGAAGCGGTCGCCATCCCGGTCACCCTCGATACGGATATCGGCATCGTCGGGAGACGCCTCGCTGCCGAGTGCCCGCCGATAGAGGTCGGAACGGTAGGCCGAGGCCGCCATCTTCATGTTCTGCTCGGAAAATGCGCTTTGCCCCCAGCGTATCATCTGGCTGAAGATCCAAAGCGCGTGGCTCGGGCGCGGATAGTTGGCAAAGCCGCCATGGAAACTGAAATACCTGTCGATGATGCGGCGATGGCCCCTGGCATCAAGGTTGAATTCGCCCGCCAGCACATGGCGGATGATGTGCACGGGTGCTGCAATATAGCGCTGATCGGCAAGCGCTTCGGCAAGGGCGTCATGATTTTCCGGCCGGTCACACCAGCGCGCTGCTGCGTCCAGCGCCACGATAAGGCGCGACACGGTTTCCGGATGGCTTTCGGCCCATTCCGGGCGCATGCCGATCACCTTTTCGGGTGCGGAGGGCCAGATATCCTGCTTGGCCGCGACGATGCGGCCGACGCCTCGTTCGGATGCGACCATGTTCCAGGGTGCGCCGACGCAGAAGCCATCGATAGCTCCGGCGGCAAGCGCGTCGGATGTGAGAGGTGGCGGCACGACGACAAGCTTCACGTCCCGGTCCGGATCGATGCCGCCGGCGGCCAGCCAATAGCGGAATTCGTAGTTGTGCGACGAGAAGGGATAGGTCATGCCAAGCGTTGGCGGCTGCTCCCCGCGCGCCTTCATGGTGTCGACCACTTTCGCAAGCGCCTGCGAATTTTCCAGTGCGCTTGCCTGATCGGAAAGACCTGTTTCTTCGCACATGCGGTCGAACAGCCGCGTCGATAGCGTGATGGCATTGCCGCCGCAGCCGAGAGAGAATGGCGTAATCGTGGGCGAGGGATTCGAGCCAAGCCCGAGCATCGCCGCGACCGGCATCGGCGAGAGCATATGGGCGATGTCGAACTGGCGAAAGGCAAGGCGGTCGCGGACATTGGCCCAGGAGACGTCCTTGACGAGATCGAGGGCGATCCCCTCCTTGCGGGCGAAACCGAATTCCGCCGCCGCAATCAGGACAGAAGCATCGACGAGCGGAATGAAGCCGGCGCGCAATGTACGCGGGCCTTCGCCGGTAATTTGGGCAGGCGCCGAAGGATTGCTGTCGCCTGCCCGTTGGGCTTTGGCGGAACGGGCTGTTTGCACTCTCATATTCACTCCGATGCCTCCCCTCTCAAGGCGACGGACAAGATGGAACTCGGTACGCTCACATCAGCAACCCCGCTGCCGTCACGACGCTTTGCGCGATCTCGGACATCTTCTTCTTCTCGTTCATGGCCGTCTGTCGCAGCAGCGCGAAGGCCTCGTCTTCCGAAAGGCCGCGCATCTTCATCAGGATGCCCTTGGCGCGCTCGACGATCTTGCGTTCCTCCAGCGCCGACTTGGCATCCGCCAACTCCCGCTGCAGCCGGCTGAAGGCATTGAAGCGGCTGACGGCCATGTCGAGGATCGGCTTGACCCTCTCCTTCTTGAGGCCGTCGACGATATAGGCTGAAACGCCGGCCTCGACGGCTGCCTCGATCGAGGCGGTGTCGGAGCGATCGACGAACATGGCAATCGGCCGCCCTACCGTCCGCGTCAGCTGAAACAGATGCTCCATCATGTCGCGATTCGGATTTTCGAGATCGATAATGATGACGTCAGGACGAAGTGTCTCGATCGTGCGTGCGACGCCCTGCACTTCGTGGATAACCGTCACCCGCGCATGACCAGCCTCCCGCAGCCCCTCTTCGATGATCGAGGCGCGGATCGTGTTTTCATCGATCACGAGAATGGTCAGGTCGAGACGGCTCATTGCATCTTTATGACGCAATGCAGCAAGGCGAACAAGTGTTGTTCGCTGAAATATTGGGCGATTTTAAAATCGCCTAAATATTAGGCTATTTCGACCTGTTCTGGCTATTTCCTCATCAACGCTGCCAATAGGCCGCGATGCTGAAGGTGCCGGGATCCCTGACGATCTCGCTCTTGACGAAAGCGCGAACGGCACGGGCCTGCTTCTGTTCGCAGGCAACCCAGACTAAGGTTTCCGGATCGGCCGCAGGCACGATGTCGCGCAGGATGCGTTCCAGCGCATCCGTCGTCCCGGCAGCGGCGCCATTGCGATGCAGCCAGGTGATGTCCATCGATGCTTTTGATGTCAGCGGCTGCTCTTCTTGTTTGTCGGCGACCTCGAGAAAGATGCGCAGCTCGGCATCGGCAGGCACGGAGGCTGCGATGCGGGCGATGGCGGGCAGCGCGGTTTCGTCGCCAGCGAGAACGAGCTTGCGCGCTGTCGGCACGCCGCCACCACCGGGGCCGATCAGGCCGGCACGATCGCCCGGGCGCGCGGTCATCGCCCACGTCGCTCCCGGCACATCGTCGCCTTCATGCACAACGAAATCGATGTTCATCTCGCCGCGGTCAAGATCGATGCTGCGTATCGTATAGGCGCGGATGGTCAGCGCATCATCGCCCTTCGGCCAATGGATGCGGCCGTCCGGCTCCGTATGCGGCCAGACCGGCTCGCGGCCTTTCGGCGGGATGAGCAGGCGGACATGCATGCCGCCCTCGACGAAATGCCTGGCGTCCTCGGTCGCGACGACGACGCGGCGCGTATGCGGCGTGATATTGTAGGCATCGGCGACGCTGATCTCGCGGAAGTTCGGTATGGCAGACGGCTGCGGCCCGTCAGCCCAATCGAGGGCGAGCGTGTGGCTGGTAGAGAGTTCGAACAGGCTTTCGGCGACCATGCTGCGGATCGTGAAGAGCATGGCTGCCGTCGGGCAACGCAGCTTTATGTCGAGACGATCGTTGCTGACGGCGATGTCGGCGCTGCCGATGACGGTATCGAGGCGGGCTCCGGCCACGCTTCGCGTGATGGTGACATGTTCGGCAAAACGCGCGCAGAACTGTTCCAGCAATTGACCGGCATCCTTGTGGGTCGCCACGCCGGAAGCGGTGAAATCCCTTGCATGCATCATTTTTTCGTCTCCTTGCGGGTCAGGAACCAGATGAGATAGGGGCCGCCGATCAGCGCCGCGAACAGGCCGACGGGAACCTCATAGGGAAAGATCACCATTCGCGACAGCCAGTCGGCCAGCACCAGCAGCATGGCGCCAAGCAGCAGGCTGGCCGTTAATTGCTTGACTGTATCGCGGAAGCCGATGAGGCGCCCGAGATGCGGCGCGATCAGCCCGGTCAGGCTGAGCGGGCCGACGAGGAAAGAGGGGATCGCAGTCAGGAGAGCCGCAAGAACTGCCAGAGTGAGGCGGCTTGCTGCAACCGAGAGGCCGATGGAGCGCGAAACGTCGCCACCGAGCGGCAGCACATCGAACCATCGCCGCAGGATCGGCAGGATCGGAACGAGAAGCGCAAGCGAGATGATGCCGGTCCAGGCTTCAAGGGAACCGGCCCGATTGGTGGAGCCCGACAGCCAGGTCAAGAGGAGATAGGCGCGCAGATCGCCGCGTGAGAGAACGACAGTGACGATTGCCATGCAGAGAGCGCCGATGGCGACGCCCGAAAGCAGCAGTCGCTCGGGGTCGAAGCTGCCGCGCGCGCTGAATGCCATCATGGCAAGGAATGCAATCAGCGCGCCGATCGTCATTGCTGTGATCGTGACGACGGGCGAGGGGAATGCAAAGAGAAAGAGCGCGATCGTCAGGCCCGCACCGCCGCCGGCGCTCACTCCCAGGACCTCGGGGCTTGCGAGCGGATTGGCGGTGAGGCGCTGCATGATGAAGCCGGCTGCAGCGAGCATCGCGCCGGCAGTCGCCGCAACGACGGTACGCGGCAGACGGAAAGGCAGAAGTTCCCGAAACTGGCTGCCGATCGCCACGTGCCAGCCATCGAAACTGCGCCCGACCGACAGAACAATGAGGATCAGAAGAACGAAGCCGAGCGCGAGCAAAGCAAGCGCTCGTCCCGGTGCTGCAATAGTCAGCCGCGCCCGAGGACCGCCAACGGCGCGGAGCGCATGGCCGGAATGCAGGCGCCGCAGAAGCAGCAACAGGAGCGGTCCGCCAAGGAGCGCGGTCGCTGCTCCCGTCGGGGCAAGATCGGTGAACCCCGACGAGAGGAGCTGCACCAGGCAATCCGTCAGGAACAGCAGGCCGGCGCCGGCGATGGGGGCGGCGATCAGCAGCTGCCGGGTGCACCGCGCGCCGCAGAATCTGGCGATGTGAGGTGCGGCAAGCCCAAGAAAGCCGATGATGCCGACCTGTGCCGTCACCGAAGCCGCAAGCCATACCGCGAGGGCCAGAATGGCAAAGCGCATGCTGTGCAAGGCAAGGCCGAGGTTCTTGGCGCTGCTGTCATCCAGGCTCATGACAGTCAGAGGACGGACCAGTACCAATGCGGCAGCAAGGCCGACGACCAGGCGCGGCGCAAGCGTGATGACGCCATTCCAGTTTTGCTGGTTCAGCGCGCCGGCGCCCCAGATGAAGACGGACATGGCATATTCGCCGCGCGCGAGAATGATCGTGACGCTAAGTGCGGTTGCTACCAGCGTCACCATCATGCCGCATAGCGCCACCGTCACCGGGTCGAGACCACGTCGCCAACTCAATGCCAGAACGATCAGGACCGCCGAAAGGCCGCCGACAAAGGCAGAGATTTCCCTTGGCAGGCCGATCAGCAACGGAAACAGCCCGACAGCGATCGTCATCGCCAGCTGCGACCCGGCGGCGATCCCGAGCGTCGAGGCGTCGGCGATCGGATTGCGCAAGACTCTTTGCAGCAAGGCGCCGGAAAGGCCGAGAGCCGCGCCGGCTATGATTGCGATCGCCGATCGCGGCAGCAGGCTATCGGTGAGCAAGATATGGTTGAGGGTGGTTGCCTCGCGCACATCGGCGGTAAGCTGTGGCCGCAGGAAGACGAGGGCCGCAAAAGCAAGGATGCAGATAGCACCGAGCAGAGCACCGTTGCGTGCCAGCGATTTGCCTTGGGCAATCACAGGCCGATCAACCATTCCATGCACGGTTGAGTCCTCCTGCAAGGAGATCGGCAAAGCGTTCTGCCGCCGGCAGCGCGCCATAGGGATTGATCGAGCCGAGCATGAGGACACGACCTTGCCGTACCGGCGGAAGCGCATTCCAGAACGCGCTTTGCTGGAGTTCCGCCAGAGCTTCGGCCGGATGCGGCGGGATGAGGACGATCCATGCATCCGGCATGGCGGCGAGCCGCTCAATGCCGACGGGTGCGGTCGCCGAATAACTCGTCAAATCCGGCCAGGCATTGGTCAGGCCGGCGCGGGTGAGAACTTCCCCGAACATGCTGTCGGAGCCGAAGACGCGAAAGTGCCTGGCGTCGCCCAGATTGATCGGCAGAATCGGCCGATGATCGCCCTTGCTGAAACTGGCGCGATAGACTTCGAGCTTCTCGCGCGCCTTATCGACGAGGGCGCGACCCGTCGTAAGCCCGAGCCGCTCGCCGATCGCAAGGGTTGCCTGCTCCGAAAGCTGGTAGGGGCTGGCTCCGGGTTGATAGATGGCGTGGCTCTCGACCGGTGCGATCAGCCGCATGCGATTGTCGGCCCAGGCATAGAAATTGGAATTGAAGATCAGATTTGGCCGGGATGCATAAAGGACTTCGAAGTTCGGCGTGCCGCGCAGCCCGAGATCGGCAACGCCTGCGGGGACGGCCGGGGTGACGGCAACGTCGCGGAATTGTAGTAATTCGGTGCCGGCAACCACATTTGCGCCGATCGCCAGAAGGGTTTCCAGAATGGCCCAATCGAGCGTCGCCACACGCGGGCTCGTCGCCGCGCGCGCAGGCGTCAGGCCGGCGATCGCGCCTGCGGCTGCCATCGCAATGAACTGTCTTCGAAACAGCTTATGAGCGTTTCCTGCTGTCATTGGAAATAGCTGACCAGGCTGCAGCACTGTGACTGGGCAAGCATCCCCGCGCCGACGCGGTAAATTCGCAGCCACTGCGTCGTCATGCGTAAGCGTTGCCTTCGGTTTGAAACGAGTTCGAGGATTGCCTTGCGGCAATCCCCGGTTTCTTGCCATGCTCGAAAATGAAAGTATACTCTAATTCTCAACTTACCACTTCTTGCTGAGCTTGAAGGTGATGGTTCTCGCTTCGCCGTAGCCGCAGACATTCTCGCCGGCGCAGCCCGAGACATATTCCTTGTCGAACAGGTTCGAGACGTTGAGTGCAGCACCCCAGCCCTTCTTCTCGTAGCGGATGCCCGCATCGAAGAGTGTTGCCGAGGGTACGCGCAGCGTATTGGCTTGGTCTGCCCAGGACTTGCCCTGGTAGCGCACGCCGGCGCCGATGCTGACCCCGTCAAGCGCATCACTCGTGAAGGCGTAGTCGAGCCACAGGGATGCGGTGGAATTCGGCACCAGATAGGGCGAGTTGCCGATGATGGAGGAGTCGAGGTCCTTGGTGATCGTCAGATCTGTGTAGGAATAGGAGCCGAGGAGCTTCCAACTATCATCCAGATTGACCTTGCCTTCAAATTCGACACCGCGCGAGCGAACCTCGCCGACCTGGCGCTGCAGGAAGGTGACTGGATCTGTCAGGGCCATGTTCTTGCGGTTAATCTGGAAGATGGAAGCCGTGAACAGACCGTCGATGAAGTCGGGCTCATACTTGATGCCAGCCTCGTACTGCTCGCCCTTCTCCGGCGTCAGGCCGCCACCGGTAACGCTGGTGCCGATCAGAGGATTGAAGAAGGTGCCGGCGCTGACATAGGGCGTGATGCCGTTGGAAAACTCGTAGGCGAGGCCCGCACGGCCGCTTGGCGCTGATGCGTTCGACTTGTAACTCGTGCCGACCTTCGAGTCGGAATTGGTGTCGACAAAGTCGTAACGGCCGTTGAGGGTCACCAGCCAGCCATCGCCGAAGCGCATCTGGTCCTGCGTATAGATACCGAGTTGCTGCTGCGTCATGACCTGATTGAGGTAGACGAAGTTGGTTCCCTGCGGCGTGCCGTAGACCGGGTTCGTTGCGCTGATCGGATTGGAGCCGCAGCACGCCTGGATCTGGTCGAGGCGGTAGATCGAATAGTCCGTGCCGATCAGGAAATCATGGCTGATCGGGCCGGTATCGAACTTGTTTTCCGCGCGCGTGTCGACGGAGAAGGTATCGACCTTGGAGCGCTCGAAGAAGCCGATGCGGTTTAGCATGTAGTTGGGATCGTCATAACCAGGGCTGAGCGGATTGCCGTCGACATAGCCGTTCAGATACGGGCCTTCCTCGCGCTTGTAGAGGTGACCGTAGCGCGCATTCTGCGACACGGTCCAGCCGCCGTCGAAATCGTGCGAGAATTCGTAACCCAGCATCTGCTGGGCATATTTGAGATTATCGATGCTTCGCTCGCCATAGAATGCGTCGCGCTTGATCTTGCCGAAGGGCGCATCGACAACGGTGCCGACGTAAGGGAAGAAGCCGTTGCCGCTGTGGATTTCGTCGAGACCGCTCAACATGCCGAAGACGGTGAGCTTGGTGGACTCGTCAGGCGAGATGGTGACCTGCGGCATGATGAAGCCGCGCAGGTCATGGGTGCCGTCGCTATAGGTGTCGCCGCCGGCAATCTTGCCGGTCAGGCGGTAGCGATAGACGCCGTCGGCCGAAAGCTTGTCGGAGAAATCGAAGCCGACGAAGGCATTGCCGAGATTGTTGATGCCGATCTCGGTCGAATATTGAGGAGTGTCCGTCGGCTCCTTGCGGACCATATTGACGAGGCCGCCCGGATTGGCGCCGCCGTAAAGCACGGAGGAAGGCCCCTTCAGCACTTCGACGCGCTCGAGCATATAGGGATCGATCTGGAAGCCGCCGAAGCCGTAGCTATAGAGCGTCAGGCCATTCATGAAAACGCCGCTCTGCGTCGCGTCGAAGCCGCGAATGTAGAACCAGTCGGTATCGCCATCATTGCCGAAGGGCTGCGCGGTGACGCCGGGCGTATAACGCAGAGCCTCGTCCACCTTGTTGGTGATGCCGCGATCCTGCATTTCCTGCTGGCCGATGACGGAGACCGATTGCGGTACCTCGGTGATCGGCGTGTCGGATTTCGAGCCCGACGTGGTCTTCTTGGCGACATAGCCCTTGACCGGCGCGGTGCCGCTGTCTTCGCTCTTCTGTTGCGAACCCTGAATAACCAAAGGCTGCAGCTCCGTCGGCGTTTCCTGCGCCATGACACTGGAGCCTGCCAGCAGCGCGATAATGGCTACGCCTGCCGCCATGAACCGCGCTCGCGATACGTCCTGCTTCAATCCCTGCATTTTAGTTATTTGTCCCGAATTCTTGCGCCCGTACGGCTCGTGGCCGATCCCTCGATAAGATGAGCAGTTAACTCATATTTACGGGCACGGCTTGTCTGTCATGGGGGAAATTGAATGTTTTTGGGCAATTCTCCGCAAAACGTGCAATTGCTCGCGGACTGTGGTTTTCAGGCAAGCCTGCTCCGCTTCCAACTGGCGGGCGCGGTGCCGACATTCTTGCGGAAGACACGGGTGAAATGCGCCTGATCGGCAAAGCCGGTTTCGACGGCGACGGTCGTCAACGGCATCTTGCTGTTCAGAAGAAGATGCTTCGCCCGTTCGAGCCTGGCCTGCGTTTGCCATTGATGCGGCGGCAGACCCGTCGACGCCTTGAAGGCGTGGCTGAAATGCGACTGCGAGAGGCCGGTCAGCGCCGCCAGTTCTTCCAGCCGGATGGCGCGCGTGCAGTTCTCTTCGATATAATCGACCGCGCGCCGCAGCTGCCAGGTAGCAAGGCCGCTGCGTTTGCGTGGCTGGGTTCCGCGTAACTGCAGCACGTCGATCAAAAGCGAAAGCGTCAGACCATCGCCGTAGAGATCGTGCAGCGGCTCGGGGTTTTCACATTCGGCGGCGATAAGCTCGGCGAGCGCCATTACCCGCGGGTCGTTGAAATGCAGCTGCGGCCGGTCGAGCTGTGCCGGATCGATATTTTCCATCAGGCGTTGGCTGACAACCCCAGCATCGAAATGAATATCGAGGTGGCGCACGAACTCGACGCCTGCCATGTCGACCCAGAGCTCCATGCCGGCGGGGATATAGGAGATGCGACCGCTACTATAATCCTGCAGCTGGGCCTGCGCGCGAGGCGAGGGGCGGACATTGGTCTTGCCTGCACCACGCTGTTCCAGAAGGATGAACAGGCGCGGATCGCGTGCCACATAATATCCGCCGGCCTGTGCGGCGCAATTGACGTTCCAGATATCGGCAACCATGCCGTTCCAGTAGCGGCGATGCATACCGCCGATGACGGAAAAGCCTCCGATCTTGTTCTGCATTCTCGGCTGAAACGTCATTTGCTGCTTCCGGCGTCGCCTTTGTGCAATAATCCTTCAAATTAAACTCAAGTTATTATAGCAACACTGCCCGGATAGCAATCCGCATGGTCGCGAGGGCGATTGCTATGCAAAAATATCTCCACCCGCGTCTCCAAAGACAAACGGGATGCCCTTTCGAGCATCCCGCCTTTGAGATCGATACTGCCGACTTGGGGTCTGTATCCTAGAACAGACCTGCCAATTTCACCGTTTTTGCATCGGGCTGAAACGAAGCCTGGATCACGTTGGACGGCTGATGGTTGGGAGATGGCTGAGGCGCAATGGCATGTGCCGGCCGGGTAGCCAGGCTCTGAGCCGGGCCGCAGCTTCCGGAGCTCGTTTTCTCGACCCGAGGTTTGCCGCTGCCGGAGCTGAAATACTCCACGGTTCGAGTGCAGGTGCCCTTGGCCGATGTGGTGGAGATGACCGTATATCCTTTCACGCCTGTGGGGAGCTTCGACAGATCGATCTTCATGAGATTATCCGAGCCATCCGGCCACGGCGCGAAAAGATGGGGATCATTCATCAGGGCTGCAGCCTCGCGATCCATGGCAGCCGAGATACGTTCTATGTCGGCGAAGGGCGAGATGTCGTCGAATGGAGCAAAGCCCGCCATCGACGCCGGATCGTCCCGGAAGGTAATCGTCGGTGGCTGAGCGCCGCTGTAGCGGATCAATTCCAGCGAGCCGTCCGGCAGGCGAACTGTCATTTGGTGCGTATTGGCGGATTGCTCAATCTTCTGCTGAGCGACGGCCTGGCTCGCCAATCCTGTGGCTGTGATAAGGCCGGCGCCGATAAGAAATGCATTGCGGAGGGTTAGCACGATGATCTCCTTTGCGTTGAGAGCATGTCGGATCGGCTCCCGCTTGAATGGCTTGGAGCGCCGATCGATGCGACCCTTTCGATCTTGGTCTCGCCTCTGCCAAATTTATGGCAGTGACTGCGGCACCGTGCCGCAGTCGGGCCGCACTGATGTCAATCCTGCGTGATAAGCCCGTGACAGAAGCGTCGCGTGAACGCTTCCGCACGCGAAAGCGGGCCTATTCGCTCGTTTTGAGCTCCGTGAGACAACGCAAGCTTGAAATTTCCCTCGTCTTCCGCCACCTGTGCGGCGCGACTTTTTTATTCCCAGGAGACTAGACGCTTATGACGACCACCACCGCAGAAAATACCGCCGAGAGCCACGTTTTCGAGGCCGACGTTGCCCGCCTTCTGCATATGATGGTTCACTCGGTTTATTCGGACAAGGATGTCTTCCTGCGCGAGCTGATCTCGAACGCGGCCGATGCCTGCGAGAAGCTGCGCTACGAAGCGATTGCCCATCCCGGCCTGCTTGCCAACGATCCCGACAGCCGCATCCTGCTGACGCTCGATGCCGATGGCGGCAAGCTCGTTGTCGAGGATAACGGCATCGGCATGAGCCGCGACGAGATGATCGAGGCGCTCGGCACGATCGCCCGCTCAGGCACGCGCGCCTTCATGGAGCGTATCGAGGCCAACAAGCAGGGCGAGGGTGCGCAGCTCATCGGCCAGTTCGGCGTCGGCTTCTATTCCTGTTTCATGGTTGCCGACCGCGTCGACGTCATCTCGCGCCGCGCCGGTGCCGAGGATGCCTGGCTCTGGTCTTCGGACGGCAAGGGCGGCTACAGCGTTGCGCCTGTTGACGTCGGCGAAGCGCCGGTGCGCGGCACCCGCATCACGCTGCATCTGATGGAAGATGCCAAGAGCTATGCTTCGCGCTGGAGCGTCGAGCGTATCGTCAAGGAGCAGTCCGGCCATGTCCCGGTGCCGATCAAGATCGCGGAGAAGCCCGGCGAGGAAGCGACGCAGCTGACCGACGGCACCGCGCTCTGGACGAAATCGAAGAACGACATCACGTCCGAGGAATATACCGATTTCTATCGCGGCGTTTCCGGCCAGTATGACGAGCCGGCGCTGACGGTGCATTTCCGCGCCGAGGGCCGCCATGAATATTCCGCGCTTGCCTTCGTGCCCGGTTCGCAGCCGTTCGATCTCTTCGATCCGGATCGCAAGGGCCGCATGAAACTCTATGTGAAGCGCGTCTTCATTACCGATGAAGCCGAATTGCTGCCGCGCTATCTCCGCTTTGTGCGCGGTCTCGTCGATACGTCCGACCTGCCGCTCAACGTCTCGCGCGAGATGATCCAGGAAAGCCCGATCCTGACTGCGATCCGCAAAGGCGTGACCAATCGCATCATCACGGCGATCGAGAAGCAGGCCGAGAGCGATCACGACGCCTTCCTGAAGATCTGGGAGAACTTCGGCAGCCTCATCAAGGAAGGCCTCTACGAGGACTTCGAGCGTCGCTCACAGCTTCTGGCGCTCTCGCGCTTCCGCACGACTACCTCGGGAGATGGCTATCGTTCGCTCGCCGATTACGTCAGGGATGCGAAGGAAGGTCAGCAGTCGATCTATTATCTGGTCGGCGGCAGCCTCGAGCAGCTGAAGGCGTCGCCGCAGCTTGAAGGTTTCCGTGCCCGCGGCATAGAAGTTCTGTTGTTGACCGATTCCGTCGACAGCTTCTGGGTGACCAATGCACCGGAATTCGAAGGCAAGAGCTTCAAGTCGATCACGCAAGGCTCGGCTGATCTCGCCCAGTTCAAGAAGCAGGATGAAGACAAGCCGGAAAGCGAAAGCGCACCCGCGGACGTGCAGGCTTTCCTTGACTATGCCAAGCAGAAGCTTGCCGACGAGGTATCCGATGTCCGCGCCTCCGACCGCCTGATCGAAAGCGCTGTCTGCCTCGTTGCCTCGGAGCAGGGCTATGATCGCCAGCTAGAAAAGATCCTGCAGGGGGCCGGCCGCCTGCAGTCCGGCGCCAAGCCGATCCTTGAGATCAACATGGATCACCCGGTCGTCAAGGCGATTGCCGCCAAGGCGGATGCGCCGTCCCTGCGCGACGATGCTGCCTTCCTACTGCTCGATCAGGCTCGTGTTCTGGACGGCGACAAGCCTGCCGATCCGCGTGCCTTTGCCGAGCGGCTGGCGCGTTTGATGGAGAAAGCGCTGCAGTAATCCCATGGAGATCGGCACGGTTCGAAGCAGCCGTGTCGATCTGCTTCGCAGAGGCCTGCGATGGCGCTCGATTTTCTATGACTCAGAAAACTTGTCTAGAAAAATCATCTTTTTGTTGCGGTGTAAGAATTCTTCTTCTATAGGTGACGCAGATTGGCTTGATATCGTCCAGCCACGTAAGCGTTAACGTCACTCAACGCGTATGATCGAACGGCTCTGCGGCTTCGGTCTGCGCGACTGTGTCCTGCGGATCGAGATCGAGGCGCCTCGAAAGGACACCCATGGGTACCCCCCATAATTCAAACCCGGCCGTCTCCACTCCGAAGATCGAGCGCGTGCGCCATGAACTGAAGCGGCGCACCCTGACTGTAACTGCCATCGACAGGATCACGCCCGGCATGCTGCGCATTTGGCTGGCCGGCGAAGATCTCGCCGATTTCGTCAGCCTTGCGCCCGACGACCACATCAAGGTGATGGTTCCAGGCGTCGGCGAGGAGATGGAGCGGCGTGACTATACGCCTCGCCATTACGACACCGACGCGCGGACACTCGTCCTCGATTTTGCCGTCCATGAGGCAGGCCCTGCCACGCAATGGGCGCTCGACGCTCGCGTCGGCGACAGGCTGGAGATCGGCGGTCCCCGCGGCTCGGCCGTCGTGTCCGCAGATATCGAGAACTGGCTGCTGATCGGCGACGAGACGGCGCTGCCGGCCATCGGCCGCCGGATTGAGGAGGCTCGTATAGGGGCGCATATAACGGCGATCGCCGCGGTTGCCGATGCTCATGAACATCAGGCATTTCAAACTGATGCGCAGCTGGATATGCGCTGGGCATATCGGCCTCTTTCGGAAGCGGCGGATCCGTCCTCGCTTCTGAAGATATTGCAGTCGATCGATGTGGTGCCCGGCACGTTCGTCTGGATCGCCGCCGAAGCCTCCGTTACGCGCGCCTTGCGCTCCTATCTCGTCGAAGACCGCGGCTATCCGCTGAGCTGGATCAAGGCGTCCGGCTATTGGGTCAAGGGCAAGGCGGACACGACGGAGAAATTCGATTGAACGCGGGAGGCAGGCGGCAAGATGCCGCTTGCTCATCCTAATATGATGGGTCAGGCATCTTGCCGGAACAGGCTGCTGCCCCATTTCATGGCGCAATTGTCCCGCAAGTGGACAAGGCGTTCCGCGATAAGGTTGAGTTCACCGAAACTGCATTCTGGATAGATTTCGACTTCTTCAATTGCATGGGATCGTCGAAGGTTAGGCTTGAAGCGGGAATAGTGGCGAAGCCATAGGCGATCGCTTTGCAGGTCCATGCGCCGAGCGGGAGGCGGTGCTTTGGGCGTCATGTAAATCCTGCCGTACGCGACGGCCAATGTTGAGGATCGACGCAAGGTGCTTGCCGTCCCGAAAGACCCGCCGCAAACATTCGTTGCGCTGATGCTGTCGGCGCTTCGCAGGGCCTTCATCGGCATCGCCCTAGCGAGCGCCGCCATAAACGTGCTGGCGCTGACCGGCTCCTTCTTCATGCTGCAGGTCTATGATCGGGTCATTCCGAGCCATAGCCTGCCGACGCTGTCCGGTCTCGTCATCATCGTCGTGACCCTCTATCTGTTTCAGGGCGTCATCGAATTCCTGCGCTCCATGCTGCTTGTGCGCATCGGCATGTCGCTCGACGAGCGTCTAAACAGGAAGGTCTTCGGCGCGCTTCTGTTCCTGCCGAGCAAAAAACAGACATCGGACGATGGGCTGCAATCCGTGCGTGATCTCGAGCAGATCCGCTCCTTCCTTTCCGGTAGCGGTTCGACGGCGCTGTTCGATCTGCCATGGGTGCCGTTCTATCTGCTCCTTTGCTTTCTGTTCCACTTCTGGATCGGCTTTACAGCTCTTTGCGGTGCCTTGTTGCTCGTCGGCATTACCGTGGCTGCCGAAATGCTGTCGCGTCGACCGGCGCTGGAGGCGGCCAAGTCTTCGGCGGCGCGCCTCGGCTTTGCTCAGGCTGCGCGGCGCAACTGGGAGGCTGCTATTGCCATGGGTTTTTCTGGCCGCCTCACCGATAAATGGGCTGTTATGAATGAGGATTATCTCAGTCACCAGGCGATAGCGAACACCCGTGTCGGCGCGCTGACCATCGCCGCCAAGATTGCACGCATGATGCTGCAATCCGGTGTGCTTGCCGTCGGCGCGATCCTCGTCATTCGCCAGGAAGCGACGGGAGGCATCATCATTGCCAGTTCGATCTTGGTGACGCGGGCGCTGGCGCCCGTCGAGCTTGCGATCGGCCAATGGAAGGGTTTTGTGGCTGCACGCCAGGGCTGGACGCGGCTTGCTGCACTCCTCGATGCAGCGCCGCCCGAGAAGCAGGCTTTCGCCTTGCCCGCGCCGTCGCGGGAGCTCAGCGTCGAGAATATCACCGTGACGTCGCCCGGCAGCCGCGATCTTATCCTGCGCAATGTCTCGTTCAAGATATCGGCGGGAACCATACTCGGCGTCATCGGCCCGAGCGCATCAGGCAAGTCTTCGCTGGCACGTGCGATCGCCGGCTTGTGGCCGGTTGCAATCGGCTCGGTGCGGCTCGATCGCGCCGCTCTTTCGCAATGGGATACCGATGAGCTTGGGCAGCATATCGGCTATCTGCCGCAGGATGTGGACCTCTTCGACGGCACGATCGCCGAGAATATTTCGCGTTTTGCCGAGGGCATGCGAACCGAGTCGATCATTGCGGCGGCGAAGGCGGCGGGTGTCTTTGACATGATCGTCAAGCTCCCGGATGGCTTCGATACCAAGATCGGCGAAGGCGGATCGCGCCTGTCGGCCGGGCAAAGGCAGCGTATCGCCCTGGCGAGGGCGCTTTATGGCGATCCCTTTCTGGTGCTTCTCGACGAGCCGAATTCCAATCTGGATGCGGAAGGCGAAGCGGCACTGACGGCGGCGCTTGCAGGTGTGAAGGAGAGGGGTGGCATTGCGATCGTCATTGCCCACCGGCCAAGCGCTCTTGCCGCCGCCGATATGGTCATGATCGTTGCCGGCGGCCAGGTCCAGGCATTCGGACCGAAGAAGGACATCCTCGGTCCGTCGCCCAAGCAGCTCGCAACGGCTCATCTGGCCATCGCCGGCGGGGAGACGCACGGATGATCGGCAAGGCCCCGTCATCGAACGAACGGACGATCCGCCGCCTGTCGCTGTTGGTGATAGCTGCCATTCTGCTGCTGTTCGGCGTCATGGGCGGCCTTGCCGCCGCAACGAAGATTTCTGGCGCGGTCGTCACCTCTGGCACGCTCGTCGTCGACAGCTATGTAAAACCAATAAAGCATTTGAAGGGCGGGATCGCTCGTGCGATCCTGGTGAAGAACGGCGATCATGTCGCCGCCGGCCAGGTGCTCGTCCGGCTTGACGACACCCAAACTAGAGCCAACCTCTCGATCATCCGCAAACGGCTTAACGAACTTTCTGCCCGCACGGCGCGTCTGGCAGCGGAGCGCGACGGCCGACAGGATATCGACTTTCCGGCCGATCTGCTCTCGTTTGCTGAAGATGCTGATGTGGCAGCTATCATGGCAGGCGAGCGACGGCTCTTTCGCGATCGTCAGATATCGCGTGACGGGCAGAAGTCGCAGCTTCACGAGCGCATTCAGCAGCTCAGGCAGGAGATTGACGGTCTCGTCGCTCAGGAAGAGGGCAAGCGGCGGGAGATCGCACTCATTGCCAAGGAGCTCGGCAGCCTACAAGGCCTGCTCGATCAGGGCATCATTTCGGCGACGAAGGTCTACTCGTTGCAGCGGGAAAGCGCTTCGCTGAACGGCGATCTCGGAAACCTAGTCTCGTCCATTGCCCAGACCAAAGGCAAGATTGCGGAAACCGAGCTGCAGATCCTGCAGATCGATGCCGACCGCAGTTCGGAAGTATCCGAGCAATTGCGCCAGGCGGAAAGCGATAGCGGCCAGTTTGCCGAGCGCCTGATCGCCGCCGAGGACGATCTGAAGCGGATCGACATTAAGGCGCCGCAGGCGGGGATTGTGGATCAGCTAAGCGTCCATGCCGAAGGGGCTGTCATTTCGCCGGCAGAGGCGATCCTGCAGATTGTTCCGGACAAGGACGCGCTGGTCGCAGAGCTGAAACTCGCTCCCCAGGATATTGATCAGATTACGGTAGGGCAGGCGGTATCCCTGCGTTTTCCTGCTTTCAATCAGCGGATCACGCCGGAATTGAACGGGCAGGTCGATACCATTTCCGCGGATCTGGCGACGGATCAGCGTTCGGGCCAAAGCTATTATGTCGTGCGAGCAAAGGTGGCGAAGCCGGAATGGGATCGGCTGGGGCAGCTTACTCCGCTGCCCGGCATGCCTGTGGAGGCCTTTCTGCAGACAGGCCAGCGAAGCGTCCTTGCTTATCTGACAAAGCCGATGACCGACCAGATCAGGCGAGCGTTCAAAGAGGATTAGGCATATAGGTGCATCGGCTCAGAATTGTGATGCGCGGGAGCGCTATTGCTCACAGCGATCAATTGCACAGCGGTCGACGCAAATGCTTCATCGCTTGACTTTTGAGGAGGGTAACATGGATCGATACAAGGGCGGTTGCCTATGCGGCGACCTCCGATTTGTGGCATCGGGTAGGCCGTACCGGGTCGGTCTCTGCCATTGTCTCGACTGTCGCAAGCATCATGGTGCGCTTTTTCATGCCTCTGCGATATTCCCCGAGCGCGCGGTCAAGATCGACGGCGAAGCCCGGGATTATGCCGGCCGCTTCTTCTGTCCCCGCTGCGGCTCCTCCGTTTTTTCCCGCACCGCGGATGAAATCGAGATAAGTCTGGGCTCCCTGGATGCTCCCGACCAGCTAAAGCCCACTTACGAGCTATGGACCATCCGTCGCGAATCTTGGCTGCCGCCTTTTCCGCTCGAGAAGCGATACGCACGCGATCGCGAGGGTACCAGTCGCTTCGAGGAATAGCTCCCGATGACGGTCGCTTTCGGCCGGATCGATCCGTCCGAAGCACCTGGTTTGACGCACCGATTGTTCGATGCAGTCAGATGTGCCAGTCTGTCGTGTGGGCGGATTGCGTCGAGGCGGCAAGCTGGGCGCTGTGATCGTCCAGGGAATAGGCCTTGATATAGTCGATCTTCATCTCCGACCCATTCGGGAGACCGTCCGTCGGAGTGCCCGCCACGCCGCCGACGGCGAGGTCGACCAGCATATACATCGGTCCGTGCATATCGGCCGGCGTATCGGCATGGGCAACGGCAACGTCGTCGAAATACCAGACGATCTGATCCTTGTCCCAAAGCACGCCATAATTGTGAAAGCCATCGGTGCTTGGCACTTCCACCGGAATAGAGGTCTTCGTGTGTTCGCCGGTGGCATTCGAATGAACCGTCACATTGACCGTGGTCGGGTTTTGTCCGCGCATTTCCACCACATCGAGTTCCGGTGGCCAGGAACCATCCTCCGGCAGCAGCCAGAAGGCAGGCCAGACGCCCTGGTTATGCGGCATCTCCGCCCGCATTTCGAAATAGCCGTAGGTCTGCGAGAAGGTGGAATGAGTGGTCAGAATGCCTGATGTATAATCATGGTTCTCGACGATCGATTTCAATGCATCCGGCGTCTGCTTTGCCGTGATCGTCAGAACGCCGTCGGAGACGGAAAACGGGTTTACTGAGGCAGTCGGCGCATAAGAAGGATTGATGTACCACTGCAGTTCGTCATTCAGGCTGCTGCCCTTGTCCGGCGCCCAGGAATATTTCGCATCCCAGGTGCCCTGCGTTCCCTCATGCAGCGAGAGCGTGTTGAAATCATCCGAAAAGGTCTGCGTCAGCGATGATCTGTCAAGCCCAAGCTGAAACTGGTCTTCATGCAGGTCGGAAATGGTCTTGTTGGCGAAGACCAAGCTTTCGCCATTGCCCAGATCGAGTCGGACATTGGCGCCTTCCTGCGTGGAATGGCTGACAACCTGATCGAACGACGTCAGGCCATATTGATTGAGCCTGACCTTGTCGTCATCGCTGAAATCGGTGATGAGATCGCTGCCGTTGCCCTTGCTGATGACGAAGGTGTCGGCCCCGCCGCCGCCTGTCAGCACGTCGTTGCCGGCACCGCCATCGATGGTCTGGCTGCCGCTGCCGCCGGTGATGATGTTGTCGGCGTCATTGCCATAGGCATGACGGTTGTTGCCGGTGACCGTGAGATTTTCGAAATTTTCCGGCAGCGTATAATCCATCCAGGTATTGATGGTATCGACGCCGGCATTGGGCGCCTCATAGGCATGATTGATGCTGGAATAGAGATAGTAGATATCGTCGCCGGTGCCGCCCATCATCGTCACATTGACGGAGGCGTCACCCCACATGGAGTCGTTGCCGGCGGTGCCGTAAAGCACCGGGCCAGAGCCGGTGGCGGAAAAGAAGCCTGTCGACGTGTCGCTATAGTAAAGTGGCTGTCCAAGGGCATTCAAAACTGAATTGGGCATGAGAATCCTCTTCCTTTGTGCCGGACGACCTCCTCCATCGAGCTAATATTTCTCCTCGCTCATATGCATCAAATAGCGTGCATTGTTTTTCTGCCCACCCCCGACGGCAAGTTTTTTCGCCAAGCTGTCCAAAAGTGCTGGTTGGAGCATTCGCGCTCATGGCTATGAGGCCGGGACGCAGTGATTCACCGCGTCCCCAAAGCCAGAATTTAGAGCGCGGCCTTTACCTTGGCAGCGGCATCTGGGCTTACCCATGCCGTCCAGATGTCTTCATGGTTCTTCAGGAAGTATCGGGCGGTGTCTTCGTTGGTGCCCTGATTGTCCGTCTGCCAGGCAAGAATGCTGTTGACGAGATCGTTCGTCCATTTCCGTTTCTTCAGATAGTCCATCGCGACGCCGGCGTGATCGGCAAACTTCTTGGTGACGACGGTGTAGACTTCCGAGACGGGATAGGAATTGACCTTTGGATTGGCGCAATCCATGATCGAGGTGCATGCGTCCCATTCGGCCTTGTCGTGGGGTACGCCGAAGGAAAGGCGCACCATTGGATACTTACCGAGGATAGCGGTCGGCGACCAATAATAGCCAAGCCAGCCCGTCTTCTTTTCGAAGGCATTGGCGATCGTGCCGTCGAGAGCGGCGGCAGAGCCGGTCTCGACGATTTCAAAGCCCTTCTTCTCGCCGTCGAGCGCCTGGAAGAGATTGCCGAGCGACGCCTGACACTGCCAGCCGGGCGGGCAATTGTAGATGACGCCCTTTTTCGGATCGTCCGGCGCGGGGAAAAATTCCGGGTGTTCCAGCGCCTGCTGGACGGTCTTGATATCAGGATGGGCGTCGGCCAGGAACTTCGGAATCCACCAGCCATCCTGGCCGCCATCGGAAAGAATGCCGGCAGCGATGACCAACCGTCCCTCGGAAACGGCCTGATCGAGCGGCGTGCGCACCGCATTGATCCAGAGTTCCGGAGCGATGTCCGGCTGGCCCTTCTCGTTCATCGAAGTAAATGTTGGCAGCGTGTCGCCCGTGAGGAGTTCGACCGAGCAGCCATAGCCTTCCTGGAGGATGATCTTGTCTACATTTGCCGCAACGCCGGCCGATGCCCAGTTCATTTCGGCGATGGAGACCGAACCGCAATCGGCATGCGCGGCACCGGCAAAGGTATAAAGTGCTGCAGCGAAGACGGCGGCAGCAATAAGCTTCTTCATGTAAGACCTCCAGGTCCTGATGTTGCTGTTGTCGAAGGATGTCGCGGGTGAAGCCGTCGATCTTTTCCTTCGCTCTTACGATGCCCCGGCAGCGCAACGGCCACGCAGGGGCAAATCCGGACAGTCAAAGCCGTCCGGGCGCGTCCGGATTACTGCCACATCAATCCCGATGCCATGTGTTGGCCGGATGAAGTTTGAAGCTTTCCCACAGGAAATGAACCGATGCTACCGGCGTCATCAGCGCCTTATGCCCAATGTGGAAGCTGGAGATCCGTTTGATCGCTGCCGAACGGACCTGCGCGCGAGCTGCGGAGGGAACGGGCAGTTCCGTTGGCGACCACGATGATATCGAAGGCTTCAGCTTTCTTTCGGCCCTCCACAGTGATGCTCTTCTGGGTAGAACGCTTTCCGACTTTGCAGCTATTGCCTTCAAGGCGTTCGAGGATACATCGCAGCATGTTGAAGCAATCAGGAGTTTCATATGCGGAAGATCATTCTGATCGGTATCGTGGCATGCGGATTTGCCGCGCCAAGCTATGCACAGGTATCAAACGACCAACTGGAATTGGCGTATAATTCGGCACGCAATCAACTTGGCGTGCTGAAATATTGCCAGAATGCAGGCCACATCGATGGAGCCGCTGTCGAGACTCAAGCGAAAATGCTCGCTCTCATACCGGCGCCTTCGGATACGGCGAAGGGCGATGCGGCCGAGCAAGAAGGCGAAAAAGGCAAGATCTCCGCCATGGGCGTGAATCAGGATCTTGCAGCCATTACGAAAGCGCAGAACGTGACCGAAAAGCAGTTTTGCGAAACCATCGCAAATGCGGTGAAGCAGGCTGGCGCGCAACTTCCAAAATGAAATGCCAAACTGCGACGGTGCGAGCCGTCGCAGTTTGGCACGTGCAGTATCCTCTTGGCATCTGCATCGCTTCGAGCTGCCTGAGAGTTTGCTTGAAATCATTCCAACGCCAATGAACGAGCCACGGGTCAGGTTGCTGCCGACGGTCTCAGCGATCTTGAAACGGATTTCCGCCTGTCTTCGCATAAACGCATCACAATGCCTTTAGTCTAGTATTCTTATAGACAATTATCGTGCCGTTCAGTCTGAGCGATGTCGAGTGGCCTCTTGGCCGCATGATCGATGTCGTGGCAGCCAAAATAGGGACGGGATATGAGAAAAACGCATTCAAGCGAGAAGACTATCAGGCGAAGCAAGATCCGCATTGCCCTGGCATTTTCTTTTGTGACGATGATGGGCACTGTCGCAAATGCCGCATCCGACACGGCAAAGCCGGTCGATGGGGGCACTCTCAACGTCGGGCTGGCCACGGATGCCTCCATTATCGACCCGTCGATCACGGGCAACTCGGTCACGGCGTTGATTACCCGCAATATCGTCGACTCGCTTGTCGGGCAGGCCGAAGACAACAAGTTCACGCCGTGGCTGGCAGAAAGCTGGGACATTAACGGCGACAATACCGTCTATACTTTCCATCTGCGTCAGGGCGTGACATTCAGCGATGGCACCCCGCTCGACGCAGCCGCGGTCAAATACAATTTCGATCGCATTCTCGATCCGAAGACGACATCGAGCTACGCCAAGTCGCTGCTCGGACCGATCGACAAGATCGAGGCGCCGGATAGCCGTACGGTTGTGATCCGCTATCGCCAATCCTTTGCTCCCTTGCTGCAGGGATTGAGCCTTCCCTATCTCGGTATCCAGTCTCCGACCTATCTTCAGAAAGCGCAGAGCACGACGAATACGGTCATCGGATCGGGTCCCTACGTGCTCGACAATTTCACCAAGGGCAGCGGCAGCAAGCTGAGCCGCCGTGCGGATTACAATTGGGGTCCCGGCTATGCCGCGCATAAAGGGCCGGCCCATTTCGATCAGATCGTCTTCAAATATCTGCCGGAGGCTTCCGTGCGTCTCGGTGCGCTGGCAAGCGGTCAGCTGCAGGCGATCGACGCGGTGCCGCCGGCAAATTATCGCTCCGTTCAGGGTAACGGCAAGCTGCAGGTGGTGACGCGGGAAAACCCAGGCGTCAATAGCGCCTATTTCCTGAACACCTCGAAGGGACCGTTTCAGGATTTGAAGGTGCGGCAGGCTTTCCAGAGCGCGGTCAATGGACCCGCAGCGGTCAAGGCCGCCTTCTTCGGAACCCTGAAGCCGGCCGACAATATCCTCGGCCCCTCGACGCTCTATTATGACCACGATATTTCCAGCTCATGGAGCTTCGATCTGGCAAAGGCCAACCGGCTGCTTGATGAGGCGGGCTGGTCGCAGAAAGACGCCGATGGTATCCGCAAGAAGGACGGCGGCCGGCTGACCCTGCATTATGTCTACGACAGCACCTCGCTCGCCGCGACGGAAGTGACCTTGGCGCAGGCCGTTCAATATCAGGTGCGGCAGGCCGGTTTCGATTTGCAGCTTGATCCAGTCGATTCCGGTGGCTGGACCGCTCGCGCCAATGCCAATGATTACGATCTCGTGTCCTTCTACTATGTGCGTGCGGAGCCTGATATCCTGCGCACGGTATTCCATTCGGCCTATATTCCTCCAGCCGGTCAGAATGCGTCTCGCGTTAAAAGCCTCGATGAAAAGCTGACGAAAGCGGTCGGGGCTTCCGATCCCGAGCGTAAGAAACTCTATGCCGAGATACAGAAGGAAGTGATAGAGCAGGCTTATGCCGTCCCACTTTTCGTGGCCGCCTATCAGCTCGGCGCCTCGAAGAGCCTGCATGGCATTTCCTGGGCCACCAATGCGAAGCCGAATTTCTACGATGCCTGGCTGGGCCGCTAAGCTCTTCCAAACCGCTGTGCGGCGGACCGGGGTGATCGTTGCCGTGCTTTGGGGTGCGGCAACGATTGCCTTTATCGCTGTAAAGCTCATTCCCGGCGATCCCGTCGCGATCCTGGCTGGCGGGGAGAACGTCGTCGATGAGGCAGAACGGGCCGCATTGGTGCATCAATATGGCCTCGATCAGCCGCTTGCGCTGCAATATGCGCATTATATTGGCAAGGCTTTAAGTGGCGATTTCGGACAAAGCTATCAGTACAGGCAGCCTGTTTTAGAGGTGATCTATGAGGCGGCTGGGCCGACATTGCAGCTCGCCGGGAGCGCGATCGTGCTTGCTCTCCTTCTGGCGATCAGCGTGGCTCTCGCGACAGCCGGTCGTCGTAGAAGCCTGACGCTGCTGTCCTCGGGGATAGAGCTGATCCTTCTGAGCACGCCCGTCTATTGGATCGGCATCGTCCTGTTGACGGTCTTCAGCTTCAATCTCGAATGGTTTCCGGTCACAGGCAATGATGGGCCATCGGCACTTGTGCTGCCTGCGATTGCCTTGAGCCTGCCGCTCGCCGCACTCTTAAGCCAAGTATTGCGTGACGGCCTGGAAGAGGCGCTCTCCCAGCCGTTTTCGCTGACGGTCCGGACACGCGGCGTAGGCGAGACGGTCCTACGTATCAGGCATGGTTTGCGGCACGCCGCACTGGCGGCCTCGACCCTTACCGGTACTCTGCTCGCCACCACCCTCGGCGGCTCGATCCTGACCGAGTCGGTGTTCGGCCGTTCGGGAATCGGGCAGATCACGCTTCAGGCGATCAAGACCCGCGACATGCCGTTGATCCTCGGTCTGGTGATGCTGTCTGCCTTTGTCTTCGTCATCGTCAATCTGCTGGTCGATGCGCTCTACCTTTTGATCGATCCACGTCTACGGAGGATAGGCCTTTGAGCGATGTCGTGCTGGCAGAACGCGGGCAGCAGCGCCGCATCACGCGCAGACGCCCGGTCTGGCTGTCTTTCGGACTGCTTGTTCCCTTCGCCTTTGTCGTCCTTCTTTGTGTTGCGGTCTGGGCGCCACAATGGCTCTCTACGCTCGATCCCGAGGCAGTCGATCCGAATGCGATCTTGCTGCCGCCTGATGGGCAACATTGGTTTGGAACGGACGAACTGGGGCGGGATCTGTTTTCACGCGTCGTTTACGGAACCTCGCAGTCCCTGACGATCGGCATCGGGGCGACCCTGATTGCCAGCCTCGGCGGTATCGTATTGGGGACGACGGCAGCGCTGGCTCCGAGGCCGATCGGCCGGCTTCTCTTGCGCATCATCGATATCCTGCTTGCCTTTCCGGAAATGCTGCTTGCGCTGCTGGTGATCGCAGTTCTCGGCCGCGGGCCTGGCAACACGCTGTTGGCAGTCGGGCTTGCCAGCATCGCCGGCTATGCCCGGCTGATCCGCTCGCAGGTGCTTCACATCAGGCTGTCGGGCTATGTCGAACATGCTGTGGCACTTGGCGAGCATCCGTGGACGATCATCAGCCGGCATATCGTCCCCAATGCCATCCGGCCGCTTCTCATCCTTGCGACGGTTGGTGTAGGGAGTTCGGTACTGTCCGCTTCGGCCTTGAGCTTCCTTGGCCTGGGCGTCGTGCCTCCGGCGGCTGAATGGGGTGCGCTCCTCGCCAATGGCCGCAATTTTCTCGATATCGCGCCCTGGACCAGCCTGTTGCCGGCGACGGTGGTTGCGCTTTCCGTCATTTCGATCACGCTTTTGGGCCGCCGACTGCAAACCCTCCTCGCAACGGGAGATCTGCGATGAATATTCAGTCCGGCGTGCAAAACTTTCAGACCGCCGATTCAGAGCTGCCGCAGCTGCTTGCAGTCAAAGGATTGAATGTGGCCTTTCAGACCCCGCAGGGCCGCGTGGATGCGGTTCGCGACCTGTCGTTACAAATCGCGCCTGGCGAGATCCTCGCATTGGTTGGCGAATCCGGCTCCGGAAAGTCTGTAACGGCCCGGGCGATTGTCGGTCTCGCTGGATCGCGCTCCGTGGTAAAAGCCGACAGGATGGAACTGAGCGCGCATGATGGCCGGCCGCTCGACCTCCTCGATCTGTCGGAAAAAGCCTGGCGCCATGTGCGCGGTCGCGAAATCGGTTTCATTCTTCAGGATGCGCTCGTATCGCTCGATCCCTTGAGGACAGTCGGTCGTGAAATAGCCGAGCCCATCCTCACGCATCGACTGGCACCACGCTCGCTCGTATCGCAACATGTCGTGGAATTGCTGGAACGCGTCGGTGTTCCCGAGCCGGATTTACGGATGGGGCAATATGCGCATCAATTGTCCGGCGGATTACGGCAAAGGGCATTGATTGCCTCCGCACTTGCCGGCCAGCCGCGCTTGCTCGTCGCCGACGAACCGACGACGGCGCTGGATGTCAGCGTCCAGAAAAGAGTGCTCGCCATCTTCAAGGAGCTGGCCGCTGCCGGCCATGGCATCCTCCTGATCACGCATGATCTCTCCGTTGCCGCCCAGCTCGCCGATCGGGTCGCCGTGATGCAAAAGGGCCAGCTAATGGAAACAGGCCCGGCACGCAGCGTCCTGTCAGATCCACAACATGACTACACCCGGCAGCTCCTGGCAGCCGTACCGACAGCGGCCAATCGCGGCCGTCGCCTCAGTGCAGCGAATACGCCCTTGCCGCTCCGGAAGCCCGTTTGCTCCGCCGAGCGTCTGCTGGAGATACGCAACGTATCGATGAGCTTCAGGCACGCTGACGGCAGTCTTCTGCGCGCTGTCAGCGACGTATCGCTTCATATCGGCGGCGGCGAAACGCTGGGTGTGGTCGGTGAATCCGGTTCGGGCAAGACCACGCTCGGCAAGATTGCGCTGGCGCTGCAGCAGCCGGATGCGGGAGAGGTGCTGTATGAGGGGCGACCGTGGAGCGCGCTTTCCGAACGCATCCGCCGCCCCCTCAGAGCCGGAATACAGACCATCAGCCAGGACCCGCTGAGCTCCTTCAATCCGCGCTTCACCGTCGAGCGCATCATTGAGCAGCCTCTGCTGCTTCAAGGGGGTCTCGGTAGATCGGAGCGCCGCGAGAAGGTCATCGGTCTGCTGGCTCTGGTTGGTTTGCCACCGGATTTGGTCGCCCGGAGGCCGACCGCGCTTTCCGGTGGCCAGCGCCAGCGCGTATCGATCGCCCAGGCTCTTGCGGCCGCGCCGAAGCTTCTGATTTGTGACGAGCCGGTTTCGGCACTCGACGTCACGACACAAGCCCAGGTTCTGGATCTATTGGTCGATCTACAGGCAAGGCTCGGCCTGTCGATGATGTTCATTTCGCATGATCTGGGGGTGATCCAGCATATCAGCCATCGGATCGTCGTCATGAAGCAGGGAGCGATCGTCGAGGCTGGGTCCGTCGAAGAGGTCTTCGAACGGCCTCGTCATGCCTATACGCGCGAACTTATTGCATCCGTGCCGAGGTTTTCGCGCTAAAAGGCCTGATCGTAGCGTGGTCGGCCTCATTCCTTACGCCTCCTGCCGCCGGTAAAATAGCCGGTTCCGGCCTAATTGCTGTCGGCGCGTCACCCTTGAGAAGCATCACACCGTCAAACTGCTGGGTATCAGCTTCATAATATCTGCCAGAACGGACCGGAGCCGAGGCTGCTGACGTTGCCGCCGGGATCGTTGGCGACCAGCGTTTCGCCGGAAAAGCCGCCGCCGCTGATCTTGCTGTCACCGGGGCGGCGAGAGAAATTGTCGGTGCAGTCTTTCTGGGAGCCGTCATTCAATTGACCGACCAGCCTCGCTCTATTCGTGAGCGGCTTGTGCAATATCATTCAAACCTATTTTGTCTGTAATTGTTATTTTCAATATAAGTGAAATTGAAGTAAAGATTAATAATACAAATTGAAACAGATATTTTTAAATCATAAATTCTATGTATACTCTACAAAAATACATGGCGAAGGCTGACGGAGGTTATGGTAATTGAACATGATGAAAATGTAATTCTTATCGCTATATAAATTATATGATGCAATGGCATAAAATTAACGCTATTGTTATCGTAACCTCGCGTTTTGAGGACCGAGAGGTAAGGTGGGGCGCATAATGTTGCGGGGAGCAGAGATGAATGGGATGGCGTTGTCCGCGCCCATACGGCGTGCCGATAGGCATTTGCCCATATGGGCAAATCGACCGAGCGGACGATTGTGATGGTTGGGCGGACTACCATCGCCGCCGGCTCAAGCACATTGCAGGAGCGTTACGGCGACTGGACGCTTACCATCGTCAATCAGGGAACTGCCGATCAAGCGCGGCCGCATTATGCGATTTCCTATACGCTGTATGATCTGCAGACAAACGCGCCTGTGCTTTCGATCGAACTTACTCCCGACGGCGGGAGCCTAAGGGGTATACTGGCCTTGCCGCTGGGGCTGCATCTGCGGAGCGGGCGGCTGCCGCGGGGTGACGAAGCTGCTTTGGGTCTGGCTCAGCCGTTCGGTGCGGCTTCTTCGCGCGGCTGTCCGGTCGAGCTGAAGCTCGATGCAGCCATGATTGCCAACCTGCGGCGACGGCGTAGCCTCCGCGTGATGCTGGCGGCGACCGACACGGGTCGTGACAAGAGCTACGTCATTTCGCTCAATGGGTTTGCCGAGGCTCTCAGCCGGGCGCTCTCCATTGTCGATCCTTATGCCGCAAGAGCCGACATCAGATCGGGCTTGACCCTTCAGTAGCAGGTTGGATTTCGGGCAGGGTTGCCCGTGCGATTGGCCGTGCCGCCAACCGCACGATTTCCTTCGCTCCGGCAGTATGCTCGAATTCCGATGTCAAATTTCCCGACTGATGCTTGCAAGCAATGTCCGGCGCGCCTCGCTCAGATGTGCCGTGCAGGTCTGGCTAATTTTCCTTTGGTCTCTTGAGAGAATCGCATCGATGTAAGCCAGATGCTGGTACACGGCCGCTTCGTTGCGAATGCGCTCGTCTTTCTTGTTCCATTGATAATGGTAGAAGAAAATCAGCGAGATGACGTGGTAGAATTCGGTGACGAAGCGATTGCTGGAAGCGCTGTTGATCAGGCGATGCAGTTGCTCGTCGAGAAGCGAGAACCGATGATAATCGGTCTCGATCGTCTCCAGCAGCGCAAGGTGTTCGGTGCGCAGCCTGCGTAGCTCGTTCCAGCTCGGGTCGCTGTCATCGAGTTCCGCAAAGCGCATGACGGACCGCATTTCGAAAATTTCGCGGATATCGGAAAGCTCGTTGGCGAATTCCAGCGTCATGCCGCGGAAGACCCATTTGCCGCCGGCTTCGCGCTCCATCAGGCCAAAATGCCGGAAGCTCTGCAGAAACTCGCGGATCGTCGTCGTGGACACGCCAAATTGCCGCGCGAGCTGAAGCGCATTGATTGCCTGGCCCGGACCGCTATCGGATTGGAGTATCCAGGTCAGGAAGGCGCGCTCGACGATCAATGTCGGCGGGATAGTCTCTGCTTCAGCATAGAGCTCGGATGGCTCTGCCTGCCGCAGCACTATCCTGTCCCTGGATAGAAGGCCGCCCTCCATCGCGGCCGCCAGGCACTTGCGGACTGTCGTTCTGCTGGTCCCGAGGGTTCGGCCGATCTCGCGTTCCGAGCCAAGAGGGTGGCCATGACCGACCGATTGTATGTGGCGCAGGAATTCGTTGAACTGCCGTTTGAAGAGGTTTTCAGAACGCATGCCGATTTGGTTTCGTTGGTTTTTTAAACAAAAAATACCACTTTAAATCGCTCGCCTCAACCGTGTAGATTCCGCCTCAGGCTAGGGAGGATAGCTCGGGAATGAGATCAGCACATCTCGTTGCTCATTGGCGCTGCCGGGAAGATGGCGTCGCATGAGCTACACTTTTGATTTCGAGGGCCTGCTTCCTTATTGGGACCAGTTTGCGGAAGGCGTCTGGCTGACGATTCAGCTTTCGGTGGCGGCAACTATCGTGGGGTTTGTGCTGGGTACATTCTGTGCGATCGCACGGACCAGCGGCTCGGCGACGCTGAAGACAGTCGTCGGCGCCTATGTCGACGTCATTCGCAACACGCCGCTGCTGGTGCAACTATTCATCATCTATTTCGGCATCGCCACGCTTGGCTTGCGCATTCCGGCCAATATCGCTGCGACCATCGCGCTCGTCGTCAACATCGGCGCCTATGTCTGCGAGATCATGCGTGCCGGCATTGAGGCGGTTCCGAAGGCTCAGATCGAGGCGGCCGAATGTCTCGGGCTTTCGCCTGCGCAAACCTACTGGCATGTCATTCTCCAGCCGGCGGTCGAGCGGGTCTATCCAGCGCTGGTCAGCCAGTTCGTGCTGCTCATGCTCGCGTCGTCGATCACGTCACAGATTTCAGCGGAGGAGTTGACGGCAGTCGCCAACCGTATCCAGTCCGACACCTTCCTGTCCTTCGAGACCTACATCGTCGTCGGTGCTCTCTATCTGGCGCTGTCCTTCCTCATGCGGTGGGCGCTTCTTGGAGTAGGTTTCATGGTTTTCAAACGCCAGCGCAAGCTCGGCACGGCCCTGTGAGGAGGATCCCATGCCCACCTTCGGCCTGACACAGTTCATCTTCCTGCTCGATGCGGCCGTCTGGACGCTCGCATTGTCGGCCCTCGGTTTCATCGGCGGCGGTTTGGTTGGCTTCGTCGTGGCTCTGGCACGGATCTCGCCGAGCCGCACCATTCGCTGGACTGCGACGATCTATGTGCAGCTGATCCAGGGAACGCCTCTGCTGGTATTGCTTTTCATCGTCTATTTCGGGCTCAGCATTGCCGGGTTCAACAATCTTCCGGCCTTGCTGGCCGCCGGTGTCGCGATCACGCTCTACACTTCGGCCTTTCTTGCCGAGATCTGGCGCGGTTCGATCCGGTCGATTGCCAAGACGCAATGGGAGGCTGCGGAATGTCTTGGTCTCTCGCGCTGGCAGCGCATGACACGGGTCATTCTTCCCCAGTCGCTGCGCATCGCGACGCCACCCACGGTCGGCTTCCTCGTTCAGGTGATAAAGAACACGTCGCTCGCCTCGGCGATCGGTTTTGTCGAGCTCGCGCAGGCCGGCAAACTGATCAACAATTCCACCTTCCAGCCCTTCAGCATCTTCATGGTGGTCGCCGCAATCTATTTCGCTATCTGCTTCCCGCTCACGCTCGCCAGCCGGAAGCTGGAAAGGAAACTGAATGTCTCCAATCGTTAGATTATCCGATGTCCGCAAGAGCTTTGGCGCGCTGCAGGTCCTGAACGGTGTTTCCTTCTCGGTCGATGCAGGCGAAGTGGTCGCCATCATCGGACAGTCCGGTTCGGGCAAGTCGACCGCTTTGCGATGCATCGATGCGCTGGAGACCATTCAAGGCGGCGAGATCGAGGTTTGCGGGCACAAGATCCACTCGCCGGATCTCGACAAGCGCGCGCTTCGTCGCGATGTTGGCATTGTCTTCCAAAGCTATAACCTATTCCCGCATCTGACCGTCCTGGAGAATGCCTCGTTGGCGCTGACCTGCGTCAAGAAGCTGAGCAAGGCTGAAGCCCGGGATATATCGCTCGACTGTCTCGGCCGGGTGGGGCTCGCGGAAAAAGCCTCTTTCTACCCTGAACAGTTGTCCGGCGGCCAGCAACAGCGCGCTGCAATCGCCCGGTCGCTGGCCATGCAGCCACAAGTCATGCTGTTCGACGAGGTGACGTCCGCGCTTGATCCGCAGCTGACCGGCGAGGTGCTGAAGGTCATCGAAAACCTAGCGCGGGGCGGCATGACGATGATCCTCGTCACCCATGAAATGGCTTTTGCCCGGAAAGTGGCAAGCAATGTCCTTTACATGCATCTCGGCAGGGTCTGGGAGCATGGCCCGGCGGCCCTGCTCGATGCCCCTCAGACCGAGGAACTGCGCAGTTTCGTCGGCAACGGGCTTTGAGGACCACGGGCAGCGAAATGCAATCAAAACTAAATCGGAGGAGAACCATGAAGCGCCGTCATATTCTAGCAGCCACCGCACTTGCGATCCTGGGCACGTTCGCCAGCTATGCGCAGGCAGACGCCCTTGCGGATATCCAGGCCCGGAAAAAGGTCCTTATCGCCCTCGATCTCGGCTCGCCGCCGTTCGGCATGATCGATGTCAACATGCAGCCCTATGGCTCCGATGTCGAAGTTGCCAAGCTTCTTGCCGAGCAGCTCGGTCAGCCGCTTGATATCGTCCAGGTGACCAGCCCCAACCGCATTCCTTATCTGCAGACGGGCAAGGCGGATATGGTCATCGCGTCGCTCAGCGTGACAGACGAGCGCAAGCGGGTCATCGACTATTCAAAGCCCTATGGTGTGATCCAATCGGTCGTCGCAGCACCTGCCGGCCAGACCATCAAGACCATGGCCGACCTGAAGGGCAAGCGCATCGGCACCACGCGCGGCAGCGTCAACGACAAGGAAGTCACGAAGGTCAACGACGGCTCGGAAATCGTGCGTTACGATGATGACGCCACTCTGGTCACGGCACTCGTCAGCGGCCAGGTCGATGTGATGGCGACGTCGCCGCAAATCATGAAGGCGGCGAACGAGCGCAATCCAGCGTCGAAATTCGAGGTGAAGATGGTGCTCAAGGTATTCCCCTATGCCATAGGCATCCGCAAGGGAGAGGCTGCCTTGAAGCAGCGGCTCGACAAGTTCGTCGACGAGAACCTTGCGACCGGCAAACTCAACGAGATCTACAAGAAATACAACGGCGTCGACCTGCCGGCCGACATCGCTACCCTGAACTGAACAGTTTCCAGCGAACCGGGCGTAAGCGTCCGGTTCACGCCCCCAAACCGGAAAGGTATCGTCCCGTGAAAGCCCTGTTGATCGAAAGTGAAGGTGTCAGCCGTTTCATCGATGTCGCCCGCCCGCAGCTCGGAGAAGGCGATGTCCGTATCGCCGTCCGCCATGTCGGCATCTGCGGGAGTGACCTCAACACGTTTCGAGGCCTCAACCCGCTGGTGGAGCTGCCGCGCATCCCAGGGCACGAAATCGGTGGCGAGATCATCGAGACAGGGGCGGGCGTTTCGTCCGCCTATCAACCGGGACAGCGCGTCATCGTTCTTCCCTATACCAGTTGCGGCACTTGCTCTTCCTGCCGCAAGGGTCGCGTGAATGCCTGCCGCTACAATCGGACGCTCGGTGTTCAGCAGGATGGCGGGCTTGCCGAAGAGATCGTTCTTCCCGCGGAGAAGGTGATTCTGAATGACACGCTCGATCCACGCTTTCTTGCCTTGGTCGAGCCCCTCTCGGTGGGCTTCCATGCGGTGGCGCGCGGCCGCGCTTCGTCGAGTGATCGCATCATCGTGCTGGGCTGCGGCATGATCGGCATGGGCGTGGTCATCGGAGCCGTTGCTCGCGGAGCCGAGGTGATTGCCGTCGATCTCAGCGCGGAAAAGATCGCGCTGGCGAGGCAGTTCGGCGCTCGTCACACAATCGATGCCAGCACGGAAGATGTCGCGGCGCGCATTGTCGAACTGACTGATGATCAGGGCGTCGACGTGGCTTTCGAGGCGGTCGGTCTTCCGGAAACCTTTCGCCAGGCGATCGATCTTGCCGGCTTTTGCGGGCATGTCGTCTATGTCGGCTACGCCAAGGCTCCTGTCACCTATCAAACACAAATGTTCAATCTCAAGGAGTTGGATATCATGGGGTCGCGCAACGCGACCAGGTCCGATTTCGATGCGGTGATCGCTTACCTCGAGACGATCGGCGATCGAGCCGCCTCGCTCATTTCCAAGGTCATACCTTTCGCCGAGGCCGAAGGTGCATTGCCCTTTTGGGACAAGAATCGCGACGTTTTGAAGGTCATTGTCGAAAGATGAATATGCAAGCAAGCATGAAATCTCCAACCGCGCTTCCGGACTGGTATGGTGCGTTCCGACTGGACGGGCAGCGCGCGCTGGTGACCGGCGGAGGTAGTGGACTGGGCCTCGCGATCGCGCGTTGCCTCGCGGCCTCGGGTGCTGAGGTGGTGCTGGCAGGCCGCAGGTCGGATCTTCTTGAGGAAGCCGCGGAATCGATTGGCCCCCTGGCGAAGGCCGCACAGCTCGACCTTCGTGATCTTGCCTCGATCAATGCTTTCGCGGCCGGAGTGGAGGAGGCGCACGGCCCGGTCGATATCGTCGTCAACAATGCCGGGAATACGGTGAAGAAGCCGTTCGAGGAATCCGATATTGCCGACTTTGACGAAGTCATGGACGTCCATGTTCGCGGCGCGCTGGAATTGACCCGGCAATTTCTGCCTGGGCAGATCGCAAGAGGAAGCGGTTGCGTGCTCTTCACCGCATCCATGACATCCTTCATCGGCCAGCCGTTGGTGATGGGCTATACGACGGCGAAGACGGCGCTGACGGGTGCCGTGCGCGGGCTTTCGGCCGAGTTCGCCGGCCGAGGAATCCGTGTCAATGCCGTGGCGCCCGGCTGGATCGATACGGATCTCTTTCAGAAGGCTACGGCCAACGATCCGGCTCGCCGCGCCAAAATCATGGGCCGCATTCAGATGAACCGCCTCGGCTCGGCCGAGGAAATCGGCTGGACATGCGCGTTCCTCGCATCACCGGCCGCCGGCTATATCACCGGCCAAACCATCATCGTAGACGGCGGCGCCGTCATTGGCTTCTAAAAATTGCAATGAAGGGAGGTTTCCCGATGGATACCACAGCGACCTACTCAACCGATGCCGATCTGTTCCGCGTGTTGAAAGCCGAACTCTTTACCGCTGTCGTCGGCGATATCCTTGATACGCTTGGCTATCGTCGACAGTTCCTGCCCGCTGGCATCAAGCCTCTGCGCGACGACATGAAGATCGCCGGCCGCGCAATGCCGGTGCTTGAAGCCGATATCTTCTCGGACGGGAAGGGCTCTTTCGGCCCGCTCGCTGACAAGCCGTTCGGCATCATGTTCGAAGCGCTGGATTCACTGAAGCCGGGCGACGTCTATGTTGCTACGGGTTCGTCGCTTCGCTACGCGCTTTGGGGCGGTCTGATGTCGACGAGAGCCACTCATCTGCAGGCCGCGGGTGCCATTCTCGACGGTTATGTGCGCGATGCCGGCGAAATCGAACGGCTTGGCTTCCCGGCCTTTTCCCGCGGGATCTATGCGCAGGATCAGGGGCCGCGCGGTAAGGTCATCGACTACAATACCCCGATCGAAATCGAAGGTGTCCGCATCGAACCTGGCGATCTGCTCTATGGCGACCGCGAAGGCGTTCTCGTCATCCCGAAGGCGGTAGAAAAGGAAGCGATCTCGCTCGCCCTGGAGAAGGTGCGTACCGAAAACAAGGTGGCGGAGGCAATCCGCGACGGCATGAGCACGGTCGAAGCCTTCGCGACGTTTGGAGTGATGTGAGGTCATGGGCTCTGGCGCGCCGCTAACACATGCCGATGATCCACGGCTGCTGCTGCTTTCGGAAAAGGACAATGTTTTCGTCTGCCGCGAGGATATTCCCGCAGGGGAACATGTTCGTGTCGGGGAACGGGAGATGACACTCGCAAAGACGATTTTGCGAGGCCACAAGATCGCCCGGCATGAGATCGCACCGGGCGCCAAGGTCTACAAATACGGCGCTCCGATCGGCTCTGCCATTGCGCCGATCGCGCCCGGTGACCACGTCCACGTGCACAACGTCAAGAGCGACTACACGCCGAGCCACTTCTTCGACATCCAGGAGGTTATCAAAAAATGACCTTGCAAGGCTATCTGCGGCCGGATGGCCGCAAAGGCATTCGCAATATCGTCGCCGTCGCCTATCTGGTCGAATGTGCCCACCACGTCGGACGTCAGATCATCTCGGCTTTCGACGGACAGGAGGTTCATCTCATCGGCTTCCCCGGCTGTTTTCCCAATGCCTACGCCCAACGAATGATGGAGCGGCTCTGTACCCATCCGAATATCGGTGCGGTTCTGCTGCTGTCGCTCGGCTGTGAAAGCTTCAACAAATACTCGCTATCCAAGATCATCGAGGAGAGCGGCAGGCCGGTGAAGACACTGACCATCCAGAACGATGGCGGCACGCGCAGCACGATTGCGGCCGGTCGTGCCTGGGTAAGCAAGCAGCTCGAAAACCTGGCGTGCGATGTACGGGTGCCGATGGACATCAGCGAGCTGATCGTCGGGACGGTTTGCGGCGGGTCGGACGGAACCAGCGGGATTACCGGCAATCCGGCGGCGGGCCGGGCTTTCGATTCTCTGGTGGCGGCCGGTGCTACCTGCATTTTCGAGGAAACCGGTGAGCTCATCGGCTGCGAGGAGATCATGGCCGACCGTGCGGTCACGCCTGAACTTGCCGACGAGCTTCGTGCGGCGGTTGCCAAGGCGGCACGCTACTATGCCACGCTCGGCTACGGCAGCTTTGCACCGGGCAATGCCGATGGCGGGCTGACGACGATCGAAGAGAAATCGATGGGCGCCTATGCCAAGTCGGGGGCGTCGCCGATCTCCGGCCTGATCAAGCCCGGTGATATTCCGCCGCGTGGCGGTCTTTATCTGATGGACGTGGTGCCTGACGGCGAGGTGCGGTTCGGCTTCCCGAATATTTCCGACAATGCCGAAATTGTCGAGATGATAGCGTCCGGCTGTCACATGGTGTTCTTTGTCACCGGCCGCGGCTCGGTTTCAGGCTCGGCAATCTCGCCGGTGATCAAGATCTGCGCCAATCCGGATACTTACCGCCGGCTGGAGGAGGACATGGATGTCGATGCTGGCCGTATCCTCGAGGGGCGAGCAAGTCTTGATGAGGTCGGCCAGGAGATCGTCACGCTTCTTCAGGACGTTGCCGGTGGTAAACCGACGAAGTCGGAAAGCCTCGGCCATCAGGAGTTCATCCTGACCTACAAGTCTTTTGAGCCGATCGGGCCGGCATGTCTGCCGGCCTAGAATCTATCGGAGTTAGATTTAAGCATATCCGGCATGTCCTGATATGCGGCGCAACGATGTAGGGCAAAAGGCCTCAGGAACTTCGTCGACACGGCATATATTGCGATGCGATCCAGCTAAAAGCTGACCTCCTCTAATAGAGGACAGCCGCCGTCTTCAGCGTGCCATGTCCTGCCGTGTCGCGGGTTTCTTACCCATGACGCAGCCCGAACTGTGCCTTTCGGCCCGCGCACCGACATTGTCGCGCCCCGTCCAGCTGGTTGCAATGTAGAAAGAGATTTTCCAATTCCTGTACCTTTCAGAGATCGCTGTTTCTTTTAATCTACTATTTTTATGGACAATATTTGCATTATCGAAAATGCATGCGATCTTCGGAAGGGATGAGAATGAGTGCGCCCAAACTCGTCGGCATTGCCGGCAGCTTCAACAGGCCGTCGAAGACCTACGCGCTGGTCCAGACCGTCGCGGATCTGACCGTTGAGCGATATGGCTTCTCAAGCAAGGTCTATGATCTGCACGATGTTGGTCCGTCCCTCGGCGCCGCTCAGTGGCGCAAGGAGCTCGACGACCAGGCGAAAGGCGTGATCGACGATATCGTCTCATCGGATGCGCTGATTATCGGTTCGCCGACGTTCAAGGGATCCTATCCCGGACTGTTCAAGCATCTGATCGATCTTATCGATCCGCACGAGCTGCGCGCCAAGCCGATCATCATCACCGCGACCGGCGGCGGAGACAGGCATGCGCTGATGGTGGAACATCAGCTGCGGCCGCTCTTCGGCTTCTTCATGGCACACACCCTGCCAACCGCTGTCTATGCGTCGGATCGTGATTTTGCCGACTATAAGGTCTCTTCGGAACCGCTGGCCAACCGGATCAATGAGGTCGTCGGTGAGCTCTCGGCTTTCTTCCCGCATTCGATAAGGGTGCTCGCTGCGGCCGAATGATGGGCCGACGGATAAATTGTCTTCAACCGCCTCGGATCTATCAACCAAATGGAGGGTTACATGAAATGGAACGTCATTAGCCGCCTGAAGACGATTTTCGCTGGGCGTGCGTTGCGGGATGAGGATGGGCGCATCCGGTCCGTCGATCGGCCCGAGCCTGGCGAGCGAGAGCTCTCCGCGCGCGACTACGAGATCTACTATTGGTGTACATCCCCCGCGCCTTGGCATTGAAGGGATGCATTTTTGATTTCCTGTCGCAAGCTTTGTGTTCGATCTTTCTCGTGAGGCTCATATGACCAGAGTACTGATTGTGCCTGGCCTTTTCGGCTCGGGCGAGGGACATTGGCAGCGCTATTGGCTGCAGGATCATAGCGACGTCCGGCTTGTCGAACAGGATGATTGGGACTTTCCCAATCTCGGCAGCTGGATGGAGAAGTTGGAAGCCGCGCTGGAAGAGGCCGGTGAAGCCTATATCGTCGCCCACAGCCTGGGCTGCGTGTTGACGGCGAGGCTGGCTGGCCGCGAGGCCGCACGAAGGGTCAAAGGTGCGCTGCTCGTCGCGCCCTGCGATATTCCGGTGACGGAAACACTTCATGCCGGACATCTGTCCTTCGGCACCATGCCGACCGACACGCTGCCATTTCCCAGCATGACAGTCGGAAGCCTGAACGACATCTATATGAGCCTCGACCGGCTCGGCATGTTCGGACGGCTATGGAATTCGGACGTCCGCAATATCGGTCTTGCCGGGCATATCAACGTAGCGAGTGGTTTCGGGCGCTGGGCAAGCGGCTACGGCTTCCTTGAAATGCTGAAGGCGCGCAGCAGGCATCGCAGGCCGCAAGGGTTTTCAGCGGCAATCGCGGCGTCCATTTAAAAGAAGGGCTTTTCATATCCGACATTCGACGCCATTGTGCGACGAATTTTTTTCTCGTTCCCTGGCTGTTACAAATGCGCGCCGGGGCAGGTTTTGGAGGTAAGACAATGAGTTTGCGCATCAACGATATCGCGCCGGATTTTGCGGCCGAGACGACGCAGGGCGAGATTAAGTTCCATGACTGGATCGGTAACGGCTGGGCCGTGCTCTTCTCGCATCCGAAGAACTTCACGCCGGTCTGCACGACGGAACTCGGCGCAATGGCTGGCCTCGAAGGCGAATTCCGCAAGCGCGGCGTCAAGATCATCGGTATTTCCGTCGATCCCGTAGAGAGCCATGGTCGCTGGAAGAACGACATCAAGACGGCGACCGGCTTCGACGTCGACTATCCGCTGATCGGCGACAAGGACCTGAAGGTCGCCAAGCTCTACGACATGCTGCCGGCAGGCGCCGGCGAAAGCTCGGAAGGCCGCACGCCGGCTGATAATGCCACGGTTCGCTCCGTTTTCGTCATTGGTCCCGACAAGAAGATCAAGCTGATCCTTACCTATCCGATGACGACGGGCCGGAACTTCGGCGAAATCCTGCGTGCGATCGACTCTATCCAGCTGACATCCAAGCATCAGGTCGCGACGCCGGCAAACTGGCAGCAGGGCGAGGATGTCATCATCACCGCCGCTGTCTCCAACGAAGACGCCATCACCCGCTTCGGCTCGTTCGACACGGTATTGCCCTATCTGCGCAAGACCCGCCAGCCATCAGCCTGATAGGCGTGGTGACTGAGAGTTTTAGCTGACGCGATGCGGCCTTGACGGCCGTGTCGCTTTTACAGGTGAACGTTTTCGCGCAAAAAATCCAGCAAGGCACGCACGCGCGCTGGCAGGGGGCCGCCGCCCTGACCGATATAGACGGCGTGGAATTCCTCGATATCGCCGGAATTGAATTCTTCCAGCAGGGGCTTTAGCCGCCCGGCCGCGATATCCGATTTGACGGTAAAGGCGGCAAGGCGAGCCAGGCCGGCACCGGCTAGCGCAAGATGCCGGATGGCTTCGCCATCGCCAACCTGCAGGTTCCGCGCTGCCGGTACCGTCGCAATTTCGCCGTCAATGAGCAGCGGCCAACCTTCGATCGCTCGGGAATAGCTAAAGCTGATGCGGCAATGTTTTGCCAATTCTGCGGCGGAGCGAGGCGTTCCATGCCTGCGTAGATAGGCCGGGGAGGCGACAATGAGATTTCGCGTCCCTCCAAGCTTGCGGGCCGTGAGGCTGGAGCTCTTTAGCGGCCCTGCGCGGATGGCGATATCGGCGCGCTCCTCCATCAGGTCGACGATGCGATCCGTATGGAAGATCTCCAGCGAGACATCGGGATGTAGCGCCATGAAGCTTGGAATGAGCGGAGCAAGCACATGATTGCCGAAGGAGCCGCTGGTGTTGATGCGGATATGGCCAGCGACCTGCTCTCCCGCCGACGCATGGCGTTCGGCTTCGGCAATATCGGCAAGAATGGCGACGCTGCGCTCGAAGAAGGCGCAACCTCCTGGAGTGAGCTGCAGACGCCGCGTCGAGCGGTGAATGAGACGCGCGCCAAGGCGCTTTTCAAGTCGCGTGACAAGTTTGCTGACGGCGGACGGTGTCATCCGGCAGGCCGCAGCCGCGGCAGTGAAGCCACCGAGTTCCACGGCGCGCACGAAGACTTCCATTTCACCGGAACGGTTGATCTCTTGGCGGCTCATGATGAATTTAAATCATAAATCAGTTTCTTTCCGGCAATCTATATCACCTTCGACCGAGCGTCTATCTATCTGAAGAACCAATAGGAGACAGACGATGGAATACAGAAATCTCGGTGCTTCCGGCTTGCGCGTTCCGGTTCTCAGTTTCGGCGCCGGCACCTTTGCCGGCAGCGGGCCTCTCTTCAGCGCCTGGGGCTCGACGGATGCGATAGAAGCGCGGCGCTTGGTCGACATCTGCCTCAAGGCCGGCGTCAATCTCTTCGACACGGCCGATGTCTATTCGGCAGGCGCATCGGAAGAGGTGCTTGGTCAGGCGATCCGGGGCAGGCGGGATGCTGTCCTGATCTCGACGAAGACAGCTTTGCCGATGGGCGATGGACCGGCCGATTGGGGGAGTTCGCGTTCGCGCTTGATTACATCGGTGGACGCCACCTTGCGGCGGCTCGGCACCGATTATATCGACCTTTTGCAATTGCATGCTTTCGACGCCTCGACGCCCATTGAGGAAACGCTTTCCACCCTTGATGGCCTCGTGAAGGCGGGAAAGGTCCGCTACATCGGCGCTTCCAACTTCGCCGGCTGGGAGCTGATGAAATCGCTCGCTGTTTCGGAGAAGCACTCCTACGTGCGTCATGTCGCCCATCAGGTCTATTACTCGCTCGCCGGCCGCGATTACGAATGGGAGCTGATGCCGCTCGCTGCGGATCAGAATGTCGGCGCCCTGGTCTGGAGTCCGCTGGCATGGGGCAGGCTTACCGGCAAGATTCGTCGCGGACAGCCATTGCCCGAAAAGAGCCGCTTGCACGAAACCGCGACCTTCGGCCCGCCCGTCGATGACGACAAGCTGTTCGATATCGTCGATGTGCTGGATGAGATTGCTGTCGAGACTGGGAAGAACGTGCCGCAAATCGCCATCAACTGGCTACTGAGCCGGCCGACCGTTGCAAGCGTCATCATTGGCGCGCGCAACGAGGAGCAGTTGCGGCAGAATCTCGGTGCGGTCGGCTGGACGCTTTCGAAAGAGCAGATCGAGAGGCTGGATAAGGTCAGTGAGATAACGGCTCCCTATCCCTATTTTCCCTACCGACGCCAGGAAGGTTTTGCCAGACTTAACCCGCCGCTCGTCTGACGCAGCAGGCGATCCCAACGACGGCGGCGAAGCAGGCAAATGCTTCGCCGCCGGATGCGACTTAACGGCCACCCTCTATCTTGCGATGGCGCTGGTTCCGGCCGCTTTCGCCATAAGGATAGGCAGCGGGTTGCGGCGCGCTGACCTCGTTCAGCCGATCCATCTCCGCCTCCGAGAGCGTCAGCTTGGCGGCGCCAAGATTGTCGGCAAGCTGCTCGGGCGTGCGGGCGCCGAGAATGACTGACGTTACCGCCGGGCGTGCTGCCGTCCAGGCAAGCGCTACCTGTGCCATGGTCACGTCTCGTGTTCTGGCGATCTCCTCGACGGCGGCAATGATTGCCCAGGTCCGTTCCTGCGCGTTGCGTGGCGCGAAGGATTCGCTGCCGCGGTTGGGGTTCTCGCCAAGCCGCGTGGCGCCGGTCGGCATTTCGTCGCGCTTGTATTTGCCTGTTAGCCATCCGCCGCCAAGCGGCGACCAGGGAAGCAGGCCCAAGCCGGCATCAAGGCAGGCATCGACGATCTCGAGTTCGATGTCGCGCACGAGCAGATTATATTGCGGCTGCAGCGTCACCGGCCGCGTGTAGCCCTGGGCCTTGGCGATCTCGACGGCCTTGGCGATATGCCAGCCGACGTAATTGGAAAAGCCGTAATAGCCGATCTTGCCGGCGCGCACGGCATCGTCGAGAAACCGCAACGTCTCCTCGATCGGTGTCAGGGCATCCCAGGCATGCATCTGATAGAGATCGATATGCTCGATGCCGAGACGACGCAGCGAGTCGTCCAGGGCTTGACCCAGGTGCCGGCGGGACAGACCGATATCATTCGGACCGTTGCCCATCGGAAAGCGGCCCTTGGTGGCGATCACGGCCTGGCGCGCTTCCGTCGGACGAGCCTTCAGCCAGCGGCCGATAATCTCTTCCGACTTGCCTGCACTATAGACATCGGCGGTATCGATGAAGTTGCCGCCCCATGCAAAATAATCGTCGAGAAGTTTATGCGACGCGGCCTCGTCTGCTTCCGCGCCGAAAGTCATGGTGCCAAGGCAATAGGCCGTGACAACGGCCCCGCTTGGGCCGAGCTTGCGATAATCCATTCCTGCCTCCTCTGAACGGAGCGCTGGCACCCGATCGGCAAAGCTGTCGGGAAAGCGGCAGGCTCCGTGATCCATAGCAATGTGGTGCTTGAGACGGCCTCCACCGTCGATGGGATTCGACGCTCGGCGTTTTACCGCCTTGGCCGCGAAGAGAGCATAGCTAATCATCCCATGATTACCAAGCGTATTCATTGCCTGGGCGGCCTGGCTTGCGTAAAATTCTCCGTAATGATTCTTCTCTCGCCGAATGCTTCCTTTCATGGATGAAACGCCGACAAGCCGCATGCTTTCCTGGGCACGCAACTCGACCATCTATCGTCTCGAGCGCCGGATGATGACCGAGAAGCAGCTGTTCGATGCGATTTCCAAGAAAGCCGAGCACAAGTTCGAGGATATTAGCGAAACTCAGATCAAGGCACTTGCCGAGTTCGCGGTGAAATTTGCCTATGAACTGAAGGTGCTTGATGACGTCGCTTTTGCCGAAATCAGCACACGCTCGGCAGTTCGTTCGGGCAAATCGAAGAAAGCCATCGCCTTCAAGCTCGCGTCGAAGGGCATAGATGGCGAAACGGTCGTCGCGGCGGTGGAGGAGGTCGACGATCTCCATTCCGCCGTCATCTTTGCCCGGAAGCGTGGTTTCGGCCCATTCCGGCGCGGCGATCTCGATGAAAAGCGCAAGGCAAAGGAACTATCTGCCTTCGCGCGCAACGGTTTCAGCTTCGCAGTTGGTAAAAGGGTCTTCAATATGGAACGAGAGGACGCCGAGGAACTATTGCTGTCGGCCTCGGCATTCTGAAGCTCTATGCTCGTTGAAATAGCCGAGACCAACGGATAGCTTCGCGGCGCTTGAGACCGTGAATATGAGGACGTTGGTGACAGTGAATTTTCGATTGCTCGCAGTGGCGATGTGCATCGCTTCCTTGCCGATGACGGCCCACGCCGAGTGGCAGGCAGTCGAGACGATCAAGACCTATGCGATTACCGGATCCTCGGGGCGCGAGCTATATGACTCTATCGGCGATCGCGGCCCCTTGCTTGGACCCAAGGTGAGGGCGATCGCCCATACCGATTTCAAGCTGACCTGGACGCGCAAATACGAGCCGCAGCCGAACGGCGCCTGTATGATCACGGTCAACATACCCAAGCTGATCATTACCTACACGCTGCCGAAGCCTTCGGCGCAATTGCCGGCGTCGACCCGCAAAAGCTGGCAGAAATTCATCGCCGGAGTCGAGGCGCATGAGCGGGTACATGGCGGCTTCATCAAGGATATGGTCAAGGAGATCGAGACGATGAGCGTCGGCTTTTCCGTGCCCGACGACCCGAAATGCAGCAAAATCCGCGTGGAACTGACGAAGCGGCTCGGTGAGATTTCCAACAGGGAACGGCAGCGCAACAGCGATTTCGATAGGGTCGAATTCAGCGATGGCGGCAATCTCCAGCAGCTCGTTCTGAAGCTGGTCAAGGAAGAGTAATTAAGAGAGCCGCAGCCGGATAAATCCGCCGGCTGCGTGACCTATGTGGTCTTATCGACCCTTCCGCTTCCGCCATTCGGCGAATTTGAGTTTCGGCGCGTCGCTGGTCGCCGGATAGAGGCCGATGATGGTCGCACCGTTCATGACCTCTTCCGTGACGAAGTCCTCATAGGCTGTCATTTCCACGGTCTCAGTGGCAATCTCATCGGCAAGGTGCGCGGGGATGACGATGACGCCCTCATTATCGCCAACCAGCACGTCGCCAGGAAAAACTGCCACATCGCCGCAGCCGATCGGACCGTTGATTTCGATGGCCTGATGCAGCGTCAGGTTCGTCGGTGCGGACGGGCGGTGATGATAGGAGGGGATATCGAGGGCGGCGATTTCCGGGCTGTCGCGGAAGCCGCCATCGGTGACGACGCCGGCCACCCCACGCACCTGCAGACGCGAGATGAGAATGGAGCCGGCAGAGGCGGCGCGTGCATCTTTGCGGCTATCCATGACCAGCACGAAGCCGGGCGGGCATTGCTCGACGGCGGCACGCTGCGGATGCTCTGGGTTGCGGAAGACTTCCAGCGTATTCAGGTCCTCGCGCGCCGGAATATAGCGCAGCGTGAAGGCCTGGCCGACCATGTTTGCCTTCTTCGGCGAGAGCGGGCGCACATCCTGGATGAACTGGTTGCGCAGGCCGCGCCGGAAAAGCGCGGTGGCGATCGTCGGTGTTGCGACACCCATCAGCTTGTCGCGCGTCTCTTTGCTCAGCACATAGTTGCTCATGCGATATATCCCTCGTGATTAGTAGATGTCGGGTTCGCCCGGCATCGGGCCGAAGCTGTTTTCCAGGAAGTCGAAATCACAGCCGGTATCGGCCTGCGCCACATGGCGCGAGAACATCCAGCCATAGCCTCGGCCGAATTTTTCCGCCGGCTTGACCCAGGCATCGCGACGGCGCTGCAATTCGTCTTCGTCAACGAGCATGTCGATGCGCCGTGCCTCGAGATCGAGGCGGACGATATCGCCGTTACGCAAGAGCGCCAGCGGGCCGCCGATATGGGACTCGGGTGAGACGTGCAGAATGCAGGCGCCATAGCTGGTGCCGCTCATGCGGGCATCGGAGAGGCGGAGCATATCCCTATGCCCTTTCTTCAGAAGCGCCTTCGGGATCGGTAGCATCCCCCATTCCGGCATACCGGGACCGCCTTGCGGGCCGGCACCGCGCAGCACCATGACGTGATCGGGCGTAATGTCGAGATCCTCATCGTCGACCGCCGCCTTCATCTCAGGATAGCTGTCGAAGACGAGTGCCGGACCCTGGTGCTTGTGGAAGCGCGGATCGCAGGCGGCCGGCTTGATGACGGCGCCGGTTGGTGCAAGGTTGCCCTTCAACACCGCAAGCGAGCCTTCATGATAGACCGGATTGTCGAGCGAGCGGATCACGTCGTCATTGTAGCATTTCGCCCCCTCCAGCGTTTCGCCGAGGGTGACGCCGGAGACGGTCAGCGTGGAAAGATCGAGCTTGGAGGCGAGCTTGGACATCAGTGCCCGGAGGCCGCCGGCATAGTAAAAATCTTCCATCAGATAGGTCTTGCCGGTCGGCCTGATATTGGCGAGCACGGGTGTCGTGCGTCCGGCCTTGTCGAGATCGTCGAGCGAGAGATTGGTGCCGGCGCGGCGTGCCATGGCAATCAGATGGACGACGGCATTGGTGGAACAGCCCGTCGCCATCGCGACAGCGACGGCATTGTTGACGGCGGCCTGCGTGACGATTTTCGAGGGGACCAGATCTTCCCAAACCATCTCGACGATACGCCGGCCGACAGCTGATGACATGCGGATATGGTTGGCATCCGGTGCGGGGATCGAGCTTGCGCCGGGGAGGGTGAGGCCTAGCGCCTCGGCGATCGCCGTCATCGTGCTCGCCGTGCCCATCGTCATACAGTGGCCGTAGGAACGCGCGATGCCTGCCTCGACATCGACCCATTCCTTCTCCGAAATGGTGCCGGCGCGGCGCTCGTCCCAGAACTTCCAGGCGTCGGATCCGGATCCCAGATATTCGCCGCGGTAATTGCCGCGCAGCATCGGGCCGGCCGGCAGATAGATCATCGGCAGGCCCATGGAGAGCGCGCCCATGACGAGACCCGGCGTGGTCTTGTCGCATCCGCCCATCAGCACGGCGCCGTCGACCGGATGGGAGCGCAAAAGCTCTTCGGCCTCCATCGCGAGCATGTTGCGATAGAGCATGGTCGTCGGCTTGACGTAGCTTTCCGATAGCGACAGCGCCGGCAGCTCCAGCGGAAAGCCGCCGGCCTGCAAGATGCCGCGCTTCACGTCCTCGACGCGATGCTTGAAATGAGCATGGCACGGATTGGCGTCGGACCAGGTGTTGAGGATGGCGATGACGGGCTTGTCCACCCATTCCTCGGGTGCATAGCCCATCTGCATGGTGCGCGAGCGATGCCCCGAGCTTCTGAGATCATCCGGGGCGAACCATCTGGCGCTGCGTAAATCCTGGGGCTTCTTCCTGCTGTTCATTGTAGTTGCGCCTTGTATTCGAATGTTGGTCGAAGGGATAAAAGCATGCGCCGCATCATTCCTTCATGCCCCATTTTAGCAGGGTGCGGCGTTCGATCGTTTGGAAAACCAGATTTTCGACAATAAGCCCGATGACGATCACAGTCAGCAGGCCGGCAAATACCGAGGGTATGTCGAGAAGATTGCGGTTTTCGAAGATGAACCAGCCGAGGCCGCCCTGGCCGGAAGAGACGCCGAAGACGAGCTCGGCGGCGATCAGCGTGCGCCAGGAGAAGGCCCAGCCGATTTTCAACCCCGTTAGGATCGACGGGAAGGCCGCGGGGATCAGGATGCGGAAGACATAGGAAAGACCCGTCAGCCCATAATTGGCGCCGACCATGCGCAGGGTGCGGGAAACGCCGAGAAAGCCGGCATGCGTGTTAAGCGCGACGGCCCAGAGCACAGAATGTATAAGCACGAAGACGAGGCTTGCCGGACCGAGGCCGAACCATATGAGGGCGAGCGGCAGCAGCGAGATGGCTGGCAGCGGATTGAACATCGCCGTCATGGTCTCGAGAAAATCGGTGCCGATGCGGGTGTTGATCGCAACGACCGTCAACACGGCGGCAAGCACCGTTCCCGAGATGTAACCGGTCACCAGTATCTTCAGCGTGGTCCAGATGCGGGCCGGCAGCGCGCCGTCCGCGAAGCGGTCATAAAGCGCGGTCAGCGTGTCGCTCAGCGTCGGAAACAGCAGCGGATTGTCGAGGTGCCGGGCATAGGCCTCCCATATGACGGCGAGGATAACGATCAGCAATGACTTGCGGAACAGGCCCGACTGCCAAAGGAGTTCCATCGTGCCGAGCTTTTGCTCGACGGCTGCGATGTGGCCGGCGACTTCCGTTGTCTGTGGAGCAAGGATGATCTGTGGCGCGCTCATGGTTTACTCCCTGTGTCCCTGCTCGGCAAACAGCATGTGATGGATCTCCTGTTCCAGCTTGGCGGCAGCAGCGGGATCGTCACGGACGGCTTCCACCTCGCGCACTTCGGCCTTGACGCGGCCGGGATGCGGCGACAGCAGCAGGATGCGGTTGGAGATCTTGATCGCCTCGGCGATCGAGTGCGTCACGAAGATGACGGTAAAGCGCGTGTCTTCCCAGAGCTGCAGGAGTTCGTCCTGCATCTGTCGGCGGGTGAGGGCATCGAGCGCGGCGAAAGGCTCGTCCATCAGGAGGATATCGGGCTGCATCGCCATGCCGCGGGCAATGGCGACACGCTGCTTCATGCCGCCGGACAGCATGTGCGGGTAAGTGTCGACCGCGCGGGTGAGCTTGACCTTGTCGATATAATCGCGGGCGATGGCCTCGGCTTCGCCGCGCGGTAGGCGGCGGGCCGTTGTCAGGGGGAACATGACATTTTCCAGAACGGTCTTCCATGGCAGCAGCTGGTCGAATTCCTGGAAGACCATCATGCGGTCGGCGCCCGGTTTCTTGACCGGCTGCCCCTTGATTTCGATGCGGCCCGTCGTCGGCGTCATATAGCCGCCGATCGCCTTCAGCAGCGTCGATTTTCCGCAGCCTGAGGGGCCGAGGAGGACGAAGCGATCGGACTGGGCAACGGAGAAGCTGACATTTTCCGTTGCGGTGATCAGCAGGTTCGGCGTCTTGTAGCGAAGCGTTACCCTGTCGACATTCAGAAGCGGTGTTGCAGTCATTGTTTCCGTCATCGGCATTTCGGCGTGCGTTTTTGCCTGAAGCATGAGGGCTCCTCCAAGAAATGGCGCGACGGCGGCATTCGCGCCGCCCGCAGGCGTCAGTTGCCATTAAGATCGGCTGCTTCCGGCAGGTAATAGTCGGTCCAGGCCTTGGGCATCGTCTTCAGCGTGCCGATCTTGTAGAGATGGGTCGCAAACTTCATGGTCCCCTGCGGATCCATGCGGAATTCCATCATGTGCGGCTCATTCAGGATCGCTAGCAGATCTTCGACGCTGGTCTTGTCACCGCTGACGGTCTTGTAGGCTTCCACAGCCGATTTCGGATCCTTCTTGATGAGATCGATGGCCTCAGCCGTCGCCTCGCGCACGGCCTTGATGATCGTCGGGTTGGCGCTTGCGAACTGGGTGGTGGTGAAGAAGGTGCCCTGAGTCAAATCGCCGCCAATGATGTCGCGGGAATCGATGACCTTGTGAACGCCCGGCTGCTTCAGCTCGAGATATTGGAAGGGCGGGGCGGAGAAGTGGTTCTTGACCTCATGGGTCTGGTTGGCGAGCGCCGCCATCGCATCCGGGTGGCCGAGCTGCACCGTATTGGCGTCGAACTTATGCACCTGGTCGTCGCCATACATTTGCGCGGCGGCCATCTGCAGCAGGATTGCCTGCGTCGAGACGCCAACCGTCGGCACGGCGATCTTGTCGTTCGGTTGAATATCCTTCAACGACTGGATGCGCGCATCGCGCGAGACCATGATGACCGGCTGCGCCGAATTGGTGACGATCCCCTTGACCTTGCCTCGGGTGCGGTCCCAAAGCAGCAGCAGATTACCGGTGCCGGTATTGACGATGTCGACGTTGCCGGACAGCAGCGCGTCGGTCTGCGCGCCGCCACCGCTGAAGGTCCGCCATTCCACTTTGACGCCCTGAAGGCCATCGGCGGCCGCATGTTTCTCGATCAGCTTCTGCGTCTCCATCACATGGCTGGCGAGATAAAGAATGCCCGGCTGGCGCGTGATCGAAATATCGGTCTTTTCGGCCGCACCGGCCGAAAAGTTGCCTGCGACCACCATGCCGACCGCGGTCAGACAGCGAAGAAATCCTCTCATTTGCTCCTCCCGATTGGTCCAACTTTGAAAAACGAAGTTGGCTTGGATCAACTAAAGCACTAATGTATCAGTGCATCAAGCCCTGAACTGTGTTTAATGAGCAAACGCTCTCGATCAGAAAGGCCGCCAGTGAAGCTCAACCCGAAAGAATTCGCCCTCGATCGCTCCCGCCAAGTTGGGCCTCAGATCCTGGAGATCCTGCGATCACGCATTCTTTCGATGAGCCTACCGCCGACGACGGTCTTGTCGCGCATCTCGCTGCAAAGCGAATTCAATGTCAGCCAGACCCCCGTGCGCGATGCCCTGATCCGGCTTGAGGAGGAGGGGCTGGTGGAGGTCTATCCGCAATATGCGACTGTCGTTGCGAGGATCGATATCCGCAACGCGACAGAGGCGCATTTCCTGCGATTGTCGATCGAACTGGAGGCTGTTCGCAGGCTGGCTGCGGAATCACCTGCAGAAACCGCAGCAATCCTGGAAGGCATCCTGGCTCGACAGAAGCATGTGGTGTCACAGGAAACCTATGATCTCTTCGATATGCTCGACAAGGATTTCCATCGCGTTCTCTATGAGCGCGCCGGCATTCTCGGCCTCTGGTCCACGGTCCGGCGCCAGAGCGTGCATCTGGACCGGCTGCGCATGCTCAACCTGCCCATGCCCGGCAAGCTCGAGCAGATCATTGTCGATCATCAAGCCGTGGTCGATGCTATCAGCTCGGCCGATGCGGAGGCTGCCGTCGCTGCTTTGCGCCGGCATTTGTCGGGCACCTTGTCGATCGTCGATCTCATTTGCGAACAGTATCCAGACTATGTGAGCCGCTAGGCCCGAAATTTGCGTGGCTGCCTTGTAGGGTTGCAGCGGCACCAACAAGGATCGATGCCGCCGGCAATCTAACAGCCGCCAAAACTCATCGAGCGCATCATGACAATGATGGCCTGAGGGTTTATATTTTCGCTTCACCACTTAGGGAGGTGATATTGGAAGCGCCCAATAGCCTTGTCATTGATCTCCTGGTTTTTTTGAAAGCTGGTCCGCGACCTTATCGCGAGGTCATGGATGCGTGGCGGACGAGCTGTCCCCGATTGCCCATCTGGGAGGATGCAATGGATCTTGGTCTCGTTGAGCGGGAGCAAGGTTTTATCGTGCTGACCGATGCGGGAAGAAACCTGGTGGAATCTCGTCAGTAAAGATCGCTATTTCCACGATTGATTCGATACGCTTCATTTTGCCAGTAGATGTGGAGCGCGCCAGCACCCGCATTGGCTTGCGCCTCGCTTCATGCGACAAAGTCCCAGGGAAACAATTCATGGAGTTCGCTTGACCATCGGGCTTGCGCATGCGGAGCTGATTGCGGTTCTGACGGCCGTTACGGGTAGTGATCCGAGGGTAATGACGGTGCGGTCGGGCGATGCTTTGCCATCCGGCCCGTTTGAGCTCGGACATCGCACGCTGCAGAGCGGATTGCGCGAATGGGTTCAGGAGCAGACGGCCCATCCCGTCGGCTATCTGGAGCAGCTTTATACCTTTGCCGATCGCGATCGAAACAATGACATTCTCGGCGGTCGCACGATTTCCATCAGCTATCTGGGGCTGGTGCGCGAGCAAGCGGCACCCGGCGGCGGGATGCCGGGGTGGCATGGCTGGTACGAATATCTTCCGTGGGAGGATCATCGAGATGGCCGGCCGCCGATCCTCGACGATATCGCCGCTCGGCTTGAATCCTGGATCGGGGAGGACGCGATGCGCAGCAGCCAGCGCCGCCGCCGCGCCGACTTCGACTTCGGGCTGAATGGTGCGGCATGGAACGAGGATCTTGTCCTGCAGCGCTATGAACTGCTCTACGAAGCACGTCTCGTCACCGAGGCGGGTTGCGATCTCAAGCATAATTTCGGCCGATCGATGTTTGCCGATCATCGCCGCATCCTTGCGACCGGCATGGCGCGGCTTAGGGCCAAGATCAAATATCGGCCCGTCGTCTTCGAACTCATGCCCGAAAATTTTACGCTGCTGCAATTGCAGAAAACCGTCGAGGCATTGGCAGGGCTGATGCTGCACAAACAGAATTTCCGCCGGCTGATCGAGCAGCAGGAGCTGGTCGAGGAAACCGGCGGCACCGAAAGCGAGACCGGCGGCCGTCCCGCCAAGCTCTTCCGCTTCCGCCGCGCAGTCCTCGAAGAACGCGAATTCGCCGGAACGAAATTACCGCTCTCCCGCAATTGACATATGCTCGTACTGAGAATATCTATTTGCTCACGATATACTCAAAATGAGTATAATAAGGAGCCGGCCATGAATCTTCCCGTATCCGCATCCTCCCTTTACGATCGTGTCAGCCGCGTCATCCCGAAAGCCGAATGGCTGACGTTCCAGGATGATGTCGAGGCGATCCTTGAATTGAAGCGACGGCACAATGCCGTCATTCTCGCTCACAACTATCAGACGCCGGAAATCTTCCATGGCGTTGCCGATATCGTCGGCGACAGCCTCGCGCTCGCCCGCAAGGCAGTCGAAGTGGACGCCGACATCATCGTCCTTGCTGGCGTGCATTTCATGGCCGAGACGGCGAAGCTGTTGAACCCGGAAAAGACTGTGTTGATCCCCGACATGGAAGCCGGATGCTCCCTCGCGGAATCGATCACGCCGGAGGATATCGCTTTGCTACGTCAGGCCCATCCCGGTGTTCCCGTCGTCACCTACGTCAATACGTCGGCAGCCGTGAAGGCTGCCTCCGACATCTGCTGCACGTCGGGCAATGCCCGGCAGGTGGTGGAATCGCTCGGCGTGCCGAAGGTATTGATGCTTCCGGACGAATATCTGGCGCGCAATGTCGCGCGCGAAACCAATGTCGAGCTCATCGCCTGGCATGGGCACTGCGAGGTTCACGAGCTCTTCACGGCAGACGATATCCGCCAGCTTCGCGAGAATTATCCCGGCGTAACTGTGCTGGCCCATCCGGAATGCCCGCCCGATGTCGTCGAGGCAGCGGACTTTGCCGGCTCGACGGCCGTCATGTCCGATTATGTCGGCAAAAGGCATCCATCGCGCGTCGTTCTCCTGACCGAATGCTCGATGAGCGACAATGTCGCCGTGCATCATCCGGATGTCGAATTCATCCGGCCCTGCAATCTCTGCCCGCACATGAAACGCATCACGCTTGGCAATATCCGCAAGGCCCTGGAACAGGGGCAGCATGAGGTGACGGTCGACCCGGCAATTGCCGCAGATGCCCGTCGGGCGGTTGAAAGGATGCTGGCGATATGAGCGAGATTCGTGAAGACTTGAGCGGCCGCATCGTCGTCGTTGGCAGCGGCCTCGCCGGATTGATGACGGCGCTGACGCTGGCGCCTCAGCCGACGGTCATTGTTACCCGCGCCCTGATCGGTGCGGAGACATCGAGCGCCTGGGCGCAGGGCGGCATTGCTGCCAGCATCGGCAAGGGCGATAGTGCAGCCCTGCATCTCGCCGACACGCTTGCAGCCGGCGACGGGCTCTGCGACGCGAAGGTGGCGGCGAGGATCGTTGCGGAAGCGCCTGCCGCCATCGCCGCGCTGGAACGGGCGGGTGTCGAATTCGACCGCGATGATGCCGGAGAATTGTCCCTCGGCCTCGAGGCTGCACATTCGTTTCGGCGTATCGTGCATTCCAAAGGTGATGGTTCGGGGGCTGCCATCGTCCGCGCGCTTGCCGAGGCGGTCGTCCGCACGCCGTCGATCACGGTGCTCGAGGGCTATCAGGCGCAGAGGCTGCTGCTGGATGGGGATCGCGTCGCCGGCCTTTTGTGCTTGACTGACAAGGGCAATGTCGTCTTGCCGTCCTCCCGTGTCGTCCTTGCCACGGGCGGCATCGGCGGCCTCTTCGATGCCACCACCAATCCAGTCGGCAATTTCGGGCAGGGGATTGCGCTTGCGGCACGGGCAGGGGCGCGGCTTGCCGATATGGAGTTCGTGCAATTCCATCCAACGGCGCTCGATAGCCGCAGGCGTCCGCTGGCGCTTGTCAGCGAGGCGGTTCGCGGCGAGGGCGCGCTCCTCATCAATGAAAGCGGCGAGCGCTTCATGGCCGATGTCGAAGGCGCCGAGCTTGCGCCGCGCGATGTGGTCGCCCGTGCCATCAGCGCGGAAATCGCGCGCGGCGGACGGGTTTTTCTCGATGCGCGAGCTGCGCTCGGCAATCGCTTTGGCAGCCACTTTCCGGTGATCGAAGCCCTTTGCAACGAGGCAGGCGTCGATCCGGCGAGCGATCTCATCCCGGTGCGTCCGGCCGTTCACTACCACATGGGCGGCGTTGCGACCGACGAGAGCGGCCGCAGTTCGGTTCCCGGCCTATGGGTGGTGGGCGAGGCGGCTTCCACCGGCCTGCACGGCGCCAACCGTCTCGCCAGCAATTCTCTGCTTGAGGCTGCGGTTATGGGCATGGGGGCAGCGCGCGATATCGCCGGCACGGACGGAGGTGCCACAAGGTTGCCGAAGCATCTTCCCGAGACATTCGCGCCAGACCTGACGCTTGTCCGGCCGATCGTGTCGCGCCATCTCGGTGTGCTGCGTAACGCAGGCGCCATCCATGGCTCGATCGCTGCTCTTCTGCCGCTTTGCGAGAGCGAAGGTCCAGCGACAGATCCCGCGGTGGTGGCTTTGCTGATCGCCGTCTTTGCAAGCCTCAGGACGGAGTCGCGCGGCGCCCATGCCCGCACGGATTTTCCGCTGAAACTGCAACATGCGCAGCGCCGCATGATGAACCTTTCCGACGCCTTGGATATTGCCAGGTCCGTCACCCCCTATTCGCTCGCAAGGAGTGCCTGACATGACGCTTGCTCTCCTCCCGCGCCTGATTGTCGAGCCACTGGTGCGCAATGCGTTGGTCGAAGATCTCGGCCTCGCCGGCGACATCACATCTACGGCCGTCATCCCGGCGGAACATCGGTCCCGCGTTGCTATGGTCACCCGCCAGCCGGGCGTGGTCGCCGGTCTCGATGTCTCCGAACTTGCCTTCGAGCTGGTCGATCCCACTATCGTCATGACCCGGCACGTGCCCGATGGTGCGAAGGTTGATGTCGGCGAGGTCATCGCGACGATCGAAGGGCCATCCCGCGGCCTGCTGACGGCGGAACGCACCGCGCTTAATTTCCTCGGCCATCTCTCCGGTATTGCCTCTGTGACCGGCAGCATCGTCGAGGCGATCGCCGGCACGAAGGCCTCGATCGTCTGCACCCGCAAGACGACACCGGGACTCAGGGCGCTTGAGAAATATGCAGTTCGCGCCGGCGGCGGCATGAACCATCGCTTCGCGCTCTATGACGCGGTGTTGATCAAGGACAATCACGTCGCGATTGCCGGAGGCATCACTGAAGCCATTCGCCGAGCCAAGGCGGGCGTCGGTCATATGGTCAAGATCGAGGTCGAGGTGGATACGCTGGAGCAGCTTCGCGAAGCGATGCAGGAAGGCGTCGATGCCGTGCTGCTCGACAACATGACGCCGGATCAACTGCGCGAGGCGGTCCATATTGTCGGCGGCCGGGCGATCACCGAAGCATCCGGCCGCATCACGCCGGCGACGGCCGCCGCAATCGCCGCTACCGGCGTCGATCTCATCTCCGTCGGCTGGCTGACGCATAGCGCGCCGACGCTCGATATTGGGCTGGACTGGAAGGCTGCGGCCTAGAGCCGCCGATCGCCGGTCAAACGACGACCGGCACCTGCGCGCCGTCCATGCTGATCACGACGCCGGTGACGTAGCCGGCCTTGGCCGAACTCAGGAAAGCAACGACATTGGCGATGTCGCCCGGATCGGCCATACGGCCGATCGGGATGCGCTTCAGGGCATCGGCCAGCGCTTCCTTCTCGGTCGAGCCGGAAGCCTTCGCGGCCGCCTTCAGGCCCTCGGCGACGCGGTCCGTCTCGGTGAGGCCGGGATTGAGGCCGACGACACGCACACCTTTGCCGGCATAGGCGTTGGCAAGGCCAACGCTTGCGAGCATCAGGGCGGCATTGGCCGATCCACCGGCCAGGTGGACGGGCGAGGCGATCTTGCCGCCATTACCGATGATATTGATGACGGCACCTGAGCCGCGCGCGCCCATGCGTTTGATGACGGGATCGATCACGTTGATGTAGGAAAAATACTTCGCATCCATCGCAGCCCGCCAGATGGCAGGCGTCAGCTCATCCGCCGGCGTGCGGGCCGCGGCACCTGCGCTGTTGACGAGGATATCGATCGGGCCGACATCGGACTCGACCTTGTTCACCACGGCAAGTGCCTGCTCGTCGGAGATCAGGTCAGCGGCGTAGCCGCGCGCACCAGGAAGACGCGAAAGTGCAGTATCGATATTCGACTGTGAGCGCGAGCAGATCGCAACGCGCGCGCCTTCCTGCAGGAAGAGTTCAGCACAGGCAAAACCGATGCCCTTCGAGCCGCCCGTGATCAGAACGACTTTATCCTTGAGGCCGAGGTCCATGGAATATCTCCGGAATGATTTGCTTGGATCACCAAGCTATGTCCCGAAATCACCACCGTACAGGGTCGCGGTCGTCACAGCTTGGTTACCCGATCGCGATCTTATGAAAGACGCTTGGCCTTCAGCACGGAAACGGCCGTCTCGCTATTATGGACATAGTCGTTGGCATCGGGCTGACGCTGCACCAGGAGAATGAACAGCAGATCGGTCAGCATCAGCTGCGCGTCACGGGCGGTGATCGCCGAGGAGCGGACGCGATCCTCGTCGCCGACGGTATGGAGGCAGATATCGGCGACGCGGGCGAGCGGATTGTCCTGCAGTCCGGTAACGGCAATGACCGTCGCCTGGCGCTGGCTAGCCAGTTCCGCGATCCTGAGGGTTTCAATACTGGCGCCGGAATAGGAAAGCGCAAAGAGCAGGTCGTCCGGCCCCAGCGTCGATGCATTGGCCATCTGCACATGGCTGTCGCTGTCATGCAGCACGTTGCGGCCGAGCTTCATCAGCTTGTAGGAAAAGTCGCGCGCCACCAGCGACGAGGCGCCGACACCTGCCAGATGGATGCGCCGAGCATCATGAAGCGCCTCGAGCGCTTTTGCGATATCGGCTTCGTTGTTGACGGAAATCGTCTGCTGCATGGCCTGCATCTTGCTGCCGAGCAGCTTCTGCAGGATCGTGAGATAGCCGTCGCCCACTTCGATCGTGCCGTGGATCATACCGGCCGGCGCCTGCCATTCCTGCGCCTTGGCCTCGCTGACGGCCAGCTTCAGCTCTTGATAGCCAGCATAGCCGAGCTTCTGGCTGAATTTCACGACGCTCGACTGGCTGCGACCCGTTTCGACAGCAAGCGCGGCGGAAGAAAGGCGCAGCATCTGGTCGGGATTGTCGATGATGAACTGTCCGATCTGGCGATCGGCAGGGGCCATGGTTTCGAGCTGCGCGCTGATTTTCTTTAAGATCGACATTTGTCCCTTCTAACCATCCAGGCCGCTTTACCCATCGACACGAGCGAACCAAAAATAGCATCCGGTTCAAGCTCGGCAATCTCGCTTCGTGCGATCGGACATTATCACAGCAGCTTGGAATAAAAAATTCCAAATCTGGTTGACACTCTGGAATGGCCGATTAGTCTTTGGAGGAAACGCGTGAAGGACTCGTGGCGTCCTCACCTTTTCCTCGATGGATTTTCATCATGGACAGACTTCGCATCTCCGGCGGCAAAAGGTTGCAGGGCGCGGTGACCATCGCTGGCGCCAAGAACGCCGCCTTGCCGCAGATCGCAGCGGCGCTCTTGAGCCCGCATCCGCTGGAGCTCACGAACCTGCCGGCCGTCAGCGACGTCGAAAACATGCTCGGCGTTATTGCGCTGCACGGCGCCAAGATCGCACGCTGGCCGCATGGCACGACGATCGATGCGAGCGAGATCGTCTCGAAAGAGACGTCCTACGATACGGTCAGGCGCATGCGGGCGACCGTGCTGGTGCTGGCGCCGCTGCTCGCCCGCTTCGGCCATGCGCGTGTTTCCCTTCCTGGCGGCTGTGCCATCGGCGCCCGGCCCGTTGATATGCACATCAAGGCTCTGGCGACTCTGGGCGCCGATATCGCGATCGAAAGCGGTCTGATCGTCGCTTCAGCCTCGAAGGGGCTGAAGGGGGCGCGGATCGTGCTGAGCTCGCCATCCGTCGGTGCGACGGAAACGGCGATGATGGCCGCCTGCACCGCCGGAGGCGAAACCGAGATCCTGAATGCGGCACGCGAGCCGGAAGTGGCTGATCTGGCAGCCTGCCTTTGCGCCATGGGGGCGCGGATCGAAGGAGCCGGCACACATCGTATTCTCATCGACGGCGACACCAGCTGGCGCCCTGCCAAGCATCACGGTATTCCCGACCGCATAGAGGCGGGCACTTATGCCGTGGCGGCAGCGATCACCGGCGGTCAGCTCGAGCTCATTCATGCCAGGCTGGAAAATCTGGCCTCCGTCGTCCAGGCTTTGGAAGCCATGGGTGTGAGCGTCTGGCCGAGCGATCGCGGACTGGTCGTCTCTAGGGACGGTCCGCTCAAGGGGGCCGATATCACCACGGAACCCTATCCTGGCTTTCCGACTGATCTGCAGGCGCAGTTCATGGCTCTCGCCTGCTGTGCCGAGGGCGCCTCGCTAATCCGTGAGACGGTGTTCGAAAACCGCTTCATGCATGTGCCGGAGTTGACGCGCCTCGGCGCCAATATCACCTTGCAGGGCACGACTGCTTTGGTGCGCGGCGGAGCGCCGCTCAAGGGCGCGCAGGTGATGGCGACGGATCTTCGCGCATCCGTTTCGCTCGTCCTGGCCGCCCTAGTGTCGGAAGGTGAAACCATCATCAACCGCGTCTATCATCTTGATCGTGGCTACGAGCAACTGGATCGCAAGTTGCGCCTATGCGGCGCTGATATCGAACGGCTGACGTCATGACGGCCGCATCGGAAAACGCTCCCTATTTCCTCGGCATTGACGGCGGTGGCACCGGCTGCCGGGCTCGTATCGAGGATGCTGAAGGTACGGTTTTGGGGCAGGGATTGTCCGGCCCGGCAACGACCAGGCTCGGGATAGCCGAAGCATGGGCGTCGATTTCGCGTGCCTTTGACGCAGCAATCGAAGAAGCCGGGTTGAGTGCCGACCATATCGGGCGCATCCATGTCGGAGTCGGGCTGGCGGGCATCGGGCGTAAGGGCGCGCTTGATGCGTTGAAGGCGATAGAACATCCATTTGCTAGCATCGATTTTATCAGCGATGGCGAGGGCGCCTGCCTTGGCGCGCATTCCGGTCGCGATGGCGCCATTGTCATCGCCGGGACGGGCTCGATCGGTCTCGGCCTCGTCGAAGGACGGCAATTGCGGGTCGGCGGCTATGGTTTTCCCATTTCGGATGAGGGGAGCGGCGCCTATCTCGGATTGAAGGCGGTGCAGCTTGGGTTGCGTGCCCATGACGGCCGCGAACAGAAGACGGCATTACTGGCCGAAATCATGCAGCGCTTCCAGAACGATCCGATGGAGGCGGTCGCCTGGATGGACCGGGCATCGGCCACGGATTATGCCACCCTTGCACCGATGGTCCTGCGACATGCCGATCAGGGCGATGCTGCCGCACGGCGGATCGTGCAAAGCGCGGCCGGCCATATCGATACTCTGGTTCGCATCCTGTTCGAGAAAGGTGCACCGCGCGTCTGCCTGCTCGGCGGTCTCGCAAGCCCGCTTGAACCCTGGCTCTCGCCCGATGTACGCCGTCGGTTGAAACCCAGCGATGGCGACGCGGTATCCGGTGCGATCATTTTGGCAAGACAGGCAATTTGCGACTCTCGAACCGAATGACCCATGGGATGTAATAAACGTCTTTCTCTTTCCTCTTGATTCTATCGACGGCAGGCCCTATTTTGACTATATATGGTCATTTTCGATTGAGGGCGTGATGTCAACAATTAGCGTAGCAGAGGCAAAGGCAGGCTTTGCCAATTTGGTCGATGAAGCCGCCAACGGTGATTTTGTCACCATTACGCGCCACGGGAAGCCCGCTGCCGTACTTGTGTCGGTCGAAGCGGCAGAGGCCGCAAAGAAGGCTTTGGAGAAGCCAAAGCCGAATTTCGGGGATTTCCTGCTCACCTTTCCCGGTGGTGTCGATCTGGATCGAAACTCCTCAAAAATGAGGGACGTTGATCTGTGACGGAGTACCTGCTCGATACGAATATTATCAGCAGATTTGCGCCGGATAAGGTGCCGCCCTCCGATGCCATCCGGATGTGGTTCCACAATCAGGGCGAAGCCGATGCGCTATTTCTGTCGGCCATGTCTGTCTCGGAGATCGAAAAGGGAATACGCTCCCTTCATCGTCGCGGCGGAACTGAGCGAGCCAAGCGTCTCTCTGACTGGCTCGATTTCATCACGGATAGTTTCAGCGATCGTATCCTACCCATGGATACGGTGGTCGCGCGGGTCGCCGGTGCTCTGGAAGACGACGCCCTGAGCAAGGGCCACAATCCTGGCCTCGGCGACATTATCATTGCAGCGACGGCGCGGGCTTATGACCTGACCGTCATCACCGAAAACTTACGGCATTTCCGGCCGCTCGACGTGTCGGCTGATCTTCCGATGGTTTTCAGATCGGAATGATCGCTCTCTTCCTATTGAATACCAGCGTGATGATGGCGACGTCTAAGAGCAAGCTGACCGATCTGGAGCCGAAGCGTTAGCTTGCGTCGGTCGGTAAATCACACTTACCGCTGTGTGCTGTCGCCGCATAATCCGCAGTGGTGAATTCGCGCGGCAGAATTGGAATATTTTATTCCTTTATAGATTGACGAAAGGAATAATCAGACATAGTGTTAACCAAGGTAAACAGGGAGTGGGCAGGAAGCGAAGCCGAAAAAGGCCGTCCGAGCCCTGGCTGATTTTGATCGGCCGTCTGACTGAAAGCCGAACTTTGCTGAGGGGTGTTCGATACTGAAATGGTCGAACTTGCCACTGCGAGTTATTGATATCGAAGCGTTATTTCGCGAGCAGGCCCATGACAGAACAGACGTTGATATCCGAACTGGAGCAATTGGTTTCCGAAGGGCGCAATCCGAATACGATGCATATCGATCTGTTGCCGACCTTCGATATCCTGCGTGAAATCAATTATGAGGATCAGACGGTGCCCGTCGCCGTCGAGAAGGTCATTCCGGCGATTGCCGCTGCCGTCAATCAGATCGTCGCCGCCTTCCGGAAGGGTGGACGGCTGATCTATATGGGAGCCGGCACCAGCGGTCGTCTCGGCGTTCTCGACGCCTCCGAATGCCCGCCCACCTTCAGCGTGCCGCCTGATATGGTCATTGGATTGATTGCGGGCGGCCCGGATGCGCTGCGCCGTTCGATCGAAGGCGCAGAAGATGATCCGGTACAGGGACGTCAGGCGCTGGAGGAGATCAAACTCACCAAGGATGATGTGGTCGTCGGCATCGCAGTCAGTGGCCGCACGCCCTATGTCATCGGTGGTCTGAACTACGCCAAGAGTATCGGTGCCTTTACCGTCGCACTATCCTGCAATCCCAATTCCACCATCGCCGGCATTGCCGATCTGGCGATCTCGCCTGTTGTCGGCCCGGAAATCCTGACCGGCTCGACCCGGCTGAAATCCGGCACGGCCCAGAAACTCATTCTCAACATGCTGACGACGGCCAGCATGATCCGCATCGGTAAGAGCTATCAGAACCTGATGGTCGACGTCAGCGCCAGCAACAAGAAGCTGGTGGCGCGCGCCTCGCGCATCGTCATGCAGGCGACCGGTTGCACCCAGCAGGAGGCCCGCCGGGTGCTTGATCTCACCGGCAATGACGTCAAGCTAGCCATTCTCATGGAAATTACCGGGATGGGCATTGAAGAAGCCCGCACGGCATTGCAAAACGCTGATGGATTCCTGCGCAAGGCCATCAACGCCAGGACTGCTTGAGACAACCATCGCGGCATGCCGCGACGGCAATCAATGGGCCAAAATCGGCCGGGGACATTTAAAAAATTTGGAGGACTGAAAGTGGAAGGGAATTTTGGAAAGAAGTTGATTTCGGGCGTGGCGCTGGCCGTGGGGATCGGTCTGGCGACGGTTGCGATGCCCGTAGAGGCAGCGACGTTGCGCATGGCATGGTCGCAGGACGCAACCGGGCTCGATCCGCATAAGCAGACGGCCTTCTCCTCCATCCGCCTGCTGGAGCTGATCTACGAACCGCTCGTTCGTCTCGACAGCAATCTGCAGATCGCGCCTGGCGTTGCCGAAAGCTGGCAGTTCTCGCCCGACGGCAAGCAGCTGACCTTCAAGCTCAACGCAAAGGCTAAATTCCAGAACGGCGCAGCCGTCACATCGGCCGACGTCAAGGCCTCCTTCCAGCGCATTCTCGATCAGGCGACCGGCGCTGTCGCCCGTGCCAACTTCCTGTCAATTGCAAGCATCGACACGCCCGATGCCGCAACCGTCGTCTTCAACCTGTCGCAGCCCGACGTCCCGCTTCTGACTGCCATGACGAGCCTTAACGCTGCAGTCGTGCCGGCCAGTGAAATCACAGCCGGCACCATCGGCACTAAGGCGATTGGCTCCGGCCCCTTCAAGCTCGACAGTTGGGTTCCGAACTCCAAGGAGGTCCTGAGCGCCAATAAGGATTGGGCGGGGGGTGCCACCGGCGCCGATGGCATCAACATCAGCGTGCTGCCGGATGAAACCGCGATCCTTGCCTCGCTGCGCACCGGCCAGATCGATTTCGCGCTGTTGAACGATCCGCTCGTGGCAACGCTGGTGCCGAAGGAGCCGAAGCTGCAGCTCACCCGCACGCCGGTGCTCTCCTACAACGTTCTGCAGCTCAATCCATCGCGCAAGCCGATGGATCAGCTGGCCGTGCGCCAGGCGATCTCGTGTGCCATCGACCGCAAGGATGTGATGGACACCGCAGCTCTCGGCGAAGGCAAGGTAACGGGGCCGCTGACGATGCCGCTCTATGCGACCGATCCCAGCAAGCTCTTCTGCTACACGCGCGATGTCGCCAAGGCGAAGAAGCTGATGGCCGATGCCGGCTTTGCCAACGGCTTTTCGGCGACTGTGATTGCCGCAACCGGCGAGCCGCCGACCGCTACGGCCGAGGCGCAGGTCATTCAGTCGCAGCTCGCCGAAATCGGCATCAAGCTCGATATCAAGGTGATGGAACTCAACGTCTATGTCGACACCTGGCTGAAGGGCAATTTCGACATGGCTGTCGCGCTCAATGGCGGCAGTGCCGACCCCTATTCGATGTACAACCGTTATTGGACAAAGACCGGCAACCTGCAGAAGGTCGCCAACTATATCGACGACACGCTCGACAGCTTGATGCAGAAGGGCCGCGCCGAGACCGATCCGGGCAAGCGCAAGGAGATCTTCGCCGAATTCGAAAAGCATCTCGCCGAAGTCTCGCCCTGGATCTGGCTCTATACGGCTTATGGCTATACGGCCGAGCAAAAGAACGTCGAAGGTTTCGTGCCTACACCGACCGGCTCGCTGTTCGGCCTCAGCAAGGTTTCGATCAAGTAGCGATGACCGGGACATAGAGCATTTCCCTTCAATCTATGTCATGGAAATGCTCTATCTCTTTGTTTTTAAGCAATTTCAGCTGTCAGTTCACGTCTTGGTTTAGCTGAAGTTGTTCTAGAGGAATTGCAATGTCATATCTGACGCGCCGGCTGATGACATTCCCGCTGATCATGCTGGGCGTTTCCATCTTCGTCTTCGTCGCCATCCGGCTGGTGCCGGGCGATGCGATCACGGCGATGCTCGGAACCAATGCGGGCCTGCTGACGCCGGAGCAGCGAGAGGCTCTAGCCGCCTATTTCGGCATCGACCAGTCCTGGCCGATCCAGTACTGGCACTGGCTGCTCGGTGTATTTCAGGGCAATCTCGGCATATCGGTTACCTATGGCAAGCCGGTGCTCGACATCATCCTGGAACGCTTTCCGCTGACGCTCGAGCTTGCCTTGCTTTCCATGACGATTGCGCTTGCCATCGGCCTGCCGGCGGGAGTCTTCGCCGCTACGCGGAACGAGAAACTGTCCGACCTTGCCGTGCGCATCGTCGCCATGATCGGACAGTCCACGCCGAATTTCGTTCTCGGACTGCTGCTGATCTATGCCTTGTCGGCGAGATTTGGCGTGTTGCCGACCATGGGTGCATTCACACCCCTTTGGGAGAACCCGCTCGAAAATCTCGGCCAGATGATCCTGCCGGCGCTGACGCTCGGTTTTGCCTTTGCCGCTTCCGTGACACGCGTCGTGCGCTCCGCCATGCTCGATGTCCTGAGCGATGATTATGTCCGCACCGCCCGCAGCCGTGGCGTGCCGGCGCGTGGCGTCATCTGGCGGCATGCTTTGCCGAATGCATTGATCCCGGTGGTGACCTTGAGCGGCGTCGAATTTGGCTATCTGCTTGGCGGTGCCGTGCTGGTCGAGCAGATCTATGCCCTCCCCGGGCTGGGGCGCATGGTACTCGATGCCATCCTGCAGCGCGACTACGCGCTGGTGCAGGGCAGCGTGCTATTCATTGCCTTCAATTTCATGATCGTCAATCTGCTGGTCGATCTCGCTTACGTCGCGCTTGATCCGCGCGTTCGGCTTGGAGAAGGCTGATGCGCATCGTCAAAGCCATCTTCGGACATATGAGCGGCCGGATCGGCGGCGTTATCGTTCTTATCTATATCCTGCTTGCCATTCTCGGCACGCTCGGTGTCACGCCGCACGATCCACTGACGCAGAATCGCATCGATAGGCTGCATGCGCCGAGCCTCACATACTGGATGGGCACGGACCTCTTCGGCCGCGATGTTGCGAGCCGCCTGATGCACGGCATCGGCGAATCCTTCATAGTCGCCTTCTTTTCCGTCGCTGCTGCGACCCTGATCGGCACCGTGCTTGGCTTGACCGCTGCCTGGTCGGGCAAACGTTGGGATGGCGTCATCATGCGCGCGATGGATGTGCTTCTAGCTTTCCCGGCGATCCTGCTGGCGCTCCTGATCATCGCCATTGTCGGGCCTGGTACCTGGACAAGCGTTGCCGCAATTGCGATCGTCTATACGCCGATCTTCACCCGCGTCGTGCGCGGCCCGGCTCTTTCCTTGAAGGGACGCGATTTCGTCGATGCCGCCCGCACCTTCGGCAGCAGCCGTTCTTACATCCTGACGCGGCATCTCCTGCTCAATCTCGTCGCACCCTTGACGGTGCAGGTAACACTGGCGCTCGCCTGGTCGCTGCTGACGGAGGCGGGTCTCAGCTTCCTCGGCTTGGGAACGCAGCCGCCGGCTTCTTCGCTTGGGCTGATGCTGAGCGACAGTCGCAATCTCATGGAAACGGCGCCTTGGCTGCTGATCTTCCCCGGCGTGACCATCATGATTTCCATTCTCGGCTTCAACCTGCTCGGTGATGCCCTGCGCGATATCCTTGATCCGAAGATGCGGAGGGCGACCGTATGACACCGCTTCTTTCCGTCTCCGATCTCAGCGTCGGCTTCGGACGCAATGCCGAGGCCAATCCCATCGTTCGCAGCGTCAGCTTCGATCTCGAAGCGGGCGAGACGCTGGCGATCGTCGGCGAGAGCGGCTCGGGCAAGTCAGTAACGGCACTGTCAATTAATCGCCTCGTCGATTTCGGCGGTGGCCGCATTATCGGCGGCTCGATCCGGTTCAAGCGTGGCGACAACAGCATCCTCGATCTCACCAAGGCGGGCGAAGCGGAACTGACGAAGATCCGTGGTGCCGAGATCGGCATGATCTTCCAAGAGCCGATGACCTCTCTTAATCCGGTTCTGACCATCGGCACGCAGATCGAGGAATCCTTCCGGCTGCATCGCGGCCTGACCGGCAAGCAGGCGAAAGCGGCGGCCAAGGACGCCCTGGATCGTGTGCGTATTCCGGATGCGGCGCGTCGGTTGACCTATTGTCCGAACCAGCTTTCCGGCGGCATGCTCCAGCGCGTGATGATCGCAACGGCCCTTGCCTGCAATCCGCGTCTATTGATTGCCGATGAGCCGACGACGGCGCTCGATGTCACCGTGCAGGCGCAGATCATGGCACTGCTCGCCGAATTGAAGCGCGAGACCAGCATGTCGATGATCTTCATCACGCACGATATCGGCCTCGTTGCCGGCATTGCCGACAAGGTGATGGTGATGCAGGCAGGCCAGGCGGTCGAGCAGGGTGAGCTTAATCAGATCCTCGACCATCCAACCCATCCCTATACCCAGCATCTCTTGCATTCCGTTCCGCATTTTGCCTCAGGACGGGCTGCACGCACCGATTTTCAAAGGGATGAGGCGTCGTCCAAGCCGGCATTAAAGGTTGATGGCTTGACCGTCCGTTTTCCGGTCAAGGGCGGCCTCCTTTGGCGGTCGAGCGGCGCCGTTCATGCCGTCGAAGGCGTCGGTTTCGACCTGATGCCCGGCGAGACCCTGGCAATTGTCGGCGAGAGCGGATCGGGTAAATCCACCACGGCCCGCGCGATCCTCGGATTGGTGAAATCGACCCGAGGCACCTTTACGACGAATAGCGGCAAGGCGGCGGATCGCAGCAGCGCGGTGCAAATGGTTTTCCAGAATCCATACGCTTCGCTCAATCCGAGACTGCGCATCGATAGCATTCTTGCCGAACCGGTGATCGCCGCGGGCGGCCGCATCTCAGTCGAGACGCGAGACCGCATGGTCATGCTTTTGAAGCGCGTGGGCTTGCCGGAAAACGCCCTGGAGCGCTATCCGCACGAATTTTCCGGCGGCCAGCGTCAGCGGCTTTGCATCGCGCGCGCTTTGATGCTGAATCCCTCGGTGCTGGTGCTTGATGAAGCGGTTTCCGCGCTCGACGTGTCCGTTCAAGCTCAGGTTCTGGAATTGTTGATCGAGCTTCAGCGCGAATATGGTCTTGCCTATCTCTTCATCTCACATGACATGGCTGTCGTGGAGCGGATCGCCCATCGCATCGCGGTGATCTATGCCGGCCAGATCGTCGAGATCGGCGATGCCGCCTCGGTCTTGTCCGAGCCCAAGCATTCCTATACCAGGCGGTTGATCGCGGCGGTTCCGACGGTTGCGCGGCGCAAGGAAAACTTCACGCTCGATACTCGCCAGGTTCCGTCGCTAGTGCGCCCCTTGGGCTTCGAGCCGGCCGTTCCCGAGTGGCGCCGCTTTGCGCCGGATCACATCGCACTGGCAGAAGCCTGAGCGATGCCTAGGAGAGGCGAGATGGCAGCAGGGGGGAGCATGCGGTTTCAGGAGCGTTTCGATCGGGCCTTCGCGCCGCTCGAGCAATCGGTTGCGGCGGCGCGCATTCCCGGCGGCGTGCTTGGTATCGTCGATCTCGACGGCAACCGACGGGTTCGCGCTGCCGGTTCGGCACAGAAGGTACCTGACATCAGGCCGATGCTGGCCGATACCTGGTTCGATCTCGCATCCCTTACGAAAGTCATTTTCACCACGCCGCGCATCCTGGCCCTGGCCGAGGCTGGCACGATCGACCTTGATGCTCCGTTGACGACGCTGCTCCCTGACCTGCGTCAATACAGCGCCGAGGCATGGGAACGGAAGGTGACGTTCCGCCAGTGCCTGGGTCACCAGACACCGTTTCCGGCAGTCGAGCCGATCTACAGCTACGGCCGCGACCCCGACCTCCTGCGCACCTTCATTCTGCAGCGCGAATGGCGCGCCGGCCCGCCCGTCTATTCCGATATCAATTTCATCCTACTCGGCTTCGCGCTGGAGCGGCTGAATAGAAAGACAATCCGAGCCATGGATCCGGGGCCGGGATTTGCCTTCTCCACGCCGCCGGAATTGGCTGCTGCAACGGAAGACTGCACCTGGCGTCACCGCGTTCTCTCGGGCGAGGTTCATGACGACAATTGTTCGGCGCTGCAGGGCGCCGGCCATGCCGGGCTGTTCGGCACGGTGGATTCGATCCTCGATTTCGCTAAGGGATTGCTTGACGGTAGCGGCGCGTCGGCGCAGTCAATCGCGCTGATGCGGACACCGCTTTCGGCCACACGCACGCATGGCTGGGAACGGCCCTATGACGGTTGGCATGGCGGCACTCTTTGCTCGCCCGGCACGATCGGCCATACGGGGTTTACAGGCGTGGCCCTCTGGATCGATTTCGACCAAGGCCGAGCCTGGACCCTCCTTACCAACCGCATCCATCCGACGCGCCACTTCGACAGCGGCATTCTGGCGCTCCGTCAGACCGTCAGCGATCTCGTCAACGCAGCATAGGAGCCTGACCATGGAACCAATCTGGGCAGTCGGTCTGATGACCGGGACCGTCCTCGACGGCAATATCGATGTCGCCATGCTGAAGACGGACGGCGAGCGGATCGAGGAATTTGGCCCCTATGTTCTGGCTCCTTATCCCAGCTGGATTCGGGAACTGCTGGAAGAGACGCTGCGGCAGGCGCGCGCGTGGAATTTTGAGGGACCCGAACCGGCGATCTTCAAGGCGGCCGAGGAAGCTTTGACGCGAGCGCAGTCGGAGGCCGTGAAGGAACTCGTGGAAAGCAACGGCATGACGATGGCCGACATCGGCGTTGTCGGTTTCCATGGCCAAACCGTGCTGCATCGCGCGCCGCAGAAGGACCGGCTGGGGCAGACGCGCCAGCTTGGGGACGGTGAGCTGATGCGGTCCATTCTCGGCACCAAGGTCGCCTATGATTTCCGTTCGGCCGACATGCGTGCCGGCGGGCAGGGCGCACCGCTTGCTGCTGCCTATCATACCGCGCTGCTGCGCGGGGCGGGCGCCGCAGGAGAGGCGGCCATTCTCAATCTTGGCGGCGTTGCCAATGTCACCTGGTGGGATGGAGAGGGCAATTTCGTTGCCTTTGATACCGGTCCTGCCAATGCGCCGCTCAATGATTTCATCAAGTCCCGCGGGCTCGGCGAAATGGACCGTGACGGTGCGCTTGGAGCTGCCGGCAAGGTCGATGAGGCGCGGCTCGAGCGGCTGTTGCAGCACCCATATATGACTGCGCCCTATCCGAAATCGCTGGATCGTTTCGATTTCGGTGCCGCCATGGCGGATGGCCTCAGCCCGGAAGATGGCGCCGCCACGCTTTCGGCCTTCACGGCAAGCGCCGTCGGCAAGGCGCTGGACCTGCTGCCGCGCAGGCCCACCAAGGTCGTCGTCAGCGGCGGCGGCCGGCACAACCCGACGATCATGTCGATGCTGAAAAGCCGGGCCGGCGTCGAGCCGATCTTTGCCGAAGATCTCGGCTGGCGCGGCGATGCAGTCGAGGCGGAATGCTTTGCGTTTCTCGCCGTACGCGTTCTGCGTGGCCTCCCGATCAGCTTCCCCGGCACGACGGGCGTGCCGGCGCCGATGCGCGGCGGACGCCTCGCAGAGTAACAGCCTTAGCGCTGGCTGTCGGGCGAGAGGTTTTCGCTTCCGTCCATCGATGATATGAAGAGGCCGCGAATTTGCGATCGGTTGGTCTCGGACGGATATCGCTTAAATGGCAGGCAGGCATTACCGGGCAGGCTTCTTCGGCATCATCGTCGCTTTTGCGATCGCGTTTTCCGTTAACGGTGTTGCTTTCAGACCCGCGAGAGCTCAACCGGAATGGACTGTCGCACCGCCTGTCTGCATTTCGGGGCCGCTGACGACGGAGACGGGCCAAACGCTGTGCCTGCGCAGGGACAGCTACAATCGCGATCTCTGCACGGCCATAGAGTATTTCGCTCATGCCAACCATCTGCCGCCGGATTATCTCGCACGGCTCGTCTGGCGCGAAAGCCTGTTCCGCTCCGATGCCGTCAGTCCCAAAGGCGCGCGCGGTATCGCGCAGTTCATGCCGGGAACGGCGAAGCTGCGTGGTGTGCGCGACAGCTACGATGCGCTCGAAGCGCTCGGCAAGGCGGCAACCTATCTCGATGAATTGCGCGACCGCTTCGGCAATCTCGGGCTTGCGGCGGCTGCTTATAATGCCGGCGAGGCCGGCCTTGCCAATTTCCTGAATTCCGGCGGGCTTCCCTATGAGACCCGCAACTATGTGAGTGCCATCACGGCCCACAGTGTCGAAGAATGGCGCGATGATCCGCCCGATATCGCGGCCCCAGTGCTCGACAAGGGCAAGCCTTTCGTCGACTCCTGCGTCGCCCTCGCCCAGAGCCGGCGCCTGAAACCGTCGCCCCTGGAGCAGGAGCGGCCGTGGGCGCCCTGGGGCGCTCAACTGGCCGAGCATTTCCAGCTGGATGCGGCTCGGCGGCTATTTGTCGCGAATATCCGGAAGCTGCCTTCGCCATTGAATGTTGAGAAGCCGTTGATCGTGCGTCAGCGCAACGCAGATTTCGGTCGCCGCATCCGCTACGCGGCGCGCATAGGCCGCGACACCCGCGAAGAGGCCGATGCCGTTTGCATTCAGGTGCGGCAGCAGGGCGGCAGTTGCCTGGTTTTTAAGAACTGAGTTTGAGGCGCGTCAATACCAGCGTCATTTGCGGCCAGCGCGTATCGATTGTTTTGTCAAGTGCCTATTGGTAGCGCTTTACTCTCTCCTGCCGCCCGCTTATTCGTTAGAAATCGGCATTTGGGAGGAAAGCCGCTTGGGTAGCCAAAGGAGCGTATGATGGCGCAGAAGCGTGAAGTCCCCGGTATTCGTCCCTACAATAGCCCGGCCGGCGGCTGGGGAGCCCTGAAGGCGACCGCCAATGCGGTGCGCTTGCAGATGGACGTTACGGAAGCGCCCGGCCTGCTACTGCGCACCAATAAGCCCACGGGCTTCGATTGTCCGGGTTGCGCCTGGCCAGACAAGGAGCATACCTCCACGTTCCAATTCTGTGAAAACGGCGCCAAGGCCGTCACCTGGGAGGCGACGAACAAGCGCGTGACGCCGGAATTCTTTGCCGAGCACACGGTAAGCGAACTTCTGACCTGGAGCGACTACGAGCTGGAAAATGCTGGCCGGCTGACCCATCCGATGGTCTACGACCACGCATCCGATACCTACCGGCCTATTGCCTGGGAAGATGCCTTTGCCCGCATCGGCGAGGTCATGCGCAGCCAGCCCGATCCGGATATGGTCGAGTTCTATACGTCCGGCCGAGCCTCCAACGAGGCGGCCTTCCTCTTCCAGATCTTTGCCCGCGAATACGGCACCAACAATTTCCCCGATTGCTCGAACATGTGCCATGAGGCAACCAGCGTCGGCCTGCCGCAATCGATCGGCATCGGCAAGGGCACCGTCTCGCTCGACGACTTCGACGAATGCGATCTGATCATTTCCATGGGGCACAATCCTGGCACCAATCATCCGCGCATGATGGGCACGCTGCACGAATGCTCGCGTCGCGGCGTGCCGATCATCGTCTTCAACCCCTTGAAGGAGCGGGCGCTCGAGCGTTTTGCCGATCCGCAGGATCCGATCGAGATGGGAACCTTCAGCTCGACCCGGATCGCCTCCTCCTATTATCAGGTTAAGATCGGCGGCGATGCGGCGGCGCTGAAGGGCATCATGAAGGCGGTCCTGGCGCTGGCCGAGACCTCCCCTGACGTTCTCGATCACGCCTTCATCGCCGAGCACACCACAGGCTTCGACGCCCTTGTTGCCGATATCAACCAGACGGAGTGGGCTGATATCGAACGGGTTTCGGGCCTTGCCCGCGCCGATCTGGAACGGGTAGCAGAGATCTATGCCAAGTCGAAGGCAACGATCATTGCCTATGGCATGGGTATCACGCAGCATGCCAAGGGGACGGCGAATGTCCAGCAGATCGCCAATCTCTTACTGCTGCGCGGCAATTTCGGCAGGCCCGGCGCCGGCATCTGCCCGCTGCGCGGTCATTCCAACGTGCAAGGCAATCGCACCGTCGGGATTACCGAAAAACCCACTCCTGCGCTGATCGAAGGCATCGAACGTGCCTTCGGTTTCACCTCGCCGGCTCATCATGGTCACGATGCCGTTGCCGCCATGCAGGCGATGGCGGAGGGACGCTCCAAGGTGCTGCTATGCCTCGGTGGCAATTTCTCGATCGCGCTTCCCGATCCGGAACTTTGCGCGCAGGCAATGCGTAAGCTCGATCTTGCGGTTCATATGAACACCAAGCTCAATCGCTCCAATCTGCTTATTGGCAAGGAATCCTTCTTGTTCCCCGTGCTCGGCCGCACCGAGCAGGACGTTCAGGCGACCGGCGCGCAATCGGTGACGATCGAGGATTCGATGTCGATGGTGCATGCGTCGCGCGGCAGGCTGAAACCGGCCTCCGACCAGCTGCGTTCGGAGCCGGCCATCGTTGCCGCTATGGCGCAGGCCACCCTGCCGACCAGCAAGGTCGCCTGGATGGAGCTCATCACCGACTACGATCTGATCCGCGACAAGATCGAAATCGTCTATCCGGATTTTGCCGATTACAATGAGCGCATCCGCGTGCCGGGCGGCTTTCGCCTACCGATCGGACCGACGGAGCGCGTCTGGAAGACGCCTTCCGGCAAGGCGGAGTTCAAGCTGTTTTCCGGCCTCAACGAGGATATTTCGCTTTCAGATGGGACTATCCTCAAGCTCGCCACCATCCGCAGCCATGATCAGTACAACACGACCATCTATGGCCTCGATGACCGCTATCGCGGCGTCTTCGGCCGCCGCGACGTGCTGTTCATGAACGATAAGGATTTGAAGGCAAAGGGGCTGGAGCACGGCGATCTCGTCGAGATCGAGACGGCACTTCCCTCAGGCGGCAAGCGGCTCTTGAAGCTGACGGCGATTTCCTACGATATTTCCGAGGGCTCCGTCGCAGCCTACTATCCCGAGGCAAATTGCCTGATCCCGATCGACTACCAGGACAAGGAAAGTGGCACTCCTTCGTATAAGTCCATTCCGGTACGGGTCAGCAAGGCGCCTTGATACGCAGACATCCAGCCATCTTCATGGCTGGATGTCGTATCGCTATATTGGTTCCCGATGAGAGATAAACATGGCTGAACCAAAATTGTCGGTTCGTAGTGCTAAGGCACGTGATCTCGCACATCGGCTTGCTCGACGTGAGAACCGGACGATTGTCGATATCGTCGAACGAGCCCTGGAAGCCTATGATTAGTGAAGCCGGTCGCGAACCCGCTTCGTCTTTCTATGCTCGAATGGCTATGACGGACGATGACGATATCGACCTTGAAGCCGTTATTCGTGAAGAGCGTCAACTCAATCACAACGCTTAACGCAGCTGTCCTCCCTGCTTGTCGAAATAGCGCCGACGTTCGGGTGGGCAATGCAGATGGAGCGTGTCGCCGCGCTCGATTTCCGGCCCGTCGCGATATTCGGCGATGATCGCCTGGCCGTCCTCTGTCTGGCAGTAGAGATAGCGGGTGCCGCCCAGATATTCGGTGACGTCGACCGTGACCCGCATGGCATCGTCGGCATTTGACGCGACGACGAAATGTTCGGGGCGCATGCCAAGCAGGATCTTTTCTCCCGCCGATGGCTTGGTTTGTGAAAGGTCGACCTTGATGCTGCAGTTTCCCAGCTTCGCCGTCCCGTCGCCGGACCACGTCACTTCGATCATATTCATCCTTGGCGAGCCGATGAAGCCGGCCACGAAACTGTTGGCCGGATCTTCATAGACCTCTCGCGGGCTGCCCACCTGCTCGATCCGGCCGTCTCTCAGCACGACGATCCTGTCGGCAAGCGTCATGGCCTCGGTCTGGTCATGGGTGACATAGATCATCGTATTGCCGAGTTCGCGATGCAGCCGGGCAATTTCGATGCGCATGGAGACGCGTAATTCCGCGTCGAGGTTGGAAAGCGGTTCGTCGAAGAGAAAGACATCGGGCTCGCGAACGATGGCACGGCCGATGGCGACACGCTGGCGTTGGCCGCCGGAAAGCTGTCCCGGCCGGCGGTCCAGGAGATGGTCGATCTTGAGGATCGCGGCGGCGGAGCGCACGCGTCTTTCGATTTCGGATGCCTCGGTCCGGGCCATTTTAAGTCCGAAACCGAGATTGTCGCGAACGCTCATATGTGGATAGAGCGCATAGGACTGGAAGACCATGGCGATGCCACGCTCGGATGGGTCGAGATCGGTGACATCTCGGCCCTTGATAGCGATCTCACCGTCGGTCACCTCCTCCAGCCCGGCAATCATGCGCAGCAGCGTGGACTTGCCACAGCCGGAGGGGCCGACGAAGACGACGAAAGCGCCTTCCGGTATGTCGAGATCGATGCCGTGGATGACCGCGAGACCGCCGAAACTCTTGCGGACGCCGGTCAGGCGCATGCCGTTCTTCGTCATGTCAGGCTCCGCGCTGCAGCTGGTCGGCGCGGATCCAGACCAGCATCTCGCCGGGATCGCGATTGTCCCAGAGATGATAGGGCACGAAACGCGCGGTGGAGGCAGCCCTTTTCGGGGGTGTCGTCCGGTAGAGGTCGGAACCCCAGTCCGCCTCATCGCGCGTGACCGAAACATCGAGCGCCACCGCACCCTCCAGTGCGGCAATTTCCGTCGTCTTGGCGGAGGCCGGGTCGCTGGAAAGCGAAATGCCGTTGAGGTCATGACCATTGTCGGTGGTTTCGACGCAATAGACGAGCGGGCCGCGCATCAGGGCCGCGCGTCCGGCATCCTGGCGGACTTTCGGATTGGCAAACAGCGTGCGCGGGATCAGCGGAAGGGTCAGGTCGACGCTGTCGCCCGCCTGCCACTCGCGCTCGATGCGAGCATAGCCATCAACGGTGACCGTTGCGGGATCGACCGGTGCGCCATTGATAGCGAGCGTCGCGCCCTCGGCCCATTCGGGAATGCGCAATGAAATGGCAAATCTAGCCGAGCGATCCGGATTGACCTCGAAGCGAATCGCGCCGTCCCACGGATAGCGCGTCTCTTGGGAAAGCTGCACGGTCAGACCACCGGCGAGAGGGACGCGGGCTTTGCTCTCGCCGTAGAGATGAACGGCGATCTCGTTGTCGGCGGCGGCATACATATAGGAGCCGACGGAGGCGAGCAGACGCGCGATATTCGGCGGGCAGCAGGGGCAATGATGCCAGGTCCAGCGATGATGCTTGCCGGCGCTTTCCAGAGGGTTTTCGTAGAAGAAGGTTTTGCCGTCCTGTGACAGGCCTGCCATCGCGCCGTTATAGAGCGCCACTTCCATGATGTCGGCATAGCGGCGGTTCGGGCCGCGGCCGAGCATGCGGTTGGCCCAGAAGACCAGACCGACGGAGGCGCAGGTCTCGGCATAGGCGCTTTCATTCGGCAGGTCGTAATAGTCGGTAAAGCCCTCGTTCGAGGCTGCCGGTCCGATGCCGCCGGTCACATACATCTGCTTGGTCGTCAGGTCGTTCCAGAGCGTTTCAAGGGCCGAGGTCAGCGTATCGTCGTTATATTCCGTGGCGATATCGGCCATGCCGGAATAGAGGTACATGGCGCGCACCGCATGCCCCACCACCTTGGTCTGATCGCGCACCGGCTCGTGCGACTGGCTGTACTCATAGGTCTTCTGCACGAAATTCTTGGGGTCGCGGCCGTCGCGAAGCGCTTCCTCGGTGAAGAAATGCGGTTCCTGGCCGCGCTCGTCGATGAAGTATTTGGCGAGATCGAGATATTTCTTCTCGCCGGTGACACGGCCGAGCTTGACGAGGGCGAGTTCCACCTCTTCGTGGCCGCAATAGCCGCGCAGCTGACCTTCGCCATGGCCGAAGACGGTAATCATGTAATCGGCAAAACGGCTCATGATATCGAGCAGCTTGCGCTTGCTCGTTGCTTGGTAATAGGCGACGGCCGCCTCGATCAGATGGCCTGCGCAATAAAGTTCGTGATGATCGCGCAGGTTGGTCCAGCGCCGGCCGGGCTGAACGCGCTGGAACCAGGCGTTCAGATAGCCGTCTTCCTGCTGCAGCTTCTCATACATGTCGATGATGGCGTCCGCACGCGCCTCCAATTCGGCATTGGGACGGCGATAGAGGGAATAGGCGATGGTTTCGATCGACTTGCCGAGATCACTGTCCCAGAACATCTGCGTCGAGCCCGACCATGTCTGCAAGGGGATGACGATGCCGGGGCTTGGCTGGCTGACGTCGATCGCCTGGATCATGCCAGCTTCGACGCAGCGGTCGAGCAGGGTTGCCGCGGTGGAGTTGCAGATGGCATCCTGGCGGGCGCCGAAAAGGCCAGCGAGCTCGACATTCGGAACGGGCAGGGGGCGAAACTGGCGGTTTTGCTTGTCAGACATGGCTTTGATCCTTGCTTAAAAGGTTATTTCACCGCGCCGGCCATCAGCCCGCGCATGTAGTAGCGTTGCAGAAGCAGAAAGACGATGACGCAGGGGATGGTCATGACGGCGATGCCGGCCTGGACCGCGCCCCAGTTGACGGCGCCAAGGCGGCCGGTCCTGACGGCGATCATCAGCACCGGCAGGGTGAATTTCTCGTTGCTCGACAGGAGCACCAATGCGGCCAGAAACTCGTTCCAGGCATTGAGGAAGGCGAAGATCGCGACGGTCGCGACACCCGGCAGCACCAATGGGAAGAGGACGCGAAAGAGCAGTTTCAGATCGCGCGCGCCATCGATGCGCGCCGCTTCCTCGATTTCCTTCGGCACGGCGTCGAAGGCGTTGCGCATCATGAAGACCGAAAAGGGAAGCTGCAGCGTCACATAGACGAGCGTCAGCCCGATCAGCGAATTGTTAAGACCGAGCCTTGCCAGGATAATGAAGAGCGGCGTCAGGATCGACTGGAAGGGGATCATCAGCGTCGCGATGATCAGGATAAAGAGCGCGCCCTTGAAGGGGAAATGATAGCGCGAGAAGCCATAGCCGGCGAGCAGGCTGACGATGACGGTCAAGAGCACGGTGGCGACCGAGACGAAGAGCGAGTTCAGCGTATGTTGGATGACCCCGGCGCCAAAGCCGTCGAGCGAGCGATAGGCGTCGAAACTGAAGCCGGTTGTTGGCCATGGCGGCAGCGGCGGCAGGCTCGCCTCGGTTCCATGCCGGAACGACGACAGCAGTGCGATGGCGAAAGGCGCGAAGAAGAAGATGACGATGATGACGCCGATCCCGTGATAGCCGATGCCATCCAAGAGCTTGCGCCTTGCGCGGCGTTCCTTTGCGGTGGTCATGGCTTATCCTCCCCGACGCGCAGCAGCCAGAGTTGCACGATGCTGATCAGTACCAGGATGACGAGAAGCGCGATCGAGAGCGCCGCGCCATAGCCGAGATTGAAGGACACGAAGGACTGGTTGAAGATGTAGTAGACGACCGAAATCATGCGATTCTGCGGGCCGCCTGATGTCATGATGTAAAACTGGTCGAAGGCAAGCACCGAACCCGTGATGGAGATGATCAGTGCAAGCGCGATCGTGCGGCGCATCAGCGGCAGGGTCAGATGCCGGAAGCGCTGCCAGCGCTTGGCGCCATCGATGCGGGCGGCCTCGGTCAATTCGGAAGGGATTGCCTGCAGGCCGGTCAGCAGAATGATCATCGTGAAGCCAGCGATCTTCCAGACCACCATGACGATGATCGTTGCAAAGGCCATGTCGAAATCGGCAAGCAGGTTCGGCCGCTTGTCGACAAGACCGAGTGCCAGTGCGGCGGGCGCGAAAAAGCCGGCGTCGACATTGGCAAGCCAGACCCAGAGCAGCGACGCCGTTGCAAGCCCGACGACAACGGGAAGGAAGATGATGGTTCGGTAAAAGCCGACGAGTGGCTTGTGCTTTTCAACAAAGAAGGCGAGCGGGAAGGCCACGGCGAAAATCGCAATGGTCACGATGATGGTGTAATAGGCGGTGAAGCGCAGCGCTGCCATAAAGCGCATGTCGGAGACCATGCGAATATAATTACCGAAGCCGATCCAGCGGGGATTGCCGAGCAATGGCCAGTTGTGGAAGCTCATCCAGAAGGTAAAGACCACGGGTAGCACGAAAAAGACGATCACGAGCGCCATGGCCGGCGCGATATAGACAAACCCGTGCCAACTGGCACGTCGTCGCCGCTTTCGCGGACATGCGATTGCGATAGCTCCAGGGCCAGCCATGGAATGCTCCCGATATTGCGATGGAGGAACCGGGGAGCCCAAAGCTCCCCGGCGCGGGTGAGTTTACTATTGTTGGGCGTTGTCGATGATCGACTGCATCTCCGACTGGGCATTGGAGAACGCGCCATCGACGTCGCTTCCGAAGATGGCTGCGTTGGTGAAACCTGCCCAGGGACCGTTGGCGCTGTTGATCAGGTCGTTGAACTGCAGCGTATAGGGCGTCTTGGCGACGGCGATCGCCTTCAGCCCGACCTGCATGCGCGGATCGAGGCCCTGAAGCACCTGGTCGGCGATATCGCCGCGCGTCGGCAGGCTGCCGTACTTCGCCATGATCTTCTGCCCGTCGAGCGAATAGGTATATTCGAGGAACTTCTTCACCGCATCGAGCTTCTTCGTGCCCTTGGAGATGACGAAATTGTCGCCGCCGGCAAAGGAAGACGGCTTGCCATCGGCGCCCGGGATCAGCGTCACGCCGAAATGGATATCGGGATATTGCGTGATCAGCGTGCCGATCGAGAAGGCGCCGATGCTCTGCTGGCCGATCTTGCCGTTGCTGATGCTGAGGAAGTTGGCGCCGGTGTCGCTTGCGGCTCCCGCCGGCACCAGATCCTTCTTCACCAAATTGCGGTAGATGTCGACCGCCTTGCGCATCTGCGGTGTGTCGAGCGTCGCCTTCTTGCCGTCTTCCGAGAGAATGTCGGCGCCCGCACCCCAGACGAGCGGCGTGAAGGTGAAGATCATGCAGCCGCCGCAACCGCCGCCGGAGAAATAGAACCCATAGGTATCGCCGCCGAGTGCGCGGATCTTTTCGGCGTTGCTCGTAATCTCCTCCCATGTGGTCGGCGCCTTTTCAGGGTCGAGGCCCGCCTTTTTGTAGAGATCTTTGTTCCAAGCAAAGACCGAGGTCTCGACGGAGAGAGGCAAGCCATAGATGTGACCGTCATAGGTGCCGAGCTTCACGTGTGAGGGCGACAGCGAATTGAAATAGGGCAGGCTCTTTGCCCAGTCCGTCAGGTCTTCAAGCTGGCCGGCGGCGGCAAAAGCCGGTGTATAGATGAGGTCCATCGACAGGGCGTCCGGTGCCTGACCGCCGGCAATGGCCGTCGCATATTTTTGCACGAGTTCGGCAAAAGGCACTTCGGTCAGCGTGACCTTGTCCTCATGGCCGGCATTATAGGCCTCGACGACCTTCTTGAAGGAATCGCCGATGCCGCTTCGAACCCACATGGAGATGTTTTCGGCGGATGCGGCGGATGCAAGGCACAAGGATATAAGGCCGGTTGCGGCCAGAAATCGCTTCATCATGTTCTCCTCCCATGGGCTACTCCCGTCAGCCCCTTTTTCCTCTATCAACGATCGGGGCTTCCCCCGCATGATTGCCGGACGATAAGCTCGCACGGCAAAGTTCTGATGCCAGGTTCGACGCTGCGCCCTTCCGCAAGCGCGAGTACCGTCAGCCCGGCCTCGCGGCCAAGCGCCTTGAGATTCATGTCGACCGTCGTCAGCGGTGGCCGTGTCTGGGCAGCGACAATCTCCCAATTGTCGAAACCGACCACCGAGACATCCTCGGGCACCCGCACGCCGCGCTCGCGCAGCGCATCGACGACGGCGCGGGCGATCTGGTCGTTGCCGCAGAAGATCGCGTCCGGCTTTGCTCCGGTCACGCTCCAAAGCTGTGCGACAGCATCGTGTCCCCAAGCCTCGGACCATGTACCGTACATGACCGGCAGCCCGTCTCCGGCGCGGTCGCGATAGGCCTTGGCGCGCTCACGCACTGAAACGAAGCTTTCAGGACCGGTCACATGGGCAATCCGGCGTCGGCCAAGCCCCTGTAGCCATTCGACGGCAAGGGCGGCCCCCTGATAGTCATCTGCGCAGAAGGTGACGCTTCCCGGCGCACCCTCGGTGAATGCATAGATCACCGGGACCGGCAGATTGGACAGATCCACCGGCAGGCGGCGGTCGATCCGCTTCCCCGAGGCGATGATACCATCCACATGCTTGTCCAACATCGCGTCCACATGAACCTTTCCAAGTGCCGGATCGTCCTCGATCGTGCAAAGGAAGACCGAGACGCCGTGATCGACGAGTGCCTCTGTGATGCCGGCCATGACCGGCAGCGTGAAGCGACCGTATGTATCGTTGGTCAGAAGACCGATTGTGAACGTGCGATTGCTGAGCAACCCCTTGGCCAAGGCATTCGGACGGAAGCCGATGTCGGCGGCGGCACGCTTGACCCTCTCGCGGGTCTCGTCGCCCATGCGGCCGGTATTGTTCAAGGCCTTGGATGCCGTTGAAATGCTCACGCCCGCAGCCGCCGCAACGTCATGGATCGTTGCGCGTCCGCTTTTCGCACGCTGATTTTCCAGATGTCTTCTCCCAGTCAGTTTTTATGAGAAAAGCTTTTCTCAGTGCAAGAGTCAACTAGAGAAAAGCTTTTCTCAAAAATTTCTCCATTGACCATTGAAGAGAATGAGGCGGCGAAATGCAGGGCGCGGTCTTTCATCACCCGCCCTCGTGGTTCGAGGCTCCGGCCCTTCGACAAGCTCAGGAGCCTGCGCACCTCACCATGAGGTCTAACCTTCTGCGCAAGACCGCACACAGAGTTGGCTTGCTACCGCGGGAACCGGTGTTATGTGAAGATGCGCACTCCATCCTCACCCTGAGGTGCGAAGCCTCGAAGGGCGAGGATGGCCCGGGTTTTCCGATAAAAATGGCAGCCGAAACCTTCCGGTCCGGCCACCGCGTCAATTTCAGATCGTTGGTGGTGTTAGCCGATCGTCATCAGGCTGGCATTGCCGCCGGCAGCCGCCGTGTTGATCGATGTCGTCACCTCTTCAAGCAGCCAGTTGAGGCAATAGGCATCGGCGTTCTCAGCAATTTCCTCGCTCGACGCAGCCTGTGTGAGAATCAGCGGGCCGGGGATAGCCGCGATCGTCTTGATCGCCTGCTGAACCCGCTCGGCATCACCTTCGATGAGAGCGCCCGCAAACGGCCCATCCGCTGCCCAGTCCTTTGTCCAGGAGATGCGGTTTGCGATCTGTACCGGCAAGCCATGAAGCTCACCCTGCAAGCCCGATGCTGCATCGATGACGATCGAATTGCCTGTTGCAAGGCCGGCGGCGATTTGGACATGCAGGCCAAGTGCCGTCTGCGGAGCGAGGAGGATCCGGCCGCGCGGATGCAGGGCATAGAGGTTCAGCTCACCGACCGGGCCTTGCAATTCGGTATTAAAGCCGAGCGATGATTGGGCGGCGACGGCACGGGCCTGTTTGGCCACATCCACAGCACCCCTGCTTTCGAGCCAGGCGATAAACTGCTGTGCAGCCGGATCGACCTGCACGGAGGCATCGCGCAACGGTTCCGTCGAGGAGGCGACCAGACGGCGCAGATACATCGGGCCGCCGGCCTTCGGGCCTGTGCCGGAAAGACCGCGGCCGCCAAAGGGCTGGACGCCGACGACTGCGCCGATGATGTTGCGGTTGATATAGAGGTTGCCGGCCCGAACACGCTCGGTGACATGGGTGATCGTATCGTCAAGTCGGGTGTGTAGGCCGAAGGTCAGGCCATAGCCGGACGCATTGATATCGGCAATCAACTTGTCCAGCCCCTTGCGCTGATAGCGCATGATGTGAAGGACCGGGCCGAACACCTCGCGCTTCAGATCGCTGAGTTTCTTCAGCTCGATGATCGTCGGAGCGACGAAGGTGCCCTTGGCGGCGCTTTCGGGCAGGTCGAGCTGTTCGACATTGCAGTCGAGCTTGCGCATGCGTTCGATATGCTCGTCGATGCCGCGCTTGGCGTTGTCGTCGATGACAGGGCCGATATCGACCGCGAGCCGATCGGTCTTGCCGACCGAGAGTTCGCGAAGAGCGCCGCGCAGCATGGTCAGCGTACGATCAGCGACTTCCTCCTGCAGGCAGAGGACGCGCAGGGCCGAGCAACGCTGGCCGGCGCTGTCGAAGGCCGAGGCGATGACATCGCCGACGACCTGTTCGGCAAGGGCCGAGGAATCGACGATCATGCCGTTCTGTCCGCCGGTTTCGGCGATCAGCGGGATCGGCTTGCCGAATTTGGAAAGCCGTTCGGCCAGCTGCGCCTGGATCAGGCGGGCAACTTCCGTGGAACCGGTGAACATGACACCGGCGGTTTCCGAGGCGTCGATGAGGGCGGCACCCATTTGTCCGCCACCCGGGACAAATTGCAGGACATCGCGCGGAATGCCCGCTTCATGCAGGATGCGAACGCCTTGGGCTGCGATCAGCGGTGTATTGCCTGCGGGCTTAGCGACAACCGGATTGCCTGCGACCAGCGCGGCGGCGATCTGGCCGGTGAAGATCGCCAGCGGGAAGTTCCATGGGCTGATGCAGACGACGGGGCCGAGGGGCACGCTCTCCGGCTTCAGCACCTGGCGGGCCTGAGCGGCGTAATAGCGGAGGAAATCGATCGCTTCCCTGATTTCGCCGACTGCGTTTGCGGCCGATTTGCCGGCTTCGCGGATGGTGAGGCCGACGAGAACAGGCATCTCGCTCTGCATGAGATCGGCGGCGCGCTCAAGGATCGCGGCGCGCTCGTCAGGGTGCACGGCTGCCCAACGCTCGGCTGCTGTGGCGGCAAGCCGCATGACGTCGGGGGCATCTTCCGGCTCGAGCTCGAGGACATGGCCAACGAGGTCCGCATGGTCGGCAGGATTGAGAACTGCACGGGCCACGCCGCGTTCGGAGCCATCGGCGAGAAGCGGCTTGGCGATCCAGTCTCTGGCCGCCGAGGCTTGCAGCTGCGCGGAGAGATCGGTGAGCGCGGTTTCATTGGAGAGATCGACGCCGGCAGAATTCCGCCGCGCGCCGCCGAACAGATCCGCCGGGAGAGCGATCTTGTCGTGCTGCGCGCCGACCACGGTCATAGCGCGCACGATCTCGACGGGATCGGCAATCAGCTCGGAAACGGAGACGGCCGGGTCGGCGATCTTGTTGACGAAAGAGGAGTTGGCGCCGTTTTCGAGCAGGCGGCGGACAAGATAGGCGAGCAGCGTTTCATGCGTGCCGACTGGCGCGTAGATCCGGCAGGGACGATTGAGATTTTCGGCGCCAACAACCTCTTCATAAAGCGGCTCGCCCATGCCATGCAGGCACTGGAATTCGTATTTGCCGACCGCGAAGTCGTTCCCAGCCAGATGGTAGATTGTTGCCAGGCTCTGGGCGTTGTGGGTCGCAAACTGCGGGAACACCACGTCGGTCGCGGCCAGGAGCTTCTTGGCGCAGGCGATATAGGAGACGTCTGTATAGATCTTGCGGGTATAGACCGGGAAACCTTCCAGGCCGTCGAGTTGCGCGCGCTTGATCTCCGCGTCCCAATAGGCGCCCTTGACGAGGCGGACCATCAGGCGGTGTCCCGAGCGGCGGGCAAGATCGATGATGAAATCAAGGACGAAGGGGCAACGTTTACCATAGGCCTGAACGACGAAGCCAATGCCATCCCAGCCGGACAGATCCGGATCGAGGCATAGCTCTTCCAGAAGATCGAGCGACAGCTCCAGCCGGTCGGCTTCCTCTGCGTCGATGTTCAGGCCGATATTGTAGCCCTTGGAGAGCAGCGCCAACGCCTTCACCTTCGGCAGAAGCTCGCCCATCACCCTGTCGGCCTGCGAGCGCGAATAGCGCGGGTGCAGCGCCGAAAGCTTGATGGAGATGCCGGGGCCTTCATAGATGCCGCGGCCAGCCGAGGCCTTGCCGATCGCATGGATAGCGTTTTCATAGTCGCGATAGTAGCGCTCGGCATCGGCATGAGTGGTCGCGGCTTCGCCGAGCATGTCATAGGAATAGCGGAAGCCCTTTGCTTCGAGCGCGCGTGCTCGCTTCAATGCCTCATCAATGGTCTCGCCGGTGACGAATTGTTCGCCCATCATGCGCATGGCCATGTCGACGCCACGGCGAATGACGGGCTCGCCGGCGCGGGCGATCAGCTTCGTCAGCGCGGCAGAAAGGCCGCCTTCGTTGACGGTGGAGGTTAATTTGCCTGTCACAACGAGGCCCCAGGTCGCGGCATTGACGAACATCGAGCGGCCACCGCCGATATGCGACTTCCAGTCGCCGCCGGCAATCTTGTCGCGGATCAGCGCATCACGGGTTGCGGTGTCAGGAATGCGCAGCAGCGCCTCGGCAAGGCACATCAGTGCGACGCCTTCCTGGCTGGAAAGGGAATATTCCTGCACCAGCCCCTCGACGCCGTCGCCCCTGTGCTTGGCACGCAGCGCTTCGATCAGTTTTTTGGCTGTCTTCTTTGCCGCTTCGCGCGTGGCGCCCGGCAAGGTTGCCGCTTCCACGAGAAAGGGCAGGCATTCCGTTTCGGGGCGTCTGTAGGCGGCGGTAATTGCCTGGCGAAGCGGACTCTGGGCGCGGATGGGCGGAGCGAAATGCGAAAATGGGGCAGCGTCTGGAGCTGGTTCTTCAGTTGCGAGCTTGGCAGAGACAGTCATGATAACCTCAAGATGCAAGGGCCTGGATGGCTGTGGTTGATGCCAGCGATATCGCCACCCGTAGCCCTCCCGTTGCTTCGGGCAGAACATACTTCATTCCAAGAAAGCATTCCGCCTTGAAACTGCGGCTTTCCAGTCATATTGAACTTCAATAGACGCCATTTCAAATATGAATGCCTGCGAAAATGACCAAATCCAGTGAAATTGACCAGTTCGACCAAAAGATCCTCGATGCCTTGGTGGAGGACGGCCGCATGTCGATCACGGAGCTTTCCGAGCGAGTCGGCCTTTCCAAGACTCCCTGCCAGGCACGCCTCAAGAAACTGATTGATTCCGGCTATATCGACGGCTTCAAGGCCATCCTCAATCCGATCAAGCTTGGCCTCGATCACGTCGCCTTTGCCGAAGTGAAACTCACGGATACCCGTGAGGAGGCCTTGCTCAGCTTCAACAATGCCATCAAGAAAATCAAGGAAATCGAAGAGTGCCACATGATCGCCGGCCGCTTCGATTATCTCCTGAAGGTCCGGACTTCCGATATTCGCCGCTACCGCATCGTTCTCGGCGAAAAGATTTCCAGCCTGCCTTTCGTCGCAAGCACTTCGACCAATGTCGTGATGCAGTCGGTCAAGGAAAACTGGTCGTGAATCCGCGCTCTATTTCATGCACTTCGTTGCACTTCTGATGAGGCTGCCATTCTCCAACTCATCTTGCCGGCTAAACAATGACCTAGATTTCGCCATTCGAATCGGATCATTGCAAGGCGCTAAAATAAGTAGGATGGAGTACGCATGGAGACCAGTGCAGGCGACCGAGACCTTGTCGAGGTCATGAAGCGGTACTTTGCGGTGAAGGCCGAAGTCGAGGAAATAAAGCTCCGCCTGGAGACGGCAAGGCGGGAAAGCGGCGAAGAGATCGAGGCATTCTACAATCCGCGCAGCAATCTGAGCCACGCCGCCGATATTATCCGTTCGCATGCTCTCAAGCAGGAAATGGCGCGCCTGATGGAGTGGGCCGAAGCCTGGGGCGGCAGAGCCTGGCGCTAAACGAGGCCTGACGGTCGAATAAAAACCGCCAGGCCGCGATCACGAAATCGGGTCGTTTCAGCTATCCGATTTCAGCTTTCCTGCCACCGCCCAGGACTCCTTCGAAATCTCGGTGATGATGATTTCCACCGATTCCGGCGGGCAGACGAGCGTTTCGACGGCGGCTTTGGTCGCTTCTCGAACGAAAGCACGCTTCTGGTCTTGTGTGCGGCCGGGATGCATTTCCAAGCGTAGGATGGGCATGGTGACTCCTTGAGTAATTGTCGCCGGATGTTCGACGCCTATGGACTATCTTGCAAAACCATCTGGCGATAAATACGCTCCTATTTGCTTCATTCCGAACCTATAGGTATGCAATTATGGACAAGTTGGCGGGAATGACGATGTTCGTCAGAGTGGTCGAGCAGGGCAGTTTCGCCGCCGCTGCCGACATAAGCCGCGTGTCGCCGGCCATGGTTGCCAAGCATATCAGGACGATCGAACAGCGGCTTGGTGCACGCCTGCTTCACCGCACCACGCGTCGCCATCAGCTCACCGAAGTCGGCAAGCTTTATTTCGAGCGCTGCAAGACGGTGCTGGCGGAGGTGGAGCTTGCCGAGCAATCGGCCTCCGAATTGCAATCGGCGCCGCGCGGGCGCCTGCGGCTCGTCGCGCCCGTCAGTTTCGGAACGCAAAGTCTTGTGCCGGCGCTTGTCGACTATCTGCATGAGAATCTCGAGGTCAGCGTCGATCTGGCGCTCGATAATAGTCCGCATGATCTGATCGGCGAAGGCTACGAACTCGGCATCCATATCGGCGATCTAACGGATACCAATCTCGTGGCGCGTCCGTTGAAACCTTATCGGCGCATTCTTGCGGCGTCGCCTGATTATCTGGATCGCTGCGGCAGGCCGCAAAGCCCCGAGGAGCTTGCCAATCATATGTGCCTCGGCCATTCCTACTGGCGTCTTCAGGGGCGTTGGCATCTCGTCGGTCCGGACGGGGAAACGCGCGAGATCGCCATCAACGGCAGGTTTACCACCAATCAGGGCGGTGCTCTGCGCGTTGCCGCTCTGCATGGAGCCGGCATTGTGCTGCAGCCGGAACTGCTTCTGGCGGCCGATCTCGATGCAGGCCGGCTTGAGCCCGTCCTGCCCCTCTGGTCGTACCAGCCGACACCCATGCACCTTGTCTATGCGCCGGACCGGCGTCCGACGGCCATGCTGCGCAGCGTCATCGATTTTCTCGTCGCTCGCTTCGGCTGATATTCCTCCTCTTTCATCTGCCGCGAATCCATGATCAAATCTGATCATCGGGCTGGAAAATGAGGAAAGCGTGGTCAAGATTACATTGAAGGATGTGGCGGCGGCCGCGGGTGTGGGAGCAGCCACTGTCGAGCGTGCGCTCAACGGCCGCGGCAATGTGTTGCCTGAGACGGCGGAAAAGATATTCATCGCCGCAAAGCGGCTCGGCTACCGCACGCCACATGCCGGGATCAGGCATGGTCTGGTGCGCATCGAAGTCGTGCTGCTCCGGCCTGAGACCTATTTCTACTCAAGGCTTAATCGCGCTTTCGAGCGCATCGCCGCCTTGCTCGATAAGGATATTTTGATCCAACGGACTTTCGCCAAGGAAGACGATCCTGCCGATTTTTCGCGCCATATCGCCAATCCGCAGGCGCGGCGTTCCGCCTTGATCGTCGTTGCACCCGATCATCCCGATGTGGTCGGTAGCATCCGTAAGGCTGCCAGCGGCGGCATTCCTGTCGTGCAGATCATGACGCGGCCGGCATTGGAGCTGCCTTACGTCGGCATCGACAATGAGGCGGCCGGCCGCACCGCTGCCTTCTATATGGCGCGCATGCAGGCTGGCATCTCAGGCACTTTCATCGCGCTCTGCCACAGCGGCGCTTACGAGAATCACAAGGCACGCATCCGCGGCTTTTCCAACTATCTGCTTGATCATGCGAACCCATCGCATCGCTTCCTCGAAGTCATGTTCGATGAGGATGATGAAATGAAGACGGTCGAGCTGCTGACGAGTGCCTTTGCCAGATATCCCGACATTGCCGGCCTTTATAGCGCGGGCGGCGACAATGCTGCGATCGCGACGGTTCTGCGCCGATATCGTCAGCAGCCGGTCTTTTGGGTCGGGCATGAATTGTCCGATGCGACGCGCGCCTATCTCATGGAGGATCTGATGACGATCGTTCTCGACCAAGCTCCGGAAGTTCAGGCCCGGCGTGCCATCGATCTGACGCTGAAGCGGCTCGGCCTGATCGATACCGACGTTGATCTCGAACCGGTGCGCTTTCTGACCGTAACCCCTGAAAGCCTTTGAGAACGTTGGCGAGTTGGCTCAGATATCTCCAGCCAACCAGCGCTCGTGGCTTAAACTGCATAGGCGCCTGTTGGAGCGATGTCTTGATTTTTTATGCCTACAGAGCTAAGTATATCCCAATTGCATATCCCAAAATCAGGAGCCGGACATGACGAGTTCGACTGTATTCATCAGCAACAGAAGCCAGGCTGTGCGTCTGCCCAAGGCTGTAGCATTCCCCGAGGACGTACATCAGGTCGATATCCTGAAGATCGGCCGCAGCCGCGTGATTGTGCCCCAAGGCAAACGATGGGATGATCTCTTCCTCCATGGCCCCCGTGTCAGTGACGACTTTCTGGACGAGCGTGAACAGCCAGTGGCGGAAGAACGCGAGTCCTTCTGATGCTGACCTATATGCTCGATACGAATATTTGTATTTATGTAATGAAGACTTATCCTCCCGCCGTGCGGGACAAGTTCAACGCGCTGGCGGAACAGCTTTGCATATCGAGTATAACGCTTGGTGAGTTGTACTACGGTGCAGAGAAGTCGGCTCGGCGCGTGGAAAACTTGACTGCCATTGAACATTTCGTGGCGCGTCTGGAGGTTCTGTCGTTTGGCGACAAGGCGGCTGCGCACTACGGACAAGTGCGAGCTGAGCTGGAACGCGCAGGGACCCCATGTGGTCCGCATGACATGCAGATCGGAGCCCATGCCCGCAGCGAGGGACTGATCGTGGTGACGAACAACATGAAGGAGTTCGCCCGCATGCCCGGCGTTCGGGTGGAGAATTGGGTATAGCCGTCGCCGCCATGATCTTGGCGAGGGGCAGTTCGAGTCGTCCAGATTGACGCCTAAGCGATTGCGGCATCGGCAGCAACCAGCCAGTTGCGAAACGTTTCAGCTTCGTCGGAAAGACGGTTGGCTTCGATCAACCAATAGGATTTATCGGTGTCCAGAGCCGTATTGGATAGGGCAACCAGCGTTCCATTGTCCAATTCTTCTGCAATTAAGGCCGAGGGGCAGAGACCTACACCTTGCCCGCCGATAACGGACCCGATCATCAAGCCGAAATCGGCAAAGATCGGGCCGGCCCTTGAAGGCTGGTGGATACCTTCGAGGGCGAACCAGCGTGTCCATGCGGCCGTCGTTTCATCGTGCAGGAGGTCGAGATTAAGGAGATCGGCTGGCGTCCCGATCGGTCCGTGACGGCGCTCATATTCTCTCGAACAGGTCGGCCGCGTTTCGGCCGTCAATAGCGAGATGGCATGCGTTGAAGGTCTTGGTCCGTGACGGATCAGAAGATCGACGCTTGCCTCCTCCGGCGTCCTCGCATCGAGCGCATAGACAATATTGATCTGGATTTCGGGGTATTCCTTCTTGAATGCCGGCAACCGGGGTATCAGCCACCGGGTGGCGACGGAAGCGATGCAGGCTACGCTCACCGGCCTGTTGCTTCCGGCAAGCCGTAGTTGTCGGGCGGCAATATCGATATGTCCAAGGCCGTTTGCCACTGCTGCCCCGAAATCGCGACCGGCCATGGTCGCCGTTACGCCGCGGGCGTGGCGCGTAAACAACTTGACACCCAGCCATTCCTCCAGGGTACGCACGTGCTGGCTGACGCCCGCGGCAGTGAGATTTAGCTCGGCTGCCGCCTTGGCAAAACTCTCATGGCGAATAGCAGCCTCGAAGGCGCGAAGGGAGGCAAGGGGGACATGTTGCATTCCATCAGGCTAAGTAAGGCTTAGCCAAAGCGCAAGCGCGATCACCGTTGCACAAGGAGCTGGTATCCTTACAGTGCAGCCAAAATGAATGTCTTCTTGTCAGATCGGTGAGGAATGAAAGCCGCCATGAACAATATTTTCGATATGCCAGCACCCGCCGATGCCGAGGAGCGGCGCGGCAAGCCCCCCGTTGTCGTCTATCCGAACGGGACGCTGCCGCCGGCCGACATGGATGTACTGCGGGCAGCAAGGCAAACTATGACCAAGATTGCCGAAATCCTTGTGCCTCCGCGCGAAGGCGGCAGTTTTCGCGTGCCGAAGGGACATTTCTTTCGGATCGTCAGCGTGGAGGGGGCGCAGGTCGGCGATCTCAATCTGTGGAATGCCGCCGATCTTTCCGAGCGTTTCTTCAGCGGCAAGACGCGGGCGTTGCATGCCACCCATGTCGGTCTCGGCGATCGGCTGTGGAGCACGTTGCCCTATCTGCGCCCCATGGCGACGATCACTCATGATACGCTTGGCTGGTATGGCTGGGACGCGGACGGGGCAGGCGTTCATGACGTCATCGGCACGCGCTGCGATCCCTATACGAACCGGCTGCTGAAGGGCGACGACTATCACCATTGCTGCCATTCGAACCTGTCGCGCGCGCTCGCCAAGGAAATGAATATCCCCGTCCTGGAGGCGGAGTTCCACATTCACGACGTGCTGAATGTCTTCATGTGCACGGGCTTTACGCGCGACACGCGCCAATATTTCATGAAGGCAAGCCCGGTGCGGCCGGGCGATTTCATCGAGTTCTTCGCGGAGATCGATCTTCTCGGCGCGCTTTCAGCCTGCCCCGGCGGCGACTGTGGCAGCGAGCATTCGAGCGATACGGTGCCCTGTTATCCGTTGCTGGTCGAAATCTGGCGGCCCGAGCCTGAAAGCCTCGTCGGGCGAATATTCCCGGAGCGCAATGCCTATCCGAGGACGCACGGCCTATAATTCGCCAGCCTCATATAGTTTTGCCGGCGGTCTTGGCCGCCGGCAAATCAAAATCGTCCCTGAAACGATGCATCCATTTAGGCAAATGCATCGTCTATCGCTTAGTTACAAACGCGAATGCGCTCGTAATGCCAGCCATAGTCATACTCGTTCTGGACGCGGCGGTCCTCGTACCAGCATCTCGGCGGCGGTGGGGCGACTTCGTAAACCGGGCCTCTATTGGCAAGGGCGCCGCCGACGATCAGTCCGCCGAGGAGACCGGCAGCAACACCGCCGGCGATCGCGCCGCCATTGCCATGGTGGTGATGGCGACGCCAATCATCATGGCCGCGCCAGTCGCCGCGATGGCCATCGTAATACTGCGCCTGTGCGCTGCTGACGGGCGCCAATGCGCCGCCTACGACCGTAGCGGCCAGCAAGACCGTAAGAATTGTCTTCTTTATCATGACTACCTCCAAAGCAGCCTTTGTGCTCAGCGAATACGCGAGCCAATCTGATTAACGTCTTCAGCATGAATATGTTCAGCTGAATATTCTATGAATGGCCCGTTCATCGGCCAACAGCGACTGAAAGTAACCCCTCGTACGGGGCTCTGGGGCGCGAACTTGTCAATTTGGAGGCAGCCGCCGCGTCGCCTTCACCCATTCGAGTGTTCGCGAATCGGGGTCAGGATTGCGGGTGATATCTGTCACGACCGCGGCGATATCGGCGCCGTGCTCGAATACGCCCGCAAGGCGCTCGACCGTCAGGCCGCCGATTGCGACAAGCGGCCGATCGCCGATGCGAGCCTTCCATTCGCCGATCCGCTCAAGGCCCTGGGGCGCCCAGGGCATGATCTTGAGCACGGTCGGATAGATCGGCCCCAGGGCTATATAGTCGGGTTCGGCAGCAAGCGCCGTCTCCAACTCCGCCTCATCATGTGTCGAAAGCCCCAGCTTCAATCCGGCATCCCCTATGGCGGATAGATCGGCGGAAGCGAGATCTTCCTGGCCGAGATGGATGAAATCGCAACCCTCCTCGATCGCCAGCTGCCAATGGTCGTTGACGATCAATTGGCATCCATGCGCGGCGCAAATTGCCTTCGATTCGCGAATTTCAGCACGTACGTCGGAGGTTGGGCGATCCTTGACGCGCAATTGCACCAGCTTGACGCCGAGCGGCACCAGGCGCCTGATCCAGGCCGCACTGTCGACGATCAGGTAGAATGGGTCGAGCTTCATGAGAACACCGCCTTGCCGATGACCGGTGTCGATGGCACGGCCATGTCGCGCGGCTCCAGCATGCCGGCGCCAAATGCCTGTCTGCCGGCATCGATTGCCTTGGCGAAGGCTTCCGCCATCGCTGTCGGGTCGCCGGCGCCGGCAACGGCCGTGTTCAGGAGCACGGCATCGAAGCCTAGCTCCATGACGGTCGCCGCATGCGAAGGCCGGCCGATGCCGGCGTCCACGATCAGCGGCACCTGGGGAAAATGTGCCCGCATCGAGCGCAGAGCGGAGAGATTGAGCGGGCCTGCCGCCGTCCCGATCGGTGCGCACCAGGGCATCAGCACCTTGCATCCGGTTTCCAGCAGCCGCTCGGCGACGATGAGATCGTCCGTCGTATAGGGAAAGACCTCGAAACCATCGTCGGCGAGAATTCTTGCCGCTTCCACCAGCGCGAAGACATCGGGCTGCAATGTATCGTGGTTGCCGATCACCTCGAGCTTGACCCAGTTGGTCCGAAACACTTCGCGCGCCATTTTCGCGGTCAGGACCGCCTCGGATACGCCATGGCAGCCGGCGGTATTGGGAAGGACGCGAACGCCGAGTTCGCGAATCATCTCGAAGAATGCACCGCCATTGCGCCCTCCTGCGGTTTCCCTGCGCAGCGACACGGTGACGATCTCTGTTTGCGAACGTTTGACGGCTTCTGCCAGCACAGACGGGGAGGGGTAGCGTGCCGTGCCGAGAAGAAGGCGTGATGTGATTTGGGTTCCGTAGAGTTCAAGCATGGTCAGCCTCCCTGCATTGGTGTCAGGATTTCAATCCTGTCATCGTCGGTTAGGATGTGGTCGCCGCGCTCATCGCTATGGACGAGCTCGCCGTTGACGGCGGTTGCCAGCCACTCGCCCTCATATTCGAGCGCCGTGAGAAGCTGCGAAAGCGTAGTTGCTTCGACAATCTGCGCTTCGCCATTGATGATCAGGCGCATTGGCGGCTCCTTTCGTTGTGTCCGGAAAAGACGAGATTGGCGGCTTTCTCGGCCATCGCCGGCGCCAGCAGGAAGCCGTGACGATAAAAGCCATTGACGAAGACGGTCTCTCTCTCGCGTGTTACGCGGGGAAGATTATCAGGAAAGGCAGGTCGGATGCCGGCGTCTGTTTCGATTACGGCGGCTTCCGCAAAGGCCGGGTGCAGCGCATAGGCTGCATTCAGGAGCTCCATCAGCGAACGGGCGCTGATCGGCCCTTTGAAATCGGTCTCGATCATCGTCGCGCCGACCATGAACAGGCCGTTGCCGCGCGGCACGATATAGACGGGAAAACGCGGATGCAGCAGGCGGACGGCGCGCGAAAGCGAGACCTCGTCGCTTTGCAGATAGAGCATTTCGCCGCGCACGCCGCGCAAATCGCGGATGCGGCCAATGCTGGCAGCCCCCGTGCAGTCGACGATGTCAGAGAAGCTATCGTCATCCAGGGGCCCGTCGACAAAGGTGACGCCTTTTGCAGATAGATCGTCCTTCAATGATTGCAGGATCTCGCGCGGATCGAGATGTGCTTCCTGCGGAAAGACCAGACCCTGGCGGAACCGGCCGGCAAGCGAAGGCTCAAGGGCGGCGATGTCGTCTTCGTCCAGCCAGCGGTAATCCGTCGTGCGGCTGGCGAATCGCTTCAGCTCGTTTTGATCGCGGTTCGGCGCGACGACGAGCGTTCCGTTGCGGACGACCTTGCCCGGCAGAATCGCTTCCCATCGATCGGCGGAATCGCGGCCGAGTGTCAGCACAGCTTCATCGGCACTTTCACGTTCGCACCATGGCGCCAACATGCCGCCGGCAAGCCAGGAGGCGGCGCGCTGAAAATCCCGGCTTGGATCTGAGATCGTCACCTCTGCTCCGCGCCGGATCAGCTCGTGAGCGACCGTGAGGCCGGCAACGCCGGCCCCTTTGACGAGGATGTGCATGTCATTCGGCCGGCTGGGCAGGGGCTTCGACCGGCATATAGAGATCGCCGCCCTCCCGATATTTCGCCGCCATGGCTTCGAGCCCTTCCTTCTGTGCTTCGGCGCGGATGTCATGCGAGATCCGCATGGAGCAGAATTTCGGCCCGCACATCGAGCAGAAATGCGCAACCTTGTGGGCTTCCTTCGGCAAGGTTTCGTCATGGAAGCTGCGAGCGGTATCCGGATCGAGCGACAGGTTGAACTGATCCTCCCAGCGGAACTCGAACCTCGCGCGTGACAATGCGTCGTCGCGAACCTGCGCGGCCGGATGCCCCTTGGCGAGGTCGGCCGCATGAGCGGCGATCTTGTAGGTGATGACGCCGGTCTTGACGTCGTTGCGATCGGGCAGACCCAGATGCTCCTTCGGAGTGACGTAACACAGCATCGCCGTGCCGAACCAGCCGATCATGGCAGCGCCGATCCCGGAAGTGATGTGATCGTAGCCCGGGGCGATATCCGTCGTCAGCGGCCCAAGCGTGTAGAAGGGCGCCTCGCCGCAGACGGCGAGCTGCTTGTCCATGTTCTCCTTGATCTTGTGCATCGGAACATGGCCGGGGCCTTCGATCATCACCTGGCAGTCTTTAGCCCAGGCGATCTTCGTCAACTCGCCAAGCGTCTCGAGTTCGGCAAATTGCGCGGCGTCGTTGGCATCGGCAATCGAGCCTGGTCGCAGGCCGTCTCCGAGCGAGAAGGAGACGTCATAGGCGCGGCATATGTCGCAGATTTCCTCGAAATGCTCGTAGAGGAAGCTCTCCCTGTGGTGATGCAGACACCACTTGGCCATGATCGAGCCGCCGCGCGAGACAATGCCGGTGACGCGGTTGACGGTGAGCGGGATGTAGTGCAGCCGCACACCGGCATGGATGGTGAAGTAGTCGACGCCCTGTTCGGCTTGCTCGATCAGCGTATCGCGATAGATTTCCCAGGTCAGTTCCTCGGCAATGCCGCCGACCTTTTCCAGCGCCTGATAGAGGGGCACGGTGCCGATCGGCAGTGGCGAATTGCGGATGATCCATTCGCGAATGTTGTGGATGTTGCGGCCGGTCGAAAGATCCATGACGGTATCGGCACCCCAACGGGCGGCCCAGATCATCTTCTCAACTTCCTCCGCCATCGAGGAGGTGACCGCGGAATTGCCGATATTGGCGTTGATCTTTACCAGGAAGTTCCGGCCGATGATCATCGGCTCGCTTTCCGGGTGATTGATGTTGGCCGGAATGATCGCGCGGCCGGCTGCGACTTCCCGGCGGACGAATTCAGGCGTGACGTGATCGGGAATATGCGCGCCGAAGCTTTCGCCGTCACGGACCAGCGCTTCGGCCTTGGCCTTGCGGCCGAGGTTCTCGCGGATGGCGATGAATTCCATTTCCGGCGTGATGATGCCGGCGCGCGCATAGGCGAGTTGGGTGACTGCCTTGCCATCCTTGGCGCGCAGCGGCTGGCGCTTGGCCGGAAATTCCGGTGTCAGCCGTTCACCTGTGACGAAGCCGTTGTCTTCGGGACGCACATGGCGGCCCTCATAGGCCTCGACATCGCCGCGGGCGAGCACCCAGTCGCGGCGCAACTGCGGCAGGCCCTCTTCGATGCGGATATCCGCGCCTTCGACGGTATAGGGGCCGGACGAATCGTAGACGATAACTGGCGGCTCGCCCGATGTCGGATGGACGCTGATTTCGCGCATCGGCACGCGGATATCGGCATGGATATCCCCGGTGACATGGATTTTTCGAGAGGCCGGCAGCGGGCCGGTGGTGACGGTCGGAGTGAGGTTCTTTGCGGCAATATTCATGGTGTGAGGCTCCAAGTTGCAGTTGGAGACCCAGTCAATCAGCCGGAATGATGAAAAGACGCCCGGCATGGAATCCAGGCGGGAATCCGAAGCCATCGAGCGCTTGCACCGTCCCTACGCCAGTATGAACTGGATCAGGTTCAACGGGTCACTGCGCCCACAATCGGCAAAGCCGTATTGTTCAGCAGTATCTCAGCCCCTTGCCGGGACCCCCCTGGTGAATGTCAAAAAGGCTATGCCTTACTCTTGTCCTCTGTCAACCCCGCAGCGACGGTCGCATTTTTCGGGAGATTGATCATTGCTGCGCCGTCGAATTACAACTTTATCGCGCAGATCATCGCGCGGGCTTGCCGCGCCCTAGTAACGTGGTGTCGTATTGCCGACGAAGCGATGGGGACCGGTATGAGACAGTTTGCTCGCGGTATCGAGCCAGATCTTGCCGCCGAGGGCGCGCCAGCGGTGACAGAAGGCGAAGTCCTCGCTGAGATAGATCCCCGTTCCCTCCTCGACCATGCATTCGAACAGGGCGTATTGGGTGCTGGGCGAGCGTTTGGTGCTGGGATAGGCATGGATTGCGTTGTAGCGCAGCTCTGGATAGGCCGCGATCATTCTTTCTATGACGTTGCGCTTGATCAGAAGCATGCCGGTGCCTGCATAGATGGCGCTGACGAAATCGCCATCACGCTCTGCAACCTGGCCGACAAGTGGGGTTCCGACATAGTGAAGTGCGGCTGCCGCAAGTGTTTCGCCGTCTGCTGAATTGATGCGGGCCGCCGTCTCCCAATCGTAATCCTTGATCGGATACATGGCGGCGACCACATCCTTATCGGCTTCCAGAAGCCTCATGACCTGATCAGGCTCGAAGCTGATGTCCGCGTCGATGAAGAGCATATGGGTGGCCGTCGTATCGTTCAGGAAGGACGAGACAAGCGTGTTTCGGCTGCGGGTAATCAGGGCGTCATTGCCGAGCAGAGCCAGCGTCAGCTGTATGCCTGCCTGCGCTCCCGTCTGCATCAGCGAGAAAATGGATTGCATGTAGTCCTTGGTAACGAGGCCGCCGAAGCAGGGGGTCGCTATGAAGATCAGCCGGTTCTCATTCATTCGCGATTTTCCCTCTTCGATGGCGCGAGTCGGCGGAATCTAGGAAAATTCAATATTTCTGTGTGTAGCGAATTATTGAATTTTATTGCTGATCTTTGCTCAAGCCGACGGTCATTGTGCCGCGGAATTCCCCATGGCCATATCACGACCAGATTGAGCCGCCACGGCGTCATCGACTGTCGATATCGCGCTGGCCCCGGATGCGGTGACGGCCCTGACTGACAGGCGTTCTTGTGAACAGGGATATCCTTGCGATCCCTGCCGGGTGCCGCCATGGCCTGCTGTCGCGAGTTGCATTTAAGCAACAGAGGCCAAGACTAACGCCCCAGCGCCCTTCATATAATTGACAAACATACGGGCTGTTTGTAAATCCAATACAGGACATAAGTTGTCTTACGGTCGAGCAATCGGCCGGATCGGTAGAGGCATTTCAAAACCTTTTACCGCGGGGGTAATCATGAAGGTTCGAGGGGACTCAAGCCAACATTAGGTGCGTATTTGCCGGGCTGCCCGGTCGTGTTTAGACCAAACCGATCCCCAGGGTAGTGTTCCAGTTCTGCGCTCGCGGTAAAATAGAAATGCATAATACAACCAGGAGTTTAAAATGAACATCAAGAGCCTTCTTCTCGGCTCCGCTGCTGCTCTGGCAGCAGTATCCGGTGCCCACGCAGCAGACGCGATTGTCGCCGCTGAGCCGGAGCCGCTGGAATACGTTCGCATCTGCGACGCATACGGTGCTGGCTACTTCTTCATTCCGGGCACGGAAACCTGCCTCAAGATCGGCGGCCGCGTCCGTACCGAAGGCGAATGGTACGATGCCTACAACCCGAACAGCAAGAACGGTACGCTCTGGCATACCCGCGCCGAGCTGAGCGTCGATACCGCGACCGATACCGAGTACGGCCCGCTGAAGACCAACACGGTCATCCGTTGGGACTGGAACGACGGCAACTCGACCTCCACCAAGCTGCTGTTCGCCAACATCAGCCTCGGCGGCTTCCTCGTCGGTAAGGCCGACTCGCAGTATAACTACTACATCGGTTACGCCGGCGACGTCATCAACGACGACGTGATCTATGACGGCCCGTACGAACTCAACCAGTTGACCTACACCTACGATGCCGGCAATGGCTTCACGGCTGTCGTCTCGGTTGAAGACTCGAACTCCAGCGGCTCCGACGCCTCCTACGGCTCAAGCTGGTGGTCTGACGACAAGGGCAACCACTACGCTCCTGACGTCGTTGCCGGTGCTGGCTTCAAGTCCGGTGCATGGGGCTTCAAGGTCGTCGGCGGTTACGACTCGATCGTCGAAGAAGGCGCCATCAAGGCTCGTGTCGATGCCGACTTCGGTACCTTCTCGGCCTTCTTGATGGGCGGCTGGAACACGGACGGCGACAAGCTGAACAAGTACGCAGGCACCAACCTCGATCGTTCGGCTTGCCCTGTTAACGATGAATCGAAGTGCGGCTGGGGTGACTGGGCTGTCTGGGGCGGCGTTGGCGTTCCGATCAACGAAAAGCTGAAGTGGAACCTCCAGCTCGCCTACACCGACTCCAAGATCTTTGCCGCAACCACCAACGTCAAGTGGAACCCGGTCAAGAACCTGCTCATCGAGCCGGAAGTCTCCTACACCAACTTCGATTCTGTGAACCAGGATCAGTGGGCTGGTATCCTGCGCTTCGAGCGTAGCTTCTAATATTGAATTACCCGGCTTAGCGCCGGGTATGAGAAGCCTGACGTTCCAATCCGTCAGGCTTCTTCTATCGATCGGTTGACCTCCGATCAAAGCAAAGGATCTGGCTTTCCCTCCGGATCCTTTTTTATTTCCAGCTTTTGGCAACCGATTCAGCGCTCAGCAGAAGCTTAAAGCCGCTATCGTTGGTTCTCTTCACTTCCGAAGGGAAAACCGCTGTAAGCTTTTTCCGATACCGTCACATCGCGGTAATCGCCAGCTCCTGCGTCTGTGCCAGCGGGAACCAGGTCTTCAGCACCATCCTTATGAACATCTGTCCACACGGGACCAGTTCGAAACTGCCCCGGTCGAGCGTCCATTCGGTGATCAGGCCGCCGATGACTGCTGTCAGAGCGGAAGCGGCCGTATCCGGCGTCCAGGGAGCCGGAAGCTTCGTCTTTTCGTCCATCAGGGTGAAAATGCGTTCGAAATTTTCATGCATGTCATGCCGGAACGAGCTCGCCCGGCTTGTCGTCCCGTCGCAAAATGCCATGTCGAGATGCATCATCACCTTCAACATGCTGCGCTTGCGCGGATCGCTGTGAATGTCGTCGAATATCGCAGCTATCGTATCGGCGATGAGATCAAGCGGATTGGGCGGCAGTTCTTTCGACATCCGCTCCGCCAGATCCTTGAACGGCTGCTGGGCCTCGTCGCGAATCGCAAACATCAGACCTTGCTTGTTCTTGAAATGCCAGTGCACTGCCCCCCGCGTGACACCGGCGACTACGGCTATCTCTTCCAGGCTCACATTCTCGTAGCCCTTGTCGAGAAACAGAGCTTTTGCGGATTGCAAAATCTCGCTCCTCGTTTCCGCCGCCTCCTCCTTAGTTCGCCTCATTCACCTCTCCACAGAAACCGATGTTCAAGCTGTGCCCCTCTTCTTCGTATTCTTTTCCATCAATGCCGCTCAGTGCTGGAGCCCATATACCAGCAATGCCTCAACAGAGTGGCGGAATTTATATATTCCCTAAAAATCGAGGAAGGAAATCGCAACAGGATGTTTTCGTCAAGCGTCTATAAGCCACGCGCAAGTTTCCTTGTGCAATTTCCCCACGTTGGGAAGTGAAAATCGAAATGTGCAGATGCCGATATAGCCATGATGGCGACATACATATTGCTGGGGTGATCCCGGATACGCCTGCTCTGGAAAAGATGCATCGGTCAAGTTGGGGCGCAAGATGCGTTTGATCGGCGGCGTTCGCAAGTCCATCCGTACATGTCGATTGTGTTCAAGTCGCGTACGCATAAGCCATCCGAGTTCCTCTCAACGCTCGTATCTGGAGGCCCCCAATGACGAGCATCTACTCGATCTCATCGAGCAATTATTATCAATACCAGACCTCGCGCTCGACAGCATCGACGGCTGACGATTCTATCGCCTCCCTGCTGTCCGACAGCTCCTCCGGCAATTCGTCGGGCAGTTCTTCCGGCACGAGTTCCTCTTCGTCTTCGGACGATCAGTCTCAGATCGCTTCGGCAGAACAGCTCGTCGCGCAGCTGATGAACATGATTCTCAATCTGCAGGCCGGCATCGGCAGCGATAGTTCGACATCGGACTCCGACAGCAGCTCCACCAGTTCGGCGTCAAGTAGTCAGCAGACTTCCGCAACCGGCAGCCAGGATGGCAGCCAAAGCGATATGATCAGCGCTATGGACACCGATGGCGACAGCAATATCAGCGAAGCGGAATTCGTGGCCGCACGTCCGTCCGACGTCAGCGAAACCCAGGCGCAGCAATTGTTCCAGAGCTTCGACACCGACAATACCGGATCTCTCACTGAGGCGCAGCTTGCAAAAGCCATACAGGCAGGCCATCACGGCCGTCCCGCACCGGGTGAAGGGCAGATGAGCGAGGACGATCTCTCAGCCGCATTTTCCTCCATGGACACGGACGGCGACGGCAGCGTCAGCGAATCCGAATTCGTGGCCGCCCGTCCTTCCGATGTAAGCGAAGACCAGGCAACATCGCTGTTCAAGAGCCTCGACACGTCCGGCTCCGGATACTTGACGCAGAGCCAGTTCGAGCAGGCCATGAAGGCGCAGCAACCGCAGATGCCGGATTTCGGAAGCTTCTATGCGAACAATGAACAGGATCTGACGACGAGCGACCTGCTGACGCTCTGATCGAGTCTGAGCTTTCGCATTCCACCATGCGAAGTGCCGGCAAGCCCGGGTAGGGAAGGTTGAAACTCCCGCCTCCGGGTGAGCCGGCTCTTTTGTTTCTGCTCAACAGAGGGCCTTTGGGCTCGAAAAGAAAATTCGAAAACCGTCGACATGAAAGCGACGGAATTCGGCAGATGCGGCGTTCAATCCTTGTGAGCCTGTGTTTGATGTCGAAGGATGATACGCTGACCGAGATGCTGCGATCTAAGTGGCGCCGCTTGCCGAAGTTGACGGCGAGGCGGGATTTGCCGGCCGCAAGCCCAAGGCCCATGTGCCATGCCGGTATCGCAGGAAACTGGAGCGGTAGCGATTGTCGATGAAGTGGGATCGCGCGCCCAAGAGTGGCGACCCGGATGAGGACCTGCTCGGTCGCATCGCTGCGGGCGACGTCCCGGCCATGCGTATGATGATAACACGGCAGTTGCCGCGTATCGTTGCCGTGGCAACCCGCATGCTCGGCGATGCGGCCGAGGCCGAGGACGTGGCGCAGGAAACATTCCTGCGCGTCTGGCGGAATGCCGGCGGCTGGCGCCAGGGCAATGCCCGCTTCAGCACCTGGGTGCATCGCGTAGCGACCAACCTTTGTCATGATCGCCTGCGGCGTCGCAAGGACGTTCTTGCCGAGCATCCACCCGATGTCGAGTATGAAGGGCCGGCGCCGGATGCGGGCTTAATGAGTGAGGACGATCCGTCCAGACGCGTGGAACGGGCCATGCAGATGATCGCACCCAGGCAGCGCGAAGCGATCATTCTGGTTTACTATCAGGCGCTGTCGAATGCCGAGGCAGCTGAGATCATGGACGTCAGCGTCGACGCACTGGAAAGCCTGCTTGCGCGTGGAAGGCGCTCCTTGCAGGCGCTTTTGTTGAAGGATGAGGGCGATGGTTGAGAAGATCGCGGATCCAATGAATGCCGAGCGGTTCGAGGCGCTCACCGCGGCCTATGGCGGCGATATCCGCCGATGGCCGCAGGCTGAGCGCGCGGCCGCACGGGATTTTGCCAAGAGTCATGCCGCCGCCGAAACGCTTGCGCGCGCGGCCGATCTGGATGCGTTGCTCGACACCTACGTCGTGAAGCCTCGCCACGCCGGCCTTGAAGAGCGAATTCTCGCAAAGCTCGTTCGCCGCCTGACGATAAGAAACTGGTTTCGCTTCGGCTCGGCCGGCATCGGCCTCGTGGGGGTTGGCATAGCCGGGGCGCTTGCCGGCAGCATCGCCATCGCCGTCTTGGCCCCGAGCTTCACGGCCGATGCCTCAGTCGTCTCCGAAGGAACCGCGACCATGTTCGGCGATATAGGGCCGGATGCGGGTGCAGCACAGCAGGACAGCCAATGACGGAACGCAGCTTTCGAATAGTGGTCATTTTTCTTTTGGTGCTGAATACGTTTCTGGTCGGAGCATTGGCCGGCGGTGGGCTGACTTGGATACGCAAGACGCAGGCTCGGGCCGGAATGATGCCGCTCGCCGGCGAGCAATTGCCTTCGGCGCAGAAGAAGGCTCTACGCGCCGCGCTCAACGAAGCCCGCAAGGACGAACGTCAGATCATTCTCGAGGCACAACAGGCCAAGGTCGACGCCGCGTCCATTCTTGGGCAGCCGACTTTGGATAAGGAGGCGCTCTCGGCCGCGCTGGCGAGGGCGCGCGATGCCGATATCGCCTTGAGGGCGAAGCTGGAGCAGCGTGCCGTCGATTTTGCGGCAGGGCTTTCCTACGATGAGCGTCGGGTGCTGGCGGAAAGCCTGGTCCGCCGCAGCATGCCTAAAGCCGCTGCCACAAAATGATCATACTTCCCAAGCGACGGATCGAAACCAGGTCTGCGTTGAAGGAGCATGTTTGATGCAGGAGTTGGCAAGGCCATGGCCCAACAGTCCAATGATGTTTATGCCGCGCTCGCGCTTTCCCGCTTTGGGCTAGGAGCGGACCACAACGGCACCACGTCGATCGCAACGGATCCGCGCGGTGCGTTGCTGGAAGAAATCACCGAACGCTTCGTCCCGGTTCCGGTCGGGCCGCAGCTGCAATCGACGGCCGATCTTCTCGTTTCTCTCTATGCATTCCAGGAACAGCGCAAGGAGGCCAGACAGCAGGCCGCAGCCGCTGTCGCCGCCGTGCCGCAGGACAAGCAGATGCAAGGCCCGCAGCCGCCGCAGAAGCCGCCGCTACAGCCTCCCGGCGCCACGGCAGGGCAGCCGAACAATAAGGCCGAGCCGAATAACCAGGCCATGGCGGCTATCATCGGCAAGGCAGTCGAGAAGCTGGAAAAGCCCGCAATGCCCTACCTGCCGCAGCAGGTCTTGCTGGCCGAAGTGGACGCCCGCTTCAACGGCACCATCCGGCAGCCATTGATCGGCTTTGGCGAGCGGCTTGCCATGTTCTGGGCAAACCATTTCGCCGTGGCCGTGTCGAAGAGCGAAGAGGTGCATATGGTTGCCGGCGCCTTCGAGCGCGAGGCGATCCGGCCCCATGTCTTCGGGCGTTTCGCCGACATGCTGCTTGCTGTCGAGACCCACCCCGCTATGCTCGGTTATCTCGACAACCAGCAATCGATCGGACCGAACTCCAAAGCCAATGCCAACAAGAAACGTGGTCTCAATGAAAACCTTGCCCGGGAAACGTTGGAGCTCCACACCCTCGGCGTGAACGGCGGCTACACACAGACCGACGTGACGACGCTTGCCAAGATTATCACCGGCTGGACGGTGGCACGCAACGAAGGCAAGCTTGGGACGCCCGGCACCTTCGTCTTCAATGCCGGTGCCCACGAACCCGGCGACCAGACCCTGATCGGCCTCACCTACGCCGACAATGGCGTGGGGCAGGGGCGCGAAGCGTTGCGCGATCTCGCCCGCCATCCGGCAACAGCACAGCATATCGCCACCAAGCTCGTCCGGCATTTCGTCGCCGATACGCCGCCGCCGGGACTTGTGCAAACCGTTGCGGCGACCTTCAGCAAGACGGATGGCGATCTCTCCGCCGTCTATCGGGCGCTCGTAAGCTCCGAAGACGCATGGAATCCGACACTGTCGAAGGTTCGCTCGCCGTTGGAATTCATGACCGCGCTCTTGCGGGCAAGCGGCGAGACACCGAAGCCGAATTTCATCCTCGGCGCCTTGACAGCGATGGGCCAGCCCTTCTGGGCGCCGGCCGGTCCCAATGGTTTTGCCGATACCGTCGATGTCTGGGCCTCCAGCGAGAGCCTTAGTATGCGCATGGATGTCGCCAATATGATCGCCAATGCTGTGCCGCCTCAGGTCGATCCCCGCAGTTTCGTGTCCGACAGTCTCGGGCCACTTCTTTCGAGCGAAACGCTGCAGGCAGTAGCGCGTGCGGAAACCCGCAAGCAGGGCCTGATGATCGCTTATCTTTCTCCCGAATTTCAAAGGCGCTGACCATGACCTGCGAACTCATGACCCCCACCCGTCGTGCCGTGCTTGGCGCTTCTGGCGCCTTGTTTGCCTGGGCCTTCATCCCGCGCTTCGCTCACGCAGCCGGCGGACGCGACCCGCGCTTCATCGCCATCATCCTGCGCGGGGCGCTCGATGGTCTGACAGCTGTCCCGCCCGTTGGTGACCCCGACTATCAAGCCTTGCGACAGTCGATCGCCATGACGACGAGCGGCCCCGGGGCGGCGTTGCCGCTCGACAGCTTCTTTGCGCTGCATCCATCGATGCCGAATTTCAACAGGCTCTATCGGGCAGGGCAGGCGGCCGTCGTGCATGCCAGTGCGACGCCCTATCGCGACCGATCCCATTTCGATGGTCAGGATGTGCTGGAGTCCGGTTACGAAATGCCTGGCCGAGTCGAATCCGGATGGCTGAACCGGATGCTCGAGGGACTGCCGAAGGGCGACAAGGTTTCACCAGGCGCTTCGGAGATCCGAGGCCTCTCGGTCGGTGCCAATGCACCGCTCGTCATTCGCGGCAAGGCGCCGGTACTCGGCTGGTCGCCATCGACCCTTCAGCCTGTGAGCGATGATCTGCCACCGCGGCTGATGGATCTCTATAACCATACCGACCCGCTCTTTGCGAAAATCCTCGCTGAAGGCATTTCGACCGGTAAGATCGCCGCCGGCCTCGATGTCGAGGCCAAGGGAGGCCCTGGCGACCCTACCGGCATGGAACAGATGGCCAGAGGCGCCGCGCGCCTGTTGGCTCAAGACGACGGTCCTCGCGTTGCGGCACTGGCCTTCGAAGGATGGGATACCCATGCCGGAGAGGTCGATCGGCTGAACAAGCTGCTCGTCGGGCTCGACAATTCCTTTGCCGCCTTCCAGCGGGAGCTTGGTCCGGCCTGGAAGGATACCGCCATTCTTGTCGCAACCGAATTCGGCCGCACGGCGCAGATTAATGGCACCCAGGGCACCGACCACGGCACCGGAACAGCCGCCTTTCTCGCCGGTGGCGCAATCAAGGGCGGCCGAGTGATTGCCGATTGGCCCGGTCTCAAGCAGGCGCAATTGCGTGATGGCCGTGATCTTGCCGCCACGACGGATCTGCGCGCTGTGGTCAAGGGGATCGCGGTTGATTTGCTTGGTGCATCGCCGACCCTATTGACGCGCGATGTCTTCCCGGGTTCCGATCATGTCCTGCCGATGAAAGGGCTGATCGCCTGACTCATGTGCCGGCGGCCGGTGTTAAGGGCCGCCGCCTTCCAATAGAAATTACGTAAGAGCCGCATTGGGAGGAACTGCGCCGCTGCGCCTTTCGCGCGCCGCGGAGAGGATGGCAACCACGCAGGCCAGGGCAAGCGTGATCGCGCCGAGCACCGGCAAACTGCGATAGCCATATCCACTCTCGAGCAGCGCCGCACCGACGCTTGCTGCGATCGCAATCCCTATATTGAACCCGGACGGAATGAGTGAGGAAGCAAGGCCTGGTGCATCGGCGGTCCACATCAGGATGCGAGCCTGGATGGGGGTGCCGATCGCAAAATTAAGCGCGCCCCAAACGAAGATCGCCACACTCATCGGTACGGGGTAGGGGCTGACAAGGTAAAGGACGACGAGTATCGCGGACTGGATGGCAAGCATCGCGATAAGCGACGGCATCAGCTTCCAGTCCGACAGCCTGCCACCGATCACAACCCCCAATGTCGCTCCGACCCCATTGAGCAGAAGAACCCAGGGAATAAGCATGGCATCCAGGCCCGTCACTTCGCGCAGGAGCGGCGTTATGTAGGTGAAGGGCACCATCTGCCCGATCATTAGAGCGAGCATCATGATGAGGGAGGTCCAGACTTGCTGGCGACCGAGAACGCGCACTTCACTGCTCAAATGGCCAGATTGCTGAGATTCTGCCTTCGTCTGCGGGATCAAGGACGATATGGCGACCAATGCGAGGACACCGACCAGGGTCATCGCCCAAAACGTTGTCCGCCATCCCCACAATCCACCGATTGCCGCGCCCAGAGGAACGCCGACAATATTGGAGACCGTCAGGCCTGCAAGGATCACGGAGATCGCGCGTCCTCGAAACGCTTGCGGCACGAGGCCGACGGCAACCACCATGGCGATGCCGAAATAGGCGCCGTGGGCGACGGCGGTCGCAACACGGAAGAGGAGCATGGCGGCGAAATCAGGTGCGAGCGCGCAGGCGATCTGGCCCATGCAAAAGGCGATCGTCAGAGCGATCAGAATGGTTCGGCGGGAAATCTGTCGTGTCGCCATGGTCAGAAGTGGCCCGCCGAGTGCAATCCCCAGCGCATAGCCGGAAACCAGATAGCCGGCAAAGGGGATCGAGACTCCTAGGCCCTCAGCGACATCTGGAAGAATGCCCGCGATGACAAACTCGGTCGTGCCGAAAGCAAACGCGGCCAGAAACAAGGCGAAGAGGGGTAAGGGCACGTCCAGCTCCGATATAAAGGAATAAGGATTTCTTTATATCGCCATGAAGGAGACATCAAGCAGGAGTTGCCGTCGATGACATTCTCCACATAACGCCAGTTCCTTCGGATGGCTTTGAGCCAGGCGGACGCGCACCAATTCGTGACCCGATCCTTGACAAGCGAAAAATGTTTGTGAAGTTTGGCTATCATGAGTGAGGTGGCTGATTGGTTATCTTATACAAGTCCGATCAGTCGGAAAAATGCTGCCGAAGCAGTGTTTGAGGATATTCGTTCGGCGATAACATCGGGACGGTTGGCGGTCGGGACACGGCTGCCCGCCGAGTCGCATCTTGCGACGCGTTACGGTGTCAGCCGTCCAATCATCCGCGAAGCGCTCCGCTCGCTTCAGACGCTCGGCCTCACCCAGACGCGCACCGGCAGTGGTACCTACGTTCTGACCTCCACTCCCGGTCCGGAGCTCCGTTACGGCGGTTATTCCGCCCGCGACTTGATCGAGGCGCGTCCGTTCATCGAAGTCCCGGCCGCAGGCTGGGCGGCGCTACGGCGCACGGAGCAGCAGCTGGCGCGCCTGCTTGAACTTTGTGATGAGATGGACCGGGAAGAAGACCCCTTGACGTGGGTAACTCTGGACTCGGGATTCCATTCCATGATTGCCGAATCCTCTGGAAATGCCGTCTTTTCCAAGATTGTTTCCGACGCCCGCGACGCACTGATGCGTCAATCGGAGCTGGTCAACATGATGGCGCAGCGTCGCGTGGCCTCGAATGTCGAACACCGCCGCATCGTCGAGGCGATCGCGGCGGCGTCGGAGGAGGAGGCCATCGCGGCGATGGAAGCCCATCTCGGTCAGGTCAAGCGCGTGGTGACCACGATTATTGGCGAGGGGCAACAGCCTCATTGAGAGCGACCGGTAGGTTGGCGAGCCGTTCCGGCCGCAGGGCCTCGAAGAGCTGCTCGGCGGTCAGATATCCATGATCCAGCACGATTTCCGGCACTGTGCGCCCAGTTGCCAGCGCCTCGCGAGCAACCTTGGTCGCCGCCTGGTAGCCGATCAATGGATTGAGTGCTGTCGCAAGGCCGATCGATTCTTGCAGGCGCTGTGCCATCAGAGCCGGATTGGCGGTAATGCCATCGACGCAGCGTTCGGCAAGGATATGGCAGGCGGCGGTCAGATGCATGATGCTTTCCGACAGCGCGCGCACGATGATCGGTTCGAAGGCATTGAGCTGCAGCTGGCCCGCTTCCGCCGCCATCGTCACGGTGATGTCGTTGCCGATGACGGAGAATGCCACTTGGTTGACCATTTCAGGGATCACAGGATTGACCTTGCCGGGCATGATGCTCGAACCGGCCTGCATCGCCGGCAGCGTGATCTCGCCGATGCCGGCGCGAGGACCGGAAGAGAGCAGGCGCAAGTCATTACAGGTCTTTGACAGCTTGACCGCAACGCGCTTCAGCACGCCGGAAAGATGGACAAAGGCGCCAGGATCCTGAGTTGCTTCGATGAGGTCGCTTGCCGTGACCAGGGGACGGCCCGTCAGCCGGGCGAGGTGGGCGCAGGCAAGGGCGGCATAGCCGACAGGCGCATTGAGGCCGGTGCCGATGGCAGTGGCGCCGAGATTGACCTCATGCAGCAGGGCGGCCGATTCGATCAGGCGAGATCGATCTTCCCCGAGCATGACGGCAAAGGTCCTGAATTCCTGGCCGAGCGTCATCGGCACGGCATCCTGTAGCTGCGTGCGGCCGATCTTTAGAATGCCGTCGAATTCCTTGGCCTTGCGCTCGAAAGCCTCCTGCAGCGTTTCCATTGCGACTGCCAGACCGTCGATCGCTTCGATCAGCGCGACATTGACGGCCGTCGGATAGGCGTCGTTGGTCGACTGGCTGAGATTGACGTGATCATTCGGATGAAGGTGAGCATAGTCGCCTTTGGCATGGCCCAACAATTCGAGCGCGCGGTTGGCGATGACCTCATTGGCGTTCATATTGGTGGAGGTGCCGGCACCGCCTTGAATCACGTCGACGACGAACTGGTCGTGAAGCTCGCCGGCACGGATTTCGCGGCAGGCGCGCACGATTGCATCGAGCTTATCCTCGCTCAGCAGCCCCAACTCGTGATTGGCAAGAGCCGCTGCCTCTTTGACGAAGGCCAAGCCTCGAATGAGATGCGCATAGCGGCCGATCGGTGTTCCCGTGACCTGGAAATTCTCTACGGCTCTTGCCGTGTGTACCCCCCAATAAACCTCGGCGGGAATATCCTTCTCGCCCAGCAGGTCATACTCGCTTCGCGCCTTGACCACATTATCCTCCTACGTGGAAATCAAGCTAAATCTGTCAAGCTGTATGACAGATTTAGAGATCTGTTATCTGCTCGCTCGTGCGACGTCAATAAGCGCCGCTTGGCTTGACCTGCCGTTATTTCTATGTCTAAGAGGAAATCTGTCATACAGCATTACAGCATGACCGGCGATCGTTAGGCTCGATCGACGGCCAGATTAAGGCAACGGCATCCGGTCGGGTGCGAAATCAGCGCCCGGATCCGCCCATGGACAAACGGCTCGAGGGAGGAGCAATGTCAGTCGAACCTATTCAGAATATTCCGGCGGACCGCCGGCCGCCAGTCAATGAGGATCTTGGTTATCACAAGGCCTTGAAGCCGCGGCAGATCCAGATGATCGCCATTGGCGGCGCGATCGGCACTGGTCTTTTCCTTGGCGCCGGCGGGCGTCTTGCCGCAGCCGGTCCGGCTCTCATCTTCGTCTATGCTCTGTGCGGTTTCTTTGCCTTTCTCGTGCTGCGCGCGCTTGGCGAACTGATCATGCACCGCCCGAGTTCCGGCTCCTTCGTTTCTTATGCCCGTGAATTCTACGGTGAGAAGATGGCCTTTGCCGTCGGCTGGATGTACTGGCTGAACTGGGCCATGACCTCGGTTGCCGATGTGACGGCCGTCGCTCTCTATATGAATTTCTTCAAGCACTACGTTCCCTGGCTTGCCGGCATCGACCAGTGGGTTTTCGCGCTGATCGCGCTGCTGGTCGTGCTGGCCATGAACCTCCTGTCGGTGAAGGTCTTCGGCGAACTCGAATTCTGGTTCAGTTTGGTGAAGGTTCTGGCGCTGGTCAGCTTCCTCGTCATCGGCATCTATTTCGTCGCCTCCGGTACGCCGATTGCCGGTCATTCGGCAGGCTTCAGCATCATCACCGATAGCGGTGGCTTCTTCCCCAATGGCATCTTGCCGGCCTTCGTCATCATACAAGGTGTGGTCTTTGCCTATGCGTCGATCGAGCTGATCGGCACGACCGCCGGCGAAACCGAAGATCCGCGCAAGGTCATGCCCGGCGCGATCCGCACGGTAGTCGCCCGCCTGCTGATTTTCTACGTCGGTTCGGTCCTGCTTCTGTCGCTGCTTCTGCCCTATACGGCCTACAAGGCAGGCGAGAGCCCGTTCGTCACCTTCTTCGGGACTATCGGTATTCAAGGCGCCGATATCATCATGAACCTCGTCGTGCTGACGGCCGTGCTGTCGTCGCTCAATGCCGGCCTCTATTCCACTGGCCGTATTCTGCATTCGATGGCGGTTTCGGGCTCGGCACCGGCAGCGCTAGCCAAGATGAACAAGGCAGGCGTGCCCTATGTCGGCATTGCCGTGACGGCTGTTGTGACCGTCATCGGCGTGGCGCTGAACGCCGTCGTTCCGTCGGCCGCTTTCGAGATTGCACTCAATATCTCGGCGCTCGGCATCATTTCGGCTTGGGGTGTGATCGTATTGTGCCAGTTGAAGCTCTGGAAGCTCTCCAAACGTGGCGAGATGGCCCGTCCGGATTTCCGCATGTTCGGCGCGCCCTATACCGGTATCCTGACGCTCGTCTTCCTCTTTGCGGTGCTGGTGCTGATGGCGCTCGACTATCCGGTCGGAACCTGGACGATTGCATCCCTCGTCCTGATTGCACCGGCTCTGGTCATCGGCTGGTATCTGCTGCGTGACCGCATCTATCGGCTCGCAGCAGAGCGGGGTCAAGCGTGACGGGCGGAAAGGCCAATCCGCTGGTGGCGGTCATTGCCACCGGCGGCACCATCGCAAGCGAACGCACCGATAGCGGCGCCAGCATACCCTCACTGACGGGTGAGAGCCTGCTGGCGCTACTTCCTGACATGCCTGTCGATCTCAGACCCATCGAGCTGATGGCAAAGGATTCGGCGAGCCTGACGCTCGCCGACATGCAGGAGATCAGCGACAAGGTCGGTGAATTGCTTGCCGATGACGCCATCAACGGGATCGTCATTCTGCATGGTACTGACGCGATGGAAGAGACGGCGCTGCTCGTTCATCTGCAGCACGGCCTGAATAAACCGACCGTGTTCACGGGCGCGCAATTCACCGCGGATCATCCCATGGCTGACGGGCCCGCCAATCTCGCCGCCGCTGTTGCCGCTGCCAGCGATCCGGACAATGCAGGCCGCGGCGTGCTCGTCTGTTTCGGCGGCCGTCTGCTGCCGGCCTGGGGGCTTTATAAGCATTCTTCGGATATCGCTGACGCCTTCCGTCAATCACGGCCGCTCGAAAATCCGCCAAGTTCGAGGCTTGTGGCGGCGCTCGATAACGTGCGGATTGATGTCGTCGCAATCTACCCTGGCTGTGACTCGGTGCACGTGGATGCAAGCCTGAGGACCGATGCCCACGGCATCGTTCTGGCTGCCCTCGGTTCCGGCAACGCCAATCCGCGTCTGGTCGAAGCCGTCAGGCGCTGTGCCGATGTCGGCGTACCCGTCGTGGTTTCCAGCCGCGTACCGGATGGATTGCTCGTTTCCAGCTATGGCGGCGGCGGTGGCGGGCATGACCTTGCTGCGGCCGGGGCAATCCATTCCTCGACGCTACGCCCGGGGCAGGCGAGAATTTTGCTGGCAGCCCTGGTTGCCTCTGGAGCCACTGCGGACGTCGTCAAGCAGGCATTCTCCGATTTCGCAGACATAAAGTCCTGAGCAAGGGCTTTCGTGGAAAAGTAATCTTGTATCGTTGGATTCAGCGGGCTTGAAATCAGGTCTGCTATCTTGCATATACAGATGGATATGCAAATAGGGAGGTCAGCGTGCGCCATCTTCGACATAACGAACCTAGTCCGCCACGAGAAGCCAAGCTGTTTCGCAACAACAAGAGTCAGGCCGTACGCATCCCGGCTGACTTTGAACTTCCTGGCGATCGGGTGATGATCCACCGCGATGGAGATCGTCTTATCATCGAGCCGGTGCGCCGCAAGAACTTGCTTGATGTCTTGGCGAGTTTGGAACCACTCGGACCAGAGGATCAGTTTCCCGAGATCGATGATACTCTGCTGCCGGCGAAGGACATCGAGCTTTGAGCAGGCTCTACATGCTGGATACCAATATCGTATCCGAACTTGCGCGAAACCCACAGGGTGCTGTTGCCAGGCGCATCGCCGATGTCGGGCCAGATGCAATTTGTGTCAGCATCGTTACGGCCGCAGAGTTGCGCTATGGCTGCGCTAAAAAGGGATCGCCGAAATTACTGGCACAGATAGAGGCCATCCTGGGAAGCATCCCGGTACTCGCGCTCGATGTTCCTGCCGATGCCGAATACGGCGCCATCAGGGCTGAGCTGGAAGTTGCCGGCAAACCTATCGGTCCAAACGACCTGCTGATTGCTGCCCACGCCCATGCGGTAGAGGCCGTCTTGATAACGGCCAATGTCGGAGAGTTTAAGCGCATCCGCGACCTCCGTGTCGAAAACTGGCTGGATTGAGCGGCGGGCCGCCCGTCGATTGACGGCGCGGCCCGAACATTCGCTGAATACTGTCTTCGTTATGCCGTTTGCGCAGCCTTGGCGACAACGACGGGTATCAAGAGATCGCCCCAATTGCCGTTGCCGCCGTGATGGCGGGCCGAGCGGACGAGCTCGACGGACACGCCGGCCTCGACCGCATTCATGACGGCCTGATTGAGGCGATGCAGCTCGTTGGCCAGCATACGGATGACCGCCTGCTGATCGGCATTCATGGTGAGAGATTGCTCCTCTGCTCTCTCGCGAACGCGTGCTATCGATGCCATGTCATTCTCCTCCTAAGATCCTGAAATCACTCTGCTGCCGGCTTGAACTGGGCATGCTCGGTCGATCCGTGCATGGCCGTCGTGGATGATTGGCCGCCGGTGATCGCCAGCGAGACCGCATCGAAATAGCCGGTGCCCACTTCGCGCTGATGCTTGGTGGCGGTATAGCCATTAGCTTCCGCTGCGAACTCCGCCTGCTGTAGCTCAGAGTAAGCGGCCATCTGGCGGGCTTTGTAACCACGGGCGAGCTCGAACATGCCGAAATTCAGCTGGTGGAAGCCGGCAAGCGTGATGAACTGGAACTTGTAGCCCATGGCGCCCAGCTCGCGCTGGAACTTGGCGATCGTTGCATCATCCAGGTTCTTCTTCCAGTTGAACGAGGGCGAGCAATTGTAAGCCAGCAGCTTGCCGGGATGGACCCGATGCACGCCCTCGGCAAATTTACGCGCTTGCTCCAGATCCGGCTTGGAGGTCTCGCACCAGATGAGGTCGCAATGTGGCGCATAGGCGACGGCACGGGCGATGCAGGGCTCGATGCCGTTCCTGACCTGATAAAAGCCTTCGACCGTCCGTCCGGCGTCGTAGTCAACGAAAGGCTGGTCGCGCTCATCGATGTCCGAGGTCAGAAGCTTGGCGGCCTCGGCATCGGTACGCGCAACCACTAGGGTCGGCACGCCCATGACGTCGGCGGCAAGCCGCGCCGCGTTGAGATTGCGGATATGGGCTGCAGTCGGAATGAGCACCTTGCCGCCGAGATGGCCGCATTTCTTCTCCGATGCCAGCTGATCCTCGAAATGGACGCCCGCAGCCCCCGCTTCGATATAGGCCTTCATGATCTCGAAGGCGTTCAGCGGACCACCGAAGCCCGCTTCGGCATCGGCGACGATCGGCGCAAACCAGGTGTCGACGGAAAGACCCTTTCCTTCCGCGGTCTCGATCTGGTCGGCCCTTTGCAGCGTGCGGTTGATGCGCTTGGCCAGCTCCGGGCCCGCATTCGCAGGATAGAGCGATTGGTCGGGGTACATGGCCGAGGCCGTATTCGCGTCGGCGGCAACCTGCCATCCTGAGAGATAGATCGCCTTCAGGCCGGCGCGAACCATCTGCATGGCCTGATTGCCCGAAAGCGCGCCGAGCGCATTGACGAAATCCTCCTCGTGGATGAGCTGCCAGAGGCGATTCGCACCCATCTCGGCCAGTGAATGGCGGATGCTGACCGACCCGCGCAACCGCTCCACATCCTCGGCCTTGTAGGGACGCTCGATACCATCGAAACGCCCAGTGGGTGCGCTGGGAACCAATTTGTAAAAGTCTGTCATGCAAATCTCCCGATATTTCCTCTCGATCCTCCGATCGATCTCGATTGCATGACTATTTTTACAATACTTACACAGCAAGCGCGAGAAAAAGCGGAGAATCGCCTTAGATAAAAGGGTTAGGATGTGCTATCGTTGACAGCAATGTTCAGTTAAGTTGTAAATCTTGTAAATATCGACCTTCAGAGGATTTGTAAAAGGTATGACACATGGTTGAGCGCAAGATCTTTGCCGGGCCGAGGGTTCGGCGCATCCGTATGGGCCTCGGTCTGACGCAGACGACGATGGCGCAGGCGCTCGATATCTCGCCATCCTATCTCAACCTCATCGAGCGCAATCAGCGGCCACTGACCGTGCAGCTGCTATTGAAGCTATCGGCAGTCTACAAGGTCGATCTCGACGAATTGCAGGGCGAGCAGGGCGGCAGCGCAGGGCAATTGCGTGAAATCTTTGCCGATCCATTGCTGGCAGGCGAGATCCCTGGCGATCAGGAGTTGATCGAGCTCGCCGAAGCTGCACCGAATGCTGCAAACGGCATGATCCGGCTTTATCGCGCCTATCGCGAACAGGCGGCAAGGTTGTCCGATCTCGCCGAGCTTCTGGGCCGCGAGGGCCGCGTTGCCGAGGTTGCCGGACCACGCCTGCCGCTCGATGAGGTTCACGATCGCCTGCAGTCGCGTCCGAATTTCTTTGCCCGCATCGAAGATGCCGCCGAAGCCTTCAATGATCGCCTTTCTGCCGGCGACGATCTGGCGGGTGCATTGAAAGCATGGCTGAAGGCCGAGCATGGTATAGCAGTGCGTCTGTTGCCGGTGCGCGCCATGCCCGGCTTGCGTCGGCGCTACGATCGGCATTCGATGCGGCTTTTCCTGTCGGAGCGTCTTTCGCCCTTCGATCAGATCCGGGAGATTGCAACAGAAGTCTCTCTTTTGGCCCTTCGCGAGGAGATCGCCGCCGAACTCAACGCTCTTGCGCTCTCGACTCCTGAGGCTAATCGCATCGCCCGTTTCGAGCTGGCGCGCTACACTTCCCACGCACTTTTGATGCCATATGGCGCCTATCTCTCGGCAGCGCAGCGACTGCATTATGATATCGAAGCACTCGGCGCTCGCTTCGGCGTCTCCTATGAGCAGGCAGCCACGCGGCTGAGCAGCCTGCAGCGTCCAGGCGCATCCGGCATTCCGTTTTTCCTGATGGAAATCGATAGTGCCGGCCATCGCCTGCGCAAGGCGGGCGCCCAAGGCTTTCCGCAGGCGCGTTTCGGCGGCGCCTGTCCGAAGCTCAATATCCATGCCGCTTTCACCCAGCCTGGCCAGATATTGGTGGACGCTACGCAGATACCTGACGGGACCGGCTTTCTGACCGTATCGCGAACGATCGAGGGGCCTCGGGCCGATTTCGGTGAAAGGGTGCGCCGCACCGCACTTCTGATCGGCTGCGATATCGCCCATCGTGACGAGGTGGTCTATGGCAAAGCGCTGGGTACCAATCAGGTCATGATCGGTCCTGCCTGTCGCCTGTGCGAACGGCAGGGTTGCCTGGCGAGAGCCGAACCGCCGGTCACGCGCCCGCTTGGCCTCGATGAAATGGCGGCTGGTCTAAGTGTGTTCGATTTTCAGTGATTGTATTGATTATCACTGTTCGAAAGAAGGCGGGGTCGTCGAGCCCGGCTCCTCTTTTCTCTGATCTTGCAGCCAAATCAGGCATACAGCCCGAATTGTGCATTATGCAGCCGTGCATAAGCGTCGTGATGGGCAAGCAGCTCGTCATGCGATCCCTGTTCGACAATGCCGTTATTGCCCATGACGATGATGCGGTCCGCATTGCGGATCGTTGATAGCCTGTGAGCGACGACAAGAGTCGTACGCCCTTTCGCAAGCTCCAATAGAGCCCGCTGGATCGCGTATTCGGTCGCCGTATCGAGCGCGGACGTGGCCTCATCGAGAATGAGTATCGGCGGATCTTTCAGGAAGATGCGGGCGATCGCCAGGCGCTGCTTTTGTCCGCCTGACAGCTTGACGCCTCGCTCGCCCGTTGGTGTGTCGAGGCCGGCGGGCAGGGATCGGACGAACTCGTCGAGCGAAGCGCGCTGTAACGCCTTCATGATGTCTTCGTCGGTGGCGCCGAGCTTTCCGTACGCAATGTTCTCGCGAATGGTCGAGCCGAACAGGAAGACGTCCTGCTGCACGATACCGATCTGGCTGCGCAGCGAGGCCTGGGTCATATCGCGGATATCGATGCCGTCAATGGTGATGCTGCCGGCCGTCACATCATAAAAGCGCGGCAGCAGCGAGCAGATGGTCGTCTTGCCGGTACCTGAAGCGCCGACGAAAGCGATGGTCTCGCCGGGCGCGATCGTAAGAGAAAGATCGCTGAAGATAGCAACTTGGTCGGAATAGCCGAAACCGACATGGCTGTAGGTGATATCACCTTTCAAATGATCGACCGCGATCGCATTCGGCCGGTCGGCAAGATCGGGTTCCGTATCGATCAGCGACAGGAAGCGTTTGAAGCCGGCAATGCCCTTTGGATAGGTCTCGATGACAGAGGTGATCTTGTCAATCGGGCGGAAGAAGACATTGATGAGCAGCAGGAAGCTGATGAAGCCGCCGTAACTCAGTTCTCCGGAAATGACGAACCATGTACCCGCCATCATCACGACCAGCTGCACGAGGCGCGTGCTGAAATAGCTGAGTGCGATGCTCGCCGTCATATAGGCATAGCCGTCAAGTTTGGTCGCCTTGTAATCCTCGTTGTCGCTAGCAAAAAGCTGGCTTTCGTATCGTTCATTGGCAAAAGCCTTGACCACAGGGATGCCGCCAACGGTTTCCTGCATGCGTGTGTTGAAGTTGCCAACCTTGCCGAACAGGCTGCGCGAATTCAGCGTCATTTTCGAGCCGTAGCGGCTGACGAGCCAGGTCATGAACGGCACGATGGTTGTGGTCAGCAACGCAAGCTTCCAATGGACGCTGAACATCAGCAGGAAGGCGCCGACGAAGGTCATGATCGCGATGAACAGGTCCTCGGGGCCGTGGTGGGCAATCTCGCCCACTTCCTCGAGATCCTTGGTGACGTGGGTAATCAGATGGCCGGTGCGGTTGTTGTCGAAATAGCGGAAGGAGAGCTTCTGGATATGGTCGAAAGCCTGGCGGCGCATGTCGGACTCGATCGAGATACCGAGTGCATGGCCACAATAATTGACGATCGCCGAGAGTCCAGTCGCCATCGCATAGACGATAAGCAGCAGCGCCGCTGTCGCGAAGATCAGACCCCAATCGCGGCTCGGAAGCAGTTCATCAACGAAAAGCTTGACCGCCAGAGGGAAGCCGAGTTCTAGCAGGCCGGCGAGCACGGCACAGCCGAAATCGAGGAAAAACAGCTTTTTATAGCGTGCATAATAGGAGAAGAAACGACGAAGCATGAATGCCCTCCATGGGCACTGAAGAGGATGCCGCTAGACGAGAATAGGCCGGACAGCAGCCACATTCGGCATTGCCGTTCAGCGTCAATTGGTGCTGAAATTTCTCATCTGGCGATCCTCCTGCTTGAGTCGCGCAATTTTTATAATCCAGGCGTGCATCGGTGTCACCCCCATTAACGGCGGATGGTCAGTGCTATGCCAGGATTTGATGCTTTCTCTATACTGGGCTTGACGCGTCATCCACGCCAAGGCGTGCGCTGACCTCAGCCCGCGTCGGCGCCCCCGAACGCCCCCCAAACGACCCGCATTTGATGGCGGCGGCGATAGAGGAAAAGCGGATTGCGTCCGCGGGTGCCATTCCTTCCGCGATTGCGAGCGCGAAGGCGCCGTGGAAGATGTCCCCTGCGGCAAGCGTGTCGACAGCCTTGACGGAAATGGTCGGGCAATGCGCGACGTCGTTGTTTTGTTCGTCGAACCAGTAGCTGCCGGCCGCCCCTGCCGTCACGCAGATGAAAGCGTGATCGAAGCGCTGTTTCAGACGCTGCGTCATCGCGGACACATCGCTTGTTTCCGTCAGGCGAAGTGCGGCCGGTTCGGAGAAAACGATATGGTTCGCTTCCGGCGCCAGTTGTTCGATGATGCCGTCAGGCGCCACGTCGCCGTCGAGAATGGCCGGCTTGCCCATCGCTCTGGCAGCTTTGAGAACCTGCAATGCTAGCCCCGGCCAGCGCACATCGACCAGCACAGCATCGAATGCAGCGATATCCTCGGCCGTGAAATCCTTCACCGTGTGGTGCAGTTTCGGATCGTAGAAGGGAACGATCAGCCTTTCGCCGTCATCGTCCACCAGGATGGTCGAGACGGCGGAACGGGCGCCCTCTAACCGCGACATGCCCACGACATCGATGCCGACGGCACTCAGATCGCGGATAATGCGTTCACCGGTATCGTCGTCACCAACGGCACCCCACAGGCTGGCCTTGCCACCGAGCCGGACGATGGCATAGGCAGCGCTGGAGGCCATGCCCTCCGCGATCTGCAGCATGTCGTAAGGCAATACTTTGCCCTGACCTTGGGGAAGGGTGCGGACGCGAAAGAGCGTATCGAGAACGGCAGCGCCAACACAAAGGACGTGCTTGGCCCTACCGACCGGTGGATCGAAGATGGAAGGAGTGTTCAAAGCCGTTTTCCGCTCGCCTTGTCGAAAAGATGGATGCTTGCCGGATCGATGGCGATTTCGATCTTGTCGCCGAAGCGGATGTTCAGCCGCTCGCGGAACAGGCAAGAGATCTCCTCGCCACCACAATCAAGCTTGGCGTAGATTTCAGATCCCGTGCCCTCGACAATTCCGACCCTGGCCGACAGGCCGCTTGCCACAGCGCGGATATGTTCGGGCCGGATGCCGTAGACAAGTGGGCGCCCGCCGTGCTCTGGGATGGCAAAGTCTTTCGGTAAGGGCAGGATCAGCCCCTTGTCGCTGCGGAAGATGCCTTCTTCGATCCTGCCGTCGATGAAGTTCATCGACGGTGAGCCGATGAAGCCGGCGACGAAGAGATTGGCCGGTCGGTCATAGAGATCGAGCGGCGCGCCGACCTGCTCGATAAGGCCGCCGTGCAGCACGACGATCTTGTCGGCCATGGTCATCGCCTCGACCTGGTCATGCGTCACGTAGATCGTCGTCGTGCCGATGCGCTGATGCATGGATTTGATTTCGCCGCGCATCTGCACGCGCAGCTTTGCATCGAGATTGGAGAGCGGCTCATCGAACAGGAAGACCTGGGGATCGCGCACCAGTGCGCGGCCCATGGCGACGCGCTGGCGCTGACCGCCAGAAAGCTGACGAGGCAAGCGATCCAGCAGATTTTCGAGGCCGAGGATGGCAGCCGCCTTCTGCACCTTGGCGGCGATTTCCGCAGCTTCTGCCTTTTTCAGCTTTAGCGCAAAGCCCATGTTTTCGGCGACCGTCATATGCGGATAGAGCGCGTAGTTCTGGAAGACCATCGCGATGTCGCGGTCGCGTGCCGGCAAATGGCTGACCTCGCGCCGGCCGATGTGGATCTCGCCGTCGCTCACCTCCTCGAGCCCGGCGATCATCCGTAGCAGCGTGGACTTGCCGCAGCCCGAGGGACCGACAAGGACGACGAATTCGCCATCGGCGATATCGACGCTGATGTCGTGAATGACCTTCACCTGGCCGTAGCGCTTCTGGATGCTCTGTATGTTGACGGGTGCCATGAATGTGATCCTATCCAAAAGACAAAGGCTGCGTCATTTGACGGCGCCGGCCGTCAGACCGGCGATGATCTGCCGTTGCGCGAACATCGTCAGCACGAGCACCGGCAGCGTCACGATGAGGGCGGCCGCCGCAAGCGGTCCCCAGCTCACCTGCTCGAAGGAGAGCATGTTATAGACCGCCACCGGCAGCGTGCGGGTCTCGCGGCTCGCAAGCACGATGCCGAAGACGAAATTGTTCCAGGAGAAGATCACTGAGAGGATGAAGGCGACGACGATGCCGGGGCGTGCGATCGGTAGCGCGACGAGCCGGAAGACCTGCCACGGCGTTGCGCCATCAATGCTTGCAGCCTCCTCCAGTTCCATCGGAGTCGTCTCGAAATAGCCGATCATGATCCAGACGACGATCGGCACGGTGACGACGAGATGGATGATGATCTGCGGCCAGAGCGTTCCGAGCAGATTGAGCCATTGAAACAGCAGGAACAGCGGGATGAGGAAGGATAGGCCCGGCGTCATGCGGGCGATCATAATGACGATGGCCGACTTCTCTGCCTTCAGCCGCGCGATACCGTAGCCGGCCGGCACGCCGATGACGAGTGCGAGCAGGGTAGCTGCCCCCGTCACGAGAATGGAGTTCCAGAAATAGAGGAAGAAGTTGTTTTCCTGGAAGACATTGACGTAGTTCGTCCAGGCGAAACGATCCGGAATAAGTATCGGCGGATAGGCGCCGTTATCGATCTCGTATTTCAGCGACAGCGAGATCATCCAGAGGAAGAACAGAATAACGGGCGAGACGATGACCAGGGCCACGAAGAACAGGCCGATACGGTTGAGTGTCGAACGCTTCATCTCAATGTCCCTCCGCGTCGGTCCATTTCGTCCGCTGCCGCATCATCAGGAGCATGAAGGAAAGCGCGACGATGAGGATGAAGAATACCACTGCCATGGCCGAGCCATAGCCGATGTCGTAATAGGAAAAGGCGGTATTGTAGAGGTAGATGTTGATCGTTTCGGATGCCGTTCCCGGGCCGCCCTGCGTCATCGCATAGATGATGTCGAAGCTCTTGATCGCATCGATGCCGCGAATGATGACGGCGATCATCAGGAAAGGCGAGATCATCGGCAGCGTCAGATAGCGAAACTTCTGCCAGGCATTCGCGCCGTCGATTTCGGCGCTTTCATAGGGATCGCGCGGCACCGAAGCGAGACCGCCGAGCACGATCAGCATGACCAGCGGCGTCCATTGCCACACCTCGACGAGCACGAGGGAGGGGATGACGCTCGCCTGATTGTAGATCCATTCCTGCGGTCCGACGCCCACAAGCGAGAGCAGATAGTTCAGCACGCCGAGCTGCGGGTGGAACATCATGGTCCAGACGAGGGCGACGGCAACAGGCGTCGCCATCATCGGCATGACAAAGATGCCGCGCAGGAACCCGCGTAGCGGAAAGTTTGCATCGAAGATCAGTGCCGCCAGCGTTCCGAAGATCAAGGGGCCGACGACGGAGAGCATTGTATAGAGAACGGTGTGCCAAAGGGATTCCCAGAAACGCGTGTCGGTCGCCAGCCGGACATAATTGTCCCAGCCGACGAAGCTCTGCGATTGACCGAGTGTCCACTTGTTCACGCTCATCCACAGGGTGAAGACCCAGGGAAAGACGATGACAGCGGCAATCACGATCAGCGCGGGGATGACGAAGGGCCAGTAGTTGGGAGCAAGCCGTTGCGGCTTGCTCCTTCCTTTGGTTGCCTTGGTGGCGGTATCTTCAATACTCACGGAGGCCATTATCCCTCGCTTCGTGCCAGAACCGGCTCGAACTGGGCGGTTGCCGTCTTCAGTTCGGCTGCGGGATCTGCGCCGCCGATCATGTTCGTAAGCGCGACACCATAGATGTCGCGGAACTCAGTGACAGGGATGATAACGGGTAGCGCCAGCTGAGAGACCTTGGCGGAACCGGCGACGGCATCGAGCCAGGCGCCCGGCATCTTCACGCCTTCGCGCACCTTCTGATCCTCCAGAATGGACTGGCGGAAGGGAACACCTGCGCCGGCCTGCAGGAGGCGTGCACCCATGTCATGCGAGATCGCCCATTGGCAGAAGAGATAAGCGGCTTCCTTCTTCTGGCTGGCTGCCGTCACGCCCAGGCCATCGCCGGTCGTCGCAGCTGCCTGCGCGTTCGGTCCCTTCGGCATGACGCCGTAGCCGACTTGCCCGACTACGCGGGATTTTTCCGGATTTTCGATCGGCGGCGCAAAGCCGACGCCATCGACCCACATGCCGATCTTGCCCTGCAGGAAGGCCGATTGTGCTTCCGCCCAGTTGAAGCCGGAAACACCGGGAGGTGCCGATTTCGTCATCAGGCGCTGATAGAGCTTGGCGGCGTCGACGGCGCCCTGCGATTCCGTCTGCAGCTTGCCGTCAGCCGAAAGCGGCGTCGTGCCATAGCCGAGCATGAAGGTCGTCCACACCGGCGCGTTGGCATTCTTCAGGCCGCGGGCGACGAAGCCGTAGGTGTTGGTCGATTTATCCGTCAGCGCCTCGGCGGCTTTCGCCATATCTTCGAAGGTTTCCGGATAGGCGAGGCCTTTCTTCTCGAACAGGGCCTTGTTCCAGTAGATGATCCAGTAGTCCACCGAGAAGGGCAGGGAGCGCATGACGCCTGCGGAATCCTTGGCGAATTTCAGCCCGGCCTCGGCGAAATCGCTTTCCGTCAGCGAGGGATCGGTGAGCGACGGGTCCTTCATGAAGCTGCTGATATCGGCAAGCCAGCCGCCTTTTTCGAACTGGCGCTTCTGGACATGGTAGCTCAGATGCACGACGTCGAAGCTTGGCTTGCCGGAGCTGAGCTCGATCGTTGTCTTCTGACGCTGCTGCTGCTCGGGCGTCGCCTCGGCATTAACCTTGATGCCCGTCAGAGCCTCGAACTCGCTCAGATATTTGAGGATCGTCTCACTGCGCGGGCTCTTGACCAGATTGACTTCGAGCGTCGTGCCGGCAAAGCGCTTCCAGTCGACGGCTGCCGAAGCGGTGCGGACACCGAGAAGGCTTGCCGCGCCGAGTGCGGCGCTGCCGGCCATGAAGCCGCGCCGTGTCGGGTTGAAAAATGACGATGACATTCCGTTCCTCCTCCTTTGGCCGAAAATCTCCTCATTCGCGGCCTGTTATCTAAAACTGTTTACATCTTTAACGCGCGATCCCGCGCTCCACCGATATGGGCTACCAGCGCGGTAACCGCCTCTTCGGCTGAGCGCCTCTCAATGGCTTCGAGCACTTTCAGATGCTCTTCCATGACCGGCCCGACATGGCCGTTGATGCGAAACCTGTCCTGGCTGATCAGCCGCATCTTGATCGAATTGACCCGATAGGCGTTCGAGATGATCGTGTTGCCGAGCGCATCGATGAAGGCATCGTGCATGCCCCAGTCCACCGATTGCGCGTGAAGCTCTAGTTCCTGTGAGCTGTCGCCGGAGCGGATCGCATCGGCGATATCGCGATGGTCCTTCAGAAGCTTGGCAATCGTCTCGTCAGATGCCGAATAGGTGAACAGTGCGACGGCTTCCTTTTCCAGAAAAAGACGAAGCTGGAAAGCTTCGCGGATCAGGTCCAGATCGATATGGGCGATCTGCAGCCCGCGCTGCGGCACCGTCTTGATCAGCCCTTCGGCCTCCAGGCGCGGGATCAATTCGCGGATCGCGCCGAGCGTCAGTCCCGTCAGCTCGACGAGCCGCCGTTGCGAGATGAATTGCCCGGGCCGAACGTCGCGCGCCAAAAGATGGCGTGTGAAGCTCTCATAGGCTTTCTCTCTCAACGTCGTCTGTTCGCCTGGTCCGTCCATGGGGAGCTCCGGGCTGATCGGTTAGGCTGCCTTGGCGCGAAACAGCGCGCCGAAAGCAGTAAAGAGCGTGTCGGAATCTTGGCTGTTCAATGCCACGAGCGGCGGGCGCACGGCAAGCCAGCTATCATTGTCAGTCAAACGGGCGAGAATGGCCTTGATCGAGGGAATGACCGGATAGTTCAGCAGCTGCCCGACGAAGCGCTCGACATTGGCGTCGTCGATGCCCTTTTCCGCCATGGCCTGCACTTCGCGGGGAAGGAGATTTGCCATGCCGGAAATTGCTCCCTGTCCGCCGAGCCGAACGCCGCGGGCAAGATGGCGCTCGTCGCCAATCAGAATGATGAGATCGCCATGCGTCTTCAGAAGTTCCTCGGTATAGGGCCAGTCACCGGAGGAGTCCTTGACGCCGACAACGACATCCGGAAATGCGGCGCGCAGGCGGCCAACGAGGGAAATGGAGAGCGGCACCATCGTCACCGACGGGATATTGTAGACGATCACGTCGCGGGCATGAGTGCCCAGCATAGTGAAAACGGCCGAAAACCATTTGAAGAGGCCGTCTTCGCTGACGTTCTTGAAGTAAGAGGGTGGGGCGAGGAGAATGTTGCGGACACCTTGCGCCAGCGCCTGTCCGGCCTGTGCGGCAGCATCCTCGGCGGCATCGACGAGCACGCCCATGACGATCTGCTTGGGCGTGATGCCGGCGGCGATCATGGCGGCAAGAACCTGCTTGCGCTCCTGCGTGCCGATCGAAGCGCCTTCGCCCGTGGTGCCGAAAAGGGTGACGCTCTTGCAGCCATTTGCAAGGCAATGCTTCGCCTGCTCGATCACGCCCGGGATCGCAATCTCGCCATCCGCATTGAAGGGTGTTGCCAGGGCGGCCGACAGGCCAAAATTCTCACTCATCCGATCCTCCCGATCTTGTAGGATCATTGAGTATCACGCTGACATGTTAGTTGTAAAGTGAGTTTATATCAGTAGCGCATATGTGATTTATGTGGACGTGGGAATAACGACAGTAGGGAAAGAAAAGCGGGTGATGGGGTGGGAATTTCACGGAATCTGTTGGCGCGGGATCAGGCAACGAGAGTGTTGCGAGATCCCGCCAGGCGGTAAGAGCGAGCTCCAAGCCACGAACTGCCTGGTTGTGGCTCAGGGGGTGGTCTATTAGCCCCTTACAGGCACGTAATCGAGCCCGCCATCGATCTGTGAGGGTCGACCATCGAGGAAAAGCTCGCCGATGCGCGGCGCGGACCGGGCGATGATCTTGCCGCGCTTGATGACAGCGAGACGATTGGGCTTCAGGCGCAGCGCCTCCAGTGTGTCGACGGCCTGCAGCACGACGAAATCGGCATTGCAGCCCTTTTCCAGGCCATAGTCTTCCAGGCCGAGCGTCTTGGCGGAATTGACAGTGAGTGCGTCAAAGATCTTCTTCTTGTCTTCGATGCCGGCCATCTGTGCGACATGGATGGCCATATGGCCGACCTCGAGCATGTCGCCCGAGCCCATCGAATACCAGGGATCCATCACGCAATCATGGCCGAAGGAGACATTGAGCCCGGCATCCATCAGTTCGCGCACGCGCGTCATGCCGCGGCGCTTGGGATAGGTGTCGTGCCGGCCCTGCAGCATGATGTTGATCAGCGGGTTGGGGATCACATTGATCTTCGCCTCTGCCATCAGCGGGATGAGCTTGGAGACGTAGTAATTGTCCATCGAATGCATCGAAGTCAGGTGCGAGCCGGCAACGCGGCCCTCCAGCCCGAAGCGGATGGTTTCCGCCGCCAGCGTCTCAATGTGGCGCGACATCGGGTCGTCGGTCTCGTCGCAATGCATATCGACGGGCAGGCCACGGTCGGCGGCGATCCTGCAAAGCGCCTCGACCGAGGCTCTGCCCTCATCCATCGTGCGCTCGAAATGCGGGATACCGCCGACGATATCGACGCCCATGTCGAGTGCGCGTGAGAGGGAGGCTACACCGTCCTTGGCCCGATAATAGCCATCCTGCGGGAAGGCGACGAGTTGCAAGTCGATATAGGGCTTGACCCTGTCCTTCACCTCCAGAAGCGCCTCGGCCGTCACCAGCTTCGGATCGGAAGTGTCAACATGGCTGCGGATGAACAGCAAGCCTTGGGTGACGGCGAGATCGCAGTAGCGCAGCGCGCGATCGACAAGCTCCTCCTTTGTCACGATCGGGCGCAATTCTCCCCAAAGCGCGATGCCCTCCAGAAGCGTGCCGGAAATATTCATGCGCGGCAGGCCAAGTGAAAGCGTTGCATCCATATGGAAATGCGGGTCGACGAAGGGCGGGCTTACCAGCCGGTCGGTCGCATCGATCTCTTCCTTGGCCTCCGCCGCGATCGAGGCTTCGATTGTTGCGATCTTGCCATCCTTGACCGCGATGTCGATGCCCTTGCGGCCATCGGGCAGATTGGCATTGCGAATGATCAGATCGAACATGGAAGCTCCTCGAATTATCTTTCGCCACGGCGATAGGGTTGCATCAGCGCCTGCGGCACGCGGGCGCGCCTGCTCATGACGGCAAGGGCAACGATGGACAGGATATAGGGCGTCATCAGGAAGAGCTGATAGGGCACACCCTGCACCGCTGTCTGCAGGCGCAATTGGAATGCATCGAAAAAGGCGAAGAGCAAGGCGCCGAACAGCGCCCGGCCCGGCCGCCAGGACGAAAAGACGACCAGCGCGATGCAGATCCAGCCGCGGCCCTGCACCATCGTCGGAAAGAAACTGTTGAAGGCAGAAAGCGTCAGGAAAGCGCCGCCCATGCCCATTAGGGCACTGCCGGCGATGATGGCGCCGTAGCGGATCTTCATGGGGTTGAGGCCTTGCGCCTCGGCCGCATGCGGATTTTCGCCGGTCATGCGGATTGCAAGCCCGATGGGCGTGCGGAAGATGAGATAGACCATGACCAGCGCTACCAGGATCGCGAGGTAAGTGGGTGCCGTCTGTGTGAAGAGCGCCGGACCAATGAAGGGCAGGGTGGAAAGCCCGGGAATGGTGATCGGTTGGAACGGCGTGATCGTCGGCGGCGTCCCGGCGAGAGGGACGATCAGCCGGAAGACATAATAACTGAAACTGGAGGCGAACAGTGTCACACCGAGGCCGGAAACATGCTGCGACAAGCCGAGCGTCACCGTCAGAGCCGAATGCAGAAGCCCGAAAATGCCGCCGGCGATCGCCGCGATCAAAAGACCGGTCCAGAGATCGGCGCCGTGATAGATGGAGAGCCAGCCGATCATTGCACCGAATGTCATGATGCCCTCGATGCCGAGATTGAGGACGCCGGCCCGTTCGCAAAGCAGCGCACCCAGCGTGCCGAAGATCAAGGGTGTCGCAATCCGCAGTACGGCAGCCCAAAGTCCGGCTGAAGCAATGATATCGACCAGCGTGCTCATCGGCGGATCCTGTACTGTGTGAAGAACAGCGCGATCAGCATGGTCAGCAGCGATAAGGCGACCGTGACGTCGGCGATGTAAGTGGGGATGCCGAGGCTCCGGCTCATGCCGTCGGCACCGACGAACATGGTGGCGGTGAAGATAGCCGCAAGGACGACGCCGAGCGGGTTGAGGTTTGCAAGCATGGCAACGACGATGCCGGCATAGCCGAAGCCGGGCGACAGATCGGTCGTGACGTAACCTTTGACGCCCATGACTTCGATGGCGCCGGCAAGGCCGGCAAGCCCGCCCGAAAGGCAGGCGACCTTGACGAGGGTCGAACCGAGACGAACGCCGGCAAAGGCGGCGCCCGAAGGATTGAGGCCGGCCGCCCGCGACTGCATGCCGAAGATCGTGCGCGACTGGACGAAATAGACGAGCGCCGCAATGATGATCGCAATTGCAAAGCCGATATGAAGGCGCGATCGGGCGATCAGCTTCGGCAGCATGGCGTGATCGGCGAGCGCCTGGGATTGCGGCCAGCCGAACGCCGTCGGGTCCTTCAGCACACCGTCGATCAGCATGGAGACGAAGAGAACGGCGATGAAATTCAGGATGAGGCTGGTGACGACTTCGTCGACGGAAAAGCGCAGCCGCAGCCATAGTGGCACGAGGATCAGGACCATGCCGGCCATGGCGCCGATCACCATCAATAGCGGAATAAGGATCGGGCCGGGCAGGCCGGCGAGCATTGTCGAGCCGAAACCCGCAACGGCAATGGCGCCAAAATAGAATTGTCCCTCGGCGCCGATGTTCCACAGGCGGGCGCGAAAGGCGACGGCGGCGGCCAATCCCGTCAGGATCAATGGCGTCGCGCGGGTCAGCGTCTCCGTTGCCGAAAGCCTGGAGCCGAAGGCTCCAAGCAGAATCCGGCGATAAGCTTCTAGGACAGGTGCGCCGGCAATCGCGATCAGGATGCCGGCGAGCGCGAGGGCTGCGATGATTGCAAGCAGGGGAGCCAGGGCCATCATGTAGAGTGGGCGGTGCTCGCGCCGTTCAAATCGCATGTTCGGTCCCACTCTTGTCTTTCCATTCTCCGGCCATCATCAACCCCAGCAGGCGCGCATCGGCCTCACCAGTATCGATCGGTGTCGAAAGGCGACCGCCGACGATGGCCTGGATGCGATCGGCCAAGGAGATCACTTCGTCCAGATCCTCCGAGATCAGCAGAACGGCGGTGCCTTGCCGGCGCGCTTCCAGAATGCGCCCATGAACGGCGGCGACGGCCCCTTCGTCCAACCCGCGCGCCGGCTGGGCGGCGATCAGGATTCGTGGTCGTTCATGGAGATTGCGGCCAAGGATCAGCTTCTGCATATTGCCGCCCGACAATAGGCGGGTGCGGGTCGCAGCAGTGCCGCCACGCACATCGAATGCCTCGATGATCTCCTGTGCAAAGGCCATGGCGGCGCCTTTGTCGACGAGACCGTGCTTCGAATAGGAAGACAGGCGCTCGAGCACGGCATTCTCCCAGATCGCCATTTCGCCGATGGCTCCGTCGCGGTTTCGGTCTTCCGGAATGCGCCCGATGCCAGCCTCGATGACCGCGGCCACGTCAAGATCGCCGACGGGCTTGCCGAACAGAAGAAGCTCGCCCGAGGAACGGCTTGCGGTGCCGGATAGCATCTGCCCCAGGCTCGCCTGTCCGTTGCCCGATACACCGATGATGCCTAGAACCTCGCCGGCCCGGACATGAAAACTGATCTTTTTCAGCCGTTCGACGCCACCGGTCTTGACGGTGATATCGCGAGCTTCGAGTGCAATGGCGCCAGGGATGCTTTTCTCGCGGGTTGGGCGCGTGACGCGATGTCCGACCATCAACTCCGCAAGCTCGGCCTTGCTGGTCTGAGATGCCTTTCTTTCGGCTGCAACCTTGCCGCCACGCAGGACAACGATACGGTCGGCCGTGGCCATAACCTCATCGAGCTTGTGCGAGATGAAGATCAAAGACAGGCCTTGTGCGGCCATCTGCTTCAACGTCGAAAACAGCTTTTCCGCCTCGATCTGGGTGAGAACGGCGGTCGGCTCGTCGAGGATCAGGATGCGCGCATCGTTGTAAAGCGCCTTCAGTATTTCCACCCGCTGCTGCTCGCCGACGGAAAGATCGCCGAGCCGGGCATCGGGGTCGACCTTCAGGCCGAAACGCTCGGAGATCGCCAGGAGTTTTTTGCGGGCCGCACCCGTTTGAGACTTGAGCGACCAAAGTCCCTCCGTACCTGTCATAATGTTTTCGAGTACCGTCAGATTCGGCGCCAGCGAGAAATGCTGATGTACCATGCCGACGCCGGCCCGGATTGCTGCGCGAGGCTTGCCCTGTGGCAGCTCCACATTGTCGATCAGGATGCGGCCGGTATCGGGCACATAGTGGCCGAAGAGGATGCTCATCAACGTCGTCTTGCCGGCGCCGTTCTCGCCGAGCAGGGCAACGATCTCGCCTTTTGCCAAGGACAGCGAGATATTGTCATTGGCGAGGGTGCTGCCGAAGCGCTTGCTGACACCTTCGATGGTGAGAACGGCTGTGGTCATGTCGGGAAGCCTGCAATCGGGAAGCGGTGCTGCCAACGTTGTTCGGCCTCGAGCGAGAATGCAAGCTGCAGCAACAGCTTATCCTCACCCATCGGCGCCATCATCTGGATCGGTAGCGGCAAACCTTGCGTATCTTCACCGAAGGGAAGCGTGATTGCCGGGAAGCCGGATATGTTGGCGAGCGAGGCAAGAGGCGCACAGGAGCTCATGCGCTCGAGGTGCAAATCAGTGTCCGAATGATCCGTGGGGAAAGACCCGATCGGCGGTGGCGCCGAGGCGAGCATCGGCATGACGATGACATCGACCCTGTCGAAGATATCCCACAGAGTGCGACTTGCCCTGATGGCACCATTGAGCGAGTTCCACAGGGCGGTTGCCGGCATGGCGCGTCCGCGCATAATGAAGGCTTGCGTCATCGTCTCCGCAAGGCGCATGTCCAGTTCGAGATCGTCAATCAGGTTGGCGATATTGATGGAAATGACATCGCCAAAGGCACGGGCGCTGGCCTGAACGGCACTTTCAACCTCGTCCCAACGGAGGGATAGCAGCTCGTTTCCTTGGCTTTCCAGAGTGTGGGCTGCGGCTTCGACAGCTTGAGCTCGGTCGGCTGCGATGGGATAATGCTGTCCGGTATCGGTAAGCAGACCGACGCGAAGTTTGCCCGTTTTGGCCGGGTGTTGAACGATGTCCGCGTACGGCCCCCTTGCCCTTCCCCGGACAATATCGAAGATCGCTGCGGTGTCGCGCACGGAGCGGGTGACAGCGAGTTCGCTGGCGATGCCGCCGAGATGATTGCCGAAGGAGGGGCCGGCAGGCACGGCGCCGCGTGTCGGCTTCAGTCCGACAAGGCCGCAGCAGGCAGCCGGCACACGGATCGAGCCCCCCGCATCCGTCGCATGCGCGATCGCCACGATACCGGCGGCGACTGCGGCCGCGGCACCACCCGACGAGCCGCCGGCAGTTCTGCTAGGATCTAACGGATTTCGGCAGATCGGGCCGATTGCCGGTTCGGAGGCGAGCGAGAAGCCGAATTCCGGGCTGGTGCTCAAGCCGAAGGCGCAGAGGCCGGCGTCGCGAAAACGCCCTGCTAAATCGCTGTCCGCGCCTTGACCAGTGCGGGCGAACAGGCGAGAGCCAGCCGTCACCGGCAGCCCGCGGAAGGGGCCGCCGAGATCCTTGGCGATCGTCGGCACGCCGGCAAAGGCGCGCTGCGCAAAGCGTTCGGGATGTTCCGATGCCTCATGATCCAGGGCGCGCGCCGCCGCAAGCCCGGCTTCAGGATTGATATAGGTAATGGCGCCAAGCTCATTTTGCTTGGCGCAGGCGGCAAGCGCTGCCTGCATGGCATCCACACAGGTAAGCTTGCCGGACTTAAGAGCGCCAGCCAGCTCCGTGGCATCGGCGGATGACGAACCGCTCATGATTGAGCCGGAGGGCTACTTCGGCTGATCCGCAACCTTCGGCACTTCGAAGGTGCCGGCTTTGATGTCGGTTCGAACCTTCTCCATTGCAGCTTCCGCTTCTGCCGGTGCTGTGCCCTTCACATAGACGATGTCGCTGCCGCCTTCCTTCATCAGGCCGTAGGCTGTGTAGTTGCGGCCGACCGACTTGCCGGCGGCAACGTCGGCGATCGCCGCATTGAGAATGGGGCGGAAGTACCACATGGCGTTGGCAAAGACGGTATCGGGGTAGCGCGGCGTGTAATCGATCAGCGATCCCACGGATTTGATGTGACGTTCCTTCGCGGCATCGGCTGTGCCGATGCGCTCGCCGAAGAGAACGTCGACACCGGCGTCGATCTGTGCGAGACCGGCTTCGCGCGCTTTCGGCGGGTCGAAGAAGGTGCCGATGAACGAAACGAGATGCTTGCAGTCCGGATTGACCGCTTTAACACCGGCCGCAAAGGCGTTGATCAGCATGTTGACTTCTGGGATCGGAATGGCGCCAACGGATCCCACCACATTCGATTTGGTCATCTTGCCCGCCAGCATGCCGGCGAGATAGGCGCCGTCATAGTTCCAGGTGCCGAAGACACCAAAATTGCTGCCGGTTGCCTCGCCGCTGGATCCCAGCACGAAGGCCGTGTCCGGATAATCGGCGGCCACCTGGCGCGCTTCCTTCTCCACGGCATAGGCCTCGCCGATAATCAGCTTGTTGCCTTGTTCGGCATATTCGCGCATCGCGCGGGGATAGTCCGTGCCCGAGACGCCCTCGGAAAAGACGTATTCGATAACGCCTTCCTTGGCTGCATCCTGAAGTGCCTTGTGAAGACAGGAATTCCAGGCATTTTCGACCGGCGAGGCGTGAATCCCCGCCACCTTGAGCGGCGCGGCTGCGCGGGCAGCCGGCGCAAGGGCGCTGACGCCAAGCGCAATGCCTGATGCAATGACGGCGCGGCGTGACAGTATGATTTCATTGGTCATTTTTTAGTTCCCCTGCTTTTTGATCATTTGGTAAAAATCATAGAAGGAGGCTAAAAAAGTGTCAAGCAATAGGCGTGCTCAAATAATATGCGAGAACGCTCGAAATCTGCTTGCAGCATGCATCAATAGATGCCCGCGCGGGTATTCAATTGTGTTTCAGGCTACCACCGCTTGTGGTCTGGCGAGCAAGCATAATTATCAGCCTGCAATACGTTCGATCATATGTGCAATGGCTGCGCGATAACGATCCGCATCATCCCCCGCATCGATGGCAAGGGCGGCGCGATCGAAGGCCGCTGAGAGAATGTCCGCGAGGGCCTCAACGGCGATATCCGACTCTTGCCCACGACTGAGCGCCGCTTCCAGACCATGCTTCAGCGTGAGCGTGGTGGTTTCCTCGTCCAACTGCTTCATGTCGACGAAGCCGAGGACGGTTGGCCCCTCGATCAGCAGAAGTCGTGTGCGGCCGACAATCCGCATCGCTTCAAGATAGGCATTGCTACCGGCAATGAGGGCGGTGCGTGGCGCAAGCTGATCAGGGGTCGCCTTGTCTATGGCGGCTTTCACTGCGAGCGCTTCCTCTTTGACGACAGCACGAAAGAGCGCGCGCTTGTCCTCGAAATGATGATAGAGCGCGCCGCGCGTGATACCGGCGGCGGCCACGATCTCCGGCGTCGAGGTCTCGGCATAGCCCTTTTCCACGAACAAGGCGCGGGCAGCCGCGATGAGTGCAGCCTTGGTCTTCTCGGTTCTCTCACGATTGGAGCGTGGATCTTGCATGCATGCAGCCTGTATGTTATTCGAAATAATACAGGCAGATTGTATGTCTTTTGAAGGGGGAAGTGAAGCATGAAGGTAACGAGCTATTATCCGGTGATCATGACCGAGCGCGTCGAGGAAACCGCTGCCTTTTACGTGAAGCATTTTGGCTTTCAGGAGAGTTTCACCAGTGATTGGTACGTCCATCTGCAGTCGGCTGAGCACAGCGCTGTCAATCTCGCCATTCTGAATGGGCAGCATGAGACGATTCCGCCGCAGGGGCGCGGTAAGGTCGCGGGCTTATTGCTCAACTTTGAAGTGGATGATGTCGATGCCGTTCATGGGCGCTTGCAGGCGGCCGGCCTGCCGATCCTGCTTGCCATCCGCAACGAGGATTTCGGTCAGCGTCATTTCATCACGTCCGATCCGAACGGCGTCTTGATCGACATCATCAAGCCGATACCGCCAAGTGCGGAGTTCGCATCTCTCTATGCCGAGGCTGCACTTCCGCAGGATCGTTAAGGTGCTGGGCGCAATCGATAAAATCGAGCGCTGCAACTCTATCTTTGATTAACTAGGTCGCTTCACCCAATATTTCGGTTTTCATGCGATAAAGCGAGCCAGAGGTAAGGTGACCCATGCAAGAGCTCCCGGTTTCGTCAAAAATCATCAAATCAGTCTATTTCCGCCCGGATGACGGACGGCTTTACATCCGCTTCAAGAATGGTGAGGAGCGTCAATTCACCGGCGTTCCGCAGAAGGCGGCGATCGCCATGGTGAAAGCGCCGTCGCCCGGCCAGCACTATATCGAGCATATCCGCACGCAGTTCGAACGCGTCGCTTGAAGCGCGAGCCGCCGGCTGACCGGCGTCTTCGCTTTGAAGGAGCCAGCTCGTTCGTTTTCCATCACGAAGTCGAACGAGCTTTATGACTCGGTGCATTGATAAACGCTGAGTTGCGCTATCTATATCAATCATAATCATCTTTCAGGGAGGAAGAGGCGTGATTGATGAGAAGCAGCTTATTTCCAAGATCACCTGGAGGCTTATGCCCTTTCTGGGTATCCTCTATCTGATCGCCTATATCGATCGCCAGAATGTCAGTTACGCCAAGCTTGAGATGGTCGATGCGCTCGGCATGAGCGAATATGCCTATGGCCTTGGTGCGTCGCTGTTCTTCATCGGCTATTTCATCTTCGAGGTGCCGAGCAATCTGCTTTTGGACAGGTTCGGAGCCAGCAGGTGGTTTGCACGCATTCTGATCTCCTGGGGCGCGGTCACGGTCGCGCTTGCCTATACGCAGAATGCGACCATGTTCTATATTCTTCGCTTCCTGCTGGGGGCTTGCGAGGCCGGATTTTTTCCAGGCGTACTCTATCTGCTGACCCTTTGGTATCCATCCGCCTATCGCGGCACGATGGTCGGGCTTTTCATGATCTTCAGCGCCTTCGCCAATGCGATCGGTGCGCCGCTTGGTGGTGTGCTGCTGGACTTGAACGGGCTTTATGGTATTGCCGGCTGGCAATGGGTCTTCCTGGTGACCGGTATCCCAGCCATTATTGCCGGCTTCATCACCCTGTTTTACCTGCCGGATCTGCCGTCCCAAGCGACGTTCCTCGACGATACGGAAAAGAACTGGCTGAAGGACCGGCTCGCGGTGGAAAATTCTGGCATGGAGCAGAACGCCGCCGATGGCTTTAAGGCGCTCGTCAATCCGCGCGTGCTGCTGATGGCGCTTTGCTATATCGGTTTCCCGCTCGCCGCCTATGGCCTCAGCTACTGGCTGCCGACGATCGTAAAGAATTTCGGCGTCAGCAACACGACGAACGGCTTCCTGAACATCATCCCGTGGATTCTCGTCGCCATCGCTCTTTATGCCGTGCCGCGTGCAGCGGACAAGGCGGAGTCCAAGACGCCCTATATCGTCATTCCCGCGCTGGTCGGCGCCGTAAGCCTGGTGTTATCCGCCGTTATTCCCGACCATACGCTGCAGTTTGTTTTCCTCTCCATTGCGGCGGCCGGTATCTTCGCCGGCCAGCCGGTGTTCTGGAGCTTGCCGTCCCGCTTCCTGCAGGGAGCGGGGGCCGCCGCAGGCCTTGCCGCGATCAACTCCGTCGGCAATCTCGGCGGCTTCATCGCCCAGAACGTCGTGCCCTGGATCAAGGATTCCACGGGAAGCACGATTGCGCCGATGTTCTTCCTGGCCGCCTGCCTTCTGATTGCGGTGCTGTTGGTCCTTGTGATCGGACGCATGATACCGCGCCCACCCCGGCGAGAAGATCTCGACAATCCGAACACAGCCCGCGTGAGATAATTGCGCTCACGCTTGTAAACGCATCCACCAAATGAGAGAGGCGGCCCAATGGCCGCCCCAATTTTTTCAGGTGCTGATACCAAGCTCACGCAAAGGCGTAGGAACCATCCGGACGTTTGGGCACGCGCCGCTGCCAATGGATATAGCCTTCCTCTTCCATGGCCTTTTCATCCATCTCGACGCCCCAGCCGGGACGGTCGGGTCTGAGTTCGAGATAGCCGTCCTTCGGCAGATAGGGATCGACGACATAGCGGGTTTCGCCCTGTCGCTGCTCGACCTCGTTGCCGCCATAGACATAAGCCTGACCCTTCGGCAGCCGGTATTCGAGGATTTTGAAGTTCTGCGCGGCGGCCGAGAAATGCACGTTGACGGCAGTCGCGAGCGGACCCATCGGGTTATGCGGAGCAACGCCGACGAAATGCGCCTCGGCGATCGTCGCGATGCGCCGCATCTCGCTGATGCCGCCGACGACGCAGATGTCGGGCTGGATCAAGTCGGCGCCCTTGACCTGCAGCAGGCGCAGGAACTCGTTGCGATTATAAAGGGATTCGCCGGTCGCGAGCACGCAATTGAGACCCTGTTTCAGCTCGCCCCACATCTCGATGTTTTCGGGCCGCAGCGGCTCCTCGTAGAAAAGCGGATCGTAAGGAGCCAGCGCATTACCGAGCTGGCGAGCGGCGACCGGCTCGAAGATTTTCGCATGGGCGTCGAAGGCGATCTCATAGTCGTCGCGCACGGTCTCGCGCAGCGAACGGAAATAGTCGGCCGATGCCTTGACGACATTGCCCCAGCGATGGGCGTGCATGTCGATGCGCCATGGGCTGAGCTTGAAGGCGGTAAAGCCCCATTCGGCGTTCAGACGGTCAAGCTCATCGCGGGCAGCCGGCGCATCCGGTGCGGTGTAGACGCCGGCATAGACCTTGATGCGATCGCGCACCGCGCCGCCGAGCAGCTTGTAGACCGGAACATTGAGCGCCTTTGCCGAGAGATCCCAGAGACAATGATCGAGCGCGGAAATGGCCGAAAGGCCAAGCGCGCCCGGCGGGAAGCGGCTCTGCTGGATCAGCAGGTTGACGAGATAGTCGACGCGGCTTGGATCCTGGCCGGCGAGGAAACCGTAGAGATAGTCGAGGATCGGCGGCAGTGCCAAATCGGGGCCGTGATTGTAGCACTCGCCCCAGCCCGTCAGTCCGTCATCCGTATCCAGCGCCACGATAACGCGCGGGCGATCCTTGTCGCGGGTCACGAATACCCGCATGCGGTCGATCTTCATCATTTCTTCCTTCTATCGATTGACATGAATGCGGCATGGGAGCTGCCGCAGGTGGGGAAATCGTTGCGCGCATCGCGGCGAAGCCTGGCTCGTGGAAAATGGGCGTTGCGGCGTTGTCGAGGGAAGGCATCACGCCGCGCTCCCGTTCTTCACGGTTTCGGACTCGATATAGCGAAAGCGTCGCGAGCGATCCCGATCGCGAGGGTCGGGGCGCGGGATCGCAGAGATCAGCGCTTGCGTATAGGCATGTTCGGGTGCGTTGCAGACCTTGTCGGCATCGCCGACCTCGACAAGGCGCCCTTTGTACATGACGCCGACGCGGTCGCACATGTAGCGGATGACGCCGATATCATGACTGATGAAGATATAAGCGAGGCCAAGTTCGTCCTGCAGCCGCATAAGGAGATCGAGTACCTGCGAGCGGACGGAAACATCGAGAGCCGAGGTCGCCTCGTCGGCGACGATCACGCGGGGATTGAGTGTAATGGCGCGGGCAATGCCGATGCGCTGGCGCTGGCCGCCTGAGAAGGCATGCGGATAGCGCTCGCGCGCCCTCGGATCGAGACCGACTTGCTCCATCAGGTGGCAGACGCGCTCGTCCAGCGCCCGGCCCCTGGCGATGCCGTTGACGAGCAATGGCTCACCGATGATCTGTGAGACGGTCATGCGCGGATTGAGCGAGCCGAATGGGTCCTGGAACACCATGCGCAGCTCGCGGCGCGCTGCCGCAAGGGCCGCCCCCTTCGCGCTTGCGAGATCGGTGACGTCGCCATCGGCGCGGCGATAGAGAATTTCGCCCGCACTCGGATCGATAAGGCGCATGATCGAGCGGCCCATCGTCGTCTTGCCCGATCCGCTCTCGCCGACGATCCCAAGTGTTTCGCGCGGCAGAAGGGAGATCGAGACATCATCGAGCGCGCGAACCTCGCCAAAGGCCATCGAGACGTTGCGCAATTCGAGGATCGGGGTCGCGGACCTATCGAGCGGCGGTCGCGCCAGCCGGATTTCGGCCTTCCTCTCGAGCTTCAGCACCGAGCCGATCAGCATGCGGGTATAATCATCCTTCGGCGCATGGAAGATCTGCTCGACCGGACCGTATTCCCTGACGACGCCATTGTGCATGACGAGCACGTCGTCGGCGATCTGCGCGACCACGCCCATGTCGTGGGTGATAAACAGCACCGCCATGCCATTGGCTTTCTGCAGCCGGGCAATGAGGTCGAGGATTTCGGCCTGAGTCGTGACATCGAGTGCCGTCGTCGGCTCGTCGGCGATCAGAAGCTGCGGCTTGCAGGCAAGCGCCATGGCGATCATGGCACGCTGGCGCATGCCGCCCGAATATTGAAAAGCGTAGCGGTCGATCGCCTTTTCGGGCGAGGGGATTTCCACCTGTTTCAGAAGCGAGATCGCCTCGGCGCGTGCCTCGGCCTTGCTCATCTTCGTATGGAGGCGCAGCGCCTCCATGATTTGATCGCCGACCGTGTGGACCGGCGAGAGCGACGCCATCGGCTCCTGAAAGATCATGGCGATGTCGCGCCCGCGGATCGACCTGATCTGCCGCCCGCGCGGATTGAGCTTGACGAGATCGACCGAACTGCCGCCAGCACCGTTCAGAATGATCGAGCCGCCGGTGATGCGGCCGGGGGCATCGACGATCTGCAGAATCGAGCGGGCGGTCACGGATTTGCCCGATCCGCTCTCGCCGACGACGCAGAGCGTCTTTCCGGGCTCGATCGCAAAGGAGAGATTATCAACAGCGCGAAACGTGCCGGTTCGCAAGGGAAAGTCGACGGTGAGATTCTTGACCTGCAGCAACGGGCGGGCGGTGTTCATGGAAACGATATCAGTCATGCCCGCCTCATTTGTTGTAGGGATCGGCCGCATCGCGCAGGCCATCGCCGAGAAGGTTCAGGGCCATGACGGCGATGACGACGGCGACACCTGGCAGGAAGAGCCATGGTGCGGTTGCGATTGAGCGAATGTTCTGCGCCTCGCGCAGCAGCACGCCCCAGGAAATGGTCGGCGGCTGCAGGCCGAGCCCCAGGAAGGAGAGGGACGTCTCGGCTAGGATCATCGCCGGCACGGCAAGCGTGATAGAGGCGATGATGTGGCTGGCGAAGCTCGGCAGCATATGGCGGAAGATGATGCGCCCTTCGCTGGCGCCGTCGAGCCTGGCTGCGGCGACAAACTCTTCCGTTCGCAGCGACAGGAAGCGGCCGCGCACGACGCGGGCAAGCTGTGCCCAGCCGGTCAAGGATAGGATGATCGTGATCATCATATATTGCAGTGCCGCCGGCCAGCCTTGCGGCAGGGCGGCCGCCATAGCGAGCCAGATCGGAATGGTCGGCAGCGATAGCACGAAGTCGATCAAGCGCTGGATGAAGAAGTCGAGCTTGCCGCCGTAATAGCCTGAAATCCCTCCAAGAACGATACCGAGTAGAAGTGAAAAGAACACGCCGACGAGGCCGATCGATAGCGAAATCTGCGCGCCTTGGACGGTGCGGCTGAAGACGTCGCGGCCGAGCCGATCCGCTCCAAATAGTAGGAGTGGCGTCGATTTGTCCGAGGATGCCAATAAATGGATGTTGCTCGTGAAGAGACCAAGCACGGAATATTCGTAGCCGCGCCCGAACAGGCTGATTGAGACGCGCTTGGTCGTGTCTTCCTTGAAGATCGGCGCAAGCGTTTCCGGATCGCGTGTGAGCTTTAGCGGATAGTAGTGCAGCCCGAAGGAAAAGCCGTTGTCCGTATCGAAGAAATGCACCTTCTGCGGCGGGTGAAAGGTTGCGCGTGCATTCTGCTGATTGGGGTCATTGATGGCAAAGAAGCCGGGCGCGATCGCGACGATATACATCAGTATGGCGACGACGAGGGCGACCATGGCAAGCTTGTGTCGGCGGAAAGCCCACCAGATCAGCTGCCACTGCGATGCCACTGCGTTGCGGTCAGGGCGCAGGTTTGTGACGGCGATATCGGCCATGGGTGCTCCTATTCCAACCGGATGCGGGGATCGACGAGGGCAAGCAGAATGTCACTGATGAGTGACCCGATCAGCGTCAGCGCGCAGATCAGCAGCACGAAAGCACCGGCCAGATACATGTCCTGCGCCATCAGCGCCTGCAGCAGCAATGGCGCCGCCGTCGGCAGGTTGAGAACGATCGCGACGACGACGGATCCCGAAATGAGATTGGGCAGCAGCCATGCGATGGTGGAGATGAATGGATTGAGCGCTATGCGCAGCGGATATTTGACCAGCAGCCGGAACTCGGAGAGGCCTTTAGCGCGCGCCGTCGTCACATAGGGTTTCGGCAGCTCATCGAGCATATTGGCGCGCATGACGCGGATGAGGCTTGCGGTAGAAGAAACGGCAAGAATGACGACCGGCAGCCACAAATGCGAGAGCAGATCCAGCATCTTGGCGATGCTCCAGGACGCCGTCTCGAATTCGGTGGAGAACAGGCCGCCGACATCCTGGCCGAACTCGACGGCTGCGACATACATCAGCACCAGCGCCAGCAGGAAGGAGGGAATGGCAAGCCCGAGAAAGGTGAAGGCAGTAAAGAAATAATCGCCGATCGAATATTTCTTGACAGCGGAATAGACGCCGATCGGCAGCGCGATCGCCCAGGTGGCGATCAGCGCTGCAAGCGCCAGAATGAGCGTCAGCGCCATGCGCTCCCAGATAAGGCCGGAGACAGGCTGCTGCCATTCGAACGAGATACCGAAATCGCCGCGCGAAAGAATGCCCCACATCCATTTCAGATATTGGATGAGCATCGGCTGGTCGAGGCCGAAGCGTTCGCGCAATTGGGCAGCCGTGTTCTGATCGACCACTTCATTCGAAGAGGCGAGCGTGGCGATATAGGTCGTCACATAGTCGCCGGGAGGCAGCTGGATCAGCACAAAGGCAAGGAAGCTGATGGCGAAAAGGGATGGAATCATCCACAAGAGGCGTTTACCGATGAAGGCCAGCATGGCTGTTTCTCGCAGTAAGTGCTGCCACGGGCAGCTCCGCATCAAGGAAAGCGCCGCCCTGGCAAGGCGGCGCGTGATCGGCGTAATCAACTGGTGAAGAAGAATTGCTGCGGCATGGCCGGTCCTGGATTGGGCCAGGACCAGCTGTCCGGCTGCTTTTCCGGAACATTGTGCAGGTTATTGCGGATGATACCGAAGCCGCCGACGGCTAGACAAAGTCCAACGGTTTCAAATTCTTCGGCGGCGATGTCGAAGATCTGCTTCATGACGGCGCCGCGCTTGTCGAGATCGGCCGTCGAGCGCGCCTCGTCGAAAAGCTTCATGCGCTTCTTTTGGCTCTCCGGCGGCTCCTCGCCCTGTTTGCCGTTCGACGTATACCAGACCGACCATGGAATGGCGTAGCGCGAACCCTGCGGGTGGAAAGCGAAGAAATCGCGCGGATCAAGCATCGGATCGAGGCCGCCAGGCCCTGGCCAGACCTGGGCATCATGGGCATTGTCGTCGCCACGGGTGTAGTAAAGCGCACGCTCGATCGTGTTGACCTTCATGTCGACGCCGATCTGGGCCCAATGCGCCTTCACCAGTTCGAGGGCATCGACCAGATCGGGATAGAGGGTCGGTATGACGTCGACAGCGAAGAAGACTTTCTGGCCGTCCGGCCTCAGACGAAAGCCGTTTGCATCCTTCTTGCCGTAGCCGGCCTGATCGAGCATCGCGCCTGCCTTGTCTGGATCGTAGTCGGTGAATTGCCGCGCGTATTTCTCGTTGTACCAGGGATGCTCTGGCCGTGGTCCAGCCTGGTAGGGCTGGCTTTGGCCGAAGTAGACGATGTCGATGATTTCCTGCCGGTTGATACCGAGCGAGAGTGCCTGCCGGACCGATTTGTCGGCAAACATCTTGCGCATGGCCGGATCTTTATGGGTAATGTTGAAGTAAATCTGGCATTGCTGCGATGTGGAAGGGATAAGGGTTAGAAGGCGATAATCGCCTTTCTTCATGTTCTGCGAGAGTGTCGGCTTGTTGGCCAACACGCTGATATGGCGCTCCTGAATATCGATCTTGCCGGAGATGACATTCAGCATCAGCGATTCCACATCCTGCGAGATGCCGAAATTGATCTCGTCGACATAAGGAAGCTGGTTGCCTGATGTATCGACCTGCCAGAAGTATGGGTTGCGGGTCATGACGACGCGGGTTGCGCCGCCGGTATAGGGTTCCTTGACGACCCAGGGATCGAGTGTCGGCTTGTCCGGATTGCCCCACCGCGAAGGGATTTCGATGTCGCCGCAGCGGGCGCGGAAGAGTTCGGGCCAACTGCTGACGCCGGCCTTCTTCGCATCCTCTGCGACGTTCGGATTGTATTTGGGCAAGAACTGGCTGCAATAGTGCTTCGGAAACAGCGTTGGATGCTGGCCGAGCGGGGTTGCGAGATTTTCCAGATAAAGCGCGTTCGGAGCGGCAAAGGTAAATTTCACCGTATAGTCGTCAATCTTCGTGACATCGACTGCCTTGCCGGCGACGGAGAGCTGAGCCGGCGTCGCGCTATAGAGATCGGTATTCTTGACGCAATCCTCTATGGCGAAAACGACGTCATCTGCCGTGAACGGCTGGCCGTCGGACCAGCGTGCACCTTGGATGAGATAGAAGGTGAATTGCGAGGCGTCGGCATTGACGTCCCAGCGCTCGGCGAGGTTCGGCAGGACCTGAGTGAACTCAAGGTTCCAGCGTACCAGGCTCTGGTTGCCCACCATGCGCAGGATGCCGTTGTGGTCGGACGAGCCGCGCAGGCCGCGTCGTAAGGTGCCGCCATAAGTGCCGACTTTTTCGTAAGGGGTGACTATCATCGGCTTTTTCGGCAGCCGGTCGGCCAGCGGCGGCAGCTTGCCATCCTTGACGAGCGCAGCCAGGGCGGGTGCTTCGCCACCTGCATCGGCGGCGTTGACCCGACCGGCCAGAGATAGGGCTGCCATTCCTGCCATGCCGCCGAGGACAGCACGTCTGCTCACGCCGCGGGACAATATTTCATCGCGCATCGAATCCCTCCCATTTTGACTTCGGCCGGGTTTTGCCTCGACCGATGCGACAGGCTCCCGCCCCGTCGCCATGCACCCCTCTGGCGCAGCGTCGAGACCATATTACGTTCTCAGATAATTACAAGAGTTGACAGATTTTTACAGATTTAGTAGCCCTGTCGCGCAGGAAATGCGCTATGGCTGTCGCTGGCCGGCATTCATGAAGGACGATGATGAAACTCTCTGTCGCCAACGATTCCGGTGTGGGCGCGACGCGCTTCGGCGATATCATCTACGAGAGGATTGTCGCCATGATCGCGGATGGAACCTTTCCGGTGAATGAGCGGCTGCCGGCGGAAGCCAAGCTCGCGGAAATGTTCGGCGCGTCGCGACCTGTTGTGCGCGACGCTCTGGAGCGGCTGCGCATGGATGGTTTGATCGTGTCGCGCAAGGGGTCGGGTTCCTATGTGAGGCAAAGGCCGGATTCCTCGGTCCTGAAAATGGTGCCTGTGGGATCGCTTGCCGATGTCCAACGCTTTTTCGAATTTCGCGCCGGGCTTGAGGCAGAGGCGGCCGAGCTTGCGGCGCGCAACTGGCAGACGGCCGATAGGGAACGGATCACACTGGCGCTTCAAAAGATCGAACAGTGTCTCGGCGAAGGCCGCCTTGGTGCTGAAGAGGATCAGGAACTGCACGACGCCATTGCGATCGCGACCGGCAATCAGTTCCATATCACCGTCCGCGAATTGTTCCGGCCGCACTTCGCCATCGGTCATTCCGTGACCCGCAGCCTCAGCCTCAAGCGGACGCCAGAGCAGATCCGCAGTGTTCAGGATGAGCATGCCGTCATCGTACAGGCGATTTTCGCGCGGCAGGAAACCGAGGCTCACGACGCCATGAAGCGACATATCTTGAATGCACGCGCCCGCATGTTCCAGGGCGTATAGAGAATTGGATGAGGCGAAGGCGAGGTGATGTCTTCTTTACGTCTCCTCGTTTGCGTCTCGATGGATGATAAAGGGTAAGGGTAGGAAGATGAGCATTGAAACCATGCGGCAGGTGCTGACCGGCGTCTCCGGTGTTCCGGTCACGGCCTATGATGGAAGTGGCGAAGTGGAACCACGCGTCACCGCTCAGGTCTATCAGCGGGTAGCGGCTGCCGGGATTCATAACATCGTAGCAGCGGGCAATACGGGCGAATTCTATGCGCTGACGCCGGGAGAAATCCGCCGCGTCCACGAAGCTGCGATCAAGGGTGTCGAAGGCAAGGCGCCGGTGACGGCGGCGATCGGCCGTTCATTGCGCGAGGCGATCCAGATGGCGAAGGATGCAGCCTCGATCGGCGCCTCCGCCGTCATGTCGCATCAACCGGTGGATCCGTTCGCCGCACCCGGCTCGCAGATCGACTATTTTCGCGATCTGGCGGAGGCTTCGCCGCTCCCGCTCGTTGCCTATGTCCGTGCCGAAGGCTTCAGCGTCGACGACATGGTCCGTCTGGCCGGCCACGGCAACATTGCCGGCATCAAGTTTGCGACGACGGATCTGATGCTGCTTTCAAGGGCGATCGCAGCTTCCGATCCGAACGGCGCGCTGTTCGTCTGCGGTCTCGCTGAGAGCTGGGCCCCCACATTCGCCGCCGCCGGCGCGAGGGGCTTCACGTCGGGCCTCGTCAATGTTGCTCCGAAGCTGTCGCTTGCTGTGCATGCAGCTTTGGAGAAGGGTGATTTTGCCGCTGCCCGCGCCATCGTCAACGAGCTCGAGCCCTTCGAACGCATGCGCACCAAGTTCCGCAACGGAACAAACGTCACCGTCGTCAAGGAGGCCGTCACCTATTCCGGCCTGAAGGTCGGCCCCGTTCGCGTTCCAGGCGTGCCGCAACTCGATGTAAAGGATCGCGCGGAGCTGTTTGCCTTGTTGCGCAATTGGCAGGAAGCAGGTGAACTTGCCACTGCCTGATGCCCGTATCCGGCGGTGGCGACCTCTTCATGAACCGAACTTGACGCTCTAAATACGTCGCTACCAGACAGCCAGAATGCATTTGAAACAGCCTGCTTCATACATGTACGACATGGCATATCGTCACATATGTCAGAGCTTGGCGATTGGTGCTGCGTGCAATGATACTGGCCGACCCGTCAGCTTTTGCTGGAGTCGGCCATTTGTTGGAGCGGACCAAACCTTCGAGCCCGGTCTCTATTTTGCCTCGCTCAATCCGGGCAGGTTTTCGACGGCGGTCAGAATCTTGTAGACCGACGAAACGCGCGCAGGGATCGGAAAATTCCTGTTTGCCAGCAGGACGATGCCGACCTGCCGCGCGGGTATGAAGGCCGCATAGGCGCCGAAGCCGTTCGTCGAACCCGTCTTGTTCAGAAGGACATCCTTGCGCGCCTGCTGCGGTGGATCGAGGCGGGTGATCTTATGCGGCTCACGTGCCATGTCGGACGAGTTACCGGCAAGCAGCCGGGCAAGCGTCGTCGGATAGGCGTAGATCTCCCAACCGAGGGCTTGCGTCGTGTTGTCGACCCTATAATAGCCGACATGCGTCGCATCGATCGCCTGCTGAAGTCTGCCGTCGAGCTTTGCCTCGCCCATATTGGCTTCGAGAAAGGCAAGCATGTCGGAGTTCGTAGTCTTGATGCCATAGGCCTGCGTGTCGAAAACGCCACCATTGACGCGGATCGGCTTGCCCTGCTTCGAATAGCCATAGGCATAGTTGCCCATCTCCGCCTGTGGAACGCGGGCATAGGTGTGGCTGAGGCCGAGGCCGGAAAGAATTTTGTCCCGCATCAGCGTGTCGAACGGCTCGCTCATGGCTTGTGCCGCCAGATAACCGAACAGGCCGATGCTGGGATTGGAATATTGTCGATATGTGCCGGGCGCAAAGGAAGGATGCCAGTTGCGATAATAAGCAACCATCTTGTCCTGATCCGTCACGCCGTTGGGAAACTGCAGAGGCAGACCGCCGGCCGAATATGTGCCGAGATCGAGGAGGCTGATCTTGTCGAAGGCGGTACCCGCAAGTTCCGGCATATATTTCGTCGCCTTGTCGGAGAAGGAGAGCTTTCCGCTGATCTGGGCGTAGGAGCCAAGGACGGCCGTAAAGGTCTTGCTGATGGAGCCGAGCTCGAAGATCGTGTCGTTCGTCACCTTCTGGCCGCTCTCCTTCGAGGCGACGCCATAGTTGAAGATGTAGCGCTTGCCCTTGACGGTAATCGCGATCGCCATGCCTGGCACATCGTTATCCTTCATGAGCGGACGAATGATCTCGTTGACAGCTCGCTCCAGCTGCTCCCGGTCATCGACTTCGGTGGCGTGAGCGCCGATCCCATAGAAAAGGCAGACGGCGACCATACCGAGCTTCCGCAGAGAATTAGTGCGTATATTCAAGATGATATCCTCATTGTGATGATCGACCGTGCAGGATCGCATGGTCGAAAAGGAGGTGATGACCGGTGGCGGCTGTTATCCGGTGCGTATGATCTCAGATCGCCGCAGCGATCCGGCCGATCTCGGCAATGATGGCATTGCGCTCGTCGGCTGCGATTTCCGGTATCTCGCAATAGGCTGTTACGATGACGGGCGCACGGTTTGCTGGCCACAGCACCGCGATGTCGTTGGCATTGCCGGCTTTATCGCCGTTTGTCCCCGTCTTGTCGCCAACCAGCCAGTTCTTCGGAATGCCGGCGCGCAGGCGGGCATCACCCGTCTTGTTGGTGATCAGCCAGGCGGCAAGCTGCGATCGCGAGGCTGGCGTCAGCACATCGCTGAACAGAAGCCGCCGCAGATTTTCCAGCATGGCCGAAGCCGTCGTCGTATCGCGTTGATCGTCCGGAGTGTCGTGGTAGTTCAATGTAGGTTCTGTGCGGTCAAGGCGCGTGAGATCGTCGCCGAGGCTACGACAGAAAGCCGTCACCGCCTTTGGGCCGCCAAAGCTCGCGAGCAGCAGATTGGCCGCGGTATTGTCGCTGAGCGTCACGGCGGCCGCACAAAGTTCGCCAACCGTCATGCCATTGTCTCCGGCATTGGGTTCGGTCGCCGGAGAATAGTCGATGAGATCGCCCCTCTTATAGTGAATGCGCCGGTCGAGCTTCTCATCGCCCTTGTCGACCCGGGCAAGGACGAGAGCTGCGGCCAGCGCCTTGAAGGTGCTGCACATCAGGATGCGCTCGCCGGCGCGATGCTCGATGCGCTTGCCGCTTGCCATGTCGAGAATGCTGACGCAGATGCGGCCCGGATGCTTGCTTTCGAGTGCGGCAAGCTGCACCTCGCCCGTATTATCGTCTGCAGTACGTCCAACCGCGCTAAGCCCTGCCAGAACAGGCAGCGCAAGCAAGCTGCCGGCAAGGCTTTGCCGGCGCGACAATAAGATCGTCATCACGTTTCCACTTCGATTGATGTTGAGCAACTCGGTGCGTCTCGGGTCTCGTGGACGTCATTGGGACCCTGCAAATCACCTTGCGAGGCAGACTATGGCTCTGCTGCGTGCCCTAGACAAACGATCAATTCTGGGCTTAGACATGAGAAAAACTTGGTCTTAGGACACAAATGGATATTTCCCAGCTGCCGCTGAACGCGCTGCGCGTTTTTGAGGCCTCGGCGCGGCATTGCAGTTTTACGCGGGCTGGCCTGGAGCTTCGGGTCACGCAGACGGCGATCAGCCACCAGGTCAAGGCATTGGAAGACGTGCTGGGCGTGACTCTCTTCAAGCGCCTGCCACGCGGCCTTGCGCTGACCGACGAGGGACACGCATTGCTGCCGGTGCTGACCGATGCTTTTCGCCGGATGAGCGCCACGCTCAGCCAGCTAGAGGAGGGGAATTTTGCCGAAATCCTCACCGTCGGCGTCGTCGGCACCTTTGCCATCGGCTGGCTTTTGCCGCGTCTCGCGAGCTTCAAGGTGCAGCATCCGCATGTCGATCTGCGCTTGAAGACCAACAACAACCGCGCCGACATGGTGCTCGACGGACTGGATTTCTTCCTGCGCTTCGGTGACGGTGCATGGCATGGAACCGAGGCGATTCATCTCATGGATGCGCCACTGTCCCCAGTCTGCACGCCAGCGATCGGCAAGTGCTTGCGCAAGCCTGCTGATCTCGTCGATGTCGAGCTGTTGCGATCCTATCGGATCGACGAATGGTCGCTCTGGTTCAGGGCGGCGGGCCTGCAGCCTCCCCATCTTCGCGGCTGGATGTTCGATTCCTCATTGACGCTGGTGGAGGCGGCTGCACGAGGCGTCGGCGTCGCGCTCGTGCCCGTCGCGATGTTTTCCCATGACATCGAGGCCGGCAGGATCATGCAGCCGTTCCAGATCACGGCGATGACCGGCAGCTACTGGCTGACGCGCTTGAAATCGCGAGCGGAAACGGCGTCGATGAAGGTGTTTCGCCAATGGCTGTTGGCGGAAATCGAGGAGATGCCGAGCTAAATGCGCGGCAAAACGGCCCCGAACTATTGTCCGGAGCCATCTCATTGAAAGTGCTAACGACGTCATCGACCGCTTCAGCTTGCGAGTTTCAGCCTGACAGCGCCTGTCCGCGTTCCCGAACGCACCGTCTTGAAGCGTCCGACCAGACCGGCGAGTTCGTTGCTGATAGCGGCGAGGTGCCGCGTCGAGGCATTCGTCTCCTCCATCAGCGCGACATTCTGCTGCGTCATCTGATCCATGTTGCGGACGGCGGAATTGATCTCGCTGATGCCGACGGCCTGTTCCTGCGTCGAGCGGGCGATGGCGCCGACATTCCGGTCGATGGAAGCCACCTGATTGCCGATGAGCGCCAGCGCCTCGCCGGTTCTGTTGACCAGTTCGACACCGCGACGCACATCGTTGGATGACCTGTCGATCAGATCCTTGATTTCCTTTGCGGCGGTCGCCGAACGCTGCGCCAATTCGCGGACTTCCTGCGCGACGACGGCGAAGCCCTTGCCCTGTTCGCCCGCTCTCGCCGCCTCGACGCCGGCGTTCAACGCCAGAAGGTTCGTCTGGAAGGCAATGTCATCGATGACCGAGATGATATCGGTCATCTTGCGCGACGAGGTTTCGATATCGCCCATGGCTGACACGGCCTGCTGCACGACCTCGCGCGAGCGTTCCGCCTCCGAGGCGGATTCCTTGACGATTGCCTGAACCTCGCGCGTCCGCTCGGCGGTCTGTTCGGAAATCGTGGTGATCTGGTCGATCGCAGCGGCACTTTCCTCGAGCGCAGAGGCTTGCTGTTCCGTGCGCCTCGCCATGTTGTCAGCGGCAGACGAGATTGAACCGGCTTCGTCGCGAACGCGTGTCACCGAATCTTCGATGCGCTGCATTGCAGTGCCGAGGGATGCGAGCGACTCGTTGTAGTTGCTCTTCAGGATCTCGAATTCGGCCGAAAGGGCTTCTGTGATATCAGCCGTCAGGTCGCCGTTCGCAAGTCCGTTCAGCGCTACGCCGAGTGCGTTAAGCGCGCGTTCCTGCTCGCGCTGTGCAGCAGCCCGCTCGGATTCTGCGCGGTCGCGCTCATCGGCGAGCACCTGCAGGTAAACCGAAATGCCGTAATCCATGTCAACGAGGGCGGCCTTGACGATCGCCGACAACCGCCGAGACAGGGCTTGTTCGTGCTTGCGCAGCATGAAACCATTGAGCTGCTGCGCAACGATCGAACGCACCATCCCTTCGAGGATCAAGGCGTAGCCGCCAATGTACCAGCGCGGCTCGAGGCCGAGACGGGCATGGGTCCTGCCGACCGCCGAGACCGCTTCGACATAATCGGGTCCGTATTTGCCTGACGCGATCGTCTTCCAATGGTCCTGCTGCTTGGATTTGGCATGGTGCACATGCTGTTGCGACGAGAAGAATTTCGACATCGCCGGATGTTTGGTGATCTTCTCGTAAAAGATGTCGAGAGAGCTTTTGACGGCCGATTCGATAGTCGGCTGCAGCTCCGAAAGAGCCTGCCTGGCATCCTGTCCCAGTCCAACAAAGTCGAGCCGGTCGTCCAACTCGTCCATTTTCGATGCGCGCATCATAATCAGCTCCAAGAAAGAAATTACAAGCAGTTAGGGCATAGTTATGGTTAAAAATTCATTAGATTTTCACGTCATTTTCGATGCGCAGTAGACCGCATTGCAGGTGGTGGTTGCGACCGTGCCGTCGCAACATCATTGCTCGGTCCGATGCCATCTGCTAAACGCTGTGGTCATCACGTATCTCGACACGAGGCCATCGGCATGGGGAATTCCAAGTCAGCAGATAGATAAGCCGCAACAGCTTTTTGTTGTTGCGGCGTGCTGTCGAACTCATTCCCTTTGATGCCAATGGCAGGCGCCGCCCGATCTCTCTTTCGAGCGGAATTTTCTCATGTCTGACATACGCCCGTCCTGGGCTTACTCGCTGCCGGCGGCACTGCTGCTGATGGCGCCTTTTGATATCCTCGCCTCGCTGGCCATGGATATCTACCTTCCCGTCGTGCCGTCGATGCCCGGCACTCTCGACACGACACCTGCGGTGATCCAGCTGACGCTGAGCCTCTATATGATTATGCTGGGTCTCGGGCAGGTGGTGTTCGGCCCTCTTTCGGATCGTATCGGCCGCCGCCCGATCCTGCTTTCCGGCGCTGTTCTATTTGCCGTCGCCTCTCTCGGAGCTGCCCTTTCATGGGGTGCGCCTGGCTTCGTTCTATGCCGCCTGCTGCAGGCCACCGGCGCCTCGGCAGCCTTGGTCGCGACCTTCGCGACCGTGCGGGATGTCTACGGCAATCGTCCGGAGCAGGCCATTATCTATGCCACATTCGGATCCATACTCTCCTTCGTGCCGGCGCTCGGCCCCATAGCCGGAGCGATCATTGCCGATCGATTTGGCTGGCGTGCCATCTTCATATTGCTTTCGCTTCTGGCATTGGCTGCAACTTTTCATGCCACGGCGAAATGGCATGAAACGAGACCTCAAGGCTCGATCGGGCCGCGCCGGTCGATTTGGCCGATCTTCAGAAGCCGATCGTTCTGGACCTATACGCTCGCCTTCAGTGCGGGAATGGGGACGTTCTTCGTATTCTTTTCGACCGCTCCTCGCGTGCTGATCGGCCGGGCCGGCTATTCCGAGCTCGGTTTCAGCATCGCCTTTGCAACGGTTGCCGTTGTGATGATCGCGACGGCACGCTTTGCCGGATGGTTTGTCGAAAGATGGGGTATTGTGGGCTGCGTTGCGCGGGGCATGGGATTGCTTCTTGTCGGTGCGGCAGCTCTTGCGCTTGGCCAACTCTACGCAGTGCCGTCCTTCGCAAGTTTCGTGCTGCCGATGTGGATCATGGCGGTCGGTATCGTCTTTGCAGGATCTGTGACGGCGAACGGCGCTCTGGCGGAATTCGGCGATATCGCCGGCTCGGCCGTGGCGTTTTATTTCTGCATTCAGAGTCTGATCGTTAGTCTTGCCGGGACGCTGGCGGTCACCGGGTTGGATGGCGATAGCGCATGGCCGCTTGTGGCTTTCTCCACCCTCATGGGGCTGCTGGTATTGGCAGCACTCCATAGGCTGCGGCGTCACAACACCTTGGCTTGATCTGCCAAGCTTGTGCCCCGCAGCGGATAAATCTGAAACGACCGCCCGCGGAGGTTAGCTTCGCGGGTGGTCAGTTTTGTCTCTTCCCGTTTCAGGACCGTCCTAGCGCCAACCCAGTGCCGGTGCGACATGCGTCAGGATGCTCTCGATGACATGGGCGTTATAGTCGACCCCAAGCTGGTTCGGCACCGTCAGCAGCAGGGTGTCGGCTGCGGCGATGGCTTCGTCCTTTGCCAGCTCCTCGATCAGCACATCCGGTTCTGCAGCATAGCTGCGGCCGAAAATGGCGCGTGTCTTTTCATCGATGAAGCCGATCTTGTCAGCATCCTTGCCGCTCTGGCCGAAATAAGCGCGGTCGAGATCGTTCACCAGCGCAAAGATGCTGCGGCTGACCGAAACCCGCGGCTCGCGCTTGTGTCCGGCTTCTTTCCAGGCCTCGCGATAGAGCCTGATCTGATCGGCCTGCTGGACGTGGAAGGGCTGGCCGGTTTCGTCGTCCTTGAGGGTCGAGCTTTGCAGGTTCATGCCGAGCTTTGCCGCCCATACGGCCGTGGCATTGGAGGAGGCACCCCACCAGATCCGGTCGCGTAAGCCTTCGGAATGCGGCTCGAGGCGCAGTAGACCGGGAGGATTGGGGAACATCGGCCGCGGATTGGGTTGTGCAAATCCCTCGCCGCGCAAGAGATCGAGCAGCACTTCGGCATGCCTGCGCCCCATATCGGCATCGCTCTCGTCTTCCATCGGTGCATAGCCGAAATGGCGCCACCCGTCGATTACCTGTTCAGGAGAGCCGCGGCTGATGCCGAGCTGCAGCCGGCCGCCGGCGATAAGATCGGCAGCGCCCGCATCCTCGGCCATGTAGAATGGATTTTCATAGCGCATGTCGATGACGGCGGTGCCGGTTTCGATGCGGTTGGTCTTTGCGCCGACAGCTGCCAGCAGCGGGAAGGGTGATGCGAGCTGACGTGCGAAATGATGCACGCGAAAATAGGCGCCATCCGCGCCCAGCTGTTCAGCCGCAACGGCAAGGTCGATCGATTGCAGCAGCGTGTCGGCAGCCGAGCGCGTCTGCGATTGTGGCGACGGCGTCCAGTGGCCGAAGGAAAGGAAACCGATCTTCTTCATGATACCATCCTATTATAATCCGATTAGTACAGCCTATTGCGGATCACACATCTCCATGCAGACACACGGGGCGTCCAAGGCGCCGCCTGTTTACGTCTTCATGGCATGGCTCGCAAAAGCCGTAGGTTCAGGCGGCTATATGTGCATGGATGCAGCGGATGGAACAGCGCAAACTGTGAACTGATCGTCAATACCAACGAGGTTGTGTTCTTCCCATATTGGGTTTCCCGCGTGTTTCCTAACATGAACAAATTTTAACGAAGACATTAACAATCGGATAACGCACCGCACCGAAACTGCCGCGCGTGTGAGTGCATCTCTCGCTTTCAATGTCCTTGAAACAAGAAATGGCAGGAAACCATGTTTGCAAGAAATTTCGCCCCCGCTCTGGTCTTCGTCGCATTCAGCGCCGGTATCGCGCATGCGGAAGTGCCCGTCCGTATCGATCAATTCGATCACTGGGGTGCATATTCTTATAAGACCGGCGATAGTGTCAGTTGCTATGTCTTATCGAGGCCGGTTGCGCAGCAGCCCGCCGGTGTCGACCACGGCGACAATTTCTTCATCGTCTCGCGCCTGTCTCCCGGTGACAAACTGGTTCCGGAAGCCGCGATGGGCTATGACCTGAAAGACGGCGAGCCGATGACGGCGACGGTTGGCGACAAGACATTCCCGATGTTTACGAAAGACCGGCACGGCTGGGTAAGGAACGAATCGCAGGAGCCGACCATGGTCAACGCCATGAAAGGCGGTGCGCAGCTACAGCTGCAGGCAACCTCGAAGCGAGGCACCGAGACGAGCTATTCCTACTCTCTCTCCGGCATTACCGCCGCATTGAAGCGAATAGAAACTTGCCGGTGAGGCAGGCGGCGTCCGAGGATCTACCGGCGATTTCGTTGCGGTGGGTTGTGTAGCGGCCAAGCGGATTGGCGTCTTCTCATTCCGCGGAGAAGGCGCCAATCCGGGCTTTCGAACTGATATCTCTTGTGAAATCAAAAATCCTGATATAAATGAGACGTATTGATGGGGAATTCAGGATTTCATGCAGCGCGGCTTTCTGACAATTTATGCGGGTGAGAACGCTGCGGTCTTCAGGGCGCTTTCGGCCCCGGCGCGCGTCGATATGCTGAAGTTACTCTGCGCTAGGGGCTCGCTGAATGTCAACGAAATCGCCCGGGAACTGGATCTGCCGCAATCGACCGTCGCGACTGGTATCATGATCCTGGAGGAGGCCGGTCTTGTTGAAACCAAGGCTGCGAAAGCGCGCAAAGGCTACCAGAAGATCTGCACCGCGCTTTACGACGAAATTCTGTTAAGCTTCGAGGACCAGGCCTTCAAGCATGATGAGGACGTGATCGAAGTCGCCATGCCGATCGGTCTCTACACGAGCTGCGAGACGCATGCGCCTTGTGGCCTGTGCTCGACCGAGGGCGTTATCGGCCTACTCGATGTTCCCGACTATTTCCTCGACCCGCAACGCATGCAGGCCGGTCTTCTCTGGTTCGGCCGCGGCCATGTCGAATATAAATTCCCGAACAACGCCAAGATCTTGAACCGGAATGTCAATGCCATCGAATTCTCGATGGAGCTCTCATCCGAAGTGCCCGGCACCAATCCGGATTGGCCGTCCGACATCACTGTCTGGATCAACGGCGTTGCTGTCGGCACGTGGACCTCTCCCGGCGATTATGGCGACAAGCGCGGGGCCTTCACGCCAAGCTGGTGGAAGCTCGAAGGTTCTCAATACGGCAAGCTCAAGACCTGGCGAATCTCCAAAAAAGGCACGTTCATCGACGGGGTCGCCTCTTCCGATGTGACGATCGATGACCTCGCCATCAGTCAGCATTCCTCGATCCGTCTGCGGATCGGGATCGCCGACGATGCGCGCAACACCGGTGGCATCAATATCTTCGGCCGCGGTTTCGGCAATTATGGCCGCGATATCCTCATGCGCATCGATTTGGCACAATAGTATCATAATTTATGATACATAGCATATTATCGGGGCTAATTTCCGATAAGTCATATATTTCATAAGTGGCTGATTTTTTTGGCTATTTTATCGTCCAGCCGGTGCTATGCCCGTGACTTTTGCGATATTTCCCGCCTTGAATATGTTGACGGCCTTCCAAAAGTGTATCAAGATCAAGGTACAAGAACGAAATATCTGATATATAAGGGAGGAAGGCCGTGAAGGCGCATGTGATCGTCCACCGTGATTTCCGAATCGCCGACATCGATGATCGGCTTTACAGCTCTTTTCTGGAGCATCTGGGCCGGGCGATTTATGGCGGTATCTACGAGCCGGGCCATCCGACTGCCGATGAGAACGGATTTCGCAAGGATGTGATTGAGCTGGTGCGCGAGCTCAACTCGCCCTACTGCCGCTATCCCGGTGGTAATTTCGTTTCAGCCTATAATTGGGAAGATGGCATCGGACCTCGTTCCGAGCGACCGGTGCGTCTCGATCTTGCCTGGCGGACGCGCGAGAGCAACCAGATCGGCGTCAATGAATTCGTCGATTGGTGCAGGAAGGCCAATACCAAACCGATGCTTGCCGTCAACCTCGGCTCGCGCGGGCTGGATGCAGCGAGAAATTTCCTTGAATATTGCAATCATCCAGGCGGCACATACTGGTCAGATCTGCGGCGCAAGCACGGCTGGGCCGACCCGCATGGGGTGAAGCTCTGGTGCCTGGGCAATGAAATGGACGGTCCCTGGCAGGTTGGTCACAAGTCTGCCTATGAATATGGACGCCTGGCCGATGAGACTGCCAAGGCCATGCGCGGCTTCGATAAATCGCTCGAACTCGTCGTCTGCGGCTCGTCCAATTCGGATATGAAGACCTATCCCGATTGGGAGGCTGAGGTCCTCGATCAGTGCTACGACAGCGCCGACCACATCTCGCTGCATATGTATTTCGCCAACCGCGAGAGAAACACGCTGAACTATCTCGCCAAGGCCGAAAAGCTCGACCGTTACATCGTCACCATCGGCGGCGTCATCGACTATATCAAGGCGAAGAAGCGGTCGAAGAAGACCATCGGCATTTCCTTCGACGAATGGAACGTCTGGTATCACTCCAACCAGCAGGACAAAGAGATCCTTGCCCGCGATGAATGGCCGGATGCGCCGCATCTGCTTGAGGATGTCTATAATTTCGAGGACGTGCTGCAGGTCGGCGGCATTCTCAACACTTTCATCCGCCGCTCGGACCGAGTGCGAATTGCCTGCATCGCCCAGCTTGTCAACGTGATCGCGCCGATCATGACGGAGGATGGCGGTCCGGCCTGGCGGCAGACCATTTACTATCCGCTCTATTTCGCCTCGAAATATGGCCGCGGCTACGCGCTGCGCCTCGTCACGGATGGTCCGACCTATGACAGCGACGAGGCCGATGACGTGCCCTATCTCGATGTGTCGGCCGTACACGATGAGCTCGGCAAAATGGTTACGCTCTTTGCCGTCAATCGCCATCCCGACAGCGCGCTCGATCTCGATACGCGCCTCGAGGGATTTGCCGGAGCCCGTGTCGTCGAACAGCATGAAATGGTTCACAGCGATCTGCAGGCAACCAACACAGCAGCGCATCCGAACGCGGTCGTCCCGACCAATACAGGTGATGCCAAGATCGAGGATGGCCGGCTTCGTGCCACGCTGAAGCCGCTATCCTACACGGTGATCCGGCTGGCGGTCTGATGCCGTGTCGCCGGGGCGATACACCCGGTACTAAAAGCGGTCGAACAGTCGCGAGGAGGCGACTGACGACCCGTTGGAGGTCCGGCCGCCGCACGCTGCTTTGAGCGGCCGGCCAGGAAAAGGGGTGAAAATCGCGGTCTGCTCACCATTACTTGAGTGTGCCGCGCAGTCGATAAAAATGGGAGGAGATCATGAAGCAGTGGAAGAAGCTTGCCTTCGGCGTCGCGCTGGCCACGTTCGGCCTCATCGCGGCAGCCAAGGCTCAGGATTATACCGCCTTGCCCCGCAAGGAGACCTTGATCGTCGAAAACCCTGAGGGAACGATCAAGAATCCGGGCTGGTTCAACATCTGGGTCAATGGCGGCGGCGGCGTTTCGACCGGCCTCCAGCAGCTGACGATGGACACGCTCTGGTACATCGATCCGGAGAAAGGTCTGGGCGGCTCGGCCTGGGACAACTCACTCGCTGCCGACAAGCCACAATACAATGACGATTTCACCCAGATGACGGTGAAACTTCGCAAAGGTCTTTATTGGAGTGACGGCGTCGAGTTCACCGCCGATGACGTTGTCTACACCGTCAAGACCCAGATGGACCATCCGGGTATGAACTGGAGCGCGGCCTTCTCAGTCCAGGTTGCGAGTGTCGAAGCGCCGGATCCCTATACGGTCGTCTTCAAGCTGAAGAAGCCAAATTCGCGTTTCCACGCCATCTTCACCGTTCGCTGGAACGGCGCCTGGATCATGCCAAAGCATGTCTTCGAAAAGGTCGCCGATCCAGTACGCTATGACAATGCCAATCCCGTTTCGCTCGGGGCCTACAAGCTGAAGGCCTACGACCCACAGGGCAAATGGTACACCTGGGAGAAGCGTGACGATTGGCAGCGGACCTCGCTTGGCCGCTTCGGCGAGCCAGCCCCGAAATATGTCACCTATGTCGATCCAGGCCCGCCGGATAAGCGCACGATCGCGCAGCTCGAGCACAATCTCGATATCATTCACGACAACACGCCGGAAGGCATGTTCACGCTGAAGGAAAAGTCGAAGACTGTCGAAAGCTGGTTCCCTGGCTTCCCCTTCGCGCATCCGGATCCGACGCTGCCCGCCGTGATCTTCAACAATCAGGACCCGCTGTTCCAGAATCCTGATGTCCGCTGGGCGCTGGCACTGCTGATCGATATCAAGGCAGTCGACATGGCGAGCTATCGCGGTGCGGCCACGCTTTCCGCACTCGGTGTTCCGCCAACGGCGGTTGCCATGACGGATTACCAGGCGCCGATGCAGGATTGGCTGAAGAATTTCGAGATCGATACCGGCAAGCGCAAGATCAAGCCCTATGATCCGACGATCGGTCAGCAGATTGCTGATATCCTGCGCAAGCAGCCGAAATACAAGGATCAGATCCCGACCGATCCTGCTGCGATCAGCAATGCCTTCGGCTACGGCTGGTGGAAGCCTGATCCCCAGGCTGCCGGCGAGTTATTGGAAAAGGCCGGCTTCAAGAAGGTGGGCGGCAAATGGATGACGCCTGACGGGCAGCCGTTCAAGATCCGTCTGACGGTCGAAGGCGACACTCGCTCCGTCTTTACCCGTGCGGGCACTCTGATCGCCCAGCAATGGGCAGCCTTCGGGATCGATTCCAAAGCTGCTCCATCCACCAGCGTCTGGCAGGCGGGATTGCAGCCCGGCAATTATCAGGTTGCGATTGCGTGGAGTGTCGAGACGTGGGGCGGCGATCCTGATCTGTCCTTCTTCCTCGACAGCTGGCATTCGCAGTTTGTCGCCAAGAAGGGTGAGAACCAGGCGCCGCGCAACTGGCAGCGCTGGTCCAATCCGGATCTCGACAAGATCATCGAAAACATCCGCCGCATCAGCGCCGATGATCCGAAGGGCATCGAACTTGGCAAGGACTATCTGAAGCTGGTTGCGCAACAAATGCCGACCATTCCGCTGATGTCCTATAACGTCTTCACCTCAATGGATACGACCTATTGGAAAGGCTATCCGACCATTGCCGACCCCTATACTGACCCCGTTCCCAATTGGGCGAACTCCCGGTTGATGATGGTCAAGCTGAAGCCGGCACAGCCCTGATTTCTCCCGACCCCGATGCGGCAATCGCCGCATCGGGCACCTTTCGCCGGACACTAGGCACGTCCGGCGAATCTTTTGAATTGATGATGAAGCGCAAGCAGTAAGGAAGACGGCGGCATGACGTCCTATCCAGTTTTCGTATTGAGACGATTTGGCCAATTCTTGCTCGTTGTCTTCCTCGGTATTTCCGCGACGTTCTACATTACCCATATGACCCCGATCGACCCTGTCGAGGAAAGCATCGGGACCATCCAGCAGATGGGTCAATCCGATCCCCGCGCTGTCGAGCTGATGCGGCAGTCGTTACGTGAGCTTTACGGTCTCGAGGGCACCATTTGGCAGCAATATCTGCATTTCTGGGGGCGTCTTGCGACCGGTGATCTCGGGCCGTCACTGTCGGCATTCCCTACGCCGGTTTCCGCCATCATCGCGAGGGCGTTGCCCTGGACGATTGGCCTGATGACTGTTTCCGTCATCCTGACCTTTATTCTCGGCAACATGATCGGCGCGCTCGCAGGATATTATCGCAAGAGCGCGGTGCTGAAGGCTGTCAGCCTGGTTTTCATCGCCATGCAGCCGATCCCCTATTACATCCTTGCCTTCGTGCTCATCATTCTCTTCGGCTATGTCTGGCCGATCCTGCCGATCAATGGCGGTTATGAGATGAACACCAACCTCAATCTCTCCGTTGCGCTGGTGCTTGACATTCTTCGCCACTCCATCCTGCCGGCACTGTCGTTGATCCTTGTCGGGACAGGCGGCTGGCTGATCGGCATGCGGGCGCTCGTCTCCAATATCATCACCGAGGACTATGTTGTTTTCGCCGAGCTCGGTGGCGTGCCGAAGCGCAAGATCCTGGGCTCCTACATCGCCCGCAATGCCATGGTGCCGCAGTTCACCGGCCTTGCCATGTCCCTTGGCGCAGTCTTCAACGGCACGGTCATCACCGAAATCGTCTTCGGTTATCCCGGTATCGGCAATCTCCTGATTTCGGCCGTGCACGCAGGCGACTACAGTCTCGTCCTTGGGCTTAGCGCGCTGTCGATCGTCGGTGTCGCCGCGGCTGTCTTCATCATCGACATATTGGGTCCGCTGATCGACCCGCGCATCAAGGTGGAGTAGGCCATGCTGACGATCGTTCGTGACCTCGCACGCCAGAATATGGAATTCCTCTTCGGTCTTCTGTTGCTCGCCATCATCGTCGGGCTGGTGATCCTGTCCTATTTCTCGCCCTATGGCCCGGCCGATCTTTATCTGCTGCCGCCCGACATGCCGCCGGATGGGCAGTACTGGCTGGGTACCACATCGCGTGGTCAGGATGTCTTCTGGCAGCTGACGACAGCGCTTCGCAACACACTCTATTTTGGCATCGGCGTCGCCATTCTCTCGCGCATCATCTCGCTTGTCGTGGGGCTGGTGGCCGGCTATGCCGGAGGTGCCGTCGATCGTGTGCTGATGGCGATCAATGACAGTATCATGGTCATTCCGCAGTTTCCGCTGCTGATCCTGTTCTACTTTGTGCTCAAGGATGAAATGACCTGGACGGTGCTCATCATCGTCATGGCCTCGCTCGGCTGGTCCTACGATGCGCGCCTGATCCGCTCGGTTGCGATCAGCCTGAAGACGCGACCTTTCACCACGCAGAGCGTCTATTCTGGCATGAGCATGCGCAAGATCCTCGTCGAGGAGCATCTGCCCTATGTGTTGCCAATCGTCTTCGCCACCACGATGAACAATATGATCTGGTCGATCGGCATGGAGATCACGCTTGCGGTGCTGGGTTTCACCGATATCGAAACGCCGACCATGGGCATGATGATCTATTGGGCCAATGCGCATTCGGCGCTGATCGCCGGTACATGGTGGTGGGTTGCAGCGCCGGTTGCCGCCATCGTGGTGCTGTTCATGGCGCTCTTCCTGCTGTCGATGTCGATGAATGAATATAACGACCCCCGCAGTCGTTTGAACCGGATGGGAGGCTGAGGGATGGACGCTGTCGTCGAGGTCAACAACCTCAGGGCCTATTACCGGGCCTTCCTTTATGGTGTCGATCGCGAGGTGCGGGCGGTTGACGATGTCAGCCTGTCGATCGGCCGCGGCGAGATCTATGGCGTTGCCGGTGAATCGAGCAGCGGCAAGACGACGTTGATCAAGACGATTGCGGGCGCCATCCGGCCGCCGCTGCGCGTCGTCTCCGGTGCCGTCAAATTCCATTTCAACAATGGGACTCAGGACATTTACGCCATGACGGCGGAGCAGCGGGCATCGCTTCGCTGGCGGCATCTCTCCTATATCATGCAAGGATCGATGAATGTGCTCAATCCCGTGCGCCGCATCCGGCATTCGTTCACGGATTTCGCCTTCCGCCACATGAAGGCCGATCGCGGCACCTTCTTCGATCGGGTTGGCGCTCACCTTCAGCGGCTGAAGCTGGATGCGAATCTGCTCGATGCCTATCCGCATGAATTGTCCGGCGGCATGCGTCAGCGTATGACGATCGCGCTTGCGACCATCCTGACGCCGGAATTCATCATCGCCGACGAGCCGACGACGGCGCTCGATGTCATCGTCCAGCGCGACGTGCTGCAGATGATCCGCGAGATACAGCGCGAGATGGGGTCGTCCTTCCTTTTCGTCACCCACGACATGGGCGTTCACGCCGCGGTTTCCGATCGCATCGGCATCGTCTATGCCGGCCGGCTGGTGGAGGAGGCGCCGACGCGCAAGCTTTTCCATCTGCCGCTGCATCCCTATACGCAGCATCTGGTCGCAAGCCTGCCGCGGATCGGGGATGCCTCGACACGGCCTTCCTTGGAGGGACGGCCGCCCAATCTCGCCATGCCGCCGGAGGGATGTCGTTTTCATCCGCGCTGCCCGAAGCGCATGGACATTTGCAGCCGCGAAGTTCCGCCCATGGTGGCGGTAGAGCCGGATCGACGTGTCGCTTGCTTCGCGGTGACGGGAGGAGCGCGATGAGCGATCTTCTTTCACTCTCTCATGTCAGCAAGATCTATCGTCAAGGCGGCATGCTCAGTCGCCGTCATATCACGGCGGTTCGCGATGTCAGTCTGAGCCTCGGAGAGGAGCCGGAAATCCTCTCCATCGTCGGCGAGTCGGGCTCCGGCAAATCGACCATTGCGGCGATGATCCTTGGCCAGACGGCGGCGACATCGGGCAGCCTGAATTTTCGTGGAAGACCAGTGGCCATTCATGGCCGATCCGAACGACGCGCCTTCATGCGGGAGGTGCAGCCGGTCCTTCAGAATCCGTTCGAAGCGTTCAACCCCCTCAAGAGGGTTGATCGATATCTTTTTGAAACGGCAAGAAATTTTGCGCCGATGGGTCCAAGGCCAAGCCGAACCGATGTCGAGCGTATCGCAGACGAGGCGCTTGCCCATATCGGCTTGACGCTTGCCGAGGTGAAGGGGCGATTTCCGCATGAGCTTTCGGGCGGCCAGCTGCAGCGAACCGCCATCGCTCGCGCGCTCATACCGCAGCCCCGTCTGCTGGTGGCCGATGAGCCGGTTTCGATGGTCGATGCTTCGCTGAGAATGGCGATCGTCAATCTCTTCGGTCAGCTGAAGAAAGAGCTGGGGCTGTCGATCATCTACATCACCCATGATCTGGCGACCGCCTATTATATCAGCGATCGCATCATCATCATGAAGAAAGGGGAGATCGTCGAGCAGGGCGGTGCGCGCGCCGTCCTCGACAATCCGCAGCATCCTTATTCGCAGGCTTTGAAGGAAGCGGTGCTTTCCACTACACCCGAGATGGAGCCGGTCTCGATCGCGTAATCGGCCACTTTCAACGCGAGATCCTGGTCGAAAGAATGATGGACGACAGGGTGCGTTCGACGCCGTCGATCGTGCCGATGCCGTCGATCAGCTGATCCAGCTCGGAGATCGACGGTGCTGCGATAATGGCGATCAGATCGAACGTGCCGCTGACGGAATGAAGCGTCGTGACCTCGGGGATCGCATTCAGCGATGCGGTCACGACCGACAGCGCTTTCGGCGCGATCGTGATCAGCACATGCGCCCGGATGAGGCCGGACGAGTAGGTCTCCGACAGCCGCACGCCATAGCCTGCAATCACACCCTCCCGCTCCAGCCGTTCGAGCCTCGCCTGAACGGTGGTGCGCGACAGCGACAGCTTTTTGGCGAGAGTCGCGACGGGCATCCGGGCATTCTGGCCGAGCATGGCGATCAGTTCGCGGTCCTTATCGGTAACCTGCATGGCGGCTCCTGCATTTTGCAAATTCCATTCGTCAGTTTGTATAGTTTTCTACAACGAAATGCATTTTTTGTCGCTATGAATCGTTCAACTCCTACCTACACTTATAAAAATCTTATCAATGAAATGCAGGGGAGTCATATGAAAGACATAGTGGTCATCGGCGCGGGCAAGATCGGTGGGGCAATTGCTCTGATGCTGGCCGAAACGGGCGATTACACGGTCGTTGTCGCCGACCGCAGCCAGGAACAGCTGGACAAGATCGACCACCATCCTGCGATTTCCACCGCCGCCGTCGATATTGCCGACCGCGCCGGGCTCGTTGGCGTTCTGAAGGGCAAGTTCGCCGTCTTGTCGGCCGCACCGTTCCATCTCACCGGCTTCGTCGCCGAAGCGGCACTTGAAGCCGGCGTCCATTATCTCGACCTCACCGAAGACGTCGCGACGACGAAGAAGGTTGAGGAGTTGGCTCAGGGAGCAAATACTGCCTTCATCCCGCAATGCGGACTTGCGCCGGGCTTCATCTCCATCGTCGCCAACGATCTCGCCAAGCGTTTCGACAGCCTCGACAGTGTGCGCATGCGCGTCGGCGCACTGCCACAATATCCGTCCAATGCTCTGAACTACAATCTGACCTGGAGCACGGACGGCCTGATCAACGAATATATCGAGCCCTGCGAAGCGATCGTCGAAGGCAAGCTCGTTACCGTTCCGGCCATGGAAGAGCGCGAGGAATTCTCGCTCGACGGCGTCACCTATGAAGCCTTCAACACGTCCGGTGGGCTCGGCACGCTCGCCAAGACTTTGGCTGGCCGCGTGCGGACGATGAACTACCGCACCATCCGCTATCCCGGCCACCAGGCTATCATCAAGGCACTGCTGAACGACCTGAACCTCAAGAACCGTCGCGATGTGCTGAAGGATCTCTTCGAGAACGCGCTGCCCGCAACCATGCAGGATGTGGTCGTCGTTTTCGTCACCGTCTGCGGCTGGCGTGAGGGCCGTTACATGCAGGAAACCTATGCCAACAAGGTCTATGCAGGCATTGTCGCGGGCAAGAAGATGAGCGCCATCCAGATCACCACGGCTGCCGGCATTACGACCGTGCTCGATCTTCTCGCTCAGGGCAAACTGCCCTCCAAGGGCTTCGTCTGCCAGGAAGAAATCGATCTCAGCGATTTCCTCGCCAATCGCTTCGGACAGGTTTACAGCCTTGAGAAGATCAGGATGAAAGAAGCCGTCTAAGCGGCTATTCTTCTAATTGTTTTTATATGTGGCGCCTTCGGGCGCCACATATGTTTCAGCCCTTGAGGAAGCTTTACGAAAGCTAATCGATTAGCCGTTTAAGGATCTCGACGGGATGTGGGATGGCTTGATGATCAATCTTAGCGACCTGCGAGCGACAGGAAAAACCGGTGGCCATGACGACCGTCTGATTGCCGCTCTCGGCAATCCTGTCCACCCAGCTCATTGCGTAGAGCTTTTCCGAGATGGCGCGATTGCGCACCTCGTGGCCGAAGGTGCCGGCCATGCCGCAGCAGCCGACATCGGCCATATCGAGCTTGATACCCAATTTCCCGAAAAGCACGGACCATTGCTTGAGCGCAGCCGGAGCATTCGTCCGTTCGGTGCAGTGGGCAAGCAGCGTGAAGCGCTCTTGCGGCAAAGCCCGTGGCGTCGGCAACCGGTCGAGATTGGCCGCAAGCCACTCCTGAAGCAGCAGCACCGGCGCGTGCAGCTTAGCTGAAGGCAGGGCCGCATATTCGCTGCGATAGGTCAGCGTCATCGACGGATCGATGCCGACAAGCGGGATGCCTAGTTGCGAGATGCGATCGAGATAATCTCGCGATTTCGCCGCCGCTTTCTCGAAGCGACCGAGATAGCCGTGCACATGCAAGGCCTTGCCGTTGTTCCGTGATCCGGCGAGCCACGGCTTGAAACCCATTTTCAGGGCGAGCTTGAGCGCTGCGATGACGACGGCCGGATCGAAATAGGTGGAGAAGACATCGGCAACGATGACGACCGCTTGGGCCCGCTCCTCTGCGGAGAGCTTTCCCAACAGTTCCGGAGTGGCAACCTGCACACGGAGACGAGCGGCTTCCCGTTCGAGCGATACTGCAGGCATGGCGGGAAGCGCGGTGAGACCGGCAAGCCGCATCAAGGCCTGGCCGACGGTCGACCCGGTGAGCAGATTGTAGCCGGGCTTGAAGCGCGCCATCAGCGGCAGGGTCGTTTCGATGGCCGCAACGATTGGGTCCTTCAGCGGCCTAAGGTATCGACCGTAATAGAGCTCCAGGAATTTCGATCGAAAAGCCGGGACGCTGACCTTGACGGGACATTGGCCGGCGCAGGCCTTGCAGGCGAGGCAGGTGTCCATTGCCGCCCGCACCTCATGGGAAAAGTCGTCGCGATTGACCGGATTGAGCGAGTTGACCACTCGCCGCAAGAGATTGCCGAAAGGATTGGCGCGACGTAGCACTTCCGCCTCGCGCCGCGGGTCAATCTTCCGCTCCGCCAGCATGCGCAGCCATTCGCGCATCAGCGCCGCGCGGCCCTTTGGCGAATAGCGCCGGTCGCCGGTCGCCTTGAAGGAGGGGCACATCGGGCTTGTCGCGTCGAAATCGAAACAGGCGCCATTACCGTTGCAATAGGCTGCATTGTCGAAGGCGGCACGGATGTCGTTGCCGATGATACGATCGAAGTCGCCGCGCAGTGACACTTCGTCGATCTTCAGCAACGGGCGGGATGAGCCGGATGCGATCTTGCCCGGATTGAGGCGATCGCCGGGGTCGAATGCGCGCTTGATGTCCTGCAGGCTCGGATAAAGCTCGCCAAAATATTCAGGGACATATTCCGAGCGAACGCCCTTGCCATGTTCACCCCAGAGCACGCCGCCATATTTGCGGGTGAGGGCAACCACGCCGTCGCTGATCCTCCGGACGAGCGGCTGATGGTCGACGCGGGTAAGATCGAGCGCCGGGCGGACATGCAGCACACCAGCATCGACATGGCCGAACATGCCGTAATCCAACCCTTCGGCGTCAAGAAGGGCGCGAAATTCTCTTATGTAGGCGGCCAGATGTTCGGGCGGAACGGCAGTGTCCTCGACGAAGGGCACCGGCCGCACCGGCCCCTCAACATTGCCGAGCAGGCCGACAGCGCGTTTGCGCATCGACCAGATTGCTTCGATCTCGGCCTTTTCGCGGGCGATCGTATAGCCCTTGTGGCGCGCTGACGAGCGGTCATCAAGCGCGGCGGTGACATCCGCGAGCTTGCGTTCTAGCTCGTCGCGATCATCAGCCAGCACCTCGACGATATTGATGCCGTTGGCGGCGCCGGATGCATCCTCAGGGAAGAAGCGGGCGATGCCGCTCCAGACGATGTCGCCTTTGGCGAGACCCAGCACCTTCTCGTCGACTGTTTCGACCGAGGCCACCTTCAATGCCACCAGCCGCCTGGCATCCTCCAGCGCCGTGTTGAAATCATCATAGCGGATGTTAATGAGGGCCGATTGTGCCGGGATCGGCAGCACGTTGAGTTCGGCCTCGGCAATCAAAGCAAGTGTGCCTTCCGATCCGCACAGCACCGCATTCAGATCGAAGCGGCCGTCCTCGCGCCCGATATGGGCAAGATCATAACCGGTCATGTAACGATTGAGCTTCGGGAAAGTGGCCGCGATCAGCTCGCTTTTGTCCCTGGCGATTGCATCCACTACCCGGTGAATTTCGCCGATCCGATCGTCACGAGCCTTGATCTCCTTCAGCTCGGTATTGCCAAGTGGACGCGACCACCAATCGCTGCCATCGGAAAGCACCACGCGAAGGCCGAGAACATGGTTGCTGGTTTTGCCGTAGAGACACGAGCCCTGACCGCAGGCATCGGTGGAGATCATGCCGCCGATCGTGGCGCGGTTGGAGGTGGAAAGCTCGGGCGCGAAGAACAGCCCATAGGCCCTCAGCGCCTTGTTGAGCTGATCCTTGACGACGCCGGCCTCGACACGGGCAACCCTTCGCACCGGATCGATCTCCAGGATCCGGTTCATATGCCTGGAGCAGTCAACGACGACGCCTGAGGTAAGGGATTGTCCGTTCGTTCCGGTGCCACCACCGCGCGGGGCGATGACAAGATCGGAAAAGGCTGGTTCGGATAGGGCTTTGGCGATGATTTTCAGATCATCCGTGCCGCGCGGATAGAGAATTGCCGTCGGCTTGACCTGATAGATGGAATTGTCGGTCGAGGCGACCGTCCTGGCACCGTCATCTATCTCCACGTCACCGCTAAAGCCGAGTGCCGACAGCCGACGGGTGAAGGCGCCGGTTTGATGTAGAGAAGTGTCTCTCGCCGAAACAAGGCGTGGTATCATGATGCGAAGACTTCCGGCGTTTTACGCGGTGATTGGAGCATTCCCGCTTTTAAACAGAATTACGGGAATGCTCTATCTCTTTGTTTTCACGCTGTTCCGGATGGATAGCCGTTTTGTGCGTCGGTCGCAGCTGCTCTAGCGCCGGAGCGCCGCGCAGGCCCTTTCGATGCGATCAAGCGCTTCGACGAGATCGGCTTCCGATGTCGCATAGGAAATGCGGAAATAGGGCGACAATCCGAAGGCGGAGCCGGGCACGACGGCGACATGGGCCTCATCGAGCAGATAGGCGCAGAAATCCGCATCCGTCTCGATCATCTTTCCGGAGAGTGTCGTCGTTCCAAGCACGCCGGCGCAGCCGGAGAATGTGTAGAAGGCACCTTCCGGTATCAGGCAATCCAGGCCATCGATGGCGTTCAGCCTGTTGACGACGAGATCGCGTCGGCGCTGGAAGCTTGCCTTGCGACCCTCAAGAAAATCCTGCGGGCCGTTCAGCGCGGCAACGGCCGCCGCCTGGCTGACGGAGGAGGGGCAGGAGGTCGCCTGGCTCTGGATAACCGCCATGGCCTTGATGAGAGCCTTCGGACCGCCGGCATAGCCGATGCGCCAGCCGGTCATGGCATAGGCCTTGGAAACGCCATTCACCGTCAGCGTTCGGCTCTTGAGACGTGGCTCGATGGCGACGGGCGTGGTGAACTGAAAGCCCTCATAGACGATGTGCTCATACATATCGTCGACCATCAGCCAGACATGCGGATGACGCTGCAGCACCTCGATCAGCGGCTGATAATCGGCCTCGGAATAAGCCGCACCTGATGGATTGGACGGCGAGTTGAGCAGTAACCAGCGCGTCTTGGGCGTGATCGCCTGTTCGAGCTGATGAGCCTTCAGGCGAAAACCGGCCTTGGCATCGCAGGGGATCAGAACCGGCACGCCGCCGCAGATCTCGACGATATCGGAATAAGAGGTCCAATAGGGCGTCGGGATGATAACCTCGTCGCCCGGATCGATCGACGCCATGAAGGCGTTGAACAGGATCTGCTTGGCACCCGTCGCCGCGGTGATTTCGTCGAGCGCGTAGTCGATGCCGTTCTCACGTTTGAATTTTCCGGCGATCGCCTTCTTCAGCTCCGGCGTGCCGTCGAGCGGGGTATATTTCGTTTCGCCCCGATCGATGGCGGCCTTGGCCGCCTCCTTCACATTATCAGGCGTATCGAAATCCGGTTCGCCGGCGCCGAGAATGATGATCGGAAGGCCCTCCCGCTTCATCGCGCTGGCGCGCGCACCGATCTGAAGAATGGTGGAAACGCCGATGGAGGCGATCCGCGAAGCGGGCTTGAAGCCCGCTTCTTCGATTTTCGTGGCGACCGTCATGGAGCTTACTCGATGTCGAAGGAGACGCCTTGCGCCAGCGGCAGGGCCTTGGAGTAGTTCACGGTGTTGGTCGCCCGGCGCATATAGGCCTTCCAGGCGTCAGAGCCGGATTCGCGGCCGCCGCCGGTTTCCTTCTCGCCGCCGAATGCACCGCCGATTTCAGCGCCCGAGGTGCCGATATTGACGTTGGCGATGCCGCAATCGGAGCCGTCGGCGGCAAGGAAGCGCTCGGATTCCTGCATGTCGCGCGTGAAGATCGAGGAGGACAGGCCGGCGGCAACGGCATTGTGCTCATCGATGACGGTGTCGAAATCGTCATAGGGCATGACATAGAGGATGGGCGCGAAAGTTTCTTCCATGACCGGACCGGCCTGCTTCGGCATTTCCACCAGCGCCGGCTTTGCGTAGTAGCCGTCGGCATGGCCGACATCGACACGCTCGCCACCGGTGACGGAGCCGCCATGCGCCTTTGCTTCCGCAATTGCCTTCTGCATGTTGTCGAACGCCGCCTTGTCAATCAGCGGGCCCACGAGCGCGGAAGAGTGCAGGGGATCGCCGACCGATACGCTCTGATAGGCCTTCTTCAGACGCGGAACGAGCTGATCGTAGACGCTTTTGTGGACGAAGAGACGGCGCAGCGTCGTGCAGCGCTGGCCGGCCGTACCCATGGCGCCAAAAGCGATAGCGCGTAATGCCATGTCGAGATCGGCCGAGGGGCAGACGATGCCGGCATTGTTGCCGCCGAGTTCGAGGATGGCGCGGGCAAAGCGCTTGGCAAGCCGCGGTCCGACCTCACGGCCCATGCGCGTCGATCCGGTTGCCGAAACGAGCGGCACCTTCGGATGGTCGACCAGGATTTCGCCGATCGCACGATCGCCGATCAGTACCTGCGAAAGACCTTCCGGCGCGTCGCCGAAGCGGGCAAGTGCACGATCGAGGATTGCCTGCGAGGCAAGGGCGGTCAGCGGCGTCTTTTCCGAGGGCTTCCAGACGACGGCATCGCCGCAGATCAGCGCCAGCGCCGCATTCCACGACCAGACCGCGACCGGGAAATTGAAGGCGGAGATGATGCCGACGACACCGAGCGGATGCCAGGTTTCCATCATGCGATGGCCTGGGCGTTCGGTCGCAATCGTCAGGCCGTACAGCTGGCGGGAAAGGCCGACGGCGAAATCGCAGATGTCGATCATCTCCTGCACTTCGCCGAGGCCCTCGGAGCGGATCTTGCCGGCTTCGATGGAAACCAAGCGGCCGAGATCGTCCTTGGCGGCGCGCAGCTCTTCGCCGAGCAGACGCACCAGTTCGCCGCGCTTCGGTGCCGGAACAAGGCGCCAGGCGCGGAATGCGGCATGCGCCTTCTCGATTTTCTTCGCCGCTTCATCGGTCGAAACGGTCTTGAGGCTGCCGATCTTTTCGCCGGTGACCGGGGAATAGGAGGGCATGTCGCCTTGCGTGTAGAGCACCTTGTCGACGCCGAGTTTTTCGAGAATGGCGCCGGCTTCGGCTGCAACGGAAGGGGTCTTGGCTGCAATGTTCATCGTTTGAAACTCCACTTGTCTTGATCCGGGGGCGCGCGGCTGTTATCGCCGCATCACCTCATTCGGCGGCGTCTTGTTTGGAAAGGGCTCGCAGGCAGGCATTGATCGATGCCTGTTCGATGCCGGCATAATGGTCGAATTCGTTCAGCACCTTCATGCCGAGATCGGCTTCGAAGCGCCGCTGGTTCGGGCTGGCGACAAAGTCCTGCTGCACGCCATCGCCGAGGTTGGACTGGAAGATGCCGGCCGCGCTGACGGGAAGGAAATCCTCGTAGACGATCGGGTCGAACTGAACGAGGCGCTGGTCGATCAGCGCGTCGATATCGCCATGGCTCGTTGCGGCGGTCTTGCCTTTGGCCGTCAGCGAATAGGTGAAGTAGCCGAGGCCTTCGGCGCGGATTGCCGCCCAGTCATCCGGGAATTCGGCAAAGCTTTGAGCGAGCGCAGCTTCATAGTCGCGGGCGTTCGATCCATCAGCTGCCGGGCGCACAATCTTGCGCGATTGATCGAGCAGCTTGTCATAGAGCGCGCGGCCCTTCGGTGTTAGCGCAATGCCGCGTTGCTCGATCTCGCCGAAACGGGCGGTGTGTGAGCCTTCTTCCCAGACGCCATCGGCATTGCGGAAGGAAACGGGTTCTTCCAGCGCCTTGAACGAGGTCTGGCGCAGCAGGATCGGGCAGGAGCGCGTCGGCGGTCCTTCGACCACGGCCTTCGGTGCGATATCGTAATCCGGCATCAGCGCCTGCACCTGGTCGATATCCAGCGTGCGCGGCGTCAGATGATTGATGTGCGGTCCCTTGAAGGACACGACATCGGCAATCAGCCGATGGGCATCGTGGAGCCGATGATACATGCCAGCATCGACATTGGCTTCGTCATGCCAGCGGAAGGTCTCCAAAACCTCGTCAACGAAGCGCTGGGCATCGTCCTTGTTCAGGCCGCCTTCGCGCTCTGCCTTTTCGGTGAGTGCGACGGCACCTTCCGTGAAAATCTGGCGCTTCGCGAGAATGTCTGCGGCCGCCTTGCGAAGATCTTCATCGGCAATCAGATCGAGCCGCAGCAGAGAGGTGAAAACGCGGAAGGGATTGCGCTTCAGCTCCGCATCGCCGATCGGGCGGAATGCGGTCGAATGAACCGGCACGCCGGCCGTCGAAAGATCGTAATAGCCGACCGGATGCATGCCCATGACGGCGAAGACGCGGGCCATCATCGCAAGCTCTGCCGCGGTGCCGAGCCGGATGGCGCCGTGACGCTCCTCGGAGATGCGATCGAGATAATCCGTCGCCTCCAGCCGCTCCTTAAGCTCTGGCTGTGCCGCCAGCGTTTCGTCGTTGACGCGAGCGACCAGCTCCATGAGCGTGCCATAGGCGGGAACCTCCTCGCGATACATCGCCGACATGGCGGCGGAAAAAGCGCTGCGAATATCGCTGGTCGAGACGTGGTCAGGCTTCATGTGCAATCTCTTCCTGAAAGACTATGTCATTCCTATCTAGCAGAATATCTCTTGTTGGGCGGCTGGTGTTGTGAGAGAGAATTCTAACTTGATGCAAAAATGGAATGACTATGCGTCGACGTCTCATCCCTGACATCGTCAATCTTCAGGCATTCGAATGCGCGGCGCGCCATCAGAATTTCTCGCGTGCCGCCGAAGAACTCAATTTGACTCAAAGCGCGGTCAGTCGGCAAATCGGCGATCTGGAGCAGCAGACGGGCCTGAAGCTGTTCGAGCGCGTCCGCCAACGCGTCGTGCTCTCCGAGGCCGGACTTCGGCTGTTGCCGGAGGTGAAGGATCTGCTCTTGCGTTCGGAGCGGCTGATGATCGGCGCCGTTGCCGCCGGCCAGATGAAATTGTCTCTGAAGGTCGCAACCTTGCCGACCTTCGGCACACGCTGGCTGGTGCCGCGCCTCGGCCGGTTTCTTGACAAACATCGCGATGTTGCCGTCACGGTGGAATCCCGGTCCAAGCCCTTCAATTTTGAGGAGGATAATTTCGATCTTGCCATTCACTATGGCCTGCCGGCCTGGGCCGGCGCGGTTGCTACTTTTCTTTGCAATGAGACCGTGCTGCCCGTTGCCAGCTGGGAACTTGCCGGACGGCTGAGTCTGATCTCGCCGGACGAGCTGGTGGGTGCGCCGCTGCTGCATCTGACGACGCGTCCGAAGCTCTGGGCGCAGTGGTTCGATCTGCAGGAGCTGCCGACGGAGAATGCCTATCCCGGTGCGCGCTTCGACCAGTTTTCCATGATCATCGCAGCCGCCATCGCCGGGCTGGGTGTGGCGCTCCTGCCGACCTATCTGATCGAGGATGAGCTCAAGGCCGGCACGCTTCTGCCGCTGTTTAATCTGCCGATGCCGACCGAGAACAGCTATTACGTTGTCATGCCGGAAAGGAAGCAAACGAACGAGACTGCGACATTATTTCAGGACTGGCTGTTGAGTGAGGTGACGCCGCAATCGTAGATGATGTCGCCGCGCTGATTTGCGTCTGCTGATGCGAGGCGAAAAAATTCGTCGCAGATGAGCCAATCTGAAGGGATTTGAATTGTTGGGCGTTCAAGACGATTGGAGTGAGTGGACATCCGAACGGGCCGGAGCGCCCCGCTGATAGAATAGTGTCGCGCGACTTAGACATCCGTGTCGGACGGGAGGAATCTTTGCCAAACTATGTTTTGCTGCCCGAAGCTGCTGCACTACTTGCCGGCGCCAACAGGGTACTTGTCATTGGCTGCTCCGGAGGCGGCAAGACGACCTATTCCCAGAAGATTGCGACTACATTCGGTTTGGAGTTTCAATCGCTGGACCGGGACGTCCGATGGCTGCCCGGTTGGAAAGAGCGCGAAAAGGGTGAGCAACGGTCGATTATCTTCGAGCTGGCGCGACGGGAGAGGTGGGTCATGGATGGCAGTGGCGCATCCACCTTTGATCTGAGATTGCCGCGCACCGATCTCGTCCTTTGGGTTCGAGTGCCGAGGCGTGTCGCATTATTGGGTCTGGCGAAGAGGGTTTCGCGGCACTATGGAACAGTTCGCCCTGCAATGGCCGAAGGTTGCCCTGAACCTCTGCCAGATAGGGCTTTCCTCTCCTATATCTGGAATTTCGAGAGGAAATATGCGCCTCTGTTTGTTCGAAGTATCGACCTGTATGGGCCGCAAGTGCCGGTCGTCCTTTTGAATTCGTACGGCGAAATGGATCGGCTGCTCCGGCTTGCACGCAAAGGCGATGAGAGCCAGTCGGATACAGCGACCAAGTCTACAATTAAAGCCGAGAATCGTGCTTAAATACAGGAGGCGAGGCCATACACCATGGCCGCAGGGCCATTTCCAGTCGGGTGGGGGCAATGACGACAAGCGAACAGGCGGAACTGGAGGATATAGTCTTCGGAAGTCCATTGCTCGGGTCGCTTCTCCGGCGCTGGGATGAGATTGCGCTGCCGGATTGCTGGCTGGTGGCAGGAGCCATTGCTCAGACCGTTTGAAATTATGCCTTCGGGCTGCCCCTGTCTCATGGAATCAATGATCTCGACATCGTTTATTTCGATGCCGATGATCTGTCTGAACAAGCGGAGGCCGATCATGCCGCTCGGGTCCGCGGGATGTTTCCCGATTTGCCGGTTTGGATCGATGTGAAGAATGAAGCCCGGGTTCATTGCTGGTACGAAGCGAAGTTCGGATACCCGATCCCGCCTTACAAATCGACCCTGGACGCCATCACCACTTTTCCGACTACGGCAACCGCCGTGGGATTGCGTTCCAATAGTCACGGTCGTCTGGATTATTGTGCTCCGTTCGGTCTTTCTGATCTGCTGAATGGCGTCGTGCGCCCCAATAAGAAGCAGATCACGCAGGCGATCTACGAGCAGAAGGTCAATCGCTGGATTGCAGTCTGGCCGAGGTTGACGGTCGTTGGCTGGGACGACTGAGGAGTTTCGAGGCTCAGCCGCGCGATTTCCGAGCCGATGTCAGATCATGTCGAATATGGCCGATGCTACCACGACTTCCGTACCCGCGAGGCCGACCGAACAGAAGAGCGTGGTGTCGAGAGGAGATGTTCTACCGGCACCATGGCCGGCGACTATGGCCGCAAGATCGAGCATTCGCTCCTCGTGCATGGTTCCGGAAAGGAAAAATGGGGACGCATAGGCGCGCGTTTGCTCGGGAGAATCCGTAGCGATGATGCTGGCCATGTTCGCGACGTCCAGGCCGAGCTCATGCCCCTTGAGCGCCTTCGGGCCGATCGTATTGATGTGGACGCCGGCTTTTAACTCCGAAGCATCGATCACCGGCCTGTCGCTGCTTGTTGCGCATAATACGATATCGGCATCGGCCACGGCTTTTGCAGCACTTGTGACCGGTTCAACGGCAATGCCGAGTTCCAGTTGCATCTCTTCAGCGAAGGCGGCACAGTTTCTCGGATTTCGGCTGAAGACCCGGACAGAGTCTATGTCGCGAACGGCGGCAGCGGCAATGAGCTGCGTTCGCGCCTGCGCACCGCTACCAATGATGCCGACCGTGCGGGCGGTCGCAGCGCTGAGGTGACGGATGGCTATGCCTCCTATTGCCCCTGTCCTGATCTGGCCGAGCCGTTCGCCCAGGATGATCCCTCGAAGTTCAGCGGTGTCAGCACGCCAAACAGCGACCACTTGTGAATGCTGCTCGCCGGCAAAGGTCTCGTAGACGCGAAAGCCGGCAAGCGGCCGCTCGCCATCGATGCCGCCGACGGTAAACACGATATCTCCACGATCGGGAAAGGAGACGTGATGGCGGGGTGGGGACACCAGCTTGCCGGCGGCCTTGGCCCGGAAGGCTGCTTCCAAGGCATCGATTGCCCCACGCATGGCTGCGGCAGGGCATAAATCCTCGTCTTTCAATATCTTCATTACGGATTGACCTCCGTGTGCCGGCCACTTTGCAACCTCAAGCGCAGTCGAGGTCAAGAGCAGATGCCGCCATCCTGGCGTTTCGCATTGCCCAGCTCTTCAGACGTAGGCCATTGAGTTTGATGAAACCTTCCGCGTCGTGGTGATCATATGCTCCGGAGCTTTCCTCGAAGGTGACGAGGTCGGTCGAGTAGAGCGAGGCGGGCGAGGTACGCGCGATCACACCGGCTAAGCCCTTGTAGAGCCTGAGCGTCACTTCGCCGCCGACATGGATTTGGCTCCGATCGATCAATGCCTGCAGCATTTCCCGCTCGGGAGAATACCAAAATCCGTTGTAGATCAGCGCAGCGTAGCGGGGCATGATCTCGTCCTTCAAATGTGCAGCGGCGCGGTCGAGCGTGATGGATTCGATCCCGCGATGGGCGGCGAGGAGGATCGTGCCGCCCGGGGTTTCGTAAACGCCACGCGATTTCATCCCGACGAAACGGTTCTCGACGAGATCGATTCTGCCGATCCCGTGCCTGCCGCCCAATTGGTTGAGCTTCGTCAGGAGGCCTGCGGGCGTCATCGCTTCTCCATTCAGGGAAACCGCATCGCCCTTTTCAAAGCCGATGACGACGATTTCCGGCTCGTTTGGTGCCTCTAGAGGATCGACGGTGCGCTGATAGATATGGGCTGGCGCGATTTCAGCCGGGTCTTCCAGCACCTTGCCCTCGGTGGAGGTGTGCAGGAGATTCGCGTCGGTCGAAAAAGGAGCCTCGCCGCGCTTGTCCTTCGGCACGGGAATTTGATGCGCTTCGGCATATTCGATCAGCTGGGTGCGCGATTGGATGGCCCACTCGCGCCATGGCGCGATGATCGTGATCGACGGGTCGAGCGCATTGGCCGCCAGTTCGAAACGCACCTGATCATTGCCCTTGCCTGTGGAGCCGTGAGCAATGGCATCGGCATCCACCTCGCGTGCGATATTGATGAGATGCTTGGCGATGAGCGGGCGGGCGATGGAGGAGCCGAGGAGATATTGCCCCTCATAGAGCGCGTTTGCCCGGAACATCGGGAAAACGAAATCCCGAACGAATTCCTCGCGGACATCCTCGATCCTGATATCTGTGACGCCCAATTGCTCGGCCTTTCGGCGGGCGGGCTCAAGCTCCTCGCCTTGACCAAGGTCGGCGGTAAAGGTCACGACTTCGCAGCCGTAGGTTTGCTGCAGCCATTTCAGGATGATGGATGTGTCCAGGCCTCCCGAATAGGCGAGTACGACTTTCTTGAGCTTTTTCGACATCGGCTTCCGTCTCCATGTTGACGGCTGGAACGATAGGTCAATCCTTGCGCAATGAGCTTGCGAAGAGTTCAATAATACGAGAAAGTTTGGCATATTATGCCACTTGATTGGCAGTAGGAGCTATATTGTGTCAGCGACTTTGGACGAGATCGATCGGCGTATCCTCCGGGTGCTACAGCGCGACGGACGCATCTCCAATGTGGACCTCGCGAAGGACGTGGGGTTGTCGCCGTCACCCTGTCTTCGCCGCGTGCGATTGCTGGAGGATGCTGGCATCATCGATCGCTATGTTGCCGTCCTAGACCCGGCAAAGGTGGGTGCGGGCCTTACCGTGTTTGCCCGTGTCTGGTTCAAGACGCAGGATGCGCAAGTCACCCTGCAATTCGCGGAGGCCGTCAGGCGGTTTCCTGAAGTCATGGAATGTTATCTGACGACGGGCGAATGCGATGCCGTCCTGCGCATCGTCACGGCTGATCTGCACAGCTATTGGCGGTTTCAGGCTGACCACTTGACGCGCATCCCGAGCGTATTGAACGTCAAGACCGATGTGCCAATGGAAACGCTGAAGCGAAGCTTTGAGCTGCCTCTGGCCTCGTAATCATTCGTCGACAGATTATTGCAGCCACAACGCCGTTCAGATCGAGGAGCAGATACCCTCTGCTCAGACTTGGTCAGCATATCGGACCGGCAATTGATATTTGGAGAGCGAAATGAGCATATTTGAAACGGCAATGCAGGCGACTCGTTCGGTTCTCGCCAGCCGTTTTGCGAGCTATTCATTTGCCTTTGCCTCAGGGTCGATCATACGAGGCGAGGGAAGAAAGGGCTCCGACATCGATCTGGTCGTGGTCTTCGATCATCTCGAAACCGGTTGGCGCGAGACCTTTATCGAGGGCGAGTTTCCGTTCGAATTGTTTGTTCACGACCGGGAGACACTCAGCTGGTTTTTCGAGAACGATATTGCGCGTGGCTATCCCGTTATCATTCATATGGTTGCGACAGGCCAGATCCTCGGGCCAAATCCTGACAAGGGGCAGGCCTGGAAGGACTATGCTACCAGCATCCTCCATAATGGCCCACCGAAGCTGGAAGATGAGAAGCTGAATGCTCTGAAATATCAGATCACCGATCTTCTCGATGACCTGCATGGAGAGCGGGCGGCTCGGGAGATACGCGCGATTGCCGCGCAACTCTATCAGCCTTTGGCTGACCTTATGTTGCTCGGGCGAGGCAAATGGTCGGGCAGGGGCAAGTGGATTCCCCGCCTGCTTCGAGAGATGGATCGGGACCTTGCCGATAGGTTCGACGACGCCTTCGGGCGTGCCTCAGCCGGAGAGTTGGAGGCATTGTGCAATCTGACGCATAGCGAACTGGACCGGCACGGCGGGCCGTTTTTCGCCGGAGACAAGCGCATCGCGCCGCAACAGGCGAGACGCAAGAGCCTTGTGCCCCGTGGTTGATTAGTATGCGCGGATCGAAAAACTTTAAGCTTGAAATTCTTCGTTACGACGCTAACACATTTCTATCGGGTCGCTGCGGATTTTGCAGGATAGACGCGAGGTGAATTCGGGAGGAGGAGGCCGCCATGAACATGCATCCGCTGAAGGGGCCGAACAGGCTGAAGCTCGGTGTTTTCTCGACCAATGCGGATGGCGGGCTCGCGATCACCGACGTGCCGGAGCGTTGGACGGCAGGTTGGCAGGATAATCTGACCGCAGCACAGATCGCCGACCGGGCGGGGCTCGAATTCTTTCTGCCGATTGCCCGCTGGCGCGGTTTCGGCGGCAAGAACCGCGTGCGTGAATGGTCGTTCGAGACCTTCACCTGGGCTGCTGCGCTCTCCGCTGCGACCGAGCAGATCGGCCTTTTCATGACGGTGCACGTACCGCTCGTCCATCCCCTTTATGCTGCCAAGTCGCTTGCGACGGTCGATCATATCAGCCAGGGGCGAGCCGGGCTGAACATTGTCTGTGGCTGGAACCCGAAGGAATTCGGCATGTTCGGCGTGCCGCTGGTCGAAAAAGGCTACGACCAAGCCGCCGAATGGCTGGAAGTTGTCGAAAGGCTCTACGCCTCCGATGAGCCGATCGACTATGGCGGCAGCTACTATAATCTGAAAGAAGCCGTCAGCCGTCCCGCAAGCCTGCAGGCGCCACGGCCGGTGACGATGAATGCGGCCTTCGGCGACCCCGGTCGAGACTTTGCCGCGGCGCATTGCGACTATCTCTTCACCACCTTCACCGAGATCGATGACGCCGGAAAGCATGTGACTGACATCGCTGCACGGGCGGAAGGCAAAGGCAGGCAAGTCGGCGTTTATACCGTCTGTCACGTCGTCTGCCGCGAGACACAGACGGAGGCAGAGGATTACTATACGCTCTATGCCGTGACCATGGCCGATCACGCTGCCGTCGACCAGCACATGGCCGGCAAGAAGGAGTTCTCGCAATCTCATGATCGCGAGGCCTATGACCGCTACCGCCAGCGGTTTGCCGGTGGAGCAGGCAGCTATCCGCTGATCGGCACGCCGCAGCGCATTGCCGAAGAGATGATCGCCATTGCCGAGCAAGGCTATGCCGGCATCGCCTTGTCCTTCGTCAACTATACGCAGGAACTGCCCTATTTCTGCGATCGGGTGCTTCCGATTCTGACGAAGGCTGGGCTCCGCGCGGGGTGAACCACCGGTTCGATGCTTCGCGCCGCGGCCGCTCGCGGGAATGTGATCATCCTTCAATGACGACTTGGCTATCCGGCAAGGGCTGGTTTTTCAGGCCGTTCGCGGTGATGTCGCTTTCATGCTGCGGCGTCGCAGGTGCGACATGTGTGCAACGCAACAAAAAACATGAGATCAAGGGGTTTACAAGCGCGACCCCGGATGGGATTCTTTCAGGCGAAGGGTGCTTCTTGATTGGAAGCTGCGTCATTCCCTTCAATCGGATGCCGTAAATCTTGGCTCCGATGCGCCGCTATCTTGCTGGTGCTTAACCGAACAAAATCAATCCGAAGCCGGCATGCGGGTGTTTCCGTGTCCGGCTGTTGCCTTGATGCGCCCTGAACATCACGAGGTCGGGGTAAGAGAATGCGGGCTTTAACATGGGCTTCAGGTCAAAACGCGTCCTTCGCGGCGTTCTTGGTCTTCTTGCGAGTGTCAGCTTGCCGCAGGTCACCAAAGCCAGCGATCTGATGATCTGGTCGCCGGTCAAGGTCGCACCCAGAACATACAAGACCACTCTGGGTTTCCGGCTGCCGATGGCATGGGATGTCAGCGCTGGCATGGATCTCGGACTTGGCAGCGCGGCCACCGGCGCCATCCTGCGCAGCAGCAGCCTGGCGACCCTGTGGGGTACGGCAATCGACGATCACAAGCGCTTTTCGACCATATGGCGTCGCGAGGTGTCATTGAGGGTTGATGCGCTCAACAGCACCGGAACGCTTTGCCTCGAACGCTCGCGGAGCTGGACGGTGTCGGAAAACCTGGACATGAGCACTTCTAGTTCGCTGAACGTAAATTACGCGGGCGCGCGGAATGCGGCAAATTCCATTACCGCGACACAAGCCGTTACCGTTGCTGTTCCCTGGACGGGAACGTCCTTATCTGCGATCGGCAATCTGAAGGACGTCGGCAGCGTCTTTTCCAGCACGGTCTCGTTTCAGCAGCCTTTGGCGCCGAACCTCAATTTCTCGGCCTCCTTCGCCGATCCGCAGACTTTGACGCCGGCTGGTAATGTGCGGGTGGACTACCGCATCAAATGGTAGATTCACGACGTTTCTAGTTCGTCCCTTGCATATCACGGCAGGGAACAAATACCGCTCGCTGAAGTTTAGAACGGGCAGGACATCGATCTTGCTCGAGGTGTCATGACCTCGCGAAGCCTGCCGCTGGTTCGACTCCCTGCCGGCGGCAGGCTTAGCGTTCGAGCAGCGACCTCAGTCGGCGGGCCCTGTCGCTTCCGTCGGCGATTTGATCGTTATATCGGGCTCGGCAAGCCTGGCCTTGAGCTTCGAGACGACATCGTGCCGGACATCGGACCAGGACGAGGTGATCGCCCAATATTCGATGTTGAGCACGGCTTGATCGACGGCCAGCTCGTCGAGAAAAACCTTCGGTGTGGGTGTGGTCTTGATGCGCTGATCCCCTTTCAGGATGTCGAGGATCGTTTTGCGGGCAAGATCGATGTCAACTTTCTCACCCATGGCAACGGACAATTGCTGGCGGCGGTTCGGCTCGCGGCTGTGATTGATGATGGGCGTGTTCCAGAGCGTAGAGTTCGGCGCCATCAGATAGAGGCCGTCGGCCGTCCTCATCTCCGTCGCGAAGAGCCCGATCTCCTTGATGTAACCTTTGACGTTCGCCGTCTCGATATATTCGCCGACCCGGAATGGCCGCAGGATCAGCAGCATGATGCCGGCGGCGATATTTTGAAGCGTGCCTTGCAGTGCCAGGCCGATCGCGAGGCCGGCAGCACCGAGAGCGGCGATGATGGAGGCTGTCTGAACGCCGAATTGGCCAAGGACGGTGATGAAGACAAGGATGAGCAAGCTGTAGTGCAGGACATTCTGGAAGAAGCTCGCGAGCGTTTCGTCTATGCCGCGAATGCGTGAGATGACACGGTAGGCCGAACGGCTGATAATGCCCGCAAGAAGCCAGCCACCGATCAGAAGAATGATCGCGCCGAGAAGCGAAAATCCATATTGAACCGCGAGTGCCGAGGCCTGGTCGAGTGCCGAGCGAGTGGCGACGACGATATTGGTCGTTTGATCGTCCATGTCAAAACTCCATCTTTCCCAGAGAGCCAAATGAGAAGTCGCGTTTTTTGTTCCTGGCAATCGGGCGCATGAAACCCAACGGTTTCAATGGATTATGCGGGTCGGTCTCTATGCGAGAGCGTCAGGCGCCGTGCTTTGCCTGATGCGGACCTATGGTGGCAGCTGCGGCGTAGTGAGCCTTCTTCTGCTCGTACATGCCGAGATCCGCGCGCTTGATCATGGCTTCCATCGTTTCGCCGGGCAGGCTCGTGGCAATGCCGATGGAGACGCTGAGCGGCGCACTGGAATAGAACTGATTGTTGATCTTCAGCAGTTCGTTGATCGTCTCGACCATCGCGGCAGCCGCGATTTCATCGGCGCCTGGCATGAGAACGGCAAATTCGTCGCCGCCGATGCGGGCGGCGTGGTTCGGCAGGGAGACGACGCTGTTCAGCACCTCGCCCATACGACGCAGCAGCGCATCGCCAGCATCGTGGCCGCTCTCGTCATTAGACTCTTTCAGTCCGTTCAGATCGAGAATGATGGCCGATACCGGCCGAAGCGATTTGCGCTCCAGCCTGTTGAGCTCCTCCATATAGAAGGCGCGGTTGAAGAGCCGGGTGAGCACGTCGTGCTTGCCGAGATATTCGAGATAGGCTTCCGCCTTCTTGCGCGCGGTAATGTCGGTGAGTGCCACCTGCACCAGCGACCAGTCTTCCTCGTAACCGGGAAAGACCGAAAACTGAAGGAGGACATGACGCTCCGATCCGTCGAGCGCGTAGTTCAGCACTTCACGCTGATGGAAGAGGCGGCCGTTCCACAATTCCACCAATTGCCCACGGAAATGCTTCTCCATGTCATCGCGGAACACTTCGCCGATCCGCTGATGCAGGGTCTGGCGGTCTGGTGCGCAGAAGAGATCGAGCGTTGCCTGATTGACGTCGAGCACGCTGATCTCGCTCATGCATTGCTGGACGAACTCCGGATGCACGTCGAGAAATACCTGAAAGTCGACAATGCCTCGGTGGCGGATCTCATCGAGCAGGATCTTGATGCGGCTGAAATCCTCGACCCATAGGGAGACCGGCGAATGCTCGAACATGCCCTCGGCATAGCGGCGCTGCCGCTCTTCCTGCCGTCTCGCCTCCTCGCGGGCCGTCACGTCTTCCGTCGTTAGCAGCAGCCGGCTCCACGAGGTCTCGTGGCCCGGCAGGATGACGCCGCGTAGCTGGATGTCGAGCCTTTTGCCGCCGAGGGAATAGTTGATTGCGGTGCCCGAAAACTCGGTCTTGCCTTCCCAGAGCGCCACCAGCTCATTCACATGGCTTTGCAGCATCTCGTCGCGGAAGACCCGCGAAAGGCTTTCGACGAGCGTCTCGAAGGACGGCGCCTCGAAGAGCTCCAGCGTCCTGGCATTGACGGCAAGAAGCTTGATCTTTTGCGAGCAGGATGCGACGCGCTGCACGTCGGCCAACAGATAGGAACGCAGGTCCGTCACGCCTTCCGCACGCCAGACTTCGAACTGCTCCTTGACGCCGCTGAAATCCTCCAGCCACATGGCGACGGGAGCAAGGTCGAAAACGGTGCTGCTGAAGTCCTGGGCGTTCATCATGATTCCCTGTGCCGGCAGTAAAAGTAAGTATGCGAAATGAAGGGCCGGCAGTTCGCCAAGTTCTGCTTAGCGAGCATTCGTAAACCTTGCGTTGATATCAGGTAGCGGGTCAAGCCGGACGGTCACTGTCCGCTTCTTTTCAACTCATTCTTGTCAAAACTGTGCCCCAAATGGCTCTTTGGCCCGATCGCTATCGGGTTGATCCGATGTATGGGGCAGTCATGTCTTCAAAAAACGCTCGAAGGCTTCGAGGGTCTTTTCGCTGACATGGTGTTCGATGCCTTCGGCATCATTCCTTGCCGTATCAGGATCGACGCCGAGGCGGCACAGAACGGCCTCGACGATCTCATGGCGCCGGCGGGTTGCCACCGCCAGGCGGTGCCCTTCTTCAGTCAGGAACACGCCACGATAAGGGCGCTGGGTGATCAGGTTTTCCTCGGCGAGCCGCTTGAGCATTTTTGCAACCGTCGGCTGTGTTACTCCCAGTCTTTGCGCAATATCGGTCTGGCGCGCTTCGCCAGCATGCTCTATCAGATCGGCGATGAGCTCGACGTAATCCTCCATCAATTCCGTGCGTCGATCGTCGCGGCTTTTCTGAAAGGCCTCGGCATGCGTCTCGATCTCGGTCGAAGAAAGACGGCTTTCCGGGGCGGCAGGCAATTTCGTCAAGGCGGCTCATCTCCCTCGTGATTAAGAGTCGTGTAATGATGTTTAGCCTCGACTATAAATAATTCAAAGACGTTATGAAACCCCGGCGGCCGATCCCGGTCGGCCGTGAAATCGAAATTTCCGTGTCTCAATTGGCTCGTCGCGCCACGCCTTCAGGCGCGCAACAGCGGCAGCAGTTGCTCACCCTGCCGCTTTATTTCCGAGAGGTAGGGTGTGTCCGAAAGAACGAAATGCGTGATGCCGAGATCGCGGTACTTGCGCAGGGAGCGGGCGACATCCTCTGGCGAGCCGACCAGCCAGGTTGTGCCGGCACCGCCGCCGCCGAACTTACCCGGCGCGGTATAGAGATTGTCGTCAAGCACGTCGCCGCGCGCGGCGAGATCGAACAGTCGTTTCTGGCCCACTGCGATCGATTGTCGGTGATCGTTCCAGCCGACGCCCTTATTCTTAGCCATCTCGGCGACTTTCGCCTCGGCATCGGTCCAGGCCTGCTCCGTCGTGTCGCGCACCAGCGTCGTAATGCGCAGCCCGAATTCCAGCGGTGGCAGATCGCGATCAAGGTCCCGGCTTAATGCCTTCAGTCGGCTGATCCGCTCGGCAATGTCGGCGAGTGGCTCGCCCCAGAAAAGCTGAACATCTGCCTCCGTGGCGGAAACGCGTTCTGCAGCATCCGAAGCGCCGCCGAAATAGAGCCTGGGATGCAGACGTTTATCGCGAGGCTCGATGCGCGGCGCAGCCGTGGATTCGCTGACGCGAAAGTGTTCTCCCTCATAGGTGACATTCTCTTCGGTCCAGAGCTTGCGGGTAAGCCGCATGAATTCCTTGGTCCGGCCATAGCGATGGGCTTGATCGCCCTCACTGTCGCCATAGGCGGCAAGATTGTCCTTGCCGGAAACGATGTTGATGCGCACCCGGCCGCCGCTCAGCTGATCCAGCGTGGCAGCAGCGGAAGCGAAGTGCGCCGGGCGCCAATAGCCTGGGCGGATTGCGATGAGCGGCTCGAAGCTGGTGGTGCGCGCAGCAAGTGCGGCCGCCACGGTGAAGGTGTCGGGCCGGCCCCAGCCGGTGCCGATCAATGCACCCTTCCAGCCGTGATCCTCCAGCGCCTTGGCATGGCTCGTGAGCGTTTCCAGGCTGTTGTGGTTTTCGACGGCAGAATCGCCGCGGTGACCCGGCTTGACGTCGTTCGGGATGTACCAGAGAAATTCGCTGTTATCGCTCATGCCTGCGCCTGTCGGTCTGTCTGAATTGATAAGGGATTTGTGGCGAGGAGAGCCGCGGTGAATCCTCGGCTCATCTCTCTTGAGTCTAAAGCTTGCCCTTCCAAGGGACGAGCACTGCTTCAAGAATGCGGACGGCGGTCGAGAAGGCGAAGGCACAGACCGCAATGATGCCGATGCCGACGAAGACGACGTCGGTGGCAAGGAACTGCGATGCCGACATGATCATGAAGCCAATGCCGCGGGTTGAAGCGATGAGTTCGGCCGCCACCAGCGTTCCCCAGCCGATGCCGAAGGCGATCCGGATACCGGTTAGGATTTCCGGCAGGGCCGAAGGCAGGACGACGTTGAAGAAAAGCTGCAGCTGGTTCGCGCCGAGAGACCGTGCGGCATTGACCCGCTCCAGGGGCAGCGAACGCACGCCGGCTTGGGCGGACAGGCAAATCGGCGCGAACATGGCAAGCACGAGAAGGGTGATCTTCGAGGTCTCGCCGATCCCAAGCCATATGATCATCAGCGGCAGATAGGAAAGGGGTGGCAGTGGCCAATAGAATTCGATCGGCGTATCGAGAATTCCCTTTGCCCAGCGGTTGAGCCCCATCAGCAGACCGACAGGAATGCCGACCCCGATCGCGATGGCCGCGGCGACGACGATGCGGAACAGGCTTGCCAATATATGTTCGGAAAGCGAAGCGCCGGCATAACCATCGCGGTAGACGACGCCGATCTGCGTCAGCACTTCATCGGGGCGAGGCAGGAAGAGATGAGATACCAGGCCGAGCTCGGCGACGAGCCACCACAATGCCAGGCAGACGATTGCAGTCACGATGCTGATGGCGATGGTGGGTTTCTCGCCAACGCCGAAGCCGGGAACACGAACCAGCTTCGGTTGTGTTTCCCTTTGAGAAACGGTGGCGGAGTGCGTTTCGATGACATCGCTCATGCCGCACTCCTGATGTTGTCGGCACTGTGAAGGATGGCGCGAATTTCGTCCCGAAGATTGCCGAATTCGGGAGAAGACAGGATCGCTCTCGTATCGCCGCTGGCGGCAAAACGATGCACGAAATCAAGCTCGAAACGCGCAACGACACGCCCCGGCCTCGGAGACATGACAAGCACCTCCGTGCCGAGAAACAGCGCCTCCTCGATCGAGTGGGTAATGAAGAAAATGCGCTTGTCGGTTCTGGCCCAGATGGAGATCAGCAATTCCTGCATCTGTTCTCGCGTCAGGCTGTCGAGAGCGCCGAATGGTTCGTCCATCAGCAGGATATCCGGATCCGTGGCGAGCGCCCGGGCAATGCCGACGCGCTGGCGCATGCCGCCCGACAGTTCGTAGGGCAGGGCATTGGCAAAATCGCTCAGGCCGACAAGCCGTAGCAGTTCCGATGCGCGATCCCGGCGTTCCCGTTTGCCCAACCCGGCAAATTGCAGGCCGAGGGCCACATTGTCGATGACCGACTTCCATGGCAGCAGCGAATCCTTCTGGAAGACGACACCGCGATCAGCGCCGGGACCGGAAACCGGCCTGCCGTCGAGCGTAATCCGTCCCTCCGAAAGCGGCAGGAAACCGGCAATCGCATTGAGCAGGGTGGATTTGCCGCAGCCGGACGCGCCGAGCGCCACGACGATACCGCGCTCCGGAATGTTGAAGGAAACGCGATCGAGCGCGTGAACGGTTCTGCCGTCACGCGCTGCAAAGAAGACGCTTGCATGGTCGACTTGAAGCATGGGCTCTCTCGATATTGCGACGCCGGCGCGACAAGCGCGCCGACGCCAGGGAGGATCAGTTGCTTGCGCTGACGAGCGCGTCGGCGGTGACGAATGCGCCGTATTTCGGTAGAACCTCGGAGACTTTCCCCTGGCTCTTCAGGAAGGCTGCCGTGTCCTTGAGGATTTTTGCCGCGCCGGACTGATCGCCGCCACCAAGCCAGGCGGTCGATGCCTGCACCTCGGGCGTCAGCAGAGTGAGGTTCTTGAGCGCGGCCGCCTGCTGGTCTGCCGTGCCGCCCAGAAGCTTGGCGAGCGCCTTGGCGTTGTCGCTGTCAGGCCCCCAGGCGGCCTTGTCGGCGGCAAAGGAGGCGTAGTATTTGTTGATCACCGAGGCATAGACCTTCAGGAATTGCGGATTGTCTGCTGCGAATTTCGAGGTTGCGACCCAGGCGGAAAATGTCGGAGCGCCCTTGTCGGCGACATCTTTGGAGGTGACCAGGACTTTGCCGTTCTTCTTCAACTCAGTGAGTGCCGGGTCCCAGACGAAGCCGCCGTCGATATCCCCGCGATTATAGCTTGCGACGATTTCCGGCTGCGGAACGGCAAAGACCTGCACGTCCTTTTCGCTCAGGCCAAGGGACTTGATGAGAGCGAGCAGCTGATAGTGGTCGGTGGAAACGGGGGCTGCCGCGAGCTTCTTGCCCTTCAGATCGGCAAGCGTGTTGATGCCGGAGCCATTGCGTACCACCAGAGCTTCATCGACGCCGGAGATGGACGAGAGGTAGAATGCCTTCACCTCCAGCCCGCGCGAGGCGGCAGCGGCAAACGGGCTTGAGCCGACATAGCCGATCTGGACGTCGCCGGATGCGATGGCGGCGAAGATCTCCGCTCCGGAATTGAATTTGCGGAAGTCGATCTCATAGCCGGTCTCCTTCGCGAAATCGCCGTTGGCGATCGCGACCGAGGAGGGCAGGGCATCGGTCTGATAGGCGACGACGACCTTCTTGTTGGCAGCGGCCGCGCCGGCGGCTATGGAAATGCTGGCGAGACCTAAGACGGCCGCAGCGATCAGTGTGTTGAATTTCATGACTAGTCCCCTTGGCCGGATCAGATTTTCCAGCGGTTCCCTGAATGCAATGCGTAGAACCTAGCGAAATCGGGGGCAGGATCGATAGAAATAGCAAACTATTTTTATAGATTATTATAGGAATTGTTTGTCTGAATTCACGAAGATGACAGGGCTAGCGCCTTTTCGGTGGAGCGAAGCCGACATAAGTAGCGACGCTCAGGAACGCGTCAAAATCCTGAACTCTGCTCGAGATCGGTCATTCCCATAGCAAAGCGAAAGCCTGCCGGCCTAACTGGTGCTTTCGCGCTCGTTGAGATCGATCTGGCCTCTTTCCGCCAGAATCGGCAGGGCGATATTATGCTGCGCCTCGTTCATTTCCTGCACCGTGACGAGCGTTCCTCCTCGTTCGAGGGCGGCTGCATAGGCGGCACGCTGCTCCTCGTGAAAGAAGATGCCCGTCAATGCATCCAGAAAGCCCATGTGATCGGTCGGTGAGGTATCGGGCCGGTTGCCAGGTGTCATGGTGATTGCGTCCTTCGGGATACCGGCATCCATCAACGCCTGGACTGCAGCTTCCGCGTCATATTCGTCGTCGAAGAATGCGGTCAATGCAAAGGAGTCGGTTTTACTTTCGCTGTTCATGGCGGGTTCTCCGTTCTCGTGGTCTCACTGTCTTAACGAGCACCTGGGAAGGGTGTTCCCTTGTGATGAGCATCCCGCATGGAACAAACAGAAGGACGATTAGTTGATCGTCATAGAATCTGGAACCATAGCGAGCCCCCAATGCTCGATAGATTTCCTTCGGCCGGCGCAGGCCCATCGCTCACTTATGAGCATGCGAATGCAGAGACACTTGATAATCTGCATGAAGATGCTCGATCCTGCACACGCTGCGATCTCTATCGCAACGCCACTCATCTGGTGTTCGGCGAAGGGCCGGCCCGGGCCGACATCGTGCTGGTCGGCGAACAGCCGGGCGACAAGGAGGATGTGGCCGGCCGGCCTTTTGTCGGACCGGCGGGCCGGCTCCTTGATGAATGCCTTGAAGAAGCCGGCGTGGATCGAGACCGCTGCTATGTCACCAACGCCGTGAAGCATTTCAAATATCAGATGCGTGGCAAGAAGCGATTGCATGCCAGGCCCAATGCCGGCGAGGTGCAGCGCTGCGCCTGGTGGCTGGGAGCAGAGCTCGAATTGCTAAAGCCGAAACTTGTCGTCGCGCTTGGGGCGACGGCCGTATCCTCGCTGCTCGGCTCGAAAGTCAGGGTCATGCGCGACCGCGGCCAGATTCTGCATCCGTCGCGAAAACTCGATGTCCTAGTGACCATTCATCCTTCGGCGCTCCTCCGGATCAGGGAAGCGGACGAGAGGGAAAAAAACCGGCTCACCTTCATTCGGGATCTCAAAAAGATCCGAAGTTTTCTGCGGCACTGACAATCCTCTCCAGACGCAACTGCAGAACAGCAAAGGTCATGTCATGGCTGACAATCAACCCAATATTGCGGAAACCAAGCCGGATCGGCTGAAACAGCAGCCTGTTGATGACGCCGGTCGCCAAAATGATGCAACGGCTGAAAAGCGCCCATCCTTCATTCGCCGTCATCCTCTTTCCATTCTGCTCGGCATTGTCGTTTTGCTCGCACTGATCGTAGCCGCATGGTTCGTCTGGAAGATCTATTTCTATCCCTACGAGTCGACGGATGATGCCTTTGTCGATGCGCGCAGCTTTTCGGTTGCTGCCAAGGTATCCGGCTATGTTGCCGAGGTTCCGGTGACCGATAACCAGTCCGTCAAAGCGGGCGATGTCATCTTGAGGATCGATCCGCGTGACTATCAGATCGCGCTCGATCAGGCGAACGGGCAGGTAGAGGTGGCAAAGGCCTCGGTCGACAGCGCCGGCGCGCAGATCGAGGCGGCGAGCGCCGCCGTCGACGTCGCCAGGGCGCAACAGAATTCCGCCACCGCCGCGCTGCAGTTTGCGCAGCAGGAATCCAATCGCCAGCAGCAACTGGTCAAGACCGGCTCCGGCAGCGTGCAGGCCGTGCAACAGGCTACGGCAACCCTGCAGCAGGATCAGGCAAGTCTTGCCCAGATGCAGGCAAATATTACCTCGGCGCTGAAGAACAAAGCCGTTGCCGAAGCGCAGAAATCCAGTGCGCTCGCAAGCCTCAAGCAGGCGCAGGCACAGGCCGAAGAAGCGCAGCAGAACCTTAATTACACGACGATCACGGCGGCTCAGCCGGGGCGCATCGTACGCCTTACCGGCGCCAAGGGGCAGTATGTGGAGGCAGGGCAGGCGATCTCGACATTCGTTCCCGACGAGGTCTGGATCACGGCGAACTTCAAGGAGACGCAGCTCACAGACATGCGGCCGGGTCAGCCGGTGGACATCACGATCGATGCCTATCCCAACCACACGCTCCACGGAAAGGTAGCATCGGTTCAGCCGGGCTCTGGTACTGCCTTTTCGCTGTTGCCAGCAGAAAACGCGACCGGCAATTACGTCAAGGTCACGCAGCGCGTGCCGGTCAAGATCATCGTCGACAGATGGCCCGCTGATGTTGCAATCGGTCCCGGCATGTCCGTGGTGCCGACAGTGACGGTACGCCCGAGGAGCTGAGCGAGATGAGCGATGCAGGCGCAGCGGCGGGTGGAAGAGGAGCGTCACCCGCGCAAGTCACGAATCCCTGGCTAATCGCCATGGTGGTGTCGCTGGCAACCTTCATGGAAGTGCTGGACACTACGATTGCCAACGTGGCGCTGCGCTACATTTCAGGCGGCCTCGCCGTCAGCTCCGACGAAGCCTCCTGGGTGGTCACGACCTATCTCGTTTCCAATGCCATCGTGCTGGTTGCCAGCAGCTATTTCGCCGAACGGTTCGGACGCCGTCGGTTCTATCTCCTGTGCCTGGTGACATTCACGATCGCTTCCGTTCTGTGCGGTCTGTCGTGGAATCTCCAGGTGCTGTTGATTTTCCGCGTCATACAGGGTTTTGCCGGCGGCGGCATGGTGCCGACCTCGCAGGCGATCCTTGCCGATGCTTTTCCGCCGGCAAAACGTGGTCAGGCTTTTGCACTCTTCGGTGTCGCCGTGGTCGTCGCGCCGGTCATCGGACCGACCTTGGGCGGTTATCTCTCCGATAACCTTTCCTGGCACTGGTGCTTCCTCATCAATGGGCCTGTCGGCATATTCGCCTTCGTGCTCGTCTATGTGCTGTTGAAGGAAACCCCGAAGACGAGGAGCATGCGCGAGGAATTCCGCCGGAAGGGCGTGCGTTTCGATCTCATCGGCTTTCTGCTGGTGGCGACCTTTCTCGGCTCGCTGGAACTCATCCTGGATCGGGGACAGACCGATGACTGGTTCGGCTCCGACTTCATCATCGTCATGGTCGCCATATGCGTTCTCGCCTTCCTGGCTGCCATACCGTGGGTTCTGACGAAGGCGAATCCGATCATCGATGGGTGGCTACTCGGCACCCGGCAATTCGGCTCCTGTTTCATCGTGATGATGGCAACCGGCGCAATCCTGATCGCGACGACGCAGTTCATCCCAGAGGTCGTGCAGCAGAACTACGGATATACAGCGACCTGGGCAGGCCTGGCGCTCTCACCGGGCGGGATCGTGACCATGGTCATGATGTTTGTTGCCGGTCGCGTGAATTCCTTGGTTCAGCCGAAATATCTGATCGCCATCGGTGCGGCGATCATTGCGATGTCCATGTGGCAGCTGACGCGGCTCTATCCTGGTCTGAACTTCAGCTTCTTCGTCTGGTCTCGTCTCTATATCGGGCTTGGCCTGCCGCTGATCTTCATCCCCATCACTTCCGCCTCCTACTATGGTTTGAGGCCCGAGCAGACCAATCAGGCGTCGGCCATGATCAATGCCGCGCGCAACATCGGCGGCTCCATCGGCGTCTGTATCGCGTCAAATGTCCTGGCGCATCGGGAGCAGTGGCACCAGAGCCGCCTGGTGGAACATGTCACGCCATCGTCGCCGGCCTATCAGGAGACGCTGCGAACCATGACGCGCTATTTTGCCGAGAAAGGTGCGACCATAGCGGATGCCCAGGCGCAGGCGGCGGCCTGGATAGGACAGCAGGTGCAGACCCAGGCGAGCTTCCTCGCCTATATCGATGTATTTCATGTGCTGATGCTGATCGTGCTCTGCGCCATTCCGCTTGCGCTGATCCTGAGCAATGTCGATCTCAAGGAGGGTGGCGGCGGCGGCATGCATTGAGCACCGCAACGATCGACCTCCCTGCAGGTGGACGGTTGGCTGACTAGGTCATTCGCCGCAGCAGCGCGATGAGGGCGTCGGTATTGTCATGGGTCTCAAGCGAGAGCAAATGCTTGTCCGCGAGCTCGGCAATCGCCAAGGCAACTTCACGCTCCGACCATCCCGCCAGGGTCGCGGCATTCAGCAACTCTCGAAAAGCGGCTTGCAGCGCGTCCTGGCAGCGAATGTCCCGGTCGGGATCATCATCGGTCACGAATGGTCGTGCGATATCGGGCATAGATGAAAGGTGAACTGATTTGCGGGTTTTGGCAATCTATTGCGTCCATCGCTGTCGATTGCGCCGTCTTTCCGTCGTGAGAGGCATCACAGCCGGTCGAAATGATCGGTAACGGCCTGTGACGCTATGCTCTTCCTTGAACAGGCTTAGTCCCAACAGGCGCTCGATCCTGTCACTGGAACCTGCAGCGGCATCCATCGATGCCGCCTTTGGTCGCTGCTGATTTTTTCCGCATCCGGCGAAAGAAAAAGAAAGCTGTTTCTTAAATAACTTAAAATCTATGTTTTTTATAGACTATGGCGCTTCATGGTCGGCATTGGGCGCAAACATGGATGAAACGGCATGACTTATCTCCTCAGCCTTCTTGACAAGAGCCCGATCGAACAGGGGCTCAACGCCACCGATGCGCTCGGCGCCACGGCTCGCTTGGCCATCCGGGCCGAGGAGCTCGGCTATCATCGCTTCTGGGTCGCCGAGCATCACAATATGGCGAACCTCGCAAGTTCGGCTCCGGAAGTCCTGATCGCTCATCTTCTTGCGCGGACTTCAAGGATCCGCATCGGTTCCGGCGGCGTCATGCTGCAGCATTACAGCGCCTACAAGGTTGCGGAGGTTTTCAACCTCCTGGCCTCACTGGCGCCGGGGCGTGTAGATCTCGGTGTCGGCAAGGCGCCGGGCGGATTTCCGCTTTCGACCCGCGCATTGCAGCGCGCTTTCGATCCTGAGAAGAAGCCGGATTTTGCCGAACAGCTCTCTGATATCAACACCTATTTCGCGGCCGATCCTCATTCCGATGGCGCGCTGGCGACACCATTTCCGCCGCGCGCGCCCGAGCGCTTCCTTCTCGGCGCCAGCGTCGAAAGCGCGAAGCTTGCCGCGGAGAAGGGTTGGAGGCTGGTGTTTGCCGGCCATCTGAACGGTGATCCGGAAAATCTGCGCAATACGTTTGAAGCTTACGCCAGCGCGACGGATGGCAAGGTGCCGATCCTAGCGCTTGCCGCCTTTGCTGCGGAAAGCGAGGCCCATGCCCGCGAGCGCGTCGGGCAGCTGCGCATCGTCAAGCTCTTCCTGCCTAACGGCCAGAGCGTCAATGTCGGCACCCAGGAGCAGGCGGCGGAATTCGCGCGTCAGGCGGGCTTCTCGGAGTTCCGGACCGAAGAGAAGGTGCCGAGCGTACTGCATGGCACGGCGGCGCAGATCCGCGGCGAACTCGACGCGTTTCATCGCCGTTATGGTGTCGAGGAATTCGTGCTCGACACGCCGGCGCTGACCGCGGCCGAACGGCTGAACTCCATAGAATTGCTCGCCAAAGAACGCCTTTCCCTCGTTGCCTGAACGGCCTGTCCCAGGAGGATCATCATGGTTCAAAAACACGTTACCTTCGGTATCATGCTGCAAGGCCCGGGTGGCCACATGAATGCCTGGAAGCATCCAAGCGTTCCGGCCGATGCCAGCACCAATCTGAACTTCTTCGTCAAGACGGCCCGCAAGGCCGAAGAGGCCGGTATCGCCTTCGCTTTCGTCGCGGACGGGCTCTATATCAACGAGCAATCTATCCCGCATTTCCTCAACCGCTTCGAGCCGCTGACCATTCTGTCCGCGCTTGCCGCCTTTACAACGAAGCTCGGCCTCGTGGGCACGGTCTCGACCTCTTATAGCGATCCCTTCACCATTGCCCGGCAATTCGCCTCGCTCGATCTCATCAGCGGCGGCCGCGCCGGCTGGAACGCCGTGACGTCTCCGCTCGAAGGCTCGGGCCGAAACTATAGCCGCGAGCATCCCGAGCATGAATTGCGCTACGAGATCGCCGACGAGTATCTCGACGCCATCAAGGGTCTGTGGGACTCCTGGGATGACGATGCCTTCGTGCGCGACCGCGAGACCGGCGTCTACGCCGACAAAACCAAGCTGCATCGCCTGAACCACAAGGGCCGGTTCTTCCGCATCGAAGGCCCCCTCAATATCGGCCGCTCCAAGCAGGGGCAGCCGGTGGTATTCCAGGCGGGCGCCTCCGACTCCGGCATCCGACTTGCCGGCAAGCACGCCGATGCCGTCTTCACTAATGGCGGACCGCTGGAAGACGCAAAGACCTTCTACAAGCAGGTGAAGCAGAGCGCGATCGCGCATGGCCGCAGTGCGGCCGATGTGGGCATCTTTCCCGGCATAGGGCCGATCGTCGGCGCAACGCAGGAGGAGGCGGAGGCCAAGTACCAGGCGATCCGCAACCTCGTCACCATCGAAGAGGCACTGGCCTATCTCGGCCGCTTCTTCGATCATCATGATTTCAGCGCCTATCCCCTGGACGAGCCTTTCCCCGATCTCGGCGATATCGGCCGCAACAATTTCCGCGCCACGACCGACCGCATCAAGAAGACCGCGCGGGAGAAGGGGCTTACCTTGCGCGAAGTGGCGCTCGATGCTGCCACGCCGCGAACCTCCTTCATCGGCACCGCCGGGCACATCGCCAATGAGATCATCCGCTGGGTGGACGAAGAGGGCGCCGACGGCTTCATCCTCGGCTTCCCCGTCATCGGTGAAGGCTTCGACGATTTCTCCAGGCATGTCCTGCCGATTCTGACCGAGCGCGGCTATTTCGACCCCGCTTTGAAAGGCGAGACGCTCCGCGATCATCTCGGGCTTCCATATCGCGAAAGCCGTTATGCGGCAGAGGATTCAAACATCGCGCCCGCAAAGGCCGTAGGCGCCTGAGCCGGGACGATCACCATGAACGCCATCATCAAGACCGCTTCGATTGCCGATCCGATCGAGACAGGCATTGCCGCCTTTCTCGATGAGATCGTCGCGCTCAGGCACGACCTGCATCAATATCCCGAACTCGCTTTTCAGGAGCATCGCACCGCCAAGAAAGTGGCCTCGCTGCTTGCTGATTGGGGCTATGAAGTCGCGACCGGCATAGCCGGGACAGGCGTGGTCGCGACTCTGAGACGAGGCAATGGCAACCGCAGTATCGGCATCCGCGCCGACATGGATGCCTTGCCGATCGAGGAAGCGACCGGACTTGATTATGAGAGCGCCAATCCAGGCGTCATGCACGCCTGCGGCCACGACGGACATACTTCGATCCTGCTCGCTGCTGCTCGTTACCTCGCAGAAAGCGGCAATTTCAGCGGCACGCTGCGGCTGATATTCCAGCCGGCCGAGGAGATTGGAGCCGGCGCGCGTAAGATGTTGTCCGAAGGGCTTTTTGATCGGTTTCCGGTCGATGCGGTCTTCGGGCTGCACAATTGGCCCGGCGTGCCGTCGGGGCAGTTCGGTTTCGTAGCCGGCCCGGCGATGGCCTCCGTCGATAAGGCGGTCATCACGATCGTCGGAAAGGGGGGGCATGGCGCAGAGCCGCATCGTGCAGTCGATCCGGTGCTGGCTTCAGCCTCGTTCATCACGGCCCTGCAAAGCGTCGTCTCGCGCAATATCGATCCTCAAGAAATGGCGGTCGCGACGGTCGGTTCCATTCATGCCGGTTCGGCTTCGAACGTCATCCCGGAAAGCGTGGAGATGAAGCTGACCATGCGCGCCTACAATGAGACCGTCCGGGCCAGATTGCAGGAGCGGATTCCCGCACTCGCGCGTGCGCAGGCGGAAAGCTTCGGCGCTGCGGCCGAAGTCGATTACCGTCTCGGTTTTCCCGCACTCGTCAATCATGCCGAAGAGACAGAATTCGCCAGGAATGTCGCCTTGCAGGCGCTTGGAAGTGCGGCCGTCGAGGCGGATTTCCGGCCGCGGACGGCGAGCGAAGACTTTGCCTTCCTGCTGCAGGCCAAGCCCGGGAGCTACCTCTTCGTCGGCAATGGCGATAGCGCGCCGCTGCACAGCGCCCGCTACGATTTCAACGACGCGATCATCGCGCCGGCAGCCCGCTATTGGGTGCGGCTCGCCGAAGCTTTCCTCGCGAATGATAACGGGTGACGAACGACATGAGCGACACGTTTCTTTATACGACCACGCTGGACCCGCGCGCCAAGCCGCTGATCGACGAACTGATCCATGAATATGACAGCCGCTACGGCAACTATTTCAACGCTGAAGGGGCGGCTGCCGAACTCAACCGCTATCCGCCGGAGGCCTTCGCGCCACCGCATGGCAATTTCCTGCTCCTTCTCCGAAACGGGGAGACGATCGGCGGCGGCGCTTTCAAGCACTATGACGACCAAACCGCCGAATTCAAACGGATTTGGACGCGGCATGATCTCCGTCGTCAGGGATTGGCGCGTAGGCTGCTGGTCGAACTGGAGGCCCAGGCGGCGCGGCAGGGCTATCGCCGCATCTACCTGACGACAGGCTTTCGCCAACCCGAGGCGGTCGGTCTTTACCTCAACAACGGCTATACAGCCCTGTTCGATACCTCCGTCGATCCGGAAATCTACAAGAGCCTCCCTTTCGAGAAGGATATCAGCCATTTGGCTCTGGCCTATATCGCCGAAACCTCGGGCTCGCAGCAGCGCTTGGCAGCCGCCGGCCGGTAATGCGTAGCGGATCAACGACAATCAAAAAGGGGTAAGGATCATGGCGCTAACGACGGATTTTGTGGGTGTCGATCGAGGCACTGGGGCCGCCGAGACGAAGACAGATTACTCGCGTTATCGCATCGTGCCGGCGAGGCATCCTGGGCGAACCGCCGGCACGATCTTTGCCGCACTCGTCATAGCGGTCGTCCTCTATTCCACCTTCACCAATCCGCGCTGGGGCTGGGGTGTCTTCGCCGAGTGGTTCTTTGCGGAGCCGGTGCTGCTTGGTCTTGGCAGGACGTTGCTTCTGACAGCACTTGCGGCGGTGTCGGGTTCTATCCTCGGAACGGCCTTGGCGCTGGCGCGCGTCTCGAAGTCGCCGCTGCTGGCAAGCCTCTCCTGGGGTTACATCTGGCTCCTGCGTTCCATCCCGATGATCGTGCTGCTGCTGGTTCTCAACAATCTCGGCTATCTCTATGAAACTATTAGCATCGGAGTCCCGTTCAGCGACAAGGTCCTGCTCGATTATCCGACCACGCAGCTTCTGACGCCGTTTGCCGCGGCCTTTCTCGGCCTGACGCTGAACCAGTCGGCCTTCTTTGCCGAAATCGTGCGCGGCGGCATTCTGTCGGTCGATCAGGGTCAGCTGGAAGCGGCCGCATCCCTTGGCCTGTCTCGCCGCCGCCAGGCGTTCCGAATCGTTCTGCCGCAGGCGATGCGCTCGATCCTTCCCACGGGTTTCAACGAGATCATCGGCCTCGCCAAGAGCACCTCCATGGTCTACGTGCTCGCCCTGCCGGAACTCTTCTACACGGTGCAGGTCATCTACCGCCGCAATCTGGAAGTCATTCCGCTGCTGATGGTAGCAACGGTCTGGTATCTCGTCATCATGACGGTGCTGTCGATCGCCCAGCACTATATCGAGCGCTATTTCTCCAAGGGTGCGGTGCGCAATCCGACACCTTTGCCGTTTCAGGCATTCTTCCGGCGCTTCCATCGGCCGCTGCCTGCCGCGGCAGGCACCAGATCGGACACCGAGGCACTCGCCGCTTTTCGGAGCGTGACGGATCTTCGTGCCAAGGGTGGTGCCGTGCGCATCCATGGCATTTCGAAGAGCTTCGGCGCGCTGAAGGTCCTAGACGATGTCGAGCTCAACCTGGCGGCCGGCAGCGTGACGGCCATTATCGGCCCGTCAGGCTCGGGAAAATCGACGCTGCTGCGCGCCATCAATCATCTCGAGCGCGTCGATAGCGGCTTCATTTCCGTCGATGGCGAGCTGGTCGGCTATACGCAAAAGGGCGAGGTGCTCTACGAGCTCAAGGAAAAGGACATTCTGAAGCGCCGCACCGACATCGGCATGGTCTTTCAGAACTTTAACTTGTTTCCACATCTTACTGTTTTAGAAAACATTATTGAGGCTCCGATCCAGGTGCGCGGAATGAGCCGCGACGAAGCGACCGCCTTTGCGCAAGAGCTTCTCGCTCGCGTGGGTCTTAGCGACAAGATCGATGCCTATCCCCGTCAGCTTTCCGGTGGCCAGCAGCAGCGTGTCGCCATCGCCCGTGCCCTGGCACTGCGGCCGAAGGTACTTCTCTTCGACGAGCCGACTTCTGCACTCGATCCAGAACTCGTCGGCGAAGTGCTCGATGTCATCAAGGAGCTTGCGCGTACCGGCACCACGCTCGTCATCGTCACCCACGAGATCGGCTTTGCGCGCGAGGTCGCCGATAGCATCGTCTTTATGGAGGGCGGCCATATTATCGAAGCCGGCTCACCAACTCAGATCCTCAACGACGCGAGACATCCGCGTACGCGCGCTTTCCTCGCCAAGGTTCTCTAGCAGTCGCAGGCGAGCATTCAACGCTCTGACGCGGCAGGCGTCCGGATCATCATAGCAACATAAACAACTTATAATTGAAAAGGAGAAGGGAAATGACGTTCATTGAGAGAGCAAAATATATCATTGCCGGCGTCCTGACGGCGGCAGCGATGAGTGGGACACCGACGATTGCGGCCGAAAAGTTCAACCTGAGCCCGGATACATCCAATCGTATCCGTGCCGAGAAGGACGAGGCGGCAATCAAGGCGATCGCGCCGAACTTCAAATTCGTCAATCCTGGCAAATTCACGGTCGCGATCAACCCTTGGGACCCGCCGATCGCCACCTACGCGACCGATGCCAAGACGGTCGTCGGCACTGATCCCGATATCGCGCAATTGCTTGCCGACTCCCTCGGCTTGCAGCTCGATCTGGTGCCGGTTGCCTGGGAGGACTGGCCGCTTGGCGTCTCCTCTGGGAAATATGATGCTGTCATTTCCAACGTGACGGTCACGGAAGAGCGCAAGCTGAAATTCGATTTCTCAACCTATCGCAGGGACGTGCTCGGCTTTTACGTGAAGGCCGACAGCAAGATCACCTCGATCAAGGAGCCCAAGGATGTTGCCGGTCTGAAGGTCATTACCGGCGCCGGTACCAACCAGGAAAAGATTATCCTCGAATGGGACCGGCAGAATGTGGCAGCCGGCCTGAAACCTATCGAGGTTCAATATTACGACGACCGCGCCGCCGCAGACCTTGCCTTGCAGTCCGGTCGTGCCGATGTCGAGTTCAATCCGAATGCGACACAGGCCTATAAGGCCGCCATCAACGGCACGAGGAAGCTTGTCGGCACCGTCTCCGGCGGTTGGCCGCTGACGGCTGAAATTGCCGTGACGACGAAAAAGGGCGCCGGCCTTGCCGATGCTGTCACCCTCGCACTCAACGATCTGATCAAGAACGGCAAGTATGGCGAAGTGTTGAAGCGCTGGAGCCTGACTGCCGAAGCGGTCGATCAATCCAAGACCAACCCTGCGGGCCTGCCGAAGAGCGGTTCGTAATGTTGGTCGGGCGGGCCGGTGTCAGTGGGGCTCACGTCGGTCCGCTCCCATCCATCTCAAATGGAGAGACAGGTTCCGTGACTATCCGCACTATTTTCAGAACTGCGTTTGTTGCCGCAGTGGCGCTTACTTTGACCGGTCTCGCGCCGGCAATGGCAGCCGAAGATTTCGATTTGAGCCCGCAACAGCCGGGGCGTCTTCACGCGGCGAAAAACGAAGCGGCGATTGCCGCCATCCCGAAGGATTTCAAGTTCGTCACACCAGGCACATTCACCGTGGCAGTCGCGCCGGGCGGTCCGCCGCTTGCAACCTACGCGACGGACGCCAAGACGGTGGTCGGCGCCGATCCAGATTACGCCTATGCGGTTGCCGATGCGCTCGGCCTGAAGCTCGAGCTTATCCCAGTCGCTTGGATCGACTGGCCGCTGGGGCTGACTTCGGGCAAATATGATGCCGTCATCTCCAATGTCGGCGTCACCGAGCAGCGCAAGGAGAAGTTCGATATGTCCACTTATCGGCAAGGCCTGCACGGCTTCTTTGTCAAGAACGACAGCAAGATCACGTCGATCAAGGAACCGAAGGATGCGGCCGGTCTTCGCATCATCGTCGGTGCTGGCACCAATCAGGAGCGCATCCTGCTGAAATGGAGCGATGAGGATGTTAAAGCTGGCTTGAAGCCGATAGAACTCCAATATTACGACGACGATGCAGCGAGCCTTCTAGCTCTGCGGTCCGACCGCGCCGATGTCATCGTGCAGCCGCATGCCCAGCTTGTCTACATCGCTGCTCGCGACAAGGACATCAAGCGCGTGGGCACGCTGAGCGCTGGTTGGCCGGATCGCTCGGATGTCGCGATCACCACGCGCAAGGGCAGCGGTCTCGCGGCGGCGCTCACCATCGCAACGAATGGGCTGATCAAGGATGGCACCTACGCCAAGATCCTCGACCATTGGCATCTTGCCAAAGAAGCCTTGCCGAAGTCGGAAACCAATCCGCCGGGCCTGCCGAAATTTTGAGGAGACAGCCGCATGAGCCGCCAAGCCCCATCGATCAGCCATATCGGCTTTCTGACGCCGGGAAACTATCCGGATGAGGATCCACTCGCCGGTCTGGAACAAACTCTGCAGTTGCTCGAATACGGAGAGCAGAGGGGTTTCAACAGTGCCTGGGTTCGCCAGCGGCACTTGGAGCCCGGCATTTCATCGGCGAGCGCCTTCCTCGCTGCGGCAACGCAGCGCACGCGCCACATCGAGCTCGGCACCGCCGTCATACCCATCGGTTACGAAAGCCCGTATCGGCTTGCCGAGGATCTGGCGACCGTGGATGTGCTGTCGCGTGGACGGTTGAACATCGGTTTGAGCGCTGGCCGGCCGCTGCATGCAGATCTGATCGGGCCGCTTGCTTTCGATGGCGATTGGGAGAGCCACGATTTCTCCCATCAGCGGGTGTTGCGCTTTGCCGACAATCTGAGGGGTACCTATCTCGGCAATCAAGATACGGTCATCAAGACGCCGTTCGGCCCGCAGCGTCCGCGGCTTCAGCCCTATGCGAAGGGCCTGATCGATCGCATCTGGTATGGCGGCGGTTCGCTGCGCTCGGCCGAATGGGCCGGCCGCAACGGCTTCAACCTGCTGATCGGCAATGTCACCACGGGCGAGCAGACCGACGATTTCTTCGTTGCGCAATCGCGTCAGCTGGAAACCTATCGCGCCTCTGGCGGCGATACGAGGCGGGTGGCGCTCGGCCGGGTCATCGTGCCCTTCGACAGCGCGGATGCGATTACCCGCAAACGCTACACAGACTACGCCGCCGGCCGCTATGAGCGCACGCTTTCACCCCAGGGCGAACGACGTACGGTTTTCGCCCGCGATATCGTCGGCTCTTCGGATGAAATTCTTGAACGCCTGCGCAAAGATCCGATCTTGCCTCATGTCAGCGAATTCCGGCTGGAGCTGCCTTATGAGTTCCACGATGAGGAATATCGGCAGATCATCCATGACTTCGTGACGCTGGTCGCTCCGGAGCTTGGCTGGAAGGAAACCACGCTTCTGCGCCGATCCGCATCCTGACCTCTGTAACCAATCCTGTCCCCGAGCGGGTCGGCGGGCTGCCCTAGTCGTTTCTGCTTGCCCCAAAAGGTGTCATACGTCCGGGAGTGCTTAGCCAAGGAGAGAACTTGCCGAGTTCTCTCCTTTGAGAATCCGTTCCGCGAGTTGTAGCGCCTCCTGCTGGGATGCGACGATTTCCATTCTTATGCCGAATGCCTTGGTTGCAAGGCTCATCTGCAGCTGCATGGCGGCACGCTTGATCGCGCTTGCCTCGATGCCGATGACTGCCTCGCAAACCGTTGCAAGCGCCGTCTTGTTTTTCTTCAGCCATATGCCGCGGGCCTTGCGATCCTCGTGCTCTTCGGCGTGCTCATCGCCTTCCATGATGACGACGAAGGGCATTGAGAGGGCGAGCAGAGCGTCCATCTCATGTTCCCATTGTTTAGAATAGCCCGGATGCACAGAGGCAGCGGAATGGCGCACGATCGGCCATAGGGAAACGTCGTGAAAGATGAAGGTGGCGGCATCGATAGGCATGATGTTATCCTCAGGCGATCTTATCGGTCATGGCAGCGAACAGCATCGCCGCGCCGCGTTCCGACATGTCGATGGCGCAAGTCGCCCGCTCGCGCATGTCGGCTTCGTAATCCAGCAGGGCCGTGCAGGTGGTCTTTGTCTCCTTGCCGGCTTCGGCCAGGATCTGCGCCAGCATACGGGCATCTTCGAGCGCAGTATTGGCGCCCAGTCCCCCGGCAGGGCTCATCGCATGGATGGCATCGCCCAAAAGCGTCACCGGACCGAACGGCCAAAGGGCGTCGGGGCGCCCGGTTCTGACAGAGAGTGCGGCGACGGCGGTTGATCTGCTCCGGCTGATGATCTGCTTCAGCTCGGGATGCCAGCCGCGCATGGCGGTTCTGAGCAAGACGGGCAGGTCTTGGGTATGGTCATATGTTTCCAGTCCCAACCTTTGGCGGGGGCCGATCAGCGCCCAATAGAGATAATCGGTTACCGGCGTCAGCTTGCAATCGGGCGCGAGACTGGCGGCGAGGTTCGGGAAATGGTTGCCGAACCGCATGAGATCGAAGATTGCCGTGCACCCGTCAGCAAAGATCACCGTCGTTCCGTCTCCAAGCAAATCGGCGACATGGTTCAACGGCATTTCGCTCTTGCCATAGACACATATGGAGCCCATATCCGTCGGCTCGGAATAGGGTGCCAACTGTCGTCGCACCTGCGAGTTCACGCCATCGGCGCCGACGAGCAGGCTGCAGGAAGCCGAGGCAGCGCTTTCGAACTGCACCTCGACACGCCCGTCATCCATGTAGCGATAGCGTGTGAACGCATGGCCGAAATGAACGTGATCCTCGATCCCCGACAACAGAATTTCGCGAAGAGTGAGGCGATTGACACTCAGATCGCCGTCGTCGTCATTCTCGCTCGTATCCCAGCTCGCCGGCGTGCGGCCCGTAACGGGCAGAAGCTGAGGGGTCAGGAAGCACGCGGATCGAGGGCTCGTCGAGGCGGTCGCTCGAAAGAGGTCAAACAGAGCGGTTGGCAGGCATGATTCCAGCGCTTGCTGCCCGTTTGCGTCGATACGGATGCGATAACCTTGCAGGCGACTATCGGCGGCCGGATCGCGCTCATACACGTCAAAACGGATGCCGGCGCGCTTCAACCCCTGTGCAAGGCACAAGCCACCGAGGCCCGCGCCGATGATGACGACGTGAAAGTCCTGCATGGGTCTTCTAATCCATTCACTGGTCGATTTCGATCTTGCAAGGGAAAGATAGCCTAAGGCTGCCGGAGCATGATAACGACATTCGGTCTTTAAATGTTGCAAAACGGCCAAATGAGATATGGACATCGAAGATATTGGCGACCGCCTCGACGGCCCGCCGCTCATCGCCTTCTGGGGATCGGATGAACCGGGCAGCGCTTTCCGTCTCGGCACTCAAGAGTATGATTGGCACGCTCATGGCCGCGGGCAGCTTTTCTGCATCGAAAGCGGGCTCGTCCGTGTCGATACGCCAGACGGCTCCTGGCTCTTGCCGCCGCAACGGGCGGGCTGGATTCCGCCCGGTGTCATGCACAAAGCGGGGATCAATGGTGTGCTGAGCGGCTGGGGGATATTGCTTACACCGGCCGCCAGCGCCGGATTGCCGGCGACACCCTGCGTTCTGAGCGTGAGCGAGGTCTTGCGGGCATTAGTGCGCCGCGCGACGACATGGCACTGGGAGGAAAAGCTCTCACCGCAGCAGCGTCGTCTGGCAGCCGTTTTGCTGGACGAGGTTCGGGCCGCGCCGCGCGAAAGCCTGCATTTGCCTATGCCTGCGGATCGACGTGCTTTACGTATCGCGGAAGCCGTACTGCAAGAACCAGCCAGCGAGGAGACCCTTCATGCTCTGGCGCTGCGAGCGGGGGTATCCGAACGATCGGCCCGGCGGCTCTTCAATGCCGAAACGGGCATGTCCTTCGCCCATTGGCGGCAGCAGGCGCGCTTGCTGCTTGCGCTTGAATATCTGAGTGCGGGGAAGCCGATCGCTGAGGTGGCGGATAGCCTGGGATATGCCAGCGCCAGCAGCTTCATCGCCATGTTCAGAAAGGCATTCGGCCTATCACCGCGTCGCTATCTCTCCGTTCGGAAGGCTTGATAGCTTGGCGGCAACGAAAAAGGCGCTGACCTATGGTTCGGCGCCTCCGGATAGTTTAAGCCACGACCTGGCGAGGTCGAAGCGCGAGCAAGCGAAGCGCATTCATGGTCACCAGCACGGTTGCGCCGGTATCGGCGAGGATCGCCGGCCAAAGTCCGGTGATGCCGACGATCGTGGTGACCAGGAACACGCCCTTGAGGCCGAGGGCAATGGTGATGTTTTGGCCGATATTTCTCATGGTCCGCTTGGAAAGATCGATCATCTCGATGACATCTCCGACGCGGCCGTGCAGCACGGCGGCATCCGCCGTTTCCAGCGCAACGTCGGTGCCTCCACCCATGGCAATCCCGACATCGGCGGCTGCGAGTGCCGGCGCATCGTTGATGCCGTCACCGACCTTGGCGACATGAAAGCCTTGCCGCTTCAACTCGCCGACGATCCGTTGCTTGTCTTCGGGTAGCAATTGAGCGCGAACCTCTATGCCGAGCGTCCTGCCGATAGCCTGCGCCGTGCGCTGATTGTCGCCCGTCAACATGATCGTCTTGATGCCGGCGTCGGCAAGTGCCTTGAGACCGGCTGCCGTATCGGCGCGCGGTTCGTCGCGCATGGCGAGCAGGCCGGCGGCACTGCCCTTGGCAATGACAACGGAGACGGTTTTCCCTTCGTCGTTGAGCGCGGCGATCCGGGCCGATTGCTCCGAGGTCAATGATACGCGGTCGGCGACTGCCTGCGGCGATCCGAGGAACACGTCCACACCATCGACCGTGCCGCTAACGCCCTTGCCGCCGATCGCCTTCGCATCCATGACGTGAGGGATATCCGTTCCGGCTTCGGCCGCGCGGTCGAGGATGGCACGGGCGAGCGGATGGCTCGATCCGGTTTCGAGCGCGGCTGCCAGCCGTAGCACGTCCGTTTCATTCATGCTTAGACCGACGATATCGGTGACCTTGGGCTTGCCTTCGGTCAGGGTGCCGGTCTTGTCGAAAGCGACGGCGGTGACCTTGCCGATGTTTTCGAGCACGGCACCGCCCTTCAGCAACAGGCCGCGGCGGGCACCTGAAGACAGTGATGCCGCGATTGCCGCCGGCGTCGAGATGACCAGGGCGCAGGGGCAACCGATCAGCAGGATCGCCAGGCCCTTATAGACCCACTCGCTCCAGCTACCGCCCAGGAACAGAGGCGGGATGACGGCGACGAGCGCACCGACAACGACGACCCCAGGCGTGTAATAGCGCGAGAAGCGATCGATGAAACGCTCGGTCGGAGCCTTCGATTCCTGCGCTTCCTCGACCAGCTTGACGACGCGGGCGATGGTATTGTCGGATGCTGCCGCCGTTACGCGGACGCGCAGGGCGGCATCGCCATTGACCGTGCCGGCAAAGACGGCTGCATCCACGCCCTTGCGCACCGGCGTGCTTTCGCCTGTCACCGGCGCCTCGTCGATGGCGCTTTCGCCGGAAAGGATCACGCCGTCGGCCGGAACGCGGTCGCCCGGACGAACCAGGATGATGGCGCCGAGAGCAAGGCTCTCGGCCTGCACTTCACGGGTCTTGCCATTCTCTTCAAGGAGAGCGGTCTTGGGTACCAGATCCGTCAGGGACTGAATGCTCGCGCGCGCCTTGCCGGCCGCGACGCCTTCCAGCAACTCGCCGATCAGGAAGAGGAAGACGACGGCAGCAGCTTCCTCACTGGCGCCGATGATTACGGCGCCAACGGCCGCGATCGTCATCAGCATTTCGATCGAGAACGGCGTTCCCATTCTTGCGGCCATAAAGGCGCGTCTTGCGATCGGCACCAAGCCGACGAGCATGGCCGCAGTGAATATCCACATATCCCATGCCGGTATCAGCTTGCCGACACCCCAGGCGACAGTAAGCGCTACACCACTGGCGATCGTCAGGCGGCCTTTGGCGGATTTCCACCACGGCCCGGTGGTCGGTCCGTGATCGTGACCGTGAAGGCCGACAACCGAGCCATCGCGCTCTTCAGAGGCGTGGTTGTGACCGGCATGATCATGTTGATGCCCGGCGCCATGATCGTGGTCGCCGTGATCATGCTCATGCTCGTGGCCTGCATGGTCATGGTCGTGGCCATTGGACTTATGCGTGTGATGATCGTGTCCACACCCGCAAGCATGGCCGCTCTCTTCGATCTTTGACACGGCGGCATTGCTCTGCGGCAGCGGGAAAACTTTGTAGCCCAGTCCCGTGACCCGCTTCGCAATGTTGGGCGGCAAGTCCGGATCGCTCTGGTGCTTGATCGTCATGGTGCCTGCGGTGACCGATACGGAAACATCCTCGACACCCTGCAGCCGGCGAACAGCTGTATCGATTTTCGCAGCGCATGAAGCGCAATCCATGCCCTCTACGCGATAGCGGCTGTGTTGTGTTGTCGACGTCATGTTTCGGTTCCAGATTTTCTACTGGAACCATTGCTACATCCTCTAGTAACTAGAGGGACAAGAGCAATTCTATGAATTTTTAAGATGATTATTCGCGCTGCCGGCAATCGATCTAGCCGCGCACCATGAAGCCGCCTCAGCTCCCTGCGGCGGCTGCTTACGACATGGCGCAGGGAGACCTATAGTAGTTTCAGGAGGACCTTGCCGGTCTTGCCGGGCGCGAGCGAGGATTTCACAGCCTCCGCGATCTCCGCGATGTCATAGGCTGCTTCCACCGGCAGCTTGACCTCGCCGGAGGCGACGCGCGTAATCAATTCGCTGATCAGCCGCCGCCGCTCTTCCGCCGGCATGGCGGCGCTGACCTTGATGCCCCAGAAGCCCTTGATCGTGAGCTGTTTGAAGATCACTGCCCTTGAGGCGATCTGCATCGGCTTGCCGGCCGCAGTGCCGAAGGAAACCAGCAGGCCGTTTTCGCCCAGCAGGTCGGCCAGATCATTGCTCGCTACACCACCGACGGAATCGACTGCTGCACGGATCGGCGCATCGCCTACCATGGCGCGCACTGTCGCCTTCCAATCTGGCGCGGCGGTCGAGACGGCATTGCCGATGCCGAATGCAGATAGCTCATCGATACCGCCGTCGCGCCGAACGAGATTGATCATGTGTATGCCGCGGCTGTGTGCCAGCATGGCAAGGGTCTTGCCGACAGCGCCATTCGCTGCGTTCTGGATGATCCAGTCGCCGCGCTCGACATTGAGGGATTCCAGAAGCGAAATGGCGCTGAACGGCATGGCGATCAGCTGCGCTGCGGCTTCGTCGGAGATCACGTCCGGCACCGGAACGAGGCTTGCTGCCGGTGCCGTGAATTGCTCTGCCCAGGTGCCATGGACGCCGGCTGCAACGACCCGTTTGCCGATCAGTGCCTTGTCGACACCTGCTCCCACGGCATCGACGAAGCCGACCGCTTCGCTGCCGCCGATGGCAGGCAAAACCGGCTTGTAGCCATAGGCGCCGCGCACGGTCCAAAGGTCGTGATTGTGGATGGGGGAGAGAATGGTGCGAATGCGCACGTCTCCTGCGGCGGGCTCCGGCATGGGCATGTCGGCCAGATAAAGGACCGCAGCCGGATCGCCGAAGACATCGTGGATGGCACTGCGCATTGTATTTTCCTTGTGTGTTGACATGCTGGTCTTGCTTTGGATCAAAGGCCGCCGGGTGCCGAAAGGGCTTGCTCGGTGGCAAGCATGGCCTGGTCGAGCGGCGTCTTGTCTTTTCCAAGCTTCGCCAGGATTGCTGCCCCGAGCCACAGGCTATAGAGCGAACGAGCCGTTTTTTCCGGGATGCAGGATGGCGGGATCGAACCGTCCTCGCGTCCCTCGGTGATTGTTTTGGTAATCCGGCGAATGAGGTCCTCGACGCCGCCGAGCAGGATCACGCGCATATTGTCGGAGAGATCGGAGATCTCGGCGGCAAGCTTTACGACCAGGCACCGGTCGGCGAGGCTGGCTGTATTGCCATCGGAAAGCCAGGCATCCCAATAGTGCATCAAGCGCTGGCGGCCATTGCCTTTCCAGCCGAAAAGCGCGTCGAGCCTCTCTGCATAGTCGGAGCAATATTGCTTCAGCAGGGCGCAGCCGAAGGCCTCCTTGGATGCGAAATAGTAATAGAACGAGCCTTTCGGCACGGCGCTCTGCTCGAGCAGCTCCTTCAGACCTACGCCTCCAAAACCCTTGCGCAGCACCAGTTCCCGCCCGATTGCGAGAATATGGCTGCGAGTCAGTTCCGATTTCTTCTTCGTCATCATGAGCGGTCCGTAACAAATAATCGACCGGTCGTCTATAAACCCGATGTTGTTTGCCGTCAGATCAGGGCGAGGGCCGCAAGCGAGAGTATCAAAGCGGGAAACATCACGAGAGCGCCGATCCTCAGAAACGCCAGCGCTCCCATGTGCAGCCCTTCGCGGCGAAGAGCGGCAAGCCAGAGGATTGTGGCGAGTGAGCCGGTGACGGAGAGGTTGGGGCCGAGATCGACGCCGATCAGCACCGCGCCAGCAATGGAATCAGGAACATGGGCGGCCTGTACGGCGCTGCCGGCGAAAAGACCGGCCGGTAGATTGTTGACGAGGTTGGAGACGATGGCAACGGCAAGCCCGGCCGCGCCGATCGCCTGTGTCTGCGACTGAGCCGCCAGCGATGCCAGCTTTTCGGACAGGAGAGCGGTGAGGCCGGTATGATTGACTGCCTCGACGATCACGAAAAGGCCCGCAACCAGGGGTATCACGCTCCAACTTATGCCACGAAGCGTCTCCAGCGGATTTTGCCGGGTAAGGGCGAGAACGATGACGGTCGTGAGGAGGCCTGCGGCAAATGTCGGGATGCCGAGATCGAAATTCATCGCCGACGCCACGATCAGAATGAGGGCGGTCACCACGAGACCCCATCCTGCCAGCTTGGCGCTGCCGGAAAGGGCGGGTTGTCCGACATCGCGGGCGATCGTGTCTTCCGCCAATGCATGTCGCTGCGTCCAGTAGAGACAGGCGAAGGTGACGATGATCGACACGATGGATGGCAGTAGGAAGGTCTGCATCCAGCGCGACAGGGGTGGCATCTCGCCGCCGGCGAAGATGACCAGATTGGCTGGATTGGAGATCGGCAGCACGAAGCTCGCGGCATTGGCTATGAAGGCGCAGACCAGCAGATATGGCATGGGGTCCTTCACTCGTGCCGCACGGCAGGCTGCATAGACGGCCGGCGTAAGCACGACAGCGGTTGCGTCGTTGGACAGAAATACCGTCACAACCACGCCGACGACATAGACGAGCACGAACAGCCGGCGAGGAGAGCCCTTGGCATGCGAAGTGGCGATAGCCGCGACCCAATCGAAGAGCCCTTCGCGCCGCGCCAGCTCCGACAGCAGCATCATGCCGATCAGGAAGAGATAGACATCGAACCCTTTGGATATGCCTGTCCATACATCGCTTGGGCCGATGAGCCGCAGCGTAACGAGAAGTGCTGCGCCGAGCACCGCCCAGATCGCTTCCGGCCATCGGAATGGGCGTGTTACGACACCGAGGGCGGTCAGGCCGGCGATGCTCCAGGTGATGGCGGATTCGGTCATTCAGCTCGTCTTGGATTTGAGGTCGGAGCGGCTATGTAGCATCCCTGCCGGGCCGCGCAAACCGTAACCACGCCATGTTTCGATAGAATCCGGCATGACAGACCGCTCACCTAAGGGAGCGCTATGCCTTCCTTGCTGTATCGTCATGCGATTTATCGGCTCGCTCGACGAGGACGGAACATTCTGCGTGGCGGATGACATATTCGACCGTCGAGCCGAATATGCGGTCGATAATATCGGAGGTATGCGTCGCAAGAATGATCAGGTCAGCCTTCTTCTCCTTGGCGACGGTCAGCAGCGTCTTCGATGCCGTGCCCATGCGTACGTCGACGGAGGCGGCAATGCCGAGACGCCTGCACAGAGCATCGAGCTTTTCCTCAGCCTCCGTGATCACCGAAACAGCCCAATCGTCCGGGCTTTCGCGCCCGGAGGGAAAACGCTCGATAACATGCGCGACCGTCAATTCGCCGCCTGGAGATAAAAGTGCCTGAGACGTTCGCAACAGACGTTCGGCGCGCTCGCGCGAGCCCAGCCCAATTGCGCAAATGATCTTGTCATACATTGCATTCTCCCAAAACGTCCCGGCCCGAAGCAGTTCTTCGGCCTCGCTTGCAATCTCTCCGGTTAAACTTGCCGGACAAGCAAACGCGTATCCAGCACATCGATAATGACAGCATCCGTCAAGTCTCGTTGCCGGCATGATGCAAACCATACATATCTGTAGGCCCTCGGCCGATGACTGCTCGTCTGGCAGTCGGCGCGGTCCATTCGATTGGGTGATTCGCCAGCCTGCCGTGAAGTTTAGCGCAATAGAGGTCAAATGGTCGCGGTTTTCATGTCCGGTCGCATAGCGAGCGGCTGCGGATCGACGCTTTCCGAAAGAGACGTCAGAATTGGGAAAATTGCTGCAGCGCAAACAGTTTAGGCGCCGAACGCCGGGCGCCCCTATCGCAACAACCTAGAAATATCATAGGCTTCTGCGTCAATCTGACATGGCTGTAGCGAAGCCCTGCGACATCCTGCACGCTTTTGCGCAGTGCACAAACTGTCTTAGAACCATGTCGCGAACAGCTTGCCATGGGATCAACCCTTCGGCGAGACGGGTACTGCTATTCTTGTCGCTGACAAGAGGCAGAAAGCCGGTCATATTGGGGCTCCGATATCGTCGATTGCGGCAAGTGCGTTCTGGGTTCGACGAAAGATTGATGATCTGCAATGCAGTTCATTCGATCTTGATTGGTCGGCGGACCCTCCTTGATGACACTGACTTGAAAGGACGGGCTCACGTGACAGCCTCCTCCGCCACCGATGGAATGTTGGAAAGACGCAAGGTTGCGAACCCTGCGTCGGAGAGTTTGACTATCGGCAAGGCGGCGAAGGAGCCGATGGCCACAAAGTGTCGCGGCCTCCGTCTTGCATCGGCGCTGCTCTGCCTGTCTTCTCTCGGATGGATCGGTCAGGCGGCAATGCTTGCGGTCGGTGTCGGCGCGATCAGCGAAGGTGGCGGTGTCGGCGAGGTCGCGGTTCCCGCCGCCGTGGTTGCGGGTATCGGCGTCCTGCGGGCCTGTCTGGATTCGGCGGGCGGGCGGCTCGCATTTGTCGCTGCGCGCCGGGAGCTGAGCACGCAGCGTGCGGCGGCGGCTGCAGCGCTTGCTGCACGTTCCCCCCTCGATTGTGCGAGGCCGGCATCCGGTTTGGCGGCAAGTGTGCTGGGCGAGCAGGCCGAAGCGGTCGTTCCTTATCTCGCGCGCTTCCGGCCGACCCGTATGAGAGCAAGCCTAGTGCCGCTGGTAATGCTCATCTGCATCCTGCCGATTTCCTGGCTGGCGGCACTGATTCTCGCGCTTTGCGCGCCGCTCATCCCGATTTTCATGGCATTGATCGGCTGGCGCGCAAAAGCCGCCAGCGAGAAGCAGCTTGCCGAAACCGGCGGCATCAATGCCTTCCTGCTCGATCGTCTTCGCGGCCTCGCGACCATTCGCGCGCTCGATGCCGTCGATCTCACGGCCCGGCGCCTGCGCGCCGATGCGGCCTCGCTGCGGCTGCGTACTATGGCTGTGTTGAGGATCGCATTTCTGTCTTCGGCGGTGCTCGAATTCTTCGCCGCGCTCGGCGTTGCCGCGACAGCCGTTTATGTCGGCTTCAGCCTCTTGGGCTCGATCGAAGTCGGCACCTGGGACGGTCGCCTCACATTGACGCAAGGGCTCTTCATTCTGCTGCTTGCGCCCGCCTTTTTCGAGCCGCTTCGGGAGCTGTCCGCAGTTTGGCATGACCGTGCCAGCGGGGAGGCGGCACTTTCGGCACTGAAGGAACTCGCATCATCGCGCCAGACCATTCTCGGCGGCACAGACATGCCGTCACCCATGCCGGCAGGCGAGGCCGGTGTTGAGATCGAAGCGCTGGCCTTCCGCCATACGCCGGAACGAGACGCCGCAATTGATCATTTCGATCTCTCGATCACGGCCGGGGAACATGTAGCGCTCTGGGGTGCCAGTGGCTCGGGCAAGACCACGCTTCTGTCGCTGATTGCGGGTCTTGCGCGATACGAGGCCGGTGTCATCAGGATCGGCGGCGTCCCGCTGCGTGACGACACAGCGGATGCATTGCGCCGTCGCATGGCTTGGATAGGTCAGTCACCGCATATCTTTGCCGGCAGCGTCATGCGCAATATTGCTCTAAGACGCGACGGCATCGATGCTCCTGCCGTTGCTTCAGCGCTCGAAGGCGTTGCTCTCGATAAGGTGTTTACGCCGGAGCGGGTAGCTGCGGTCGGCGAGGGAGGGCTCGGTCTTTCCGGCGGCGAGGCGCTGAGGCTGATGCTGGCGCGGATGATGGTTGATGAGCGAGGCGATATCATCCTAGCGGACGAGCCGACCGCCCATCTTGACGCGCGGACTGCGGCCGCAGTCACGGATACCTTGCTCGCGCTCGCCGAGAGCCGCATCCTGATCGTCGCCACGCACGATCCCGTGCTGGCCGCGCGAATGAATCGCATCGTCCGGCTCGATGAGCGGGCGCGAAGGGTGGCGGCATGAGGACGTCCCTCAAGAGCCTCCTGCCGTTGGTGAAGCTGTTCTGGGTCGAGCGTGGCGCGAGCCTTGCTCTCGGTGCCGGCTTGTCCGTGCTGGCCATGCTTGCCGGCGGCGGATTGCTGGGGCTGTCCGGCTGGTTCATCACCGCCTCGGCCTTTGCCGGCCTGACGGTCGCAAGTGCTGCGATTTTCGACGTGTTTATGCCGTCGGCCGGCATACGCCTGCTCGCCATCGGCCGGACGGCCGCCCGATACGGCGAGCGGCTTATGACGCATGATGCGACCCTCAGGGTTCTTGCCGCCTTGCGCGAGAGGTTGTTTCGCGGCTGGGCGGAGCCCTCCGCGGCCGCGGCCATGATCCGCCGGCCGGCAAAGCTGCTGTTTCGCCTGACGAATGATGTCGACGCGCTCGATTCCCTCTATCTGCGTGTGCTGGTGCCGGCCGTTGTCGCCATTCTTGCCGCTATTGCAGTGACGATAGCGCTCTGTTTCATCGATCCATCGTTCGGCGTTATGGCAGGGCTGTGGCTTGTCGCGCTCTGTCTTGGTCTGTCCCTCGTCGCCGCGCGTCTGGCGCTGAAGCCAGGGCGTCGCCGAGCCCATGCGATGGAAGCGTTGCGTGCCCGGGTTGTCGATCTTGTTGCCGGTCAGACCGATCTGGCGATGGCTGGACAGCTGCAGGCACAACGGGCGGCGATCGTCGAAGCGGATCAGCGATTGGCGGAGGCTGACAGCGTCTTGAATAGGATCGACAGTGGCGTCGCAGCCGGCTTTTCACTTGGCTCGACATTCCTGTTGACGATGACGCTGCTTGTGGTTGCCATGTTTGCCAAGCAGGGCGCGATTGGTGCGCCTGCCGCCGCTTTCGCGCTGCTTATCGCCTTCGCCGCCACGGAACCTTTTGCGGCTCTTAGACGAGGGGCGCTCGAACTCGGGCGAACATTGCTTGCCGCAAGGCGCATTGCGCCTCGATTGAGCCCGTCCGCCGCTCCCATGCCCCGGATTGAACCGGTTGCCGGCTACGCCTTTCAGCTCAGCGCTGTCGTTGCCGGACACGAGGGAGCTTCCCGCACGGTCCTGAAGGATCTGTCTCTGTCGCTGCCGGTCGGCGAACGGCTGGCAGTCGTGGGTGAAAGCGGCGTCGGCAAATCGACGTTGCTGGCCCTGCTGGCCGGCGAGATCGCAGCGACGAACGGCGCGGTGGCTCGTCAGGCTGCTGCGACGCTAACGCAGCGCAGCGACGTGTTTCGAGACACGGTGCGAGGCAATCTGAAGCTGGCAGCGCGTCATGCGGATGACGACCGGCTGCGCGATGCTCTCGCAACGGCCGGCTTGCTCGACGACATCGACGCACTCCCTCATGGCCTTTCCACGCGCCTCGGCGAAGGCGGCAGCGGCCTCTCCGGCGGTCAGCTTCGCCGGCTGGCGCTTGCAAGGCTCCTGCTGCGCGATACGCCGCTCTGGCTTCTCGATGAGCCGACGGAAGGCCTCGATGCCGCTACGGCCCGTGCCGTGCTTGCTCGACTGGCCTCGGTGGCCGATGGGCGCAGTCTCGTCATTGCAACACATATTCGTCGCGATGCCGCCTTGGCGGATCGGATCGTCGCTCTGGACGACGGCTGCATCGTCGCCATGGCGCAACGCGGAACGCCTGAATTCGAAATGCTTTTCGATCGGCTGCGGCCGGATTGAGGGGCAATCAACATGCCCGCGACGCGTCGAATGGCGCCGCATTCCTGTCAGATACACCGTAGGGGGTGGGAGAAAGACTATGGAACTCGATATCGTGGCGCTGTCGCGCCTGCAGTTCGCCATGACGGCGCTGTATCATTTCTTATTCGTGCCGCTAACGCTGGGCCTTTCCGTGCTGCTTGCCATCATGGAGACGACCTATGTCATGACTGGCCGCCAAATCTGGCGGCAGATGACGAAGTTCTGGGGGACGCTCTTCGGCATCAACTTCGTGCTCGGTGTCGCCACCGGCATCGTGATGGAATTCCAGTTCGGCATGAACTGGAGCTACTACAGCTATTATGTCGGCGACATCTTCGGCGCGCCGCTGGCGATCGAAGGATTGATGGCCTTCTTCCTCGAGGCGACTTTCGTCGGTCTGTTCTTCTTCGGCTGGGACAAGCTGTCGAAGGTCGGCCATCTAGTTGCGACCTGGGCGGTGGCGCTGGGATCGAACTTCTCGGCGCTGTGGATCCTGATCGCCAATGGCTGGATGCAGAACCCGGCAGGCTCGGCGCTCAACCCACAGACCATGCGCATGGAGATCGTCAGTTTCTTCGATGTCGTCTTCAATCCGGTGGCGCAGGCGAAGTTCGTTCATACCGTCTCGGCCGGCTATGTCTGCGCCTCGGTCTTCGTGCTTGGTGTCTCGGCCTGGTATCTCCTGAAGGGCCGCAGCGTCGAGCTCGCGAAGCGTTCGATGACGGTTGCCGCATCCTTCGGCCTGGCTTCGGCGCTTTCGGTCGTCGTGCTTGGCGATGAAAGCGGCTATCTGACGACCGAACATCAGAAGATGAAGCTCGCGGCAATCGAAGCCATGTGGAAGACCGAACCGGCGCCGGCCGCCTTCACCGCCTTCGGCTTCCCAGATCAGGAGGCCCGCGAGACCCACTATGCCATTCACATTCCATGGGCCATGGGCCTGATCGGGACGCGATCGCTGACGACGGAAATCCCTGGCATCGACAAGCTCGAGGAACAGGCCAAGGACCGTATTCGGGAAGGTATCAAGGCTTATGACGTGCTGATGAAGATCCGCGCTGCCAAGCCGGCGGCGCCCGGCGAAGTCTCGCAGGATGTAGCCACTGCCCGCACCTCCTTCGAGGATATCGGCCACGAGCTCGGTTATGCACTGCTGCTCAAGCGCTATGTCGACGATCCTCGCCAGGCGACGGAGCAGCAGATTGCGCAAGCGGCTGGCGACACCATTCCGAATGTGCCGACGCTCTTCTGGTCCTTCCGCATCATGGTCGGCCTTGGGATGTTCTTCATCCTGCTGATGACGGTCTTCTTCTGGCTCTCGGCTCGCCGGAAACTGGATCGCTACCCGCTCTTGTTGAGGATTGCGGTCTTCGCCATTCCGCTGCCCTGGGTCGCCATCGAACTTGGCTGGGTCGTTGCGGAATTCGGCCGTCAGCCATGGATCATCGAAGGCGTGTTGCCAACGGCTGCGGCCGTCTCCAATCTTGGCGCCAGCACTGTGCTTCTCACCATCCTCGGCTTTGCCGCGCTCTACACGGTTCTCATCGTCATCGAGATGACGCTGATGATCAAGGCGATCCGCAATGGTCCCGAAGCGGATGACGAGCCGGAGGCCAAGCTGATTTCCGAAAACCTCGTTCCGGCTGCGGAGTGACCTGCCATGATCCTGCATGAATTGATCGATTATGAGACCCTGCGCATCATCTGGTGGCTGCTTCTCGGCGTGCTTTTGATCGGCTTTGCTGTCACCGACGGTTTCGACCTCGGCGTCGGCACGCTCCTTCCGTTCGTCGCCAAGACCGATACGGAGCGGCGTATCGCCATCAATTCGATCGGCGCGACTTGGGAGGGAAATCAGGTCTGGCTGATCCTCGGCGGCGGCGCCATCTTCGCCGCCTGGCCACCGCTTTACGCCGTGTCCTTCTCCGGCTTCTACCTCGCCATGTTCGCAATTCTCTTCGCGCTGATCCTGCGGCCGGTTGCGTTCAAATACCGTTCCAAGCGCGATAGCGCCGGCTGGAAGGCGGGCTGGGACTGGGCTTTGTTCGTTGGCGGTTTCGTTCCATCGCTGATCTTCGGCGTAGCGGTCGGTAACGTGCTGCAGGGCGTGCCGTTCCGGTTCGACGATGATATGCGCATCTTCTACGAAGGTTCCTTCTTCGCGCTTCTGAATCCATATGCACTCCTCTGTGGTCTGCTGTCGGTTGCCATGCTCGTCATGCACGGTGCCGCCTGGCTTCTCGTGAAGACAAATGGGGTTGTCGCCGAACGCGCGCGTCGGTTCGGCATGGTGGCGGCTCTGGTCGTGATCGTGCTCTTCGCGCTCGGCGGCCTGTTCCTTTGGATCGGCATAGACGGCTATCGCATCGCCAGTGCAATCGATGTCGTAGGCCCGTCCAATCCGCTTCTAAAGACGGTGGAACACAGCGCGGGGGCATGGCTTGCCAATTATGGCAACCATCCATGGATGATGATCGCACCGGCTCTCGGTTTCCTGGGTGCAGCAGCGGCCTTGCTTGGCATGCTCGGGCGGCGGGAAGTGACTGTGCTGCTGTTCAGCAAGCTTGCCATCTTCGGCATCATCTCGACGGTCGGGCTGTCGATGTTTCCCTTCATCTTGCCGTCCTCACTTGATCCGCGCTCCAGCCTCACGGTCTGGGACGCTTCGTCCAGTCACCTGACGCTCTTCATCATGCTTGTCGTCGCCGTCATCTTTCTGCCGATCGTGCTTGCCTACACCGCATGGGTTTATCGCGTGCTGTGGGGCAAGGTTGACGAAGCGACGGTGAACGATAAGGGCGGCCACGCCTATTGATCTGCAAGGAGATTTCGCATGTGGTATTTTGCCTGGCTTCTTGGCTTCCCTCTCGCCGCAGCATTCGCCGTCCTCAACGCCATGTGGTACGAACTGGTGGATGATCAAGCGAAAGCGAAAGCCGCGCTCGCTCAAGAAAAATGAGCGAGTGTCCATCCTTGATGGAACTTTGCCATACGATCGGCACGCCGTAGCAAAACCGGCGTGCCGCGCCTGCAAGAGCGAATGGCGATAACCGGAATATAGGTTCCTGGGTTTATGACTGCCGAGTTGATCAAACAGCTTTGTCATGCCGTCAATTACGGGAGTATGGGCTGGTTCAAGGCATTCATGGATCAATAATATTAGGATATTTGGTCTTCTTAGAGATGAAAAGTGGGGTAGACAGCTCCACATAACGAGAATTGTATGTAATGATATGCCATCAATGCCGGCTGGAGTTTCAGCTCGGGTCCGGTCTCGCGGAGCATGAAATGAAAGACTGGCATCCCGATCTCAGCCGCTCCTCCAGCCCCCGCTACATTGCTATAGCCGACCTGATCGAGATGGATTTGCGCAGCGGCGTTCTTGCCGCTGGCGACAGGTTGCCGCCGCAGCGTGCGCTTGCCAAGCGTCTCAACATCGATTTTACGACGGTTGCGCGCGGCTACGTCGAGGCGCAGAAGCGCGGGCTGGTGGATTCCCATGTCGGACGCGGGACGTTCGTGACCGGCAGGCAGGAGAGGGAGCGCCGAAATTTCGCTCTGGACACCGCTTCCGATCCGCGTCGTGCGTCCGCGATCGATTTCTCGATGAATCTGCCGCCGGAACCGAACGATCCTGACCTCCTTGCTCGCATGCAGGAGGGCATGTCGGCCGTAGCGGTCGATCTTATTCCCTTGCTCCGTTATCAGGGATTTGGCGGGCTGGCTGTGGACAAGGAGGCTGCCGCAACCTGGCTCAGCCGCCGAGGCCTCACCCCGGCACAGGAGCGCATCTTCATAACACCCGGCGCGCACCCGGCCTTGCTGGCGATCTTTGGCCTCTTGGCCAAGCCGGGCGAAACCGTTCTTTCGGAAAATATCACCTATCCCGGCATGCGTTCGATTGCGGCGCAGCTCCGGCTCAATCTCTCGGGCCTGGCGATGGATGACGAAGGTGTCTTGCCGGGAGCTTTTGAAGAAAGCTGCTCGCGCCTGCGACCGAAGGCGCTTTACCTCAACCCGACACTGCAAAATCCGATGACGCTGACGATTCCGCAGGCGCGGCGCGAAGCGATTGCTGCGATTGCCCGCAAATATCATGTGCCGATCATCGAGGATGATGCCTACGGCTTCATTCCGCTGGATGCGCCAGCGCCAATGGCTGCCATCGCACCGGATCTGACCTGGCATATCGGTGGGTTGGCGAAGTGCATTGGTGCGGGATTGCGTCTGGCCTTCGTCGTGGCGCCGGATACCCGGTCGATATGGCCTTTCCTGAGTGCGATGCGGAGCAACAATGTCATGGCGTCGCCGCTCAACATGGCGCTTGCAACGCGCTGGATCGAAGACGGCACTGCTGATGGCATTCTGCGTTTCATTCGCACGGAGGCCGCCGCCCGCCAGGAGATGGTCGCTGACATATTGCCATCAGGCAGCTATCGGGCTGACCCCATCAGTTTCAACATCTGGCTGCCGCTCGGTAGCGGCTGGACGCGTGCCACCTTCGGCAGCCATATGCGCAATGCAGGTATCGGGGTTGTCGCAAGCGACGCCTTCACGGTAGACGGCGTGGCAGCTGAGGCCGTGCGCGTTTGTCTCGGTGGCCCAATAGGCCGCGAGGCCTTGAAGGGTGCCTTGAATTTCATGGCGCATGCGCTGCAGGGGCCGCCGGAATTGGCCGCCTCCTTCTTCTAGTCTTCTCGCGCAACATCGCTATTGATCGATGGGGCACAAACCCCTTACCGCGCCTATTCTCTTCATTCGCCAAGATTGCCACTGCGTCATTCTGCCAAATGGACGTATCGAATGCATTCATTATATTTATATTGAATGCATGAAATCTGATTATTGATTGCCTTCCCTTGGAAGATTGATTCAGGAGTGATGCTGTCATGGATACCGAATATCCCCCGCTGAGCCCACTGCAGACTGGCCTTCGTTGTCGTTGCCCGCGTTGCGGGCAGGGGCGTTTGTTCGATGGGTTCTTGACCCTTCGCAAGCAATGCGAAGGGTGTGGTCTCGATTATTCCTTCGCGGATCCCGCCGATGGGCCGGCTTTCTTTGTCATCTGCTTTGCCTGCATCCCGAGCGTCCTTCTCGGCGTCTGGCTGGAGGTGGCGTTCTCGGCGCCGGTGTGGGTGCAGTTTCTAGTGACTGGCCCCTTCATGCTGGCGACTTGCGTTCCACCATTGCGACCGTTGAAGGGGTGGCTGGTGGCGAGTCAGTACTTCTACAAGGCCGAGGAAGGCAAGCTCGCGCGCCTGCCAGCGACGGATGCGCCTCGTGTCACAAATTGAGATCTGCTCCCGAGGGGCGGAGCAAAGACTGCCAATCCCGTGGCTATGAGGATCATGCGACATCTGCCTTATTCTCTTGACGGATATCCTACAAGTCCATAAGTTGCGCGCCATGTCCCGAGGAGCTTGGGTTTCATGGTGGGAAAAGTCATTCAGCCTTTGACGCGCGCACCGTTGCTACATGTCTCCGTGCAGGAGAGCTTGCGCAGCTATATTGCCGATAACGGGCTTGAGGCGGGCACGATGCTGCCGGCGGAGGGGGAGCTCGCGGCGCAATTAGGTGTCAGCCGCAACTCTCTGCGCGAAGGCATAAAGGCGCTGGAATCTCTCGGTGTACTGGAGACGCGCCGCGGCATCGGCATATTCGTCAAGGCATTCTCCTTCGCGCCGCTGCTGGACAATCTCGCCTACGGGCTCGGCGATGCGCTGCGACACATGGAGGAAGTGCTGGAAATCCGCCGCACGCTCGAAGTGGGCCTGATCGGCAAGACGCTCGACATGATCGGGCCGGAGGATCTGGCGGAACTGCGTGCCACAGCCGACCGCATGCGCGCTCACGCCGAACGCGGCGAACCTTTTGCTGAAGACGATCAGCTCTTTCATCGCCTGCTGTTTCGCTGCCAGGGCAACGAGACCTTCGTTCGCCTGATCGATGTCTTCTGGCTCGCCTTCTACAAGGCGTCCCGCTTCTTCGATCTGGACGATGTCGATCCAATGGCCACCTGGCGTGATCATGAGGCGATCGTCGATGCGCTGGAATCCAAAAATCTCAAGGAGGTGCGCATGCGCCTCGACCGCCATTACGAGGGAATTTCGCAGGTGATCGCCAACAATAAGAAGAAATAGCGATCGCAAACACGGGAGGAGGATCATCATGAGGAAAGCTTTTCATCTGCCGGCAATCGCGTTGGCAGCGTTGCTGTCGGCCACTGCGATGCCCGTCTTGGGTGGCCTAGCCGCACCTGCCACCGCCACAACCATGTCTGGGGGCTTCGATGTCGGCCCGGGCGGCTTCCAGGGCAACTTCAATCCGCTAGCGGCAACCGCCGGTCTCACCTGGCTCAGCACCTACTTTGAGCCGCTGGTCAGCTACGATGAAAAGCTGCAGAAGATCGTCGGCGTGCTTGCATCCTCCTATGAGGTGAGCCCGGATCAGCTGACCTATACGTTCAAGCTTGCCGATGCCAAGTGGCACGATGGCAAGGCTTTCACGGCCAAGGACGCCAAGTTCACCATCGATCTTGCGGCCAATGCCAAGACCGGCTCGATCTTTGCCGCCCGTTTTAAACTCCTGTCATCCGTCGAGATGCCGGACGATCATACCCTCGTTATCAAACTTTCCGCACCCTCCGCGAGCCTGCTCGATACGCTGGCCAAGATCATGGTACTGCCTGAGCATGCGCTTGCCGCCGTGCCCCTCGATCAGCTTGCGAAGAGCACTTGGTGGTCGACCTCGCCGATCGGGACGGGGCCATTCAAATTCGCCAAATATGTGCAGGATCAATATGTCGAACTCGCCGCCAATCCCGACTATCGCGGCGGCAAACCCGTTCTCGATCGGCTGATCAACCGCTATTTCGCCAATCCGGCTGGGGCGATCTCGGCGCTGCGGGCAGGCGAGATCCAGTTCACCTATGTCGATTCCAACGATGTGCCGACCTTCAAGGACGACAAGTCCTTCAAGATCATCGAGGGCGATTCCTTCGTCGTCAATTATCTTGGTTTCAACCAGGATTCGCCGCTTTGGAAGGATCTTCGCGTCCGGCAGGCCGTCATGTACGCGATCAATCGCGATGCGATCATCAAGAGCCTCTATGGCGGCGCGGCAAAGCCGGCCAATTGCGCTTATGTCGCCAAACAGCTGGTTCCGGACGGCATCGAAGCCTATCCCTACGATCCGGCCAAGGCCAAGCAATTGCTCGACGAGGCTGGTTGGGACAAGGTCAACGGCGGCAAGCCGATCACCTTGCTGACCTATTACAACACGCCGCTTGCGACGAACGTATTGGCGGCCGTGCAGGCGATGTTGGCGCAGGTCGGCATCAATGTCGTGCCGCGCGCCGTCGATGCCCCGACCTATAATGGCATCGTGCTGAACCCCAATGCCGACGTATCGCAATTCCAGCTCGTCTATGCCGGCCTGCAGAACGGGCCTGATCCAAGCAATATCAATACCGGCCTCAACGAAAAGCAGATCCCGCCGGCGGGCGCCAATGTGGTGCGCGCGCGCATGCCCGATCTGACCAAGGCGCTCGATGCGGCGATTGCCGAAACGGACGCCGGCAAGCATGATCAGCGCTGCCAGGATGTCTGCAAGGTCATGAATAAGGATCTGCCCTGGGCGACCATGTGGGTGGCGAACCGCTATGGCGTGGTTTCGTCCAAGGTGAAGGATTTCATATGGACACCGGCGCCGGGCGGAGGGCCGTACATCGCGCATCCGGAAGCGTGGAAGCTCTCAAACTAGGTTTTGAGCCGGCCGCAGGCTCTGTGGCCGGCGCCTTCCTCGAAACATAGGTTCGATATGCTTCACTATGGTCTCAAGCGTCTGGTAATCGGCATCGGCATGCTCATAGCCTTGAGCGTGCTGGTCTTTGTGTTGCTGCGGCTGACGCCTGGCGATCCGATCGATGCCTATATCGATCCGAGCACGCCCCTGTCTCCCGCAGCCATGGCCGATCTGCGTGAGCGGCTCGGGCTGGATCGGCCGCTGCCGCTGCAATATGTCGGCTGGCTGCAGCAGGCTCTGCAGGGCAATCTCGGTTATTCCGTCAAGCGGCTGGATCAGCCTGTCTTGACGCTCGTGCTGTCCCGCATCGGTCCGACGGTGCTGCTGATGGGCTCGGCCCTGATCATGGCGATCGTCGCCGGCATTGCCGCTGGCGTCATCGGCGCCGTCAGGCGCAATTCGGTCACGGATATCTCGCTCTCCGTGCTGGCGCTCGCCGGCATATCGAGCCCGGCCTTTCTGAGCGCGCTTCTTGGTCTTTATATCTTTGCCGTGCGTCTCGGCTGTTTGCCCTCGGGCGGCATGCTGACGCCCGGCGAGGACTTTTCCATCGGCGACCTGCTTTGGCATCTCATCCTGCCGGCCGCGCTTCTGGCGATCGCGCAAGCCGCGCTCATCATGCGCTATATGCGCGCTTCGCTGCTGGAGGTCCTCAACCAGGATTATGTGCGCACAGCGCGGGCCAAGGGCGTGTTCGAATTCTGGGTGATCGTCAAGCACGCTCTGCGCAATGCGCTCCTGCCTGTCGTAACCGTCATCGGCTCGACCATAGGGCTTGCCATCGGCGGTGCGATCTTCATCGAAAGCGTCTTCAACTGGCCAGGCATGGGCCTGCTGCTCGTCGATGCGGTCACGTCGCGCGACTATCCCGTCATCATGGGGGCGACGCTCGTCATCGGCGCCTGCGTCATCCTCGTCAACCTGCTGACGGATCTCGCCTATGCGGTGATCGATCCGCGCATCAAGGTGGGCTGAGAGATGCTGGCGCGAACCGAACGACCAAGCCATGGGCCACTTGCCCGGGCATTCGATCGCTTCCGGCTGAACGGGGCTGCCCTTTTCGGCGTCTGCATCGCCGTGCCCATGCTGCTGCTGATCGTCAGCTATCCTCTTTGGTGGCGGTTCCAGCCCAATGACATCGATCTTCTGGCCATGAACGCGCCGCCCAATGCGACGCACTGGTTCGGAACGGACGGCGTCGGGCGCGATGTCTTTGCCAGAGTGCTTGAAGGCGGCCGTATATCGCTGATGGTCGCGGCAGGTTCCACAGTCATTTCGGCCATCATCGGCTTTCTGTTCGGTTTCGTGTCTGCCTTTGCCGGCCGCTGGGCGGATGCGCTCAGCATGCGCTTCGTCGATCTGGTCATGACCTTGCCGCCCGTGATCTTCCTGCTGGTGCTGGCCTCCATCACCGGCACGGGTATCTTGCCGACGATAACAGTCATATCGCTGCTGTCCTGGCCGCTGCTGGCCCGCATGGTACGCTCTAGGCTGCTGGAACTGCGCGAACGCGATTTCGTCACCGCCGCGCGCGGCATGGGGGCAGGGCTGCCGCACCTGCTGCTGCGCCACGGCATGCCGAACTGCATCGATATTCTGGTGGTCTACGCCACGACTCAGGTCGCCAATGCGATCCTCTTGGAGGCCGGGCTTTCCTTTCTCGGGCTCGGCATTGCGCCGCCCGCGGCGAGCTGGGGCAATATGCTGAATGCGGCCCGCTCCACAGCCGTTCTCGAACAATATCCCTGGCAATGGCTGTTTCCCGGCGCTGCGCTGGTGCTTGCCGTCCTTGCCATCAATTTCATCGGCGACGGGCTGAGGGATGCCTTCGATCCGCACGCTGAACTTCGCTGAACCCAGGAAAGAAAGAGACAATGAGTAAATTCAAGGGCGTGGTGCCTCCCGTTGTAACGCCGCTGAACGACGATTTCACCGTGGATTATCCATCCTATACGAGGGTGCTGGAGCATCTGATCGATGGCGGCTGCCACGGCGTCTTCGTGCTGGGCTCCACCAGCGAAGTCGTCTTCCACGACGAAAAGACACGGCGCGAGATTATCGAGCATTCCGCCAAGGTCGTGAACGGGCGGGTGCCGCTGCTGGTCGGTGTCATCGACCCCACGACAGACCGCGTGATCACGCATTCGAAAATCGCAAAAGAGGCCGGTGCCGACGCCGTCGTGGTTACCGCTCCCTTCTATACGGTGACCAGCCAGTCAGAGATATTGGACCATTTCCGCTATATTCGGGATGCCGTCGATGTACCGCTCGTCGCGTATGACATCCCGGTCTGTGTGCATGTGAAGCTGCAGCGCCAAACCGTGGTGACGCTCGCCAAGGAAGGCACCATCATCGGATTGAAGGATTCCAGCGGCGACGACGGCAATTTCCGCTATGCGCTGCTCGATCTTGCCGATCACAAGGATATCTTCCTGATGACGGGCTCCGAAATCGTCGTCGACAATGCGCTTCTGATGGGCGCGCATGGCGTGGTGCCCGGCATCGCCAATGTCGATCCGCATGGCTATGTGCGGCTGTGGGATGCCGCACAGCGCGGCGACTGGGCGGCGGCCCGGCGCGAGCAGCAAAGGCTTTGCCGTCTGTTCGAGATCGTCTGGGTCGCGCAGGGCCGCGTCAGCGGCGGTGCGGCCGGCATCGGCGCCTTCAAGGCAGCGATGAAGAGCCTCGGCATCATCGATACCGCTATCATGCCCCGCCCGCGCGCGGCGCTGAATGCGGAGGAAACGGCCAGGATCGATGCGATCCTGAAGAACACGGGGCTGCTGTAGGCATGATGACGCCCGCCGCCCAACCCGTTCTCGATATCAGGGGTCTCAGGACCGTCTTCCGCACCCGCGGCGGCGAGTTGACCGCGGTGCGGGATATCGACCTGACCATCGATGCGGGCGAGACGCTGGCGCTGGTCGGCGAATCCGGTTCGGGCAAGTCGGTGACGAGCCTTTCGGTGATGCGGCTGCTGACGCGTAATGTCGGGAAGATCGTAGCCGGCAGCATCCGGTTGCGGGACAGGCGGGGCATCGTCAGCGATCTTGCGGCGTTGGACGACAGCCGTATGCGCGAGATCCGCGGCGGCGATATCGGCATGGTATTTCAGGAGCCGATGTCGAGCCTCAATCCGGTGCTGACAATCGGCGATCAGATTGCCGAGCCGATCCGTATTCATCGGGGGGCAGATCGTGCCACCGCGATGCGTGAGGCGATCGCGCTACTGGAAAGCGTCGGAATTCCCGATGCGCAACGCCGCGTCAGGCAATATCCGCATGAACTATCCGGCGGGATGCGCCAGCGCGCGACCATTGCCATGGCACTTGCCTGCGATCCCGTGCTTTTGATCGCAGACGAGCCGACGACGGCGCTAGACGTCACGATACAGGCGCAGATCCTCGATCTCCTGCAACGGCTGCAGCGCGAGCGCGGCATGGCGATTCTGTTCGTCACGCATAATCTCGGTGTGGTGGCAGAGATCGCCGATCGCGTCGCCGTCATGTATGCCGGCCGGATTGTCGAGGAAGGGCCGACGGAAGCCGTGTTCCGCAATCCGAGACATCCCTATACGCGCGGCCTTTTGGCCTCCATGCCGCGGCTCGGCGAGGCGACACGGATGCGGCAGGCAGGCGAGCCGCTATACGCTATTCCCGGTGTCGTGCCGAGCCTGACGCGCATGCCATCCGGCTGCGCCTTCGCGCCGCGTTGCGCCCATGCGGTTCAGGCTTGCAGCGGGGAGGTGCCGTCTCTCGATGCTATCGACACAAACCATGCGAGCCGCTGTATCCGCTGGCGGGAGATTTAGATGACCGAAGCGCTCGTCTCCGTTCGCGATCTTGCCAAGGATTATGTGTCCCGCGGTGCAAGACTTTCCATCCTTCGTGATATCTCCTTCGACATCGGGAGAGGCGAGGTGGTGGGTCTGGTCGGCGAATCCGGCAGCGGCAAGACGACGATCGGCAGGTCCATCCTGCGCTTGGTTGAGCCATCGGCCGGCAGCGTGCGCTTCGACGGCACGGAAATGACCAGGCTCGGCGCCGGCGATCTGAGGCGCATGCGGCCGCGCATGCAGTATATTTTTCAGGATCCTTTCGCCAGTTTGTCGCCGCGCATGACCATCGGCGAGATCCTGACCGAGGGGCTGAAGATCCAGCGCATCGGCGGCCGTATCGATCGGCTGGATCGCGCGCGGGCAGCGCTCGAACAGGTGGATTTGCCGGCGGACGCGATCAATCGCTATGCCCACGAATTCTCAGGCGGCCAGCGCCAGCGGATCGGCATTGCGCGCGCACTTGCGCTCGGGCCGGAGTTTCTGGTCGCCGACGAACCCGTCTCGGCACTGGATGTCTCCATTCAGGCGCAGGTCATCAATCTGCTGCGTGGCCTACAGCAACGCCTCGCGCTTACCATGCTGTTCATCTCGCATGATCTTGCCGTGGTCGAATATCTCTGTGATCGCGTCATCGTGCTTTATCTCGGGCGGATCATGGAGATTGCCGCAAGCGCCGATCTGTACGCCAGACCGCGACATCCCTATACGCGCGCTTTGCTGTCAGCCATCCCGTCGCCGGACCCGGATCGCAGGCGTAACAGGCAAATTCTGAAGGGCGATATTCCAAGCCCGGCAAACCCGCCAAGTGGCTGTGTCTTCCGAACGCGCTGCCCATTCGCGCTCGACGCCTGCGCAACGAGAGTTCCGCAATTGCGGGAGATTGCGCCGGGGCGGTTCAAGGCCTGTATTCGCGACGATCTCGATTGATCCCGCTTTCGTGCTCATACGGGTCTCGCGACGCGGTTGGCTATGCCGCACTGCACATTTGACCAAACGGGCCACCCTTCATGTCAAAAAAGTATCGGTTGGGCGTACAAGGCGTAGTAGCGGCAGGCGCCTAGGAGGGGTAGATTTACCATATAGAAGACGCGATGGCCTCTGGGAGGAGGCGCCGTAACCGTAACGAATGCGGACGGACGAAAGGAGGTTTGCCGATGAATCCCGATTTGGAAGTGGTCGCGATCGGCAGTGGAGAATCCTTCAAGGCGTGGGAGCACGGCTATCCCTACCGCACGGTTCGCTGGCATTTCCATCCCGAATATGAAATCCACCATGTCGTCGCAACAACGGGTCAATATTTTATCGGCGACTTCATCGGCGAGTTCGAGCCCGGCAATCTAGTGCTGACAGGACCGAACCTCCCGCATAATTGGGTGAGCGACGTGCCTGCTGGTGTCACCCTGCCGCTGCGCTGCCGCGTCCTGCAATTTTCCGAATCCTTCTTTGCCGATGCAAGCAAGGTTTTTCCGGAACTGTCGGCTTGCGCCGGTATTCTTGAGACGAGCCGCCGCGGTGCGCTCTTTACGCCTGAAACAGCGGCCATCGTCGGCCCGATCCTCGGCGAACTGGTGGAAGCAACCAGTATCCGGCGTATCGAGCTCTTCATGAACATTCTTGATACGATGAGCCGTGCTGAAGGCACGCGCACGCTCGCCAGCGCCGGCTATCAGCCGGATCCCTCCGGCTTCATGTCGGCGGGCGTCAATCAGGCTTTGGCTTACATCAATGCTCACCTCACCGAGCCGTTCAGCGAATGCGACCTTGCAGAATTGACCGGTCAGAGCCCAAGCGCCTTTTCGCGGAGCTTCCGTCGCCATACCGGCATGGCGCTGGTGCAGTATGTCAACCGGCTGCGCATCAACTTCGCCTGTCATCTTTTGATGAGCAAGGCCGAGATGACGATCACCGACATCTGCTTTGCGGCAGGCTTCAACAATATCTCGAACTTCAATCGGCGTTTTCTGGATCAGAAGGGCATGGCGCCCTCCCGGTTCAGGTCGCTCTTGGCACAGCACGCACGCGCGGTGGAGGCCGCCTAACACAAGGGAGGACGGGAGGAAGACAGAATTCAGGGCAAGCGAACGGGCGGGCACCTTTGCCGCCCGAAGGAGAAGGCTTGTCCGAAATTACCGCCGCGTCGGCCTGAGATCGCCTTCGGCGACGCATCAACAAGAGCATCGCGTGCGGACAGCTGCGATGATCGAGGGAAACCATTACCATTTGGAACGGAGAAATTCCAATGAACCATTTCGCACTGAAAATCGCCGGCATAGCCGCGCTTGCGGTCGGTCTTCTGGCCGGCACTTCCGCCTTCGCACAATCGGCCAAAGTGACGGACGCGACCGTCGCCTTCCTGATGCCCGACCAGAGCTCGACGCGCTATGAGGAGCATGATTTCCCTGGTTTCCAGGCCGAGATGAAGAAGCTCTGCGCCGGCTGCAAGGTCATCTACCAGAACGCCAATGGCGATGCCTCGCGTCAGCAGCAGCAATTCAATTCGGCGATCTCGCAGGGTGCGAAGGCTATCGTACTCGACCCGGTGGACTCGACGGCCGCCGCCTCATTGGTGAAGCTCGCGCAGAGCCAGGGCGTGCGCGTCATCGCCTATGACCGGCCCATCCCGTCGGCGGCCGCCGACTACTACGTGTCCTTCAACAATGAAGAGATCGGCAAGATGATTGCCAAGTCGCTGGTCGATCATCTGAAGGCGAAGGGCGTGAAGGCTGGCGATGGCGGCCTTCTCGAAATCAATGGTTCGCCGACCGATGCTGCTGCCGGCCTGATCAAGAAGGGCATCCATGCCGGTCTGGCCGACGGCGGCTATCCGGTGTTGGCTGAATTCGACACGCCGGAATGGGCGCCGCCGAAGGCTCAGCAATGGGCAAGCGGCCAGATCACCCGCTTCGGCAAGAAGATCCTCGGTGTCGTCGCTGCCAATGACGGCACCGGTGGCGCGGCCGTCGCTGCCTTCAAGGCCGCCGGCTTCGATCCGGTTCCGCCTGTCACCGGTAATGACGCGACCATCGCCGGCCTGCAGCTCATCATTTCGGGCGATCAGTATAATACGATCTCCAAGCCGAGCGAGATCGTGGCTGCCGCTGCCGCCAATGTTGCGATCGAGCTGCTTTCTGGCGAGACGCCGAAAGCGGACACGAAGCTCTTCGACACGCCGACCAAGCTCTTCACGCCGGCCCTGGTCACGTCCGAAAATCTGAAGGCCGAGATCATCGACAAGACGGTCAACGGCAAGCCGATCCAGACGTCGGAACAGCTCTGCAACGACCGTTATGCCGATGGCTGCAAGAAGCTCGGTATCGGCAGTTAAGGCTGCTCCTCCCAGTCTCCGGCCGCTTCGGCGGCCGGAGGCAAAACGCATCCGATAGCATTTCAACCCGAGAAGGTGGCGAGTCATGAGTGACGCTTCCGATTACAGAGCCCCGGACGGCGAGCTTGTGCTCAGCCTCAAAGGGATCTCCAAACACTTCGGCGCCGTCTCGGCACTGACGGATATCAACCTCGATGTGCATGCCGGTGAAGTGGTGGCGCTCGTCGGCGACAATGGCGCCGGCAAATCGACGCTCGTCAAGGTTCTGGCCGGCGTTCATCAGCCGAGTTCAGGCACCATCACATTCCGCGGCAAACAGGTGACGCTCAGTGACCCTGCAACCGCGCTCGATCTCGGCATTGCCACGGTCTTTCAGGATCTGGCGCTCTGCGAAAACCTCGATGTCGTTGCCAACATTTTCCTCGGCCGGGAACTGAGCCCTTTGAAGCTCGACGAAACCGCCATGGAGGTTCGAGCCTGGACGCTGCTCAACGAGCTCGCGGCGCGCATTCCGAGCGTGCGCATCCCGATCGCCTCGCTTTCCGGCGGTCAACGGCAGACGGTGGCGATCGCCCGTTCGCTGCTGCTCGAGCCGAAACTCATCATGCTCGACGAGCCCACCGCAGCGCTTGGCGTCGCGCAAACCGCCGAAGTGCTGAACCTCATCGAGCGCGTCCGCGACAAGGGGCTTGGTGTCATCATGATCAGCCACAACATGGAGGATGTGCGCGCCGTTGCCGACCGTATCGTCGTGCTGCGCCTCGGCCGCAACAACGGCATCTTCTATCCAGATGCCTCGAACCAGGAACTTGTCAGCGCCATCACCGGAGCCACGGAAAACGCCGTGTCGCGACGCGCAGTGCGGCGTCAGGCCCAGCAGGAATTGAGGGAAGGGGATCAGCCATGAGCCAGGACAGCAAGCAATCGACCATGCTGCTTGACCGCGGCGATGTCCGGGTCAACCATGACACCGGGCTTGGCGCGACCATCCGCTCCTCCATCGACAAGGTTCGTTCCGGCGATCTCGGCTCGCTGCCCGTCGTCGTTGGCCTCGTTATCATCTGGACAGTGTTCGGCACGCTCAACCCGACCTTCCTTTCGAGCAACAACCTCGCCAATCTGCTGTTCGACGCCTCGACCGTCGGCATCATCTCGCTCGGCATAGTATGCGTGCTGATGGTCGGTGAGATCGATCTTTCAGTCGGCTCGATCAGTGGCTTCGCCTCGGCCATGGTCGGCATGCTCTGGGTGAACGAGGGCTGGCCGGTGGCCTTGGCGATCCTGGCGGCGCTGGTTGTCGGCGGCGTGATTGGCGCCATCTATGCCGTGCTGTTCAACCGGCTGGGTATGCCGAGCTTCGTTGCCACATTGGCAGGCCTTCTCGCCGTGCTCGGCATGCAGCTCTATCTTCTTGGCGCCACCGGCTCGATCAATTTGCCCTATGGCTCGGCCATCGTGAATTTCGGCCAGCTTCTGGTGATCCCCCGTCCGCTTGCCTATGTCTTCGCGCTTATTCCGGGCGCGGTCATGCTGGTCAGCGGCTTGAGCGCCGTGCGGCGACGCAAGCAGGCAAACCTTTCGGCACCGTCCATCGGCGGATTGCTGGCGAAGGCGGCTGTGATCACTGTGGCCTTGGAATTCGTCGCCTTCTATCTCAATCAGGATCGCGGCATTCCATGGATGTTCGCCCTGTTCGTGGTGCTTGTTATCGTCATGGATTATGCGCTGACGCGCACGCAATGGGGCCGGTCGATGTCTGCCGTTGGCGGCAATCGCGAAGCGGCGCGCCGCGCCGGCATCAATGTACGCAGGATCTATACCAGCGCCTTCATTCTCTGCGCGATGTTCGCAGCCCTTGGCGGTGTGCTCGCGGCAGCGCGTCTCGCCTCGGCCAGCCAGCAGGCAGGCACCGGCGATGTCAATCTGAATGCGATTGCGGCGGCCGTCATCGGCGGCACCAGCCTCTTCGGCGGCCGCGGCAGCGCCTATTCGGCACTGCTCGGCATCATCGTCATCCAGTCGATCGCCAGCGGCCTCACCATGCTCGATCTGTCGTCGGCGCTTCGCTACATGATCACTGGCGCAGTTCTTGCCATTGCCGTCATCGTCGACTCGCTCGCCCGTCGTTCCCGCGCCTCGCATGGGCGCGGCTGATTTCTTCAAGAAGGTAAGGATTGTTATGAGACAGGATTTTGCCGGCAAGGTCGCCGCCATCACCGGGGCGGCCTCTGGAATTGGCTTGGAATGTGCCAAATCGCTATTGAACGAGGGCGCCAGCGTCGCCCTCGTCGACCGGGCCGAAGATAGTCTGAAAAGCCTTTGCGCCGAGCTGGGGCCGAACGCCTTTCCCGTCGTCGTCGACCTTCTGAACCCCGAGAGCGTGACGACGATGATGCCGCAAATCCTCGACAGGTTCGGCAAGCTCGATATCTTCCATGCCAATGCCGGCGCCTATATCGGCGGCGAGGTCGCGGAAGGCGATCCCGATTCCTGGGACCGTATGCTCGATCTCAACATCAATGCCGCCTTCCGCTCGGTCCGCATGGTGCTGCCGCACATGATCGAACGCAAGACCGGCGATATCATCATGACCAGCTCGATCGCCGGTCTGGTGCCGGTGGTCTGGGAGCCGATCTACACGGCCTCCAAGCATGCCGTTCAGGCTTTCACGCACACGGTTCGGCGCCAGGTCGCTAAGCACGGCATCCGCGTTGGGGCGGTCGCGCCGGGACCGGTGGTGACGGCACTGATCAGCGACTGGCCACAGGCAAAGCTTGATGAAGCGATTGCCGCGGGCGGCCTCATGGAGGCGACCGAGGTGGCGGAAGCGGTGCTCTTCATGTTATCGAGACCGCGTAACATCGTAATCCGGGATCTGGTGATCCTGCCTTTGAGTACGGATCTCTGATGACGGCACCTTATTTCATCGGCATCGATGTCGGCACCGGCAGCGCCCGGGCCGGGGTTTTCGATGCGCATGGCCATCTGCTCGCCGCCGCCAAGCGGCCGATCACCATCTGGCACGAGGCCGGCAGTATCGTTGAGCAGTCGAGCGAGCAGATATGGAAGGCGGTCTGCGACAGCGTCAAAGAGGCTGTCGCAACGGCAAAGATAGCGGCCGGTGACGTTTCGGGCATCGGTTTCGATGCAACCTGTTCACTAGTCGCGGTCAAGGCGGATGGCCGGCCCGTGGCTGTGGGACCATCGGGCGATGCCAATCGCAACATCATCGTCTGGATGGATCATCGCGCGGCCAGCGAGGCGGCGGAGATCAACGCCGGCAACCATGCCGTGCTGCGCTATGTCGGCGGCCGGATATCGCCCGAGATGGAGACGCCGAAGCTTTTGTGGCTGAAGCGAAACCTGCCGCAATCCTTCGCGGCAACGGATCATTTCTTCGATCTCGCCGATTATCTGACTTGGCGCGCGACCGGTTCGCTGCAGAGATCGGTGTGCACAGTCACCTGCAAATGGACCTATCTCGCCCACGAAAAGCGCTGGGACGCGCAATATTTCAAGGATATCGGCCTTGGTGAGCTGGCCGACGAAGGCTTTGTGCGGATCGGCACCGAGATCGTCGAGCCGGGTACCGCACTTGGTGGTGGCTTGAACGAAGCTGCTGCCGGCGATCTTGGCCTCGCCGTTGGTACGCCGGTCGGAGCGTCGCTTATCGATGCCCATGCCGGCGGCGTCGGGACGCTCGGCGGGCAGGGAGCGGACGGCAAAGCCGATGTCAGGAACAGGCTCGCCTATATCTTCGGCACCTCCGCCTGTTCGATGGCATCGAGCGATGACGCTATCTTCGTCGATGGCGTTTGGGGACCCTATTATTCGGCCATGGTGCCTGGCCTCTGGCTGACCGAAGGCGGCCAGTCTGCGGCAGGGGCTGCGATCGATCATCTCGTTACCATGCATCCGGCATCCGGCGAGGCGCATCAGAAGGCCGAGACGGAAGGCTTGTCGCTCGTCGCCTGGCTGGACCGGCAGGCCATGAAGGCGAGCGGAAACACATCCGACGCCGTAAAGCTCGCGCAATCCATACAGGTCGTTCCCGAGTTCCTCGGTAACCGGTCGCCCTATGCCGATCCTGATGCGCGCGCCGTCGTTTCCGGCCTTGGGCTCGAAACCGGTATCGACGATCTGATTGCTCTTTATGTCGCCGGCCTCTGCGGCATCGGCTATGGCCTCAAGCAGTTGCTCGAAAAGCTGGCACACGACGGGATCACCTGCGACCTCATCATCGCCAGCGGTGGCGCTGCCCAAAGCGGCCTTGTGAGGCAGCTTCTGGCGGATACCACCGACAGGCCTGTCGCCGTCGCCGATACGGAGGAGCCTGTCTTGCTGGGTGCCGCCATGCTCGGCGCCACGGCCGGCGGGCATTGCGGCTCGCTCTTGGAGGCCATGGCTGCCATGTCGCGACTGGCGAAGAGGTTCGAACCGGCCGAAGGCGCGGTTAAAGCGCTGCATGCAAGACGCTACGAAGCTTTCGAGCTGCTGCAATCGGTAGATCGCAGCATCCGCGCACTGATGGCGCGATGAACATGGCTGCACGGTCACCCCAAGCACTTGCTCCGCCCTGCCACTCGAAGGGGATTTATCGCCCTCATTCATAAGTCTATGCGTGAACGGCCCCCTACCGCTCTGTGAATCGTGAGCTAAATTAATTCCTATACGGTCGCGCCATCGCAGCCGACCTCAGGAAGGACGTCATCATGGACATCAAGAAGAATGGTACGCAGCCCTCTGGCAAAGGCCCCTCCGACTGGTTCACCGGTACGGTCAGGATCGACCCGCTATTTGCTGCCAATGACGCTCGCCGGGCGGCGGCTGGCAGCGTCACCTTTGAACCCGGCGCGAGGACGGCGTGGCATACCCACCCGCGCGGCCAGACCTTGATCGTCACCGCCGGCTTGGGTCTCGTTCAGCGTGAAGGCGGCCCGATCGAGGAGATCCGGCCTGGGGATGTTGTCTGGTTCGAACCGAACGAGAAGCATTGGCACGGCGCTTCGCCGACCACAGCCATGACCCATATCGCCATCCAGGAGCATCTCGACGACAAGGTGGTGGACTGGCTGGAGCATGTGACGGACGAGCAATATCAGGCAGGGTGAAGGTCCGAGACTGCCGCCGGACCAGCGCCGAGCGGATCGCTCGCGAGCACTCAACGCTTACCATGGTTTGGCCATAAGTCAGCCTCACGAGGTCAATATAGACGGAACCTGCCGCTTCCACGACGCGGCCTAACGATCAAATGACCTCGCGATGGCGGCAATACGGATGGGGAAATATCATGATTAGGCTTGTGATTGGCGCGGCACTCGCGCTCGCAGCGCTGACTTGGTCCAACGCGCAATGCATGCAGATGCCGACGGGCTTTTCCTTGCCGTCAAGCAGCGTATTTGCGGCTGATTGACCCTCGCAGCTTCCGGTAAGGATGTCGCCATCGCGGCGGTGCTGGCCGTGGGCAGATAAGCGTTCGGTTGCGCGGCCGCCTAGTCTCGATCCATTGGCACGAATCGAGGATATCCGATGACCCCTGTTGACCGTCCCATGCCGAGTGAAGCCGGCATCCTGGAGTTCATGGATATCTGCGATTCCTTCTATCCGCCGGATGCGGTAACGGTCTCCATCGCACAGCAGCGCCAATGGTATGACGCGCTCTGCGCTCGTTTCGATCGCCCTTTACCGGAGGGCATGCAGACCGCGGATGATCTTGTATCCGGAACGATTCCCGTCAGGCGTTACAAGCCCGCCAATATCCGTACGACAACGAAGCTCCTCTATCTCCATGGCGGCGGTTTCGTCGTCGGTTCGCTTGAGAGCCATCATGCGATCTGCGCCGAGATCGCCGATCATGCAGGCGCCGAGCTGGTCTCGGTCGATTACAGGCTGGCGCCGGAATATCGCTGGCCGGCTCAGACGGATGATTGTTTCAGCGTCCTAAAGCAGCTGCTCGCCGAGAAGATGTCGGTCGTGCTGATTGGCGACAGCGCCGGCGGCAACCTCGCGGCAGGGCTGGCGGTGCGGGCGCAAGCGGAGGGGCTTTCGGGCATTGTCGGCCAGATCCTGATCTATCCCGCACTCGGCGGCGATCTCGCCTCCGGCTCTTATCAGGAGATGGCCGAGGCGCCGGGCCTGACGACGGCCGATGTCGCCTATTACCGCACTGTTCTGCAGGCGCCGGAAGGCGATCCGATCGCAGGACCGCTTGCCTCGTCCTCTGTGGCCGGACTTCCGCCAACCTTCATCACGGTTGCGCATTACGATCCGCTGCGCGACGATGGCCGCAATTACGCGGCTCGGCTCGCGCAAGCAGGCGTCGAAGTCTGGTTCCGCGAGGAGCCGCAGATGGTGCATGCCTGGCTGCGGGCACGGCATATGAGTGATGGCGCGCGCGCTGGCTTTGCCGCCATCTGCGCGGCAGCAAGCCGGTTTGCGGGCTCCAGCTGACCTACATGAGATCGCGGGAGATGCGTTTTTCCTCGAATATCTTTCGGAAGATTTCGGTCTTGCCCTCATAGGCAACGACCAAGGCGCTAATCACCCAGTCCTTTGCCGTGCAGGATATGAACGATGTCGCCACCGTGCGAACGAACCAGCCGGGGCGGCTCATATCGCAGGTCCATGTGGAGATGCCCGTCATCGACAATGGATCGTTTGGCGCGATCGACCAGACCTCTTCGCGCAGCTGCCGTGTCGAAAGTCCGGTGCCGGGATGTTCGGAAAGGCCGGTATCCTCATGGATTTCATAGCGGGTGACGCCGGCTGAGAGATCACGCACCATCCGCCGCTTTGTGGAGGCGGGTGCGTGTTCGATATATTTCGGCAGCGGATCGGGATTGTCGGGCTGCTTGATGTCGATGATCTCATGCGCGCCGAGCTTGGGCAAAGCAAGGCCGATGGAAGCGATATCGATCGTCAGCCCAGGATCTTCCGGCGGCGGCAGCACCATCGGCCAATATGCCGTCGACAGCGACAGGCGAATGCGATGCCCCTTGCGGAAACGATAGCCGCAGGCATCAAGCGTTAAGGTCACTCTAACCTGTTGGCCTTTGCTCAAGGGCTCCGGCGCGGCATTGCCATTGCGATGGGCGAGATTGAGCACGCCGAAAGAGACGCGCGTTGCGGTGCCGTCCGGATGGATGTCGACGAGCCTGGCACAGAGATTGGCGGTTTCGGCGTCGCAACGCAGCGTCAAGGTGACAACCGGGCGGCCGAGATAATCATGGTCCTCGACCAGTGGCGCAGTCTGGAAGGTCAGTGACCCGGCGTCATCGATACGCTGATCGATCGCCATTTCCGCATCCGGCTTTAAGGTAAACCATTCACCCGAGGCCGTGCCCGTGTCGAGCGGGGAGCGCAGATAGACGGGATGTTCCGGCGCATGCGGGATCGGCATGCCTTCCATCAGCGTACCGAACTGCTCGACATAGAAGCACTGCATCTCCGGCTGCTGCCATTCTTGCTTGGCGATCCAGAAACCAGGATCGAAATCACGCCGCATGGCGGGTTTGGCCGCATCGAGAATATAGGCGCGCACCGATGGCAAGGTCTCGGCGCCGTTGCGCTCGCCGCGCAGCCAGTGGTTCCACCAGGCGATGGCTTCTCCATGGAAATCGACCCGCGGCTTCGGCCAGGCGAAATGCGGATATTTATGGACCCATGGGCCGATCAGCGCCTTGGCCTTATCCCCGAGCCCTGCGACCGCCAGCAGTGGCGTATTGCGATAACCGTCAGCCCAGCCGGCAATGACGATGGCGGGAATATCGAAGCTCGCAAAATCCTCGCAGATCGAGCCGTGTCGCCAGAAGTCGTCGCGGCGCTGATGCTGGAGCCATTCCTCCATGAAGAAGGGTTCCTGCTCCAGGCGCTCCAGCCACATATTCCGCCAATCGTCGCCGACGATGGCCGGGTCGGGCGAGCGCGATTGGTAGCCGAGCATGGTCGCCGCCCAGGAAAGCTGGGCGGAGAGGTGGCAGCCGTTCTTGTAATGGATATCGTCATTATAGCGGTCGACCGTGGAGGCGATCGAAATGACCGCCTTCAGCGCCGGAGGCTTCAGGGCCGCGACCTGCAGGCAATTGAAGCCGCCCCAGGAAATGCCCATCATGCCGACCGAGCCGTTCGACCAGGGCTGCGCCGCGATCCAGGCGATCAGCTCGCAGGCATTGGCAAGCTCGAGCTCGGTATATTCGCCATCGATGATGCCGCTGGATTCGCCGGAGCCTCTTATATCGACGCGCACGCCGGCGATCCCGGCTGCAGCGAAAACCGGGTAGGTGGATTCGTCACGCGGGCTTGTCCCGTCGCGCTTGCGGTAGGGCAGGAACTCGAAAACGGCAGGCACGGGATCCTTCTCCGCGCCATCCGGCATCCAGATGCGCGCGGCGAGCCGCGTGCCGTCCTTCAGGGTGATCCACTGATTTTCGATGGTCGTGAAGCTGCGGTCTGACATGGTCATATATCCCGAAGAGGTTTAGGCATTAAACCATACACGGCTGCCGATGTAGCCGTTGGACATATCGTTGCCGATATCGTCGACATATCCCTTCAGCGTTTTCGAAGAGGCCATGATGTAGTCGTTGAAGACGGGCAGGATCAGGCCACCATCGTCTCGCACCATCAGCGCCAGCTGTCGACAAAGCACCTTGCGCTTGGCCTCATCGAGTTCAGACCTTGCCTGCAGCACCAACTTGTCGAAGTCAGGGCGCTTGAAACGCGTGTCGTTCCATTCTGCGGTTGAGAGATAGGAGGTTGAATAGCGCGAATCCTGCGTCGGGCGGCCACCCCAGAAGGAGGCGCAGAAAGGCTGCTTGTTCCAGACGTTGGTCCAGTAGCCGTCCTCTGGTTCGCGCTTGACGTCGATCGTGATGCCGGCCTTGCGGGCACTTTGCTGGAACAGGATCGCCGCATCCACGGCACCCGGAAAGGCTGCGTCTGAGGTGAGCAACTGAACGGGACGGTCGAGGCCCGATTTCTTGAAATGGAAGGCGGCCTTGTCCGGATCATATGGCCGTTGCTCGATATCGCTCGGCGCAAGCGCGTAGTTGGAGTTGACCGGATAGTCGTTGCCGATTGTTCCGTAGCCGCCCAGAACCTTGTCCAGGATCGACTGGCGATCGATGGCATATTTCAGCGCGAGCCGCAGATCGGCGTTGTCGAATGGCGCCGTGTCGCAATGCATCAGGAAGCAGTAGAAGCCCTTGCCGGCATTGCGGACGATCTCGACGGTTGGTGCCCGCTGCAGCATCGGGACGGTCTTTGGATCGACATTGTTGACGAAATGGACTTGGCCGGAGGCAAGTGCTGCAATGCGGGCGGTGTTGTCGTTGATGACGAGGATCTCGACGCTGTCGACAAAGCCGCGATCGGAGCGCCAATCCTTCGAGTTCTTCTCGAAAGTGGCGCGCACGCCCGGCTCAAAGCTCTTCAGAATGTAAGGGCCGGTGCCGATGGCGGCCGCCGGCTTGTCGACGCCGCCCTTCGGCTGGATGATCAGGTGGTAGTCGGTGAGAAGGAGCGGCAGGTCCGCATTGCCTTCCGAAAGCGTAAGAACAAGATCGCCTGCCTTTTCCTCAATGCCTGTAATTGAGGCCATCAGCCCGAGGGCGCCCGACTGCGAGTTCTTGTCTGCGTGGCGCTTCAAGGTCGCGACGATATCGGCAATGGTCATCTTGCTGCCGTCGTGAAACTGTACGTCGTTCCTGATCTTGAAGGTCCAGACTGAGGCGTCAGCCGATGGCGTCCAGGACGTTGCCAGCGACGGCAGCGGTGCGCCGGTCTTCGGATCGGATTCGACGAGTGTATCGCCCCAAAGACGGCCAATGACGAACAAGACGGAGGCGCTATAGGTTGCCGGGTCGAGCGCATCGCTGGTGGCGCCGCCCTTGAGGCCTAGCTTCAGGTGGCCGCCATGCTTTGCTTCCTGCGCGCGGGCATCGCGCGGCATCAGGAGGCCGGAGGCGAGGGCGGGCAAAGCACCCAGTGCAGCAGCGCCGCCGAGGAAGTGGCGGCGGCCGATTTTCAGCTGCGAAGATTGATCCTTTTGATGCGTCATGACAGTTCCCTTGTTTCCATTTTGTGCGTGGAAACCTAGAGAGCAGATCGGCCCATGCAATTTCGCGACTTGACGCATCTTTAAGCGAGTTTACGCTGCCTCTTTCCGAGACGGAGTTACGGATGCCTCACCTAGTCGAGAACCTCAAAATTGCCTGCGCAACGCAGCGTTCCATTTCGCATTTGTGCCGTGCAATCGATATCAACCGGCAACAATTCAACCGATATATCAATGGTCAGACACGGCCATCTGTCCATAATCTGGCGCGCATCGCCAAGTACTTCGATCTCGACGCAGCCGACTTTGGTCTCGCTCCCGGGCTCTTTCGCGAACGGCTCCGCAAACCGGCCCTGGACCTCAATCAAAGTTCCGAATTGTTAAAGGCGTTCCCCGGAGATCTGACCGCCCTCCGGCGTCATATCGGCTATTTCCAGACCTATCATCGCTCACCGTCCTGGCCGGGAATGGTTGTCTGTTCGTGCAGTCGCCTGATCGAGCAGGGCGGGCTGGTGCATGTCAAGTCGATGGAACGTCTGCGCGACCCTGGAAATGGCATCCATCAGTTTTCGAAATATGTGGGTTTGGCAGCCTTCTATCGAAACAGGATCTTCATTACCGAGCGCGTCGTCGGCCCGAATCCCATATTGTCACAGACGATCCTCCTGCCCTTCGACGAGTACCAGCGCGTCTATCTGCGCGGGACGACAATGGGAGTTTCCTGGCGAAGGGAAAACCTCCCCTATGCCTCACGGATGATCTGGCGCCATGTCGGCATCGAGCCGGACCTGCGTGAGCTTCTGTCGCGCTGCGGACCGCTGCCGCTGTCATCGCGTCAGTTGCCGCCGACGGTCCGCTCATTCCTCGCCGATCCATCCGCCGAAGTATATGCAGTGCCGGCAGAATATTGAGGAGCCGATTGCCCGATTCGGTTAATCTTCGGCCGTTCGAGAGCGAATCCCTCAAATACAATAGAAAGTTGTGCTTTTACAGAATATATTAAGGGTCGCTTTATATGATTGCAGTCTATCTTGAGGTTGGCGACACATGCTTTGACATTCGGGGGCGGTTAGATGCTTTTCTCTGCGAGAACGGATGCAGATTCCGGCCCTCACACCTACATCAGCGATCTGCTTCGGCAAGAAGCAAAGGTTGACTTGCGCCACGACGCAGACATTCCCGATGCTGTTTCAGTCAACCGGGTCTTGAATTTCATCAAGCGCTTGTGGAGCGAAACCGGCGAGGAGCTGGATGTCAACGTCTTCTATCGTCATCGCACCCTTGATGCCCTCGGCCTTGCCATTTCCAACCACGAAGATCTTTCAGTCTCGCCGAAAATCATTGAGCTCCGTGGCGGGGAGGGTGCCGCGCCGCTGCTACTATTTGCCGGCGGAGCAAGCTGCTTCCTGGAAATGCAGCAACTGATCAAGGAAATCCGCTTTTCGGGACCAATTCTCGGTGTAGCATTGACGGCCTTCGACCGCGATCGTCACCATCCGGCAAGAGTGGAAGATGAGGTCCAAAGCACGCTGAAAGCGCTACAGGCAGCCGGGATTGGAGAACCTTATCGATTGCTCGGTTATTCTTTCGGCGGTGTTTTTGCCTTGGAGCTTGCTCGTGTATTGAGGGCACAAGGGCAAAAGATCGCGTTCCTCGGAATGCTTGATACCCCCTTAGGCGAGCAGGAGTGGCCTCTGATGACCTGGGGCAGCTTCATGTGGCAACGCTGGAGGCGCGCCAGAGCCAGAAAGAAGAATGCAAAGAGAGCGCGCCCTCAACCACGTCGTCAAGCATCGACTCAGGCCAATAGGTCGACGATCGAGCGTGGTGAATTCCTCGCGAAAAAACTGAAACCGCTTTCCTTCCGCTACGCCGAACCCCGCACGGCCTATTATCCGGAACTGGCGCCGCAATGGATGGGGGATTATCCGCCGCTTTATGATGCGGCTGCCAGACAACTTCTGCGCATGAAAGGCCTTTACAAGCCAAGCTGTTACGACGGCGAGCTGACCTTCTACCGCAGCCTGCAAGGCTCACCGGTCGATTGCGATCCCAAGACCATATGGGGACGCTTCCTTGCGCACGCAAATTGGGTCGATGTTGCCGGCAACCACCAGAGCATGATTGTCGGCCGCAACGCCGGTACGCTTGCTCGTGAACTCAGCACGCGACTTGAGCGCTGAGCTCTCCATCGGTATGAAAGCGCGAGTAAGGGCTAAGCTGCAGAGGTGAAAGAAGCCGGTCCCTCTAATTTCCGGCGCTCTCCATCTTCCGCGTTGTCAGCACGCGCTCCAGCCAGCCGATTTCCATCTCGGGAACGGATTTCAGAAGCAGGTCGGTGTAATCGTCGAAGGGCGGCGAAAGCGCTTGCGATTTCGGGCCGAAGCGAACGAGCTTCCCGCGATGCATCACCGCGACGCTGTCGGCGATCGCGCGCACGATGGCGATATCGTGGGTGATGAAGACGTAGGAGAGATGCGCCTCTTCCTGCAGCTTCAAGAGCAGTTTCAAAATGCCTTCGGCAACAAGCGGATCGAGTGCCGAGGTCGGCTCATCGCAAAGGATGAGTTCCGGCTTGGCCGCAAGCGCTCTAGCGATGGCGACACGCTGCTTCTGGCCGCCGGAAAGCTCGGCCGGATAACGGTCGATGAAACCGTTGCCCATTTCGATCTGATCCAGCAGCTCTTTCACGCGCGCTGTCTTGGCAGCGCCACGCAGGCCGTCATAAAAGGTCAGCGGCCGGCCGATGATATCGCGCACGGTCTGGCGCGGGTTCATGGCGGTATCGGCCATCTGGTAGATCAGCTGGATACGCCGCAACTCCTGCCGCGAACGGTCTTTCAGGGCAGGTGTAAGCGGCTTGCCTTCAAAGGAAATCTGCCCGTCGCTTGGCGGCAGCAGGCCGGTAATCACGCGCGCAAGCGTCGATTTCCCGGAGCCGGATTCTCCGACTACCGCCAAGGTCTGGCCTTTAGGAACGTGTAGAGAAACATCGTGCAATACTTTGAAACCATTAGAGTATTGCGCGCTGATATTTTCGACTTTCAAAAGCGTGCTCGTCTGATCGGCGGCTTCTGCACGTATCTCCTGGCGGACGTTGACGAGCGCGCGGGTGTAGTCCTGTCGCGGCTCCTCGATGATCTGCTGGACACTGCCATATTCCACCGTCTTGCCGTGCCTCAGCACCATGATGTCGTCGGAAATCTGGGCGACGACGGCGAGGTCATGGGTGATGTAAAGCGCGGCGGTATGCGTTTCTTCTATCGCATGCTTGATCGCCGCGAGCACGTCGATCTGCGTGGTGACGTCGAGCGCGGTCGTCGGTTCATCGAATACGATCAGTTCGGGATTGGAACAGAGCGCCATAGCGGTCATGGCGCGTTGCAGCTGGCCACCCGAGACCTGGTGCGGGTAGCGGTCCCCGAAGGTTTCCGGGTTGGGCAAGCCAAGCACCCGGAAGAGATAGAGGGCACGCTTTCTTGCTTCTTCCTTCGACATCAGGCCATGTTTGACAGTTGCTTCGATGACCTGATCACCCAAGCGATGCGCCGGATTGAAGGCGGCCGCTGCCGATTGCGCGACATAGCAGACCCGGGCGCCACGAATCCCGCGGATGCCGGATTTGCCGAGCGGCAGGATGTCGGTGCCGTCAAGCAATACCTGGCCGCCGGTGATTTCGGCGCCGCCACGGCCGTAGGCGAGGGCGGAAAGGCCGATGGTGGACTTCCCGGCGCCGGACTCGCCGATCAGCCCGAGCACTTTGCCTTTCTGCAAGTCGAAGGAGACGCTATCGACGATGGTGACGCGTTTGGGCGGCTCGCCAGGCGGATAGCTGGTTGCCTCGATCTTGAGATCGCGAACGGAAAGAAGCTCAGGCATCGCCACGCCCTCCCTTGAGGCTGGAGGTGCGCCTTAGGAGCCAGTCGACCACCAGATTGACACAGATTGCGAGTGCCGCAATGGCGGAGCCCGGCACGAGGGCGGCGGAGATGCCGAAGATGATGCCGTCCTTGTTATCCTTGACCATGCCGCCCCAGTCGGCCGCCGGCGGCTGGATGCCCAAGCCGAGGAAGGAGAGGGTGGAGAGAAACAGGATCGAGAAGGCAAAGCGCAGTCCGAATTCCGCCAGCAGCGGCGACAGCGTATTCGGTAGGATCTCGCGGAAGATGATCCAGATCTTGCCTTCGCCGCGCAGCTTAGCGGCTTCGACGAATTCCATGACCGCAACATCGAGCGCCACGGCACGGCCGAGGCGATAGACACGGGTGGAATCGAGGATCGCCATGACGAGGATCAGCACGATCAGGTTCTGTGGCAGGACAGCGAGCACGACTAGCGCGAAGATCAGCGTCGGGATCGACATCATCAGGTCATTGAAGCGCGAAAAGACCGTGTCGATCCATCCGCGCGAGACGGCGGCGGTAAAGCTCAGGATGATGCCGAGCGAGAAGGAGATGATCGTAGCCGCCAGCGCGACGAAGAGCGTCGTGCGGGTGCCGTAGATCAGACGCGACAGAATATCGCGGCCGAGATTGTCGAGGCCGAAGAAATATTGAGCATCGGCGGGCTGCCAGACGTTGCCGACGACTTCAGTCTCGCCGTAAGGAGCGATCCAGGGAGCGAAGATCGCACAGATAAACGCAATCAGGATACCGACGATACCGATCCAGGCGGTGATGGGGATATCTCTCAATCTCATCGCGGATGCCTCAGACGCGGGTTGGCGATGATGGCGAGAATGTCTGCCGTCATGTTGAGGAAGATGTAGACGGCGGCGAAGATCAGCCCGCATGCCTGGACGACGGGCATATCGCGCACCGTCACGGCGTCGACCATATACTGGCCCATGCCGGGATAGACGAAGACGACCTCCACGACGACGACACCAACGATCAGATAGGCAAGGTTCAGCGCGATGACGTTGATGATGGGCGCCAGCGCATTGGGCGCGGCATGCTTGACGATGGCGCGGAAGGCGGAGAGCCCCTTCAATTCGGCCGTTTCCATATAGGCCGAGGACATGACGGAGAGAATGGCCGCCCGGGTCATGCGCATCATGTGGGCGAGCACGACTAAGACCAGGGTCGCAGTCGGAAGCGCGATGGCCTTCAGCCGGTCGATGAAGCCCATGCCGTCGAAAACCGTGGCCGGAAAGGTCGCGATACCGAATTTAACCGAGAAGAACATGATGAGGAGATAGCCGATGAAGAATTCCGGCAGCGAGATCGCCGCCAGCGAAATGACATTGATGATCTTGTCAGGCAACCGGTTCCTGAAATGGACGGCGAGCATTCCCAGACAGACGGCGAGAGGCACCGAGATCAAGGCTGCGAAGCCGGCCAGAAACAGCGAATTGCCGAGCCGCTTGCCGATCTGCTCGCCAACGGAATTCTTGCTGGCCCAGGAGGTGCCGAAATCGCCCTTAACCGCATTGCCGAGCCATTCCACGTAGCGCGTGACAACGGGCCGGTTGAGGCCAAGCTCTTCGCGGATATTGGCGACCGCCTGCGGCGTTGCCGACTGGCCGAGATAAGTGGTTGCAAAATCGCCGGGCAGGGCTTCGAGCCCGCCGAAGATCAGGACCGAGACGGCAAACAGCAAAATGATGCTGAGCACGCAACGCTCGATGATCAGGGACAGCAGCGGAAAGCGCTGCTTGAACCTCAGCCCCGGCAGAACGGTTCCGGGAGGTGAATTGGACATGCCGATGCCTCGCACTGAGAGCGGCTCCATGTTTCATGGGAATCGTTAAGCCGCTCAATCTTGTTGTTTTACGCAATTTCGGACGAAAAACAGCTGTGCATTTTTCCGGGAATTGCTTGAAACGTCGGGAGGGCCGCGAAAAGCTTTCGCGGTCCAGGCTGTGTCAGAGATGAGGGCGTTTTCGCCCGGATTCGGGCATCAGGCGTCCAGCCAGACGCGGGTCGCGACATAGCCGTTCGACATGTCGTTGCCGATATCGTGGACATAGCCCTTCACCTGCTTGGTGGAAGCGTTCACGAAATCGTTGAACATCGGCAGAATGACGCCGCCTTCGTCGCGCACCATCATCGCCATGGCGCGGTAGAGCTCCTTGCGCTTGGCTTCGTCCAGCTCGGAGCGGGCCTGAAGCAGAAGCTTGTCGAAGTCGGGTCGCTTGAAGCGCGTGTCGTTCCAGTCCGCTGTCGAAAGATAAGCGGTGGAATACATCTGGTCCTGCGTCGGTCGTCCGCCCCAATAGGAGGTGGAGAAGGGCTGGACGTTCCAGACATTCGTCCAGTAGCCGTCGCCCGGCTCGCGCTTGACCTCGATGTTGATCCCCGCCTTCTTGCAGCTTTCCTGGTAAAGGACGGCCGCATCGACGGCGCCGGGGAAGGCGACTTCCGATGTGCGCAGCAAGACCGAGCCGCTATGGCCGGACTTCTTGTAATGGAAGGCGGCCTTGTCGGGATCGTATTTGCGCTGCTCGATCCCTTCGGGGAAGAGTGCATAGGTGCTGTTGATCGGGAAGTCGTTACCGACCTTGCCGTAGCCGCCGAGGATCTTCTTGACCATGGTCTCGCGATCCATGGCGTATTTCAGCGCCAGACGCAGGTCGTTGTTGTCGAACGGCGCCTTGTCACAATGCATGATGAAGACGTAGTGACCGCGGCCGGCGGTGGCCAGGATCTCGACGTTCGGAGCACGCTTCAAAAGATCAACCGTCTTCGGATCGACACGGTTGATGTAATGGACCTGACCGGACGAAAGCGCCGCAATACGCGCCGTCGCATCGTTCATGCAGATGATTTCGATGCTGTCGACGAAACCGCGGTCGGTACGCCAGTCGTCCTTGTTGCGCTCGAACGTGGCGCGCACGCCGGGCTCGAAGCTGACCTGCTTGTAGGGGCCGGTGCCGATCGAGGCGAAGGGATCGTCATAGCCGCCATTCGGTTGGATGACGAGGTGATAGTCGGTCAGGAGCAACGGCAAGTCGGCGTTGCCTTCGGTCAGCGTCAGCACGAGATTGTCGCCGTCGGCCTTGATCTCCTTGATCGACTTCACGACGCCGAGCGCGCCCGATTCCGATTTCGCGTCGGTATGGCGCTTGAGCGTGGCGACGACGTCGTCGATCGTCAGATCCTTGCCATTGTGGAACTTGACGCCCTTGCGGATCTTGAAGGTCCAGGTGGCGGCATCTTTCGACGGTTCCCAGGATTCTGCGAGCGAGGGTACGGCTGCACCCGTCAGCGGGTGTGATTCCACCAGCATATCGCCCCAGCAACGGCCGATGCAGAACATGACCTGTGACAGGAATTTCGCCGGATCCTTGGAATCGGTTGCAGCACCGCCTTCCAGGCCAAGCTTCAGATGACCGCCTCGCTTCGGTTCGGCTGCCATCGCGCTTTCAGTAAAGAGTTTGTCAGCGAGCGTCAAAGTCACGCCCGCGGCCATTGCGCGTCCCATGAATTCGCGGCGGCTAAGCCCGCCCGCGGTGACGCGGCTGGTCAAATATTTCGTATAGTCGTTCATTCCCCTGTTCCTTCTTCTTGCCGTGTTGACAAAGCTATCGAGCAAGCCACTTCAGGTCACGGTTCCTCTTCCGCCTGAAGCCTGTTGCCCGCCAGCATGCGGGAAATTCAGCGGTTGCTGCCGCCTCCTACCTTCCTTTCCAGATGGGGGCTCGCTTCTCCGCAAAAGCCCGTGCGCCTTCCAATTGATCTTCGCTCGAATAGAGGATGTCGACCGTTGCAAACTGCCGTTTGGTGATCTTGTTCATGGCAGTTTGAAACGTCGAACCCTCCGCTTCGCGAACGATTTCCTTGATCGCTGCGTAGACCAGCGGCGGCCCGCTTGCGAGCAGGCGGGCGAGTTCCCAGGCCCTGTCCATCAGCTTGTCGGCCATGACGATCTCGTTGACGAAGCCCCAGCGATGCGCCTCTTCGACATTGAGCCACCGGCCGGTCAGCAGCATATCCATGGCGATATGATAGGGGATGCGCTTCGGAAGCTTGATCGACGCCGCATCGGCGACGGTGCCGGAGCGGATCTCGGGCAAAGCGAAGGTCGCGTGCGGCGCGGCGATGATGAGATCGGTTGACAGAGCGATTTCCAGCCCGCCGCCACAACAGATGCCGTTGACGGCGCAGATGATCGGCTTGTTGAGGTCGCGCAGTTCCTGCATGCCCCCGAAACCGCCAACGCCATAATCGCCATCGACCGCGTCACCATCAGCCGCGGCCTTCAAATCCCAGCCGGCAGAAAAGAACTTTTCGCCAGCGCCGGTGACGATGGCGACGCGCAGATCCGGGTTGTCGCGGAAATTGCGAAAGATCAGCCCCATCTTGCGGCTGGTCGCGAGATCGATGGCATTCGCCTTGGGCCGGTCGATTATGACTTCGAGGATGCCGTCTTCAGAGCGGGTTCGAATGGGGTCTTGCAACTTCCGCTACCTCCTTCGCCGGATGAGGGCATCCGCCGCAATGGCGCCCCGAGATTCTGCTAGAACCATCAATGGATTAATGTCTAGTTCTTCAAGATGTGCGGCGTTCGTTACGACATATTCTGCCGCTGATAGGACGGCGTCAGCAACGATTTCGAGGCTGCTGCCTGCATTGCCGCGATAGCCTTCGATCAATTTCCGAACCTTCAGCCGTGAAATCCGCTCGAGAACCTCGGCTTTCGTCACGGGGAGCGGCAAAACGACGGAATCCTCAAGCAATTCCACGAGAATTCCGCCCGCGCCGACCGTCAGGGTCAGGCCGACGACCGGATCGCGGACCGCACCAACGATCAGCTCGGCGATTGGGCGGTCGATCATCCGCTCGACAAGGAATCCGTGTGCGACACCGGCCATGCCTTCCGCCGCGTCTCTGACGGCGTTTCTACCCCATAGGTTGAGCTTGACCGCACCGACATCGGATTTGTGCTCGACGCCAAGCGCCTTGAGTGCGACGGGGAATCCAAGTTGTTCCGCGCAATCGGCTGCTTCGCTCGCCGTGGCGGCGATCCTGCCTAGTGGGACGGCGAGGCCCGCAGCGGCAAGCTCTGCCTTGGCGGCAGCTTCATTCAGGGTCTCGACCTCGCCTTCGGCAATGGAGGCGTTAAGGAGCGGCAATAGCTGTGGCCTATTCCAGGCCTTTGCGATGCCGATGGCGATATCTGCAGCCGCTAACGTCTCGCTGATGCCGCAAAACGGCACGATCCCAGCTTCGATCAACTGTTCGGCAATCGCTTCCGGCATGTTTTCCGGCAGGGTCGCCAGAATGCCGGCGCGAGCACCGGTCTGCTTTGCAGCAGCGGTAACGGCCGCAACCGTAATCATCCAGTCGGCGCCATCGCAACGATCCTCGCGTGGGAAGTCGAGGACGAGGAGATTGAGGGCATAGTCGCCGGCGAACATCGCGCTGAAAGCCTCCGTCTGCCGACCCAGATCGCCCCAGACGAAAGTGTGATAGTCGAGGGGATTGGAGAGCGTCACCATCTGGCCGAGGCTCGCGCGCAAGGCGGGTAGCTGTTCGGGTTTCAGGGCACGGAATTCGACGGTGCGGCCGACGGCGGCATCCGCCATCAGTGAGGCCTCGCCGCCCGAACAGCTCATAGAGGAGATGGCATTGCTTTCCAGCGGGCCGGCAACATGCAGGAGTTTCAACATCTCTATGAGCTCCGGCAGCGTTTCGACACGACCGATGCCGAGGCGGTCGAGAACGGCGCCGGCCACCGCATCGCTGCCGGCAAGCGAGGCCGTATGCGAGACGGTGGCGCGCTGCGCCTGTTCGGATTTGCCGACTTTCAGTGCGACGACGGGCTTCTTCAGCTCTCTCGCGCGCATAGCAAGCGCTTCCAGTGCCCTTATGTCGCCGAAGCCTTCGATATGCAGACCGACGGCCGTGACACGCAGGTCTTCAAGAACGGCCCGCGCAAGGTCCGACAGCCCGGTCTGCGCTTGGTTGCCCGCTGTCATCAGGTAGCTGATGGGCAAGCCGCGCCTCTGCATGCTGAGATTGATGGCGATGTTGGAGGATTGCGTGAGGATCGCGACGCCGCGCTCGCTGCGCACGATGCCATGCTGATCCGGCCAAAGCAAGGCGCCGTCCAACCCGTTGATCATGCCGTAGCAGTTCGGCCCGACGATCGGCATGGCGTCAGCCGCCCGGACAAGAGCTTGCTGCAAGTCCGCGCCATCAGCCAGTTCCGCCACAGCCTCGCTGAAGCCTGAAGCATAACAGACGGCGCCGCCGGCGCCTCTGGCGGAGAGCTCCCTCACGATATCGACGGTAAGCGTCCGGTTGACGCCGACGAAGGCGGCGTCCGGCGCGTCAGGCAGGTCGGCGACCGACCTGTAGCAGCGGCGGCCGAGCACGCTCTCTTGTGTCGGATGTACCGGCCAGATCTCGCCGGAAAATCCCATGCGGTCGCATTGCTCGATGACGCGCCGTGCCTCTCTGCCGCCGAAGACGGCGATCGTTTTGGGTCGGATCAGGCGGTCGAGCGAGCGCTGGGTCATGAGCTCATGCTCCGAACGGCCGGAGCAGGTCGCGGCTGATGATGTGCCGCTGGATTTCAGACGTGCCGTCCCAGATGCGTTCGACGCGGGCGTCGCGCCAGAAGCGGGCGAGCGGCAGATCGTCCATCAGCCCCATGCCGCCGAAGATCTGGATTGCCTCGTCGGTGACGCGGGCGAGCATTTCCGAGGCGTAGAGCTTGGCCGAGGCGATCTCGCGGTTGGCCGGAATGCCGGCGTCAAGCTTCCAGGCGGCCGAGAGCGTCAGCAAGTCGGCAGCATCGATCTCGGTGATCATGTCGGCAAGCTTGAACGAGACGCCCTGATTGGCGCCGATCGGCTTGCCGAATTGCTTGCGCTCGGCCGCATAGGGTAGGGCAAGATCGAAGGTGCGGCGAGCCCGCCCTACGCAGGTGGCCGCAACCGTCAGGCGCGTTCCATAGAGCCACTGGTTGGCAAGATCGAAACCGCGATGCACCTCTCCGAGCACCTGCGACTTCGGCAGGCGGCAGTCGGTGAAGTTCAGAATGGAATTGTGATAGCCGCGATGGGAAACCGAGTCATAACCCTTAAGGATGTCAAAGCCCGGCGTGCCGCGATCGACCAGGAAGGCTGTGATCTTCTTCTTGACGCCACGATGCGTGTCCTCCTCGCCGGTGGCGGCAAAGACGATGACGAAGTCGGCGACATCAGCATGCGAGATGAAATGCTTCGTGCCACTCAGTACGAAATCGTCGCCATCCTGCCGTGCCGCGCATTTCATGCCGCGCATGTCGGAGCCGGCATCCGGTTCGGTGATCGCGAGCGCATCGACCCTTTCCCCCCGCACTGCCGGCAGGAGGTAGCGCTCCCTCTGCTCGCCCTCGCAGGCCATCAGGATGCCGGATGGGCGGCCAAAGAAGACGGTGAGCCCCATCGAGCCACGGCCGAGCTCGCGCTCGACGAGCGTGAAGGTGACGTGATCGAGCCCGGCGCCGCCGACTTCCTCCGGGAAATTGCAGGCATAGAAGCCCAGCTCGATGCACTTGCGCTTGATTTCCAGCCCAAGATCGGGCGGCACGAGGCCAGTGCGCTCGACCTCGTTTTCGTGCGGATAGATCTCCGTCTCGACGAAGTCCCTGACCGTCTTGACGATCATCTCCTGTTCTTCGCTGAGTCCGAAATTCACGATCGCTTCCTCCTAGCGTTTTTGTCCCACATGACGGCCGGCTCCCTCCGGCATGGCCAAGGCTGCATGCGCGGCAGAAATCGGCCTCAGATTCGCCAGCACCTCCTCCGGGGCGGTGACGGCTTTGCCTGCTTTCGCGTCGACATGCAGCAGCATCTGTTCGGCGGTGGCGATCACCTCGCCGCTGGCGCTGTCGTGCAGCGCATGGAAGACATGTAGTCGCTTTTCATCGGATGCGAGGATCTGCGCCGTCGAATGAATGGCCTGTCCGAGCTTGGCTTCGCCGAGATGGCGGATATGGGTTTCCACCGTATAGTAGCTGTGACCACGCTCGACATAATCGAGATCGACACCGATCAGGCGCAACAGCGCATCCGACGTATCGCCGAACACCTGCAGATAGCGATGCTCCGTCATATGGCCGTTATAGTCGACCCATGCCGGGCTGACCTTGGTGTCGATCAGGCGCAGCGGCTTCGAGATATCGAAACCTTGCTTCTCTCCGCCACCTGCGGCCCAAAGCTGCTGCTCGAAATCCTTCAGCAGCTTGCCGGCGCCCCAGCCCTTGCCGCCATGGCTTCCCTTCAGGCTCTGAAGGATGCCGACGAGGTTTTCGTCGCGAATGCGCTCGAGCTCGCGGATCGACAGGCCATCGGCCTGGTCGTCCGACTGCTGGCCGATCTTTTCGACAAGGGCATCGTCGAGATCGACGACATCCATCAGTTTCGTCCAGTTCCACTGCAGGGCAGGGCCGAACTGCGCCAGGAAATGCCGCATGCCCGCTTCGCCGCCGGCGATGCGATAGGTCTGAAACAAGCCCATCTGTGCCCAGCGCAGGCCGAAAGAATAGCGGATAACATCGTCCAACGTCTCTACGGTGCAGATGTCGTCCTTAATCAGCCACAGCGCCTCGCGCCAAAGGGCTTCCAGCAGCCGGTCGCCGACGAAAGCCTCGATCTCCCTGGCGATATGCACGCCCTTCATGCCGATCGGCGGCAGGCGCTCCATCGCCGCCTGGATAGTGGCAGCGCTGGTCTTTTCGCCACCGACGATTTCCACGAGCGGCAGCAGGTAGACGGGATTATAGGGATGGGCGACGAAAAGGCGCTCGGGATGGCGCATGTCGCGCTGCAGATCGGTCGGCAGAAGGCCGGAGGTGGATGAACCGATCAAGGCATCGGGCTTTGCGGCTGCGTCGATCTGCGTCAGCACATTGCGCTTGAGATCCAGCCGCTCGGGCACGCTTTCCTGGATCCAGTCGGCCCCCTCGACCGCAGCTTCCAGCGTATCCCTGAATGTGAGCCTGCCGCGCGGCGGAAGCGGCGCGCCGGTGAGCATCGCATAGGCTTTTTCGGCATTCGCCAAAACTTCGCCGACGATGCGGGTTGCCTCCGGGTGCGGATCGTAGACATCGACATCGATGCCGGCCAGCAGAAACCGGGCGATCCATCCACCACCTATGACGCCGCCGCCGATGCAGGCCGCCTTGTTGATCTTGGTCATCAGGGCCTCAGCGCTTCGTCAGTTTCAACTTCTTGCGGACATCTTCGGGGCCGATGATGCGCGCGCCCATGCCTTCCACCACCTGCACTGCCTTTTCGACGAGCTGCGCATTGGTTGCAAGCATGCCCTTGCCGGCATAGAGATTGTCCTCCAGCCCGACACGGACATTGCCGCCGGCAAGGATCGCCGCCGCCGGATAGGCCATGGCGTTGCGACCGATGGAAAAGGCCGAGAAGGTCCAGCTTTTGGGAACGTTATTGACCATCGCCATAAAGGTGTTGAGGTCATCGGGCGCCCCCCAGGGGATGCCCATGCAGAGCTGGATGAGGACCGGATCCTCGATCAAGCCCTCCTCGGCAAGCTGCTTGGCGAACCAGAGATGACCGGTATCGAAGGCCTCGATCTCGGGGCGCACGCCGAGATCGGTCATCTTCTTCGCCATGGCCCTCAGCATCGAAGGCGTGTTGGTCATGACGTAGTCGCCAAGATTGAAGTTCATCGTGCCGCAATCGAGCGTGCAGATCTCCGGCAGGCACTCGGCAACGTGACTGACGCGCTCGGTGGCCCCTGCCATATCGGTGCCTTTGGCATTCAGGGGCAGGGGGCTCTCGACATCGCCGAAAATCAGATCGCCGCCCATGCCGGCCGTCAGGTTCAGCACGACATCGATGTCTGCCGAACGGATACGATCGGTGACTTCCCTATAGAGTTCGTTGCGGCGGCTGGCTGCGCCCGTTTCTGGATCGCGGACATGGCAGTGAACCACGGCCGCCCCAGCCTTGGCGGCGTCGATCGCGGATTCCGCGATCTGTTTGGGAGTGATCGGAACATGGCTGGATTTCGAAACCGTATCGCCGGCGCCGGTCACGGCACAGGTGATGAAGACATCGCGATTCATCGCAAGAGGCATTTTTGTTCTCCCTCGTATTGAGGACATTACGAGCCATGATGCGCCTTCTTGCTTTGCATTATCGGAAGCATCCGATACAGTTTCGGAACGCCTGGAGGAATGCGTGATGCTGACAGCGGCCAATGAGACACTCGATATCGATCTGCTGATTCTTCCGGAGACGAACCTGATCTTGATTGCATCAGTGATCGAACCCTTGCGTGGAGCTAATCGTATTTCCGGAGCCGAGCTTTATCGCTGGCGCCTTTTCACCCCGGACGGCTCTCCCGCTGAGACGACGAGCCTTATTCCGGTGCCCGCCTGTTCTGGCTTTCGTTCGAGCTCGGATACCGCACCGCTTTTCGTGCTCGCCAGCTACAATTGGCGGCGCAGCGCGACACAGGCGCTGAAAATGCAATTGTCGCAAGCCGCGCGCCATCGCTCGATGGTTGCCGGCATCGAGTCCGGCACGTGGCTGCTTGCCGAGGCGAGCCTGCTCGACAATGTTTCCGCTGCCGTCCACTGGGAGGATTACGACGATTTCGCGCTCGCCTATCCGCAGGTGCGTGCGGTTAAGGATCGCTACGTGATCGATGGCAAGCGGATCACCACGGCAGGCTCCCTGCCGACAGTCGATCTGATGCTGGAGATCATCCGGCGACGGCAAGGCTATTCGCTGGCGCTGGAAGTCAGCCGCCTGTTCATCTACGAGCCAGCAAGCACGCCAAGCGCGGCAGAACTTTCGCCATCGACGGCCGGCCTGCGCATGCGCGATCCGCGGGTTGCACAAGCCATTCGCCTCATGGAGGACCATATCGAGCAGCCGTTGGTGCTGACACGTCTCGCCCGCCGTGTTGGCGTCAGCGCACGCCATCTGCAGGCGCTTTTCCAGGAGAGCATCGGCGCGCCGCCGCATGTGCATTATCTGGCACTGAGGCTCAATGCAGCACGGCGCAAGGTCATCGAGACGAAAGCCTCTTTTGCAGAGATTGCAGCCATGACAGGCTTCAATTCGGCATCGGCTTTTTCGCGCAGCTATCGTGCCAGCTTTTCCGAAAGTCCATCCGGCACGCGGCGCAGGCTGCGCCGGCGCATTATGGCTGCAGCAGAGCCGACATAGGACGAAAGGCCTCGCGCACCATCTCTGCCAGTTCCCGGATCGCCTCGCTCGAATGATAGGGATTGCGTCGAAGCACGACGCGCGATGAATCCACAGGTGGGAAACCATCGTCACTGGTCAGCTCGCGGCACCCATGCGGAATGTTACTGCGCGACAGGGTGGTCACGGCAAGCCCGGCGGAGACGGCGTTCTTCAAGCCCGAACTCGTATCGGCGATGAAGGCGATGCGATAGGCGCGGCCCTGCTGCTCCAGCGAGCGCAAGGCGAAGTCGCGCGCCCATGTCGAGTTGCGATAGGTGGCAACAGGCAGCGGCACGGCATCATGCAGGCGATGCACCATGGATGTCACCCAGACCGTGGGATCGATGCAGAGAACTTCGCCCTTGTTCTGGTTGCTCCAATCGAAGACGACGGCGAGATCCAGTTCGTCTTTTTCCAGCGCGGCCAGATTATGCGCCGTGTAATCGCATGAAACGGTGACTTCGACGGCCGGGTGCCTAATAGCAAAAGCGGCCAGTGCCGCGGGTAGAACAGTCTGACTGTATTCCTCTGGAATTCCGATCCGGACCGGTCCGTCGAGCGGTTTGGTGCGGATATTCGCCGCAGCCTCGTTCAAGAGCTCGATCACGCGCTGCGCATAGGGAAGCAATTGGGTGCCGGCTTGGGTAAGAACGGCGCCCCGGGCACTTCTTTCGAAGAGCGTTTCGCCGATCGTATCCTCGAGCCGCTTGATCTGGGCGCTGACGGCCGATTGTGTGCGGCCGATCCTTTGAGCGGCCGTGGAAAAATTGGACGTCTCGCTGATGACGAGGAATGTCCGCAGAAGGTCGCTCTCAATGGGTTCACGCATTGGGGTCACAAATATTTCTGATAGCTACTATCTCTACTATTCGTTTGCCTGATGTCAAATATCGGCGCACACAAGGGACGTTCCTTCGTTCCTCGAGTCCGTACATGACATTCCAGTTTCCGGCCCGCTCCGCTTTTGCCAGCGAATATGAGAGGGGCGTTATACTTGTGGCGACAGCGATGCTTGCGTGGAGCTGCAGCGGCATCTATGCGCGCCTGCTGACCACGGACATATGGACGGCGATCGCCTGGCGGTCGCTGTTTGGCGGCTTGTTTCTGCTAATTCCCAGCTTTTTCCTCGAAGGCGGGTTTTCGCGCAGGCAATGGGCATCGATCTTTCATCCTGCCGGGCTGGCGATGCTGGTCTGCCAGACGATCAGCCAGGCTTGCTTCATCGGCGCGCTCTATATGACCACGGTCGCAAACGTGACCATGATCTATGCGACGGCGCCGTTTATTGCCGCCTTCCTCAGCTGGACCATGCTGAAGGAGCGGGTCGCGAAGCGGACCTTGATCGCCGGCGGCATCTGCCTCATCGGCGTTGCTGTCATTGTCGCATCTTCGATTGGCGGCGGCACAGGCGTTGGCGATCTGCTGGCGCTCGGCATGACTGTTACCTTCGCCCTCATCATCGTCATCCCACGCATGGATCCGAGCATTCCGATCCTGCCGTCGAGTGTCGTCAGCGGGCTTTTGACATTCGTCGTCTTCGTGCCCTTTGCCTCGACAAGCTCGGTGGATGTTCACAACTGGCTTCTGCTTGCCGCTTTCGGGGCGACGAATTTCGCGCTCGCTTTTGTCCTCTTCCTGTTCGGATCAAGGAAGATGCCTGCTGCCGACGCTGCGCTTATCAGCTCGATGGAAATCGTGCTGACGCCTTTCTGGGTGTGGCTCTTCTTCTCCGAGATGCCGTCGGTTGCCACTTTTGTCGGTGGGGCGATCATCTTCGCGACAATCGTCTGGCACACGGCCATCGACCTCCGGCATAGCCGCCGCCGTCGGACTCCCGTCAATCGGCTATAGCCATAACTTCTTGTCTCGGCAAAGATAGCGGTTCGAGCCTCGACTTCATAAACGCGATGAAAGCGACATGACCTCCAACGATCCCTTGCTCCAGCCCTATCAGCTCAAGCACCTGACACTGAAGAACCGTATCATGTCGACGGCGCATGAGCCGGCCTATTCGGAAGGCGGCATGCCGACGGATCGTTACAGGCTCTATCATCGCGAGAAGGCAAAGGGTGGCATCGCGCTGACGATGACGGCGGGCTCGGCGATCGTCTCGGCGGATTCGCCGCCGGCCTTCGGCAACCTCCATGCCTATCGCGATGAGATCGTGCCCTGGCTGAAGAAGCTCGCCGACGACTGTCATGAGTTTGGTGCGGCCGTGATGATCCAGCTGACACATCTTGGCCGCCGCACCGGTTGGAACAAGGGCGATTGGCTGCCGGTATTGGCGCCGTCGCCAATTCGCGAGCCGTCGCATCGGGCCTTTCCGAAGGCGGCTGAAGATTGGGATATCGAACGGATCATTGGCGACTTTGCGGCAGCGGCACAACGCATGCAGGCGGCCGGCCTCGACGGTATCGAGATCGAGGCCTACGGCCATCTGACCGACGGCTTCTGGTCACCGGCAACCAACCGGCGCGATGACGAATTCGGCGGTTCGCTTGAAAACCGCATGCGGTTTTCGATGATGATGACAGAGGCCATCCGCAAGGCGGTCGGCCCGGATTTCATCGTCGGCATGCGCATGGTCGCTGACGAGGATTGGGAAAAGGGGCTTTCGCGGGAGGAAGGCGTCGAGATCGCTAGGCGGCTGGTTGCGTCGGGGAACATCGATTTCCTCAATATCATTCGCGGCCACATCGATAGCGACGCGGCGCTCAACAATGTCATTCCGATCCAGGGCATGGCCTCGGCACCGCATCTCGATTTTGCCGGCGAGGTGAGGGCGGCGACGAAGTTCCCAGTCTTCCACGCCGCCCGCATCGGCGATGTCGCGACGGCGCGTCATGCAATCGCGGAAGGCAAGCTCGATATGGTCGGCATGACACGCGCCCATATCGCTGATCCGCACATCGTCAACAAGGTAATGTCCGGACAGGAGGCCAATATCCGCCCCTGCGTCGGCGCGACCTACTGTCTCGACCGGATCTATGAAGGTGGCGAGGCGCTCTGTATTCACAATGCGGCTACCGGCCGCGAGGCCGAGATGCCGCATCGGATCGAGCGCGCGGCGGCGTCGCGCAAGGCTGTCGTCATCGGTGCCGGGCCTGCGGGCCTGGAGGCGGCGCGCGTGCTGGCCGAGCGCGGCCATAGGGTCGACGTGCTGGAGGCGAGCAGCAAGGCGGGCGGGCAAGTGAATCTGCTCACCCGCAACCCGCGCCGCAAGGAGATGATCGGCATCATCGATTGGCGACTGGCAGAGCTGGAGCGTCTCGATGTTACTATCCACTATGACGTCTATGCCGGGGCGGATGATGTTATGGCGTTCGAGCCCGATCTCGTCGTCGTGGCGACGGGCGGTATCGCGCAATCTCCGGAGCTGGAGAGCGGCGATAGCCTTGTCACCTCCTCCTGGGACATTCTGGCCGGCGCCGTAAAGGCCGAGGGTCAAGTTCTGCTCTATGACGACAATGGCGGACATCCGGGCATGTCCGCGGCCGAAGTCATCGCCAATGGCGGCGCCGAACTGGAACTCGTCTCGCCGGAGCGCTTCTTTGCGCCCGAGATGGGCGGCATGAACCATGTGCCCTATGCCAAGACCTTCGCCGAGAAGAATGTCCGTGTCACCATCAATACCAGGCTGAAATCGGTGCGGCGCGATGGCAATGCGCTCGTCGCCGTCCTCAGGTCGGATTTCTCAGAGGAGACGCAATGGGAACGCAGAGTATCCCAGGTGGTCGTCGAACACGGTACCGTCGCGAATGATGAGCTTTACCTGGAGTTGAAGCCCTTATCGCGTAACTTGGGCGCGGTCGATTATCCTGCATTGATCGCCCGCCGCTCGCCGCTGCCCGTCAAGAACGAAGCCGCTTCCTTCGATTTGATCCGCATCGGTGACGCGATTGCAAGCCGTAATATCCACGCGGCGATTTACGACGCGCTGCGGTATTGCTCGCTTCTGTGAGCCGACGCGGGCTATAGATCTTCGCTGGAATTTTCACAGTAAATATTATTTATATCAATACGATATAAATAATACCTCGAATAAAAAATGAAGTTGTGGCGCCGCCATGAGGCTGCTAGACCGCCTTAATTTTGAAACAAAATGTAACAACTTATAACACCCCCGTTACCGCCGAATCATTATATTCGGGCATGTGAGTGAACGAGAGGTTGTTTGATGCTGGCTAACCATGCGCCGTCCCCTTCGCAGACCGATGTGTTGATTTGTCTGGATAATCAGCAAATTGCCTCGCGCATCAGTTCGCTTCTGTCGCAACAGGGATTGACGGTCGCAGCCATACCGACGGCCGGCCTTCAGGAATGGTTCGATCCTACCGGTTGTCACCTTGTGGTGACGTATACCGCGATGATCGGTGACGTGCGGGCGCGGCTGAACTTGCCGATCGTCAATATCGAGACCTTCATATTCGATCGCCCTGATCACGTGACCGAGGGAGCTGCGCGGCAATTCGACGGTGAGGCTTTCGTCAAGCGTGTTTTTTCAGTCATGAACGGTACCCAAAGGCGCGCGGCTGAGTGATTTAAGTCAGCGGTTGCTGTCTCCTATAGTCGCTGCTGGTTGGCCTTGTCGAAGAAGTGCAGGTTCGGCGTCTTGAGCGAGATCTGAATTGTCTGGCCCGGCACGAGTTCGGCTCGCTCTCTCATCACCCAGGTCAATTCCTTGGCTTCGAGGTCAAGCGCGACATGCGTTTCCGAGCCAGTTGGTTCGACGACGGTCACGGTTGCGCTAACGCCGGCCTCCGTGGCAAACGAGATATCTTCCGGACGTATGCCGAGAACGACCTCCCGACCCTCCGACTGAGCCGGAGCGCTGGCGAGTTGGATGCGTGTGCCGGTTGGCAATACCAACTCCGGCGAGACACCGCCGGTAAGCTTGCCTTCGAGAAAATTCATGGCGGGTGAGCCGAGGAAGCCGGCGACAAAGACATTTCTCGGACGGTCGTAAAGCTCGAGCGGCGAGCCGACCTGTTCGACCTTTCCACCCTGCAGCACCACGATCTTGTCGGCCATGGTCATGGCTTCGATCTGATCGTGCGTCACGTAAACGATCGTCGTCTTCAGGCGCTGATGCAGCGCCTTGATTTCGGCGCGCATCTTCACGCGCAGCTTGGCGTCGAGATTGGAAAGCGGCTCGTCGAAGAGGAAGACCTTGGGGTCGCGCACGATGGCGCGGCCCATGGCGACGCGCTGGCGCTGGCCGCCGGAAAGCTGCGCCGGCTTGCGATCCAATAATGGCTGCAGGCCAAGTATCTTGGCGGCTTCGCCGACCTTCTGATCGATTTCGGCGCGCTTTGCGCCGGCAAGCTGCAGCGCAAAGCCCATATTCTGCGCCACGGTCATTTGTGGATAGAGCGCGTAATTCTGGAACACCATGGCGATGTCACGATCCTTCGGCGGCAGGTCGTTGACGATCCGGCCGCCGATCGAGATTTCACCGCCGGTGATGTCTTCCAGCCCGGCGATCATGCGCAGCAATGTTGACTTGCCGCAGCCCGAGGGACCGACGAGAATGACGAATTCGCCGTCCGAGATTTCGACATCGACGCCATGGATGATGTTTACTGCGCCGTAGGACTTCCTGACGTTCTTGATGGTCAATCCGGACATGACTTTTTCCCTTCTGGATCGATCAATGCTTCTTGCGGATGCGGAGCGCTTGGTACGGCTTGCCCGGCAGTTCCACACCGAAGGCGGCGTCCGCCTTGCCGCCGCGCACGATCGCGCCATGGCGCGTCGGATGCGGGATCGGCGCTTCCACCTTCTTGGCCAGCGTGATCGTCATCTCCCATGTGTCGATGATGTCGACATCATAGTCGGTTCCATCCTTCGGCAGACCGGTGGACCAGATGACCGGCTGGTGCTCGCCGAGATAGATGTAGCTGACATCACCATCCCTAGCGCCGGAAACGCGCGTCCACGGCCATTCGCCATAGGAGGACATGGGTTCGAGGCCGTTGGCCACATCCTGCTCCAGCAGGTCGCGCAGGAAGCCGATGCGCTTCCAGGCCTCGCCGCGCAGCCCGCCGCCCTTTGCCCACCAGATCAGATCCTCCGGATGCGAATAGGTTTCGCCGTGGCCGGCATAGCCGCCGCGCGTCACCGTGATCCAGAAGCGATGTACCAGCTCCTGTGCCGTCAGATTGCCCCAGGACTGGATGATGTTGCCCTCATATTCCGGCTCGTCGTTGACAACGGGCTTGCCATAGGCCTCGCGCCATTCCTGCGTGCGCTTCACGTCCCAGTTCTGAATGCAAGTGTGTGTCACCCAGGGCTTGCGATGATCGAAGTTCATCGTCGGCTCACCGTTGTGGATCGACTTCAGGTGGCCATAGGGATCGTTCTCTTCGAGAATGTGAAAATAGCGGTCCCACTGCTGCAGCGGCTTGGTGTCGAGAAGGAAGTCGTACTCGTTGGCAAGCGCCCACCAGACATTGCGATAGGCGGCGAGGCGCGCCGCGAGATAGGCGACGTAGCGGAAATCCTGCTCTGCCGACATATCGGCATAGCCCCAGCGATCATAGGGGTGGAACATGATGATATCGGCTTCGATGCCGAGATCACAGAGGGCTGCGACCTGGGTCTCGAAATGGCGGAAGAGGACGGGGTTTGGACGATCGAAGTCTTCCTTGCCGTCCGCGCCCTTTTCAAAGCAGGTGTAGAGCGGCTCGTTGACGTTATAGGGATAGTCCTTGGGGAACACACCCATGCGAATCTTGTTGAAGCGTGATTTCTTCAGCGTTTCGAGCGTCTGGGCCTGCATCTCGAGCGGCTGATGCGTCCAGGCATAACACGTGGTGCCGAAGGACAGGAACGGCTTGCCGTCGGCATAGGCGAAGTGGAACTTGTTGCGGACATGCACAGGGCCGTGGTTGCCTACGGACGGCTTCGTCGCAACGAAGGAGCCGGTCTTGCCGTCCAGTTCCGATGTCTTCGAGCGCGTGCGGAACGACCAATCGCCTTCGTTATCGGGCATGAAACGAACGCGATAGACACCATCGCCATCATAAAAGCCGGGCACGCGTACCTCACGGCTGTTCTGGCTGAAGACGGCATCGAATGCCACATCGAGATAGGGATTGCCGCCAGAAGGGCCGTTGAAGGCCACTTCGAAGACTCCCCATTTTTCGACGGACGCGTTGGACATGATATTCTCCTCGGAAGATGTATGGATGGTCCGACCGCTCAGCCCTTGACCGCACCGGAGGTGAGGCCGGAGACGAAGTAGCGCTGAAAGATCAGATAAACGATGGTGGCCGGCAGCACGGTCATGACGATCGCCGCGTTCAACTGGCCGTAATCATTGGAAAACTGGCCCTGGAAGGACATGAGGCCGAGCGGCAGCGTCCACATGTGCTGATCCTGCAGCAGCACGAGCGCCATGGCGAACTCATTCCATGTCGAGACGAAATCCAGGATCAGCAGCGCGGCGAGCACCGGCAGGCAGACGGGCAGGAATATCCGGCGGAAGATGGTGAAATGGCTGGCGCCGTCGATCAGGGCCGCTTCCGACAATTCCTTCGGAATGCCTTTGAAGAAGCCATGCAGGATGAAGACCTGGTAGGGCACGCCGAAGGCGATGTAGGGCAGGATCACGCCGGGATAGGTGTCGATCAGCCCGAGCGAATTGACCAGTGTAAACAGCGGCGCCAGCATGACCTGAAACGGGATCATCGTGCCGAAAACGACGAGGAGCAGCAGCAACTTGCCGAACCTCAGCCGGATCTTGGCGAGCGCATAGGCCGCCATCGCCGAGAGGATGAGACCGAGCGGCACCTTAATGACGGTGATGATGGTGCTGTTCAGGAAGGCGTTGGCGAAATTGCCGCGGCCCCAGGCGCTCGAATAATTCTCGAAGGCCGGATTGAATGGCGGCATGAAGGCGCCGGTCGATGTCACGTCCGCCTGCGTTTTCAGCGAGGTGAAGACGATGAAGACGAAAGGTGCAAGCCAGATCGCAGCCACCACCAGCAGCGCGATCCACAGGCCGATCAAGACGGGATCGCGCTTGCGCTTTGCCGGTATGATGGTCTCGAAGTCGTCCGACATGGATGTGGCCGATGCTGCCGTCATTGTTCGGCCTCCTCATGCTTTTGCGTCCAGCGCAGGTAGGGAATGACGACAACGATGGTGATGAGCAGCAGGACGACCGAGATCGCGGCACCGCGGCCGAAATCGAAGATCTGCATGGCTTGCGTGAAGGCCCAGAGCGCTAGCATTTGCGTCGATTGCGCCGGCCCGCCGCCGGTCAGGCCGTAGACGATATCGAAGGCCTTCAGTGAGGAAATGACCGACAGCACCAGCACGATGGTCAGCGTCGTGCGCAGCGCGGGCAGAGTCACGTAACGAAAGATGTTCCAACGCCCGGCGCCGTCGATGCGGGCGGCTTCGACCAGCGTCTGCGAGACATTCTGCAGGCCGGCAAGAAACAGGACCATGGAAAAGCCGACAGATTGCCAGAGGTAGGCGACGAAGACCGAATAGAGTGCGATGTCCTTGTTGCCGAGCCAGTCCTGGATCCAGTCCTGGAGTCCCATCGACGTCAGAATTTCGGTGAAGAGACCGAAGAAGGGATCGTACATCCACTTCCACATGGTCGCGACCGCGATCGGGGCGATAATGACGGGCAGATAGAAGATGGCGCGGAAGGTATTGCGGGCAAAGAGTTTCTGATTGAGGCTCAGCGCCAGCAGCAGCCCGACCATGGGCGGAAAGATCACGCACATGATCGTCCAGATCACGGTGTTGCGGAAGGCGACCCAGAAGACCGGGTCCTGCGTGAAGATATATTGATAGTTCGCGAGGCCGACGAAGGGGCGCTGCGGATCGAGGCCGTTCCATTTCTGGAAGCTCAGCACCACTACGTTCAGCATCGGGTAAAGCGCGAAAATCACGTAGATCAGCATGGCCGGGGCAAGCAGGATCGCTGCCTGGACGCGGGGATCATGTGTGCGATTGCGGAATGACATTTCTGATTGCTCCCGGCGGCAGCTGACGCATGGGCATGAAGGTAAGGGAGGCCGTTCGCCACGATGACGATCGGCGTGGCGGCCTCCCTCAAAGGATCAGGTGCGGCCGGCGATGAAGGTCTGCAGCTGCTTGGCGGCATCGGCCGGCTGGATGTTGCCGGAGGCGACGTCGTTGATTACCCGGAAATATTCGGTGGTGACGTCGAGCGGGAAGGCCTGGTCGCCATTCATGTAGACCTTGCTGTAGGTCTTGAAGATCTCAAGCCACTTCGCCTCGAGCGGCTTCTGGTCCGTGTACTGGACATTCTTGTTGACCGAGATCGAGCTGATCTGGCCGACGAGATCCTGCTGCACCTTTGTCGACAGGAAGTAGTCGAGGAATTTTGCCGCAAGATCCGGGCTCTTGCTCTTGGTGCTGATGTAATTGTACTCGGCAAAGCCATAGAGGCGATTGGTGTTCGTCGGGAACGGCACCACGCCGTAATCGTCGAGATTGACTTTGCTGCCGCTCAACTGGCTGACCAGCCAGTCGCCTTCGAGCATCATCGCAGCACGGCCGGCGACGAACAGCGTGTAGGATTGCTGGTTGCTGATGCCCATGAAAGGCTTCAGCGTGTAATCCTTCGTCCACTTGGCGAATTCGGTGAAGGCGTCGGTTGCGCAGGGCTCCTTGGTCCAGTCGGCCTTCATGGCCATCAAGGCGTCATGCTTGTCGGCGCCGCATTTGGTTTCCAGCAGCACGTCCATCAAGCGCATGACGTGCCAGTTGACCGAGCCGCCGAAGGTGAAGGCCGGAATGCCGGCGGCCTTGAGCTTGTCGGCTGCGGCCAGCAGCTCTTCATAGGTTTTCGGCTCGCCGGTGATGCCTGCCTTCTGGAAAAGCTTCTTGTTGTAGTAGATCGCTTCGCCCTTGAAGGTGAAGGGAACACCGTGCTTGCCGCCCGGGTAGAGATCGGCAAAGGCGGCGGCAGACGGAAGCAGTTCGTCGTTCCACTTGTACTGAGTGTAATATTTGTCGAGCGGCAGCGAGAGGCCGGCCTTCACATATTCGCCGCCGAGGCCAAGTCCGGCCCAGCTGAAATAGATATCCGGGCCTTTGCTGGAGCCCGCGGCCACGCGAAGGGCGGTCTTGTGCTCATCGACGCCGCGCTGGACGATTTCGATATGGGTGCCGGGATTGGCGGCCTCGAAGTCTTTCGCCACCTTCTTCAGCGCGCCGTTTGCCGCGCCATTGTCGAAGTTCAGCGTCCACAGCGTCAGGTCTTCCGCGGCAGCATTGGTTGCCGAAAACGCCGCCGCTGCCATAGCAGCAGCGCCGAACCAACGCGCATATTTGAAGTTGCCAGCCATCTCCCGTCCTCCTCTGAGCAAAGCTGAGGGCGGTTTTGACAAATCGTTGTCAACATGTCAACTGGTATGATGAGCTTATCAGCGGTATCACATGAAGTGATCGTGAAAGCAGGCCATGATGACAACGGCCGACGCCGCGCCGGGGTCCATGTGTCCCAAGGCTCGATCGCCGAGGCGCGACGACCGGCCTTTCGCGGCGATCATATCTTTGGTGGCTTCTGCACCCGCTTCACCGGCTTTAAGGGCGGCAGCGAAACAATCGGCAAATGAAAGTCCTCGATCTCTGGCCGCGCGGCAGGCCGCGGCGGCGGGTGCCCAGGCATCGACCATGGTCTTTTCACCGACCTCTGCCTTGCCCCGATCCTGAATACCTTTGGCAAAGGCTGCGAATATCTCGGCCATATCGTCGTCGCCCAACGACGCCTTTCCCTTGGCGACCGCGCCTGCGCGCATGAGTGCCGTCGCATAGAGTGGTCCGGACGAGGCGCCCACGGCGTTTAGGAAGGACTTCGCCGCCGTGTTGAAGACTAACGTCGGTTCGGATGTCGATGAATCCAGCTCCGAAACTGCTTTGGCTGCGGCAGTAAAGCCAAGCTCCATGGCGATGCCGTGGTCAGCGTCGCCGATCACGCCGTCCAGTTCGCAGAGACGATCCCTCTCGCGGGCCATCGCTTCGGCGATCCGCACGAAAAGCGATTTCAGATCCTCCGTTGTAATCGTTGCCATTACAAAACCTCGCCGGAGCGGAACATGGCGCAATCACAGGGGTGATCGATCAGTCGCTGCAATTCGTCATCGAGATGCATGAGTGTGATGGAGGCTCCAGCCATTTCAAGCGACGTGCAGTAATTGCCGACCAGCGACAAGTGAACGACGACGCCTGCATCGTCGAGCATGGCCTTGACCTTGCGCATCATGATGTAGAGTTCCATCAGCGGTGTGGAGCCCAAGGAGTTGACGAGCACGGCAACCCGGTCACCCGGCGCTGGCTTCATCTCATCGAGAATCTTGCCGACGAGTTCGCTCGACACCTCGTCCGCAGACCGCATCGGCCCGCGTGCGACGCCGGGCTCGCCATGGATGCCCATGCCGATTTCCATCTCGTCCGCGCCGATCTCGAAATTCGGCTTGCGTGTCTGTGGCAGCGAGCAGGGCGAAAGCGCCACACCCATCGTGTAGGTGCGCTCATTCGCCCAGCGCGCCACCCGTTCCACATCGTCGAAACCGTACATCAGATCGCAGGCGGCACCAGCGGCCTTGAAGATGAAAACGTTGCCGGCAACACCGCGGCGGCGATCCTTCTGATCGACCGGCGCGGAAGCGATATCGTCCGTCGTCAGCACGGTACGCACTTCGATATCGTCCATGGCCAGCATCTCCGCCGCCATGTCGAAATTCATGACGTCGCCGGCATAGTTGCCGTACATGAACAGCACGCCGGCGCCGCCGCTGGCGGCCTTAGCGCATTCGATGATCGGATCGGGCGGTGGCGATGCGAAGACATTGCCGATGGCGGCGGCATCGGCCAGCCCCTTGCCGACGAAGCCGAGAAATGTTGGCTCATGCCCGGACCCGCCTCCGATCACCAGACCGACCTTGCCGGCTCGCGGCCCATGATTTGCCACGATCGAGCGGGGCGATCCTTCAATGGCGCGGAGATGGCGCGGATGAGCCGCCAAAATACCGGCCAGCATCTCATCGACGGCGGCGGCACCCTCGTTGATCAATTTCTTCGTCTTCACGCCGAGACTCCCAAATCATTGTGATTGTTGGGACTAACTTGCGCGTCTGCGAATGAAGGTCAATCCATCAAAGTCGCGGAAGCGGTGCTATAGGCATCAAGCGTGAGCCTCGTATTTCCAGGCTGCTCCAGCAGGCGGAACCTTCCCAGCTGGATCTGTTGCGAGGCGGGTGTGATGTTGACCAGATGGAGTTGTCGAGCCGCTCCAGCCTTCACCGTGATGAAGGCGAGCACGGAGGTCTGATCGGACGACAGGCACTCCTGCCACTGGCTGCCGGCGAGGCGAGACAGTGTGGAGACGACGTTAAAAAGCGGTCGCGTGGTTCCCGGCGTCGATGGCTCCTTTTCGCCGGCGATCAGGCCGAAAGGCCCGGTCAGTGCCGAAAGCGTCAGGCATTCCAGTCCGGCATCGAGGACGCGGACGGCATAGCCGAGCGCAAAGGCTTCGCCAAAACGGGCATTGTGCCGCGGATCGGTGTTGGCCATTGCGATACGACCGCCGTGGGGATTGTCCATCGTCCGGCTGCCATAGGGGTTCTGCCGCATCGGTATGGTCGACGGGCCGATACGGTAAGGCTTGTCGCCATAGATGGCGCGTACGGAACGCGTGATGAATGGCAGTGCTTCCAGTGTCTGCATGACGCTGAGATCGTCGGCTGCATGCACGATGGGATTGGTGCAATGTGTAATGAAATCGAGAGTGCCGGCGGGCACTCGTTTGCGATTGAGTTCGGTAAAATAGCTCAGCATGCCGCCGCCAATGCGCACATCGGGAAAGGCGGCATGCGCGGCGGCGTAGACCTCCTCGAGAGGCGGGCATTCGGGCCATTTGCTGCCCGGCGGCGTCGATTGCCGGTCGACTGAAGGCGAGATCATGATTGCATCGGGTTTGAAGCCGGCGTCGTGCATCAGGGTCGCGATCTGCTGTGTTTCGGCAAGCGGAGCCTTCCGACAGGGCAATGCGATTTCGAGAGTCGATCGTCCGGTGTGAAGCGCTGCGATGGCCGTAAAGGATTTGAGAACATCAATGCCATGGCCGGCGTCAGGGTCGAAATGGAAGAGCAATTCCTGCGGCGCGATTTCGGCAAGCCGATCACGAGCAGCGAGCGTTGCTTCGGCTTCTTGGGGGGTGATGACGAGCCCTATCGCAGGCATGATGCCGGATGTTTCTCCCAAGCTCAACTCGATCGGGCGCCGATCGGCGACCATTGCCGGCGCGGCGGTCGCACGCCGCATGTCACCTATTGAAAGAACGATACGTTGCCGCATCGGCTCGCCGGCCGGAATGCGATAGGGCCAGGGCAGGGCAAGCGGGCGAACATAGGTCTTGTAGGAGGCGTCGGACCAGTTGCGCTGGTCTTCCATCTCGAAGGTATCCCCCTCCATACGGCACTCGGCCGTGACGTTCGACGTTACGCCATGCGTAACCGCCCGCATCTCCTTGAAGGGTTGCCAGGGTTCGATGAGATCAGGAAAATGTGTGTTTTCTCGGCTGCCGTCGACATGCTCGACCGATACTGACGTGCCGGCAACGCCGACGATCGGGTGCAGGATGCAGAAGCCGCAGCGGTTGGTTTCAAAGCCAGTCGTCGAGAGTGCCGTCGCTTCGAAGATCAGGGCTTCATCGACTTGAGCCGTTATCCGCACGTCGATTGTCAGTTCGGTGTTCTCTGGGCCGGCACAGCGCGCTAGATAGCTGACGAAAAAACCATCGTGACGCTGCTCGATCCGCAGATCGTCAATATCGGGCGGATAAGTGGCCCAGTCGCGATCGCGGATCAGATAGGAAACGGCCCGCAAAACCTCGACGCCATCATAGCGGATGGACCGGAGATTGCCGTCTTTGAAGTCGGCGGTCAGTCTGCCCGCCGTCAGCCGCACCGGCGGCGCTTCGAGCTCGCGCGTGCCGTAAAGCTGGAACGGATCGCTCTCGGTCTTCATTGCAGCATCGCTCCGATATCGATCAGGTGCCCGCTCGCTGCACTCTCATAGGCGGCCTCGACAAGCGCCAGCGTCTTGAGATTGTCCGCGCCTGACGTGGAGGTTTCGCCACCACTGGCAAGGCGGTCGGTCCAATGCTGCTGGATCGCCAGGACGCTCTCCTGAATATTGTGCCAGGGGCGTGAGGCCCAGGACAGAAGCTGGGGTGACGCATCGGATATGGTCACGCCATCGGGGCCGCTGATCTCGAGACGATACCCCTGCGACAGCCGAATGCTACCCTTCGTGCCGTCGAGTTCGATCAGGGTCTCGGGGAACGGTTCCGTCGCAAGCTTGGAGGCGTAGCTGACATCGACGATCGAGGTCGCCCCGCTTTCATGGTCGAGCAGGATGGTGGCGACATCCTCGCCCTTGATCTTCGGATTGACCCGCCTGGTGCGGGCCGTCAGTGAAGAAACGTCGCCGAGGATGAAGCGGGCGATGTCGAGCGTGTGGATACCGAGATCCTCAATGATGAACCGTTCGCCTTCGGCCAAGTAAGGCTGGCCCGAAAACACATCGTAGCCGGAGCGGAAGGAGAAACGCCCCCAGAAGGGCTCGCCGATCGCGCCCGATTGCAGGACCGTCTTGACGGCCTGAATAGGCGTTTGCCACCGGAAGTTCTCATGCACCATTAGCGGTACGCCGGCTCGCGCACAGGCCTCGACCATCGCCTTGGCGTCGCTCAAGGTCTTTGCGAAAGGCTTCTGGCAGATCGCCGGGATTTTGTGAGAGGCCGCCATCTCCACCAAGGCCCGATGGCTCGCCACCGTCGTTGCGATGTCGACGAAATCGAAGCCACCATCGGCGAACATGGCGGCCGCGTCCGTGTAGCGACGCTCGATGCCGAACTGGTCGCCGACGAGCTTCAGCCGCTCCGGGTCGCGGTCGCAGATCGCGACGATGCTGGCGCCTTCGACGTCGTGCCACGCATGCATCTGATTGATCGCGAAGAAGCCGCAACCGATCAATGCGCCCTTGAGTTCTGCCATTTCAGCCTGCCTTTGCCATTTGCATGAGAGTTACGCGCTGCTGGAGACGCCGCTGCGCCTGATCCACGACGACAGCGATGATGATGACACATCCCTTGATCACCATCTGCCAGAAGGATGAGACGCCCATCATCACGAGGCCATCCGAAAGGATGCCGATGACGAAGGCACCGATGATCGTGCCGCCTATGGTGCCGCGGCCGCCAGACATGGAAGTGCCGCCGAGCACTGCCGCCGCGATCGCGTTCAGCTCGAAGCTCTCGCCGGTCGCCGGATGTGCCGCCATTAGCTCCGACGATATGACGATGCCGACGATAGCGGCGCAGAGGCCCGAGAACATATAGACGAAGATCTTGACCACATCGACGCGGATGCCGGACATGCGCGCCGCGCGCTCGTTTCCGCCGACGGCGAAGATATGCCGGCCGATCGGCGTCGAGCGGGCGATATAGGCGGCGAGTAGCGCCAGCACGATCAGGATCCAGATGGAAACGGGCAGACCAAGCATACGGCCGGCGCCGAAGACGTCGAAGCCCGTCGTATCATATTCCGGCCGGCCCACGAGGTTCGGGAAGGTCTGACCGTCGGAAGACAGAAGCGCCAGGCCGCGGGCGATATAGAGCGTTCCAAGCGTGGCAATGAAGGGCGCGACGTTGAGCTTGGTGATGAGCAGGCCGTTGATGAGCCCGATCAGCAGACCCACAGCCAGCGTGATGAGAATGATCTCATAGATATTGAAGTAGACGGTGTAGCCGATCGGCAGTTCGACACCATTCAGGATGAGGCCGCCGGCGACCATGCCGCAAAGGCCGACGATCGAACCGACCGAAAGGTCGATGCCGCCGGTGACGATCACGAAGGTCATGCCCATGGCGAGAAAGGCGTTGAGCGCGACATGCTTCGACATCAGGATGATGTTGGCGGTCGAGGTGAAGTTCGGTGCAAAGATCGCAAAGAAGATAACGACGGCAAACAGCGCGATGAAGGTCCTGAGCTTCATCAGCGTCAGGAGAATGGAGCCGTTCGAACGATTGGTCGCAAAGGCGGAGGACGTATCTGCGGTCATGACGCGAGTTTCCCTGTATGTCCGTGTCCCTTGGCGGATGCCGCGATGATGGCCTCTTCCGTCGCTTCGCTTCGATCGAGAACGGCCACGAGCTTGCCGTTGCTGAGCACTACGATGCGGTCCGAAAGTGCCATGACCTCTTCAAGGTCCGATGTTGAAAACAAGATTGCCAGGCCCTTGCCGGCGAGCCTGCGCATAGTGCGAAAGACATCCGCCTTGGCGCCGACATCGATACCGCGGCTCGGCTCGTCCATCAAAAGCACCTTCGGGTCGGTCATCAGAGCCTTGCCGATAACGACTTTCTGCTGGTTGCCGCCTGACATGGAGGTGACCTCGAAATCAGGATTGGGCGCCTTGATCGAAAGATCGCGGATCATGTCGCGAATGGCGTTCTTTTCGGCACCCGGATCGATATGAAAAAACAGCCGGGCGAAACGGCCGAGGCTCGCAAGCGTCAAATTGCTGGCGATGGACAAGACCTGCACCAGTCCTTCGCGCTGACGGTCCTCCGGGATCAGCGCGAGGCCGTGCCGGATGCGCCGGGTGGTGTCGCGGGCGCGAACCTCGATCCCATCGATATAGATCCGCCCGGTCGAATGCATATGCCGGCCCATCACGCATTCGAAGAATTCGCTGCGTCCGGCACCCATCAGGCCGTAGATGCCGAGGATTTCGCCGGCGCGCACCTGCAACGAGACATGATCGACGGCAAGGCCGCCCGTACGTCTCGGCAGGCTGATCTCCTCGGCGCGGAAGGCTTCTTTGCCGATCGCATGGCCTCCGTCCCTGGCGAAATCCTTGGCATCCGATCCGATCATCGACCGGACGATCCATTTCGTATCGATATCGCGAACCATGGCCTGGCCGGTAATCTGCCCGTCGCGCAGCACGGTGATGTAATCACCGATCCGCATCAGCTCCTCCAGCCGGTGCGAGATATAGACGATCGCCACGCCTTGAGCCTTCAGCTCCGCAATGACCTTGAACAAAATGTCGACTTCCGCCGCAGATAGCGCCGATGTCGGCTCATCCATGATCAGAATGCGGGCATCGAGTGAGATGGCCTTGGCGATCTCGACGAGCTGCTGCTGCCCGATCGGCAGGTCCTCCACCATGGTCTCGGCGCCTATGCCGGCATCGAGCCGGTCGAGAAACTCGTTGGCCCTTGCGATTTGCGCCTTGTGATCGATACCGAAAATGCCTCGGGTGATTTCACGCGTGGCGAAGATATTTTCGGCCACCGTCATGTTGGCAAAGAGATTGAGCTCCTGGAAGATCATGCCGATTCCGCGAGCCTGCGCGTCGGCCGGGCTCGCGAAGGAGACTTCCTCGCCCTCAAGCAGGATGCGCCCCGAAGTCGGCCGTTCGACGCCGGCGATGATCTTCATCAGGGTAGATTTGCCGGCGCCGTTTTCGCCGACGAGCACGTTGACCGCCCCGCGGTGCAGCTCGAGGTTGGCGTGCTTGATGGCAACGATGCCGGAATAGACCTTGGAAACGTCCTCCAGGCGCAGGATGATGTCGTTGCTTGGGGTTTCGCTCATGGTCATTGCCCCAATGTCAGGGCCGAAGGGGTGATCAAAGGCAGCTGACCGGAAGGGGGCAGCGGAAACGCACCCGTCACGGTGACCGTCTTTCCGGTCAGCCCGTTCCGGGGCAGAGCTGCCAGAAAGGACGAGTTTGCCTTTTCATTGAAGGCCTTGCCGAACTGAGCCCATTCGATCTGGTTCCTGAATTCGTTGAAGTCCAGGAAATCCAGCGCGTCGCGCAGCGCCGTGCCGCGGATCGCCGGGCCGATCTGCACCTTCGCATCCGCCTTGCCGTCGCCATCCACATCGACATCGAGGCTTCCGGCGCGAGAGGCGGTATCGGCAGCCACGATCTTGCCGCTCAGCTTGACGGCGTAAGTCCAGGGCGATGAAGCCTGTTTTCGCGGGTTTCCGTATTTCGCGCCGGCATCGTCCGGATTAGCGGCTATGGCCTGCAACACCGTCTTGAGGTCGCCCGCGCGCTTCTCGATACCCGGCTGTACCTGAGATTGCCAGATGGCATCGACCTTTGTCGCGGGATCGAAGGCACTCTTTGCTGCCGCCGCAGCTTTCTCTTCGGGCGTCGGTGTCTTGATAATCTTGCAGCCGGGCAATGCCGCGGCCAAAACAAGGGCCACGAGCGCGCCTCTGGTCTTCAACATGCAATGCACCTCGATCTCGCAGGAAAGACATTCGGAGAGCGCGGTTTTTCCGCGCCCTCCTACCTAGTGGTCCGCCATCAGTTCTTCAGTGCGAAGGTCTCAAGCTTGTCGGCGTTGTCGGCATTAATGAGGACGCAATCCATCAATTGCTTCTCATCCTTCGGCGCCGTCTTGTTTTTGATATAGGCGTCGGCCTGTTCGACCGCCTTCTGGGCCTGCGCGTAAGCCGGCTGCATGACCGTCGCCTTGATACCGCCTGCCTTGATCGAGTCGCGCACGTCGTTCGAGCCATCGAAGCCGACGACGATCACGTCCTTGCGGCCGGCGGCCTGCAGTGCGGCAATCGCACCCATCGCCATGGTGTCGTTGCCCGAAATCACGCCCTTGATGTCAGGGTTTGCCTGAAGGATGGTTTCCATCTTGGCATAGGCCTCAGTCTGGCTCCAGTTCGCCGACTGCTTGGCGACCAGCTTCAGGTCCGGATAGTCGTCGATGACGTCGTGGTAGCCCTGCGAGCGGATGCCGGCATTGGTATCGGCTTCGCGGCCGACGAGTTCGGCATAATTGCCCTTCTCGCCCATCAGCTTGACGAATTCCTGCGCGCCGAGCTGGGCGCCCTGGTAATTGTTGGAAACGATCTGGGCGACGGCAATGCCGGTGACGTTGATTTCGCGGTCGATGAGGAAGGAAGGGATGCCCGCATCCTTGGCCTTCTTCAGGGCAGCGACGGTTGCGTCCGCACCGGCATTGTCGAGGATGATAGCCTTGGCGCCGCGCCCGATCGCTGTATCGATGACTTCCGATTGCTTGTTGGCATCGTCGTCATGCGTCATGACGAGCGTGTCGTAGCCCAGTTCCTTCGCCTTGGCTTCGGCGCCGACGGCCTCTGCCTTGAAGAATGGATTGTCGAAAGCCGGCGTGATGATGGCTATCAGGTCGGCCGCAAAGGCCGGCATCGCCGTGCCCAGCGCCAGTGCGGCGGTAAAGGCTGCAAGTGTCAGTCTGCGTGTCAGTTTCATGGTCTCCTCCCAGTTATGAAACAGGCCCTGTTCCCGGCAGGGCAGCAAGGGGAGGGCATCGCCCTCCCGGGGACGTCGATCAGGTGATGCGACGGATGCTTTCTGCGATTTCCTGCGGCTCGAAAACCTTCTTCCAGTCGTCGCGCATGAGGGCAGGGATGCCGAATTCGATCGCCTTGTTGCAGGCATCGGAGAATACGCCGTCGACTTCCTTGAAGATGACGGCGCCAAGCACGTTCATATGGCCGAGCAGGAAGTCGCGGGCGGCTTCCGCCGGAACGCCGCGGGCGACACATTCATCCATGGCCTGGCGCATGACGACGAGCAGCGAGGCGCAGACCGTTTCAGAAAGGCCCGGCTCCAGCATCGCCATCTGCTCGACGGTGACGCGGTGCGAACGCATGACGGGCGCCCAGATGACCTTGGCGATTTCCTCGCCGAGGGCATAGGCGCTTTCCGGTCCCTGCATCAGCGCCGAAACGATATGCTGCTTGGCGAAGAGGCCGCCGAAGTGATCCTTCTTGGCCTGCATGTCGGTCTCGTCGTTGAAGATCGGCGGATGGCAGGGATGGGTGACGAAATAGGTGAGGTCTTCGCGCTGCGGCAGATGGCCTGCAAAGGGGGCGGCGGCGTCGAGCGCGACGACCATCGTGCCGGGCTTCAGCTTGTCGACGATGCCGGCGGCAACCTTGCCGATCGCGGTATCCGGTACTGCGAGGATCACGACCTCTGCGCCATCCAGCGCCGTATCGACGGGGACGCAATCAATGGAAAGGTCATTCTTCAGGCGGGCCCTGCCGGCGTCGCTGACCTCGACATGGCGCACATCGAAGCGCGAGCCTTTCAGGTTCTTGGCGAGCCGGTAGCCCATTTTGCCGCCGGCGCCGAAAAGAGCAATTGCAGTCATGTTAGTACCTCGTTCACTTTCAATGTGTGGTATCGCAAGTGGTATGATGAGTCAATGAGCATGCCAACATCATGCCGAAGAATGGCGCAGCTATGATCCCCTGCCATCGCGGATCTGTGCGAAGTAATCGTCGGTCCCGACCTGCCCGCCCTTCAGCGCGATCTGTAGGCCGTTGGTGGGCGCGTAGCTGCCATGCGCGGTGCAAAGCGGCGAGCCCGGCGTCTGCGGCAATGGCAAGAGCGTCCTGAGTGCCTCGACGCGCAATTCTTTGAGTGCGTGGCTCGACGTGTCGCCGCCGGCAATGACGGCGCGACCGAGATTTTGCTGCTCAATCAACCGTCGCAGGATCGTGCCGAGAGCTTGCCCGAGGCGATGGCGAGCGCCGGGAAGGCGATCGATATCGCCGCCGCGGTCGGCGGATGGGCCGAGAGCCGTATGAAGAATGACGCTGCGTCCGGCCTTGAGGCTGGCCACGCCCGCGGTGACCGCGGCGTCCAGAGCACGCTCGGCGCTCTCGCCGACAAGCGACAAGGGGTCGAGATCGAGGCCGTCAAAACCATCGGCTACGGCACGGCGAATTTGCCGTTCGGTGGTCGGCGATACGCTGCCGGAAACGACCGCGAGGCGATCGACCTTGCCGGGAGGAGCGAATTCCGGCTTTTCTCCGATCAGACCTTCGTTGCGCCAGGCATCGAGAAGGGCATATTCGACACCGGATGAGCCCGCGACGAAGGCGTTACTCTTGCCTGCAAGACGCCATAGCTGATGTCCTGCGGCGGCCTGCGTTTCCGCACTATCGACGTCAAGCAGCACGATACCCCCGTTGTTACCCGTCAACGCATCGATCCGCGTATCGGCGTCGGCGGCCCGGACTGTGATGAGATCGGCGAGGCTGACAGGGAGGGACGTCTGCCTGCTCAGATGCAAGGCCAGGTCGGCCTCATCCATCGGCGTGACGGGATGCCGGCTCATGACAGGATGTCGGTCGATCCGGAAGACTTTGTCTTGATAGGCCGCGAACAGATGGCCGAAAGCGGTGTAGCGCTTGAGCTGCGGCGCACCGACCACGACCGGCACGACGGACTGCGCAAAGAGCGCCTTGCCGATCTCGATCGCCTTGCCGATGCTGCCGATCTTAGGGCTGGAATCAAAGGTCGAGCAGACCTTGTAATGGCATATGGCGGCATCGAGGCCCTTCAACCATTCGAATGCGGATGTCAGATGCTCATCCATCCATTGCGGCGTTTCGCTTCGGCTGGTGCCGGCAATGCCGATGGCGCGGCAATCCTTGAACCGCTCCAGCATGGCTTTGCTCGGAACGCCGAGGAAGAGAGCCGTCGGCACGCCGTTCGAGGCAAGCGCCTCCATGACGTCGGTGGAGCCGGTAAAATCATCGCCGTAATAGCTGAGAAGAAGATTGGACATCGCTGTCAGGCGTCCTTGCCGTCACTGAATTTTGCGATCGAAGCGGCAAGCTCGGGATGATCCTTGGCATATTGTTCAAGCGGGATGTCCGAAACTGCCGCCTGCCAGGCCTGTTGGATGGCGCGAACGCCCGCAGCTGGTCCGAAGGGATGGCTGACAATGCCGCCGCCGCAGAGATAGAGGAGGTCCGTCGTCCGGCCGGTACGTTGGTAGGTTTCCGGCGCCTGGCCGCCCCATTGACCGGAACCGGCAACAGGAAGCGGACAGTCTGTGGGATCGAAGAGCGGCGTGCGGATCGCCTTGAAGGATTCGACGAAACTGTCGTCTGGTTCCCAATATTTGACCCTGATGCCGTTGATCTGGAACTGGTCGACACCGAGCAGGCGCCAGAACTGCTGGTAGACTTTGAAATCCATGCCGGCGCCGGGGTGGCGGGTCAGGATATCCCAGCCATTGCGATGCGCATGCATGACGAGGCCGGAGCGCTTGCGCAGGAAGCTCATGCCGCCGAAGCCGATGGAGTTGATATTGACAACAGCGCAATTACCGCCCGCCTTCAGCACGAGATCGTGGTTGCGCATCATCTCATCGGGATCGGCATGCGAGATGCCGAAGGCATACATCACCTTCTTGCCCGTCTTCTGCTCGTGATCGAGGATCAACGGCATGATGGCTTCGACGCGCTCTTTCAGCGGCGAATAGGTCGGGCTCATGAGCTTCTCGTCATCCTTGATGAAATCGACGCCCGAGCCGATCAGCTCGCCGACAAGCGCGGCTGTTTCCTTTGGCCGAAGGCCGAGCGCCGGCTTGACGATCGTGCCGATGATCGGGCGGCCGCTGACGCCGGTCAGGCGCAAGCTGCCGGCAACACCGAATTGCGGCCCGGGATGTGCATCGCGAAAGGCCTCCGGCAGCTTCATGTCGACGATGCGGATGCCGGTCATGCCCTTGATCGAGAAGACGCCGCCGATCGCGATCGTCATCAGCGCCGCAAGATCGGTGCCGATCGCATCCAGCGGAAAGGCGATATCGACATCGGCGCGATGAATCGGGCCATGGTCCTCGGCTAGCTCCGGCCAGGTCGGGCGCTCGGCGTCGGCAAGGGAGCGGATCGCTAGGACACGCGCGGCCACACGCGCCTTGAGCTCTTCCGTCTCGCCCGGCACAGCGACGAAGGTGCCTGTCGACTGATCGCTGGCGATCTTGCGAGCCATCGCCTCGATGCTGCCTGATGTTTCGATGCGGTAGGTGATGGTGATGGTCATGAGTGGATGAATGCTCCTCTCGCCGACGATTTTTCGCGTGGCGCAAACTGGTGATCTGGTATAATGAGTATTCCAACTTCTGCAACGATTTTTTTTGTCCGGTTGCCGATAAGGCGACTCGTATGGGCTTCCGCCATGGCGGCCAAAAATGCATAAGGGAGGAAAAGCTTTGGGAAAGCGGGATTCCATGAGCCAGCCAGTCGAACAAATTGTACGTCGAAAGCTATCCGATGAAGTATTCGACCGACTGGAGCGGTTGATCACGTCGGGAGAGCTCAAGCCTGGCGATGAGATGCCGTCCGAGCGCGTTCTCATGGAGCGCTTCGGTGTCGGGCGCCCGGCGATCCGCGAAGCCATGCAGGCACTTGCCAATATGGGGCTGGTCAACATTTCCCACGGCGAACGCGCCAAAGTGCTTCAGTTGACGGCGAAGTCGATCTTCCGGCAGGTAGACCTCACCGCAAAGATCATGTTGTCGCAATCCTCCGACTCGCTCGAACAGCTGAAGAGCGCGCGCATCTTCTTCGAGCGCGGCATGGCACGCGAAGCAGCCCAACGCGCGAGCAAGAAGGATGTCGCCGATCTCAATGAGATCATCGAGCGGCAGCGCGCATCCCTCGGTCATGCCGAGGACTTCATTTCTGCCGATATGCAGTTCCACACGCGCATCGCCCAGATTTCCGGCAATCCGATCTTCGCCGCTGTCAGCGAAGCGATGCTCGCATGGCTGAAAGCCTATCATACCGACATGCTGATCTGGACGGGCAAGGAAAAGTTCACGCTGGTCGAACATGAGGAAATCCTTGCGCGCCTGGCTGAAAACGATGCCGATGGCGCCGAGCAGGCAATGCTCAAGCATCTGGAAAGATCGCGCGCGCTCTATACGAAGTGAACCTGTCGGTATTCGCCCTGCGACGGCGCTGTGCCCACGCGCCTTTGTCGTAATTCCTCCCCAATCCTTATGAAATCTGTGGCACACAAAAGAGGTGTGCGTGATGATCCATTTCCTTCAGCGAAACATGGCGTTTTTCCTGGCTTCGATCATGACGGCCGTCGCCATAACCCTTTACAATCTGGGCTGCCTTCTACTCAGGCATCATCACACGATGCTGCACGATTTGCATCATGCGGCAGGCGCTATCGTCCTGCTTGCCGGCTTCTACACCATGATCCGCTACATGCAGTCCTTGCCGGATGACGAAGGCTAGAAATACGCCAAACTCCGAAATTCGAGCCGGCAATTTCAGATAGAGTTCAGCCTGCGCGGCTATATCCTCGCCCTGTCCCGATGCGAAATCGGCGACGCCTTGACCAGGTGTTGCCAATTTCAAACCGGGAACCAGTTTCACAGCTAGTTCGTCGCACCGCTCCGGTGCAAAGCCCCCATGAACAACTGAGGATATCAAAACGTGGCTGATGTTTGTACGCAAGGCGTGGACACGGGCTTTGTCGCCCTGGGCTATGCCAAGATCGCAATTCTGGGCGTCGTGCAGGGATTGACCGAATTGCTGCCGGTCTCGTCCACGGCCCATATGCGCCTGGTGCCGGCCTTGCTTGGCTGGCAGGACCCCGGTTCTGCCTTCTCCGCTACGATGCAGCTTGCAGCACTTGCCGCGATCGTCTCCTATTTCTGGAGCGACGTTCGCTATGTCACCTTCGGGTCGCTTGATGCGATCAGGCAAAGGGACTGGCGTTCGCCCGCCATACGGCTTGCGATTGCCATCGTGATTGCCACCGTACCGATCGTGATCGCCGGCCTGCTGCTGTCATCCTCCCTGAATGCCTGTGGCACGTCATTCCGCAGCCTCTGGGTGATCGGTATCGCCTGTCTGGTCATGGGCCTGCTGCTGGCGATTGCGGAACTCTATAGCCGCCATCGGAAAGACATCGAGCAGATGACACTGATCGATGCCCTTTTCGTCGGCATCACCCAAGTCGGCGCGCTCGTTCCCGGCGTCTCTCGCTCGGGTTCAACGCTGACCGGCGCGCTCTTCCTCGGATTGAAGCGCGAGGAAGCGGCGCGGTTTTCCTTCCTGCTCGGCTTGCCCGCCATTGCGCTCGCCGGATTGAAGGAACTGTATGAGCTCCATAAGGCGCATATTCCGATGGAAGCCTGGTCGGTTCTGCTCGTCGGGCTGATCGTTGGCAGCATATCCTCCTTCATCACCATCTGGGGACTGATGCGTTTTCTCGAGCGCTTTTCGACCTGGCCTTTCGTCATCTACCGTATCGTGCTCGGCGCCGTCATTCTCTTTGGCGTGCTGACCGTGGGCTGGGCCTGAGCAAACTAACTTCAGCGTGCTGCGAAGCTTAAAAGATGGCGCTGCTCTCTAGGGCAGCGCCTTTTCGTTGCGGAGCTATTATCCGAAGACGAGACCGCCATCGACGATCAGGTTCTGTCCTGTAACGGCCCGTGCCCAGGGGCTTGCAAAGAAAAGAACAGCGTCGGCAGCCTCCTCGGGCGTGGTGACGCGGCGCAGCGGCGTATTTGCGGCAATGATGTCAAACACGGCTTCTGGTGTGGCGCTGCTGGCATCCGTTGTACGCAGAAGGCCGCCGGACACCATGTTGACGGTGATCCCCAGCGGGCCGAGTTCGGCGGCAGCGGTGCGGGTCAGCGACAGCAATGCCGCCTTGGCGGCGGTATAATTATGATAGGGCACCACAGGGTTCTGGAAAAGATTGGTGCCGATCGTCACGATCCGCCCAAAGCCTGCCTGCGCCATCGCCGGCTGCGCCTCCTGTATCAGGTTCAAGGCGCCTTGCAGCGCGGTTTCCAGCTGCCTGGCCATCTCGGCCCAGCTCAAGGCATCCAGCTTGGAACGCGCGTCACCGTTGAAGCTGAAATCAGCCAGCGCATTGTGGACGATGGTCGTCGGCGGTCCGAAATGCTCGGTCACCTCGAAGACAAGCCGCCTGGTGTCTTCGAGGTCGCGAACATCGGCTTGAAAGGCCTTCGCATGATCGCCGAGCTTTGCTGCGAGCACTTCTGCGCTTTCGCGGCTGGCGCGATAGTTGACCGCCACTTTCGCACCTTCCTGCGCGAAGGCCGTTGCTATGGCAGCACCGAGGCCGCGTCCCGCACCGGAAACGATGACAATCTGATCTTTGAGTGACAGGCTCATTTCTCTGCTCCTTGTCTGTTTGGCCAGAGCGCATGGAAATGCTGCACAGGCCCGTGACCGCTTCCGACGGAAAGCTGACCCGCGGCAGCAACCGCGGCGGCGAGATAGGCCTTGCCGACGGCGACAGCTTCGGGGAGCGACAGGCCCTTCGCGATCTCGGCCGCGATAGCGCTGGAGAGCGTGCAGCCTGTTCCGTGCGTATTCTTGGTAGGCAGCCGCTCGGCTTCGAACCAGGTCACATGATCGCCGCTCGCGAGCACATCCGGGCTTTCATCCCCTTCGAGATGACCACCCTTGACGAGGACCGCTGAAGGCCCGAGCGCTGCCAGCGCAAGCGCCTGGCGCGCCATGTCTTCGCGGCTTTTCGCCTCCACGTCATGCAACAGCGCAGCCGCCTCGGGCAGGTTCGGTGTAATGACGGTCGCAAGCGGCAGCAGCCGCGTGGTCAGCACGTCAACGGCATCGGCAGTCAGCAGAGCTGCGCCACCCTTGGCGATCATGACCGGGTCGAGGACGACGGGCGCATCGCGATGTCGCGCCAGAATGTCCGCGACGGCAGTGGCAATGGCGGCACTGGCGATCATGCCGATCTTGACGGCATCCACACGGACGTCGGCAAAGATCGCATTGATCTGGTCTGCCACGAAATGAGGGGGCACGGGATGGACGCCGGAGACGCCTTGCGTGTTCTGCGCGGTCAAGGCGGTCAGAGCCGCCATTCCATAAACGCCGCGGGCGGAGAAAGCCTTTAGGTCGGCCTGAATGCCAGCGCCGCCGGAGGGATCGGAGCCAGCGATGGATAAGACATTGCGGATCATTGGCGAGCCTCCTTGATGGCTTTCGCGATGATGGTTGTCGCGGCTTGCGGGTCCGGTTGGCCGCATATGGCCGAGACGACTGCGAGACCATCGGCGCCGGTCGAGTAAACGCTCGCGGCATGCTCCGCTTTCAGGCCGCCGATCGCGACGGATGGAACTGGGCAAAGCCTGATGATGCGGGCAAGCCCGTCGAAGCCGATCGGTTGCTTGTGGTCGGGCTTGGTGGGCGTGGCAAAGACCGGGCCGATCCCGGCATAGTCGACGACGCGGACATCTATCGAGGAGGCAAGTGCTTCCGTTTCCACTGAGAGGCCGAGGATCATGTCCGGCCCGATCGTGCGGCGGGCGTCGGCGGCATTCATATCTTCCTGGCCGATGTGAAGGCCGTCCGCGCCGATGGCGATGGCAGCCTCGACATCGTCGTTGACGATCAGCCGGATATTCGTTCCGTGCAGGATCCGCTTGAGCGCACGACCAGTCTCGATCATGGCGGTGGTCGAAGCCTCCTTGTCGCGAAGCTGGATGATGGTGGCGCCACCAGCCACCGCCGCCCGCGTTGTCTCCACCATGCCGAGATCACGGCATAGCAGCGGATCGAGGACGAGATAGAGCGAGAGATCGAAGTCTTTCTTCATGCTACCGATATCCCTGCATTGCGATCCAGCACTTCCGGGGTAAGGCCGGCGAGGGCATCGAGGAAGCGCCAGGAAAAGGAGCCTGGCCCGTCTGCAGCCACTCCCGCCTGTTTGCCGGCGACGGCGAAGACCGCGAGTGCCGCAACGGTCGCATCGAATGAATCATCCGGCGTTGCTGCAGCAAAGGCGCCGACGAGGCAGGTCAGCGAGCAGCCGAGGGCCGTCACCTGCGGCATGAATGATGAACCGCCGGCGATGCGCTTTGCCCTCCGCCCGTCGGTCACGAAATCCGTAACGCCGGTAACTGCAACGACGCAGCCATGCTTTCCCGCCAATTGCCGGGCGGAATCTTCGGCTTGTTCGACGGCGTCCCTGCTATCGACGCCCTGGCCGCGGCTCGTGCCGCCGGCAAGCGCGATGATCTCGGATGCGTTGCCGCGAATGATTGTCGGCCGCAGCTCCAGCAATTGGGCTACCGCCTTGCGACGAAACTGTGTCGCATAATGGGCGACGGGATCGAGGACCCAGGGCTTGTCCGCCTCGTTTGCCGATTGCGCGGCCTTCAGCATGCCCGCAAGCCAGCCGGATGAGAGCGTGCCGATATTGATCGTCAGCGCGCCGGAGATAGCGGCAAACTCGCCGGCTTCCTCTTCGGCATGTACCATTGTCGGCGATGCCCCGGCGGCAAGCATCACGTTGGCCACGATATTCATGGCGACGAAATTGGTGATGCATTGCACCAGCGGAGGATTGGCCCGCATGGTGCGAAGCTGATTGCCTGCTGTGATTTGGTTCTGCATATCGCCCCTTCTTTCGGGCGGGCGAGACGCGTGGGAACGACGTGCAGTGTTTGGCGAGGTCCCGAGCGACTCCCTCCGCCAGCATGATCTGGTTCAGGTTCGAAGGGTGCTTCTCAGCCCGCCGGATGGCGGACGCCCCTGTCTCTCATCTCTCTTCTTTTCGCAGACAAAGGAGGCGCTGTCATCAGCAAATCGCAAAGGCAGGCGTGACCGACGGGATGACGACCGCCTGCTTTTCGGGCGACATATGCAGTATGTGCATAGGTGCAGTGATTCCTTAGCTCTGCAAAAAGTCGAGGATTTCGACTATATATTTCTCATCGAAGCGACGGGAGCGCCAAGCACGGCAGCTCAGCTTCGAAAGCCCAAGGAAAGGGGATCATCATGAACGTAGCACGCTCTTTCAATAACTGGCGCAAGTATCGTCAGACGGTCGCCGAACTGGGCCGTATGTCCACGCGCGAACTGCATGATCTGGGTATCGATCGCGGCGAAATCCGCAACGTTGCCCGCGCAGCAATCGCTCGCTAACGGCCGCAACGGCTCCTTATAAAAGCTGCATTATGCCAGCGCCTGTTCCTCCGAGCAGGCGCTTTTGCTTTATGGGCATCCCGCTCATTCTTCGCCGCGCCGCCTGAAGATTGCGATCGGCCTAGCTGCCCGGTTTTCGCATAGCGCATAACTGCCTTGCAAAGAAATGCCTATGAACTGAGCAAAAGACTGGTATGTTCTTCTTATCGAAGCGATGCATCTCCTCCCGCATCCCTTCGCTTGGCAGACGTCCTTATCCTCCTCCCAGGGACGACTGCAGGAATAGCGGAACTCCTCCTCCCATCCGCTGTTCGGTTCTTGTAAAAAGCCTGCCGCTCCTCCTCCCGCGGCAGGCTTTTTCGTTTCATAAAATTTCCAAGCGATTGCGAATGGCTTAGCTTGGAAATGAGGCGACGCGGTTCAGTCCAAGCGGCAGGAGCGCTTCCGCATTAAAGAGTGCGCATTCTCCTCTCGCAAAAATGAAGAGCGGCCCCTATGTGCGACCTATGTAGCGCGCTACATCGAAGATCGCCCAAATTCGATTCCCGAAAAAGGAGGATGCCCATGACCGGTTCTGCCGAATATACGCCGCCGAAAATCTGGACCTGGAACAAGGCCAATGGCGGCCAGTTCGCCAATATCAATCGCCCGATCGCAGGCCCGACTCACGAGAAGGAACTGCCGGTAGGACGCCATCCCCTTCAGCTCTATTCGCTTGGAACGCCGAACGGCGTGAAGGTCACCATCATGCTCGAGGAGCTGCTGGCGCTCGGTCACAGCGGCGCTGAATATGATGCCTGGCTGATTAAGATCGGCGAGGGCGATCAATTCGGCAGCGGTTTCGTCGACGTCAATCCGAACTCGAAGATCCCGGCCCTGCTCGACCGCAGCGGCCCGAAGCCGGTTCGCGTTTTCGAATCGGCCTCGATTTTGATGTATCTCGCCGAGAAATTCGGCGCCTTCCTGTCGACCGAGCAGCCGGCTCGTGCCGAATGCATCTCCTGGCTGTTCTGGCAGATGGGCAGCGCTCCCTATCTCGGCGGCGGTTTCGGTCATTTCTACGCCTATGCGCCGACGAAGATCGAATATGCGATCGATCGCTTCGCCATGGAGGTGAAGCGTCAGCTCGATGTTCTCGATCGTCGCCTGGCCGAAAGCGAATATATCGCCGGCAGCGACTATACGATCGCCGATATCGCCATTTGGCCGTGGTACGGCGGTTTGGTCAAAGGCTGGCAGTATGGCGCGGCCGAGTTCCTGCAGGTGCAGGACTACAAGAACGTGCAGCGCTGGGCCGAGCAGGTCTACGCGCGTCCTGCCGTCAAGCGCGGCCGCATGGTCAACCGCATGTCGGGCGATCCGTCCGAGCAGCTGCGTGAGCGCCACGATGCCAGCGACTTCGAGACGAAGACGCAGGATAAGCTGGAAGCCGCCGGCTGATACGACAATTCCCTTTTGTAGAAATGAGCTCGCGGCCCTTTGAGCCGCGAGTTTTTTATTGTGCTTGCCACCGGGCGTTGCCGGTCTCGGCAGGTCAGCTTCGCTCCACCTTGCGAAGCATAAAGTTCGGTTGCCGAGGGGCTCCCGCTTGGCATAGAACGCCGCGCGATCCTGCGAAGCGTTTCGACTTTGGCGAAAGAGGAATGCTTCTCCATGCAGCAAATTGCTGACGACCGTGCCCTGGATGAGAACATGACCGCGGGTGCGTCGTCGCAGCAGCGAGGCGGGGCGAGGGGCGCGCTTCTGAAATACCTGGTGTCGGGCGGCGACGAGCGGCTGGATTGCGATCCGGTCAGCGGGCTCAACATGTATGGCTATGGCCCTGCGCCGCGGCCCGAAGATCTCGCTTTTGGCTCGTCGACGGCATCCACCATCTCCGCCGCCGCTTTTGTCGCGGTCGAATCTTATTACGCGGATCTGAGGCAGGAGATGGAATCGGGATCGACGGCGGCGGTCTACGAACGCGAAATCGGGCGCGTGCGGGACGATCTGCTGCGCTTGCTTGGCCTCAGCCGATCGTCGCAACCGCGGATCGATGCCATCCTGGCCACATCGGGTACGGACATCCATCTTTTTTTGGCCGCGCTGTTGGCGGGTGAGGACGAGTGTGCCCTGATGACCATCACGCTGATGGGGAACGAGACGGGCAGCGGCGTCATGACGGCGTCGGCCGGGCGGCATTTCATGAGCCGCGTCAGCAGCGAGCGCACCGTCGTCAAGGGTGAGGAATTGCGGGCGGGCGACGCAACGCGCAACGCCACCATTGCTGTGCGCAACAAGGATGGTTCCCTTCGCGCCGAGCGCGAGGTGGAGGAGGAGTTACGCGGCCTTATCGAGCTTGCCCGCGCAGCCGGCCTTAGATGCCTGCTTGTGGTAACGGATGTCTCGAAGACCAGCCTGCTGGCGCCGGGCCTCGAGAGCATTCTGCGTCTAAAGGAGCGCTTCGGCACGTTGCTGGATATCATGATCGATGCCTGCCAGTTTCGCCTGTCGGCGGCGACGATCCGCGCCTATCTCGCACATGATTTCATGGTCGCGCTCACGGGTTCGAAATTCCTTGCCGGGCCGATTTTCAGCGGCGCGCTTCTGTGCCCGCCGCAAATGTCGGCGCGCTTCAAGTCACGTATGCTGCCCGCCGCTCTGGCGGATTACTGCGGGAAGGCGGAGTGGCCAGAAGACTGGGCCGCTCGCGACCTTTTGCCGGAGCGTGCCAATCTCGGCCTGCTGCTGCGCTGGAAAGCCGCACTGTTCGAGCTCGAACGCCTCGTCGGCATAGCCGAAGATCGTATGATCGCCGTCTTGTCCGCTTTTGCCGAGGCAGTCTCTGATCGTCTTGCGAAGGATCCGGCTTTCGAGCCTTTGCAGAGCCGGCCATTGGATAGGCGTGAGCTGTGGGGTGCATCATCGGCTCTTCGCTGGGACGAGATTCCCTCCATTTTCTCGTTCTACCTGCGCAATTGCACGGATGGCGCGATGCTGACTGCGACGGAAATGGCTGCGGTTTACAAAGAGCTGGCCATCGACGGTGATGGGGTTGCGTCGGTGCGTCTCGGGCAGCCCGTTCGCTGCGCCGATTTTGGTGATGTACCGGCAAGTGCCCTTAGAATTTGCTTGAGCGCGCCGCTAGTCGTGGCTGCTTCCAAGAGCGATGAGGCGCTTGCGGCGGTGATCGCACAAGCGATGCTGGTTCTGGATCGCACCGCCGAGGCAGCGGCCCGACTAAGCGAAGGTTCCAACATCAGGGAGATGCGCCGCAGTGCCTGAAGCGCGTGGTGGAAACCCGCTTCAGCTGGCATAGTCCGCTCTCGGCGATGGATCACGAACCTCGGCGTTCGTCCCCGTCAAAGCCAGCGAAATCGCCTCTGACGATGCCGTGCCGCTGGAGCTTGTCATAGAAGGTCTTCCTGGGAATGCCGAGCGCTTCGATGGTGCGGCGCACATCGCCATTGTTCTGCGACAGGGTTTCGCGGATAAGTTCGGCTTCGTAGCGCTCTACCCGAAGGGGCAAAGGCAAGCCCTCATCCGCCGCCGGCGTTTCGTCGAATTTTGCCGTTGTTGCCGATTCGAGGCCGAGCACGAAGCGCTCGGCAAAATGCGAGAGTTCGCGAACGTTGCCCGGCCAGTCGTGCTGCTGCAGATGGCGGCGCACTGCTGTGGATACGGCCGGCACCTCGCGCTTGAAGCGACCGGCGGCGCGATCGGCAAAATGGCCAAAGAGCAGGGGAATGTCATCGCGCCGTTCACGCAGTGGCGGAATGGAAAGTGTGACGACGTTGAGGCGATAATAGAGATCCTCGCGAAAATCGCCGCGTTGGCGAGGATCGGCTAGATCGACCTTCGCCGCTGCCACGACGCGAAGATCGACAGGACGGACTTCATTGGTGCCGAGCGGCGTCACCTCGCGCATCTCAAGCACGCGCAGCATCTGCACCTGGATCGCCTGCGGCATGCTTTCGATCTCGTCGAGAAACAGGGTGCCGGAGCTGGAATGCTCGATGCGCCCAACGCGCTTCTTCTGCGCGCCGGTAAAAGCGCCTGGCTCATGGCCGAACAGCTCGCTTTCAATCACGGTTTCGGGCAGGGCACCGCAGTTCAGCGCAACGAAATTGCCCTTCGCGCGCCGGCTCCAGCGATGCAGCAGGCTCGCCACCACTTCCTTGCCGCTGCCGGTCTCGCCCGTGACAAGCACATCAACATCCGTATCGGCGATCTGCCGCAGCGTATAGCGCAGCCGCTCGATGGCGGGCGTCTGGCCAATCAGAGGCAGATCGCCTTGCGCCTGCTCCGCCGCTTGCCGCAATGCCCTATTCTCCAGGATGAGCCTTCGTTTCTCCGCAGCGCGTCGCACGCTTTGCACCAGCCGGTCCGTGGCGAAGGGCTTCGCGATGAAATCATAGGCGCCGTCCTGGATCGCCTGCACGGCCATCGGAATATCGCCATGACCCGTCATGAGAATGACCGGCAGGTCGGCGTCGAGCGTCTTGATGCGGGCAAACAGCTGCTGTCCATCCATCTGCGGCATGCGGATATCGGAGACGACAACACCTGCAAAATCCGCGTCGAGAACAAGAAGCGCTTCGCCCGCGGCAGAGAAGGCCGATACGGCGAAACCAGCCAATTCCAGCGTCTGTTTCGTCGCCCTCAATAGATCCTTGTCGTCGTCGATGAGGAAAACGGGGAAACTCTCACTCATGGTGTGGCCTTGCGCAAATGGACAGTGAAGCGTGTGCCGCTGTCATTGCTCTCGACATCGATCCGGCCGCCATAGTCGACGACGATATCCTTTGAAATGACGAGACCAAGACCGAGGCCTTTTTCCTTGGACGTGTTGAAGGGTGTAAACAGTGATTCGAGGATCGCCGCCGGAATGCCAGGCCCGTTGTCCGAAACTACGATCTCGACTTCATCCGAAGTTTCATGCACCGACACCTCCACCTTGGCCCGATCGCGGCCTTCCAGGGCTTCCAGAGCATTCTGAAAGAGGTTGATCAGCACTTGTTCCAGCCGGATGCGCGTGCCGACAACACCGAGCCCCGTTGGCGGCAGCTCGATCTTCAACGCATCCAGGCGGCCGGCAAAGCGGCTCCTCAGCAGAATCACGGCACCTTCGATTACGCTTCTGAGGTCGACCGGCTCCGGTGCGGTCCTTCCCTTGCGGGCGAAGGCTTTCAGTTCTTCAGTGATCGTGCCGATACGTTCCGTTAGTGCCGCGATCGCCGAAAGATTTTCCTTCACCGGCTCCGTCTGCTGCCGGTCGAGGAAGACATTGGCATTTTCCGCATAGGCACGGATCGTCGCGACCGGCTGGTTAATTTCATGCGCAACGCCGGCGGCGACCTGACCCAGGATGGCAAGGCGATTGGCCTGCACGAGATCCTGCTGCACGCCCTGCAGCTTGGCTTCCGTTGCACGGTGGTCGGCAATTTCTGCCTCCAACCGGTCGCGGGCCTGGCTAAGATCGTCCGTGCGCTCAAGGACCCGACGTTCCAATTCTTCGCGCGCGATCCGGCTGACGGCAATCTGCATGGCCGAGACATCGCGGCGGCGTAGCAGGAAAGCGGCCAAGGCGAGGATCGGCAGAAGGACGGTCGAGGTAAGGAAACGCGTCTCGCGCACGGATGAGGCGATCGCCTGATCGGTCGGGATCAAGTAGCCAAGCTGCCAGGGTGTTGATGGAATGGCGACCGTCAGCCGCAAATATTCCGCAGCGCTGCTTCCAGGCAAAATGGCGCGCACGATGGTTGCATCCGGACCGACTTTTTCGGCATGGCTGACCGGAAGGGACGAAAGCGGTGCCGCGCCGAACTGCAGGCTTTTTCGAATGGCGTCGGCTTCCTGGCGGGCAAGGGGAGCGGTTGTCATGAAGCGCCATGAGGGCAGGCTGGTGATGAGCACGACACCGCGTTCGTCGGTCACGTAAGCGGGGCGGCCGGTCTCGCTCCAGTCGGCCTCCAACTGATCGAATTCCATCTTCACGACAACGACACCAAGTGCAGAGCCGACATCGCCGACGCGTCGGGAAATATAGAGGCCGGGGCGATTGCTGACCGTGCCGAGCGCATAATGCTCGGCGGTTCCCGTTTCCATGGCTTTGCGGAAATAATCGCGGAAGGAATAGTCATTGCCGACGAAACTCAACGGCTCGCGCCAGTTGCTGGAGGCCATGGCAACGCCGTCCTTGCCGGTGACGTAAAGGACGGATGCGCTGGTGCCGGAGACGAGACTTTCGAGCTTGCGATCCAGGGCAACGACATCGTCGATGTGCTTGTCGGCCAGCGCATCTCGCACCTGCTGATCGTCGGCCAGCAGCAACGGCAAGGCGCGAGGACGTTCGAGAACCGCGCGCAGAAGCGCGACCTTGAGATTCGCATCCGTGTGCCCCTGCCTCTGCAGCGCTTCTATTGCCGAGAGGCGGCCGAAGACGTTCGCGCCGTAAAGGCCCACCGCAATGACGGCCGCACTTAGAAACGCGAACACGAACCAGACGCGGCGGGAGCGCCGGCCCAGTTGCTCGGGCGTTAGAAATCGTTCGTTGGCCGGGCGCTGCAGCATTGCCGTATTGTGCATGATTTCGCGCGCGCCGCAATTCGATCTGTGCGGATAGTCGCACAAATCAATGATCTTCGATCAGCGCCGGAAATTAAAAGCTAACGAAAGCAATGCGTTAAATTCAAGGCGTGCATCTGGCACGGTCATTGCAAAGAGCGACGGAACAGTCGGAGGCTGTTGAATTCTAGTCGTCGCCCGGAGGGCCGAGAGATCGGTTGGGCTTAACGGAGGACATCATGATTGCTCCCATCGCTGCCGCGGAAACGCGCGCCAAAGTTCCCTTCTACCGGCACCTCTACGTGCAGGTTCTCACCGCCATCGCCGCCGGCATCCTGCTCGGTCACTATTATCCGCAGCTCGGCACATCGTTGCAGCCGCTCGGTGATGCTTTCATCAAGCTGGTGCGCATGGTCATCGCGCCCGTCATCTTTCTCACGGTCACCACCGGCATCGCCGGCATGTCGGACCTGAAGAAATTCGGTCGCGTCGTCGGCAAGTCGTTCATCTACTTCCTGACCTTCTCGACCTTGGCGCTGATCGTCGGTCTCATCGTTGCTAACGTCGTGCAGCCGGGCGCAGGCATGCACATCAATCCGGCGACACTGGATACGAAGGCCGTCAACAACTATGCGGCGCAGGCCCATGACGCATCGGTCGTCGGTTTCCTGATGAACATCATTCCGGATACGATCGTTGGCGCTTTCGCCAAGGGCGATATTCTCCAGGTGCTGTTCTTTTCGGTCGTCTTCGGTATTGCGCTTGGCGCTGCCGGCGAACGCGGCCGCCCGGTGACGGATTTCCTGCAGGCACTGACCACGCCGATCTTCCGTATGGTTGCCCTGCTGATGAAGTTCGCTCCGATCGGTGCCTTCGGCGCCATGGCCTTCACTATCGGCAAGTATGGTATCGGCACGATCGCCAATCTGGCCTTCCTGATCGGCACCTTTTACGCCACCTCGCTGCTGTTCGTTCTCGTCGTGCTCGGGGCCGTCGCCCGCTATAACGGCTTCTCGATCCTGGCGCTGATCCGCTACATCAAGGAAGAGCTGCTGCTGGTGCTCGGCACCTCGTCGTCTGAAGCCGCATTGCCAGGCCTGATGAACAAGATGGAGCGTGCAGGCTGCAAGCGCTCCGTCGTCGGCCTCGTCATCCCTACAGGCTATTCCTTCAATCTCGACGGCACCAATATTTATATGACACTGGCGGCATTGTTCATCGCCCAGGCAACCGATACGCCGCTGTCGCTGGGGGATCAGGTCCTGCTGCTCCTGGTGGCCATGCTGAGCTCGAAGGGTGCCGCCGGCATCACCGGTGCGGGCTTCATCACGCTTGCCGCCACCCTTGCCGTCGTGCCTTCGGTTCCGATCGCCGGCATGGCGCTGATCCTCGGTATCGACCGATTCATGTCTGAGTGCCGCGCCTTGACCAATTTCGTCGGCAATGCGGTAGCCACGGTTGTCGTTGCCCGCTGGGAAAACGAACTCGACCAAACCAAGTTTGCCGCCGCCATGGCGGGGCAATTGAGCGAAGAAATCGAGGTGCCTGCCCTGCAGGCAGCCGAATAAACTTCGCATGATCCTCCCAAGGATGAAACGGCCCCTTCGGGGGCCGTTTTTGGTTCCGTGCCGTTCGATCACAGTTTCGTGTGGCACGCTCAGATGGCTGATCTCCTCCGCATCATCAACAGCCGCCTTCATAAAACTGTCACCGCAGCGGCTCACAGCATCATACGGACAGTTGTGAATTTCGACGAAACCCAAGCGAGCAGGAGAGCAGCGTGTCACAGACGATTTTTGTGAGCGCGAGCCGGCCAGTTTCGAGGGGCGTGTGTGTCGATCGACCGTGTCGCGAGTAGCGCACATGGCTTTCTCACTCTCAGCGCAGCAAAAAGCCTTGCGACGGTCGGAGAGCTTTCTGTCCGAGCTCGCATCTCATGCGGACGAGTTGCTGCACGGCCAGGTCCATGAGCAATATGCGGCCATTTGTTACAGGAAGGTGCCCGAAGGCGACGATGCCGAGATGCTCGTCGTCACAAGCCGGGAAAGCGGCCGATGGGTCGTTCCCAAGGGCTGGCCGATCAAGGGCAAGAAGCCGCATGAGGTCGCCGCCATTGAAGCTTATGAAGAAGCCGGAGTGCGCGGCAAGGTGAAGAAAAAGCCTTTTGGCTATTTTACCTATCTGAAGCAGCTTGCCGACGGCAGCCGGGTTCCCTGCATTGTCGAACTGCATCTGCTGGAGGTTGACCAGACCTTGCAGGACTTCCCGGAGAGAGGCCAACGCCGCGTCGAATGGGTTTCCTTCATCGAGGCAGCCAATCGTGTGCGTGAACCGGAACTCAAGGGGCTCCTGCTTGCGGCCGAGCGGAAGGTGCGTAAGGCAAAAGGCAGGAAATGATCTTCGTCGTTACAGGGTGGCGTCCATAGCCGGCTGGCGGCTATCGTCACAAGGCGGCACGCAGCGTTCATTCCTCTGTAACCGTGACGTGTTGTCGCTATCACAGAATATTAAATCGCGACATTAGCCGAGAGCCAGGCGATTGGCAGCTATGCGCTTCCGTGCTTGCCCTCGCCGCATTGATGCCTATATTGACGCAGCGTTCGGCCGTGTCTGTTTAGGTCGATATGCCTCATGGCTGCAATAGCTGCCTTCACCCGGCAACGAATTGGCCGGCGGACTTTGGAAGGAGAAATTTCATGTCCATTACTCCGAATAATATCGATAGTTCAAAGGCTTCTACGGTTCCTGATGGTGAGATTGCTGCTGCTGTACGGCAGGCGCGTGAAGCCATCGGTTACACGATTGACGACCTCTCGGAGACCTGTGGTCTGACCAGCGAGGAGATCACGGAAATCGAGGCTGGTGCCGAGGCCGATCCGGCGAAGCTCCGCCGCATTGCCACCGCATTGCAGGTTCCGCCATCGACTTTCTTCATCGTCTGAACAGGCGGCGCACTTCGGTGCGCCCCTTCAATTCTGCGGATCGTGTTTCGCATTGGCTTTCTACGCCCATCATCGCAATCGAAGAGCGTATCATCTCGTTTTCGCAAGCACGCGCGTCTGCAACTGTGTGAGCGACGTCTTGTGACGGGCTTGCAATGCTTCCGACACCGAAAGCTGCCGGAATGGCGATCGCAGGTGGATTGGGTGACATTTAAAGATACCTATGCAGCTATAGATGTAAGTGTGACTGCTGCATCGAAGAGATGCAGCTTCGATCACAGGACCATCCGCTGGCCTTTTAAGCGAAAATTTCCATATTTATACATTGAAAATAAGCCAATATCGCTCGGTTTTATGAGTATTTTCGCTTTCTGTTGTCGCGATACTGGTCAAATTCGTTTCAAAGTTTTAATCTATACGGGTCAATTGCGTTTTATTAGTAGTACTTTTGCCGATGCAACATATCGCAGCTATGCAGTGGGATGGGTTTGACGGCGTTTATTGGGACAGATCGGCATGGGGCGGAATGATAAGAGTTTTGGCGCCGACCTCGATAACGGTGCACAGCTTGTTAATTCGGTCCCTGATGATGTTTTCACTCCTCAAACGAACGTAGGTAGCCGCCTAGCCTCGCCGCCAGAGCCGCAGGCGGGAGAGAGTGGTCTGGACCGGGCGCCGACCGAAGAAGACAAGCTCGCGGCGCTGGATAGGATTGCTCGGGATATGACCTTGCTGGCCACGCTGGTGACGAGGCGCCGGCATGCGAAATCCGAAAATGCCGCCGATCAAGATCAATCAACCTCATTTGACGCCTCTGATGAACCCGCAGGGCTGGCATTCGCGCCGCTCGGAATTGCAGCGCAGGATGGGGACGAGATTCACTCCATCAATTCGATCGCACAGGCCATTGAATATCTGACGACGAAATGGCCGATACGCTACGGAGATGCGTTTGAAGAAGCGTTGCAGGCCTGCGTTGACGGCGTCCAAGGCAGGGTTTCACCCGAACAGGTTCGCTCTGCCTTCCTCAAGGCGGCTGGCGCCGCCCGCATGCGTGTGATTCCCTGAGGCGATTAAAGCCTGTCGGTTTGTTTGGATTTACCGCCATGTGAACAAGCAGGCGCTTGGCGCATGCCGGGATAAAAGCAACTGACTGGCGAGTTGTGCTTGTTGCATGCAAGGAGGCCCGACCGCTGCTTGAAGCAAGGCGACCAGGCCTCCCGACCATCGCAAATTGGCGGTTGCGATAGTTCCAAAGATGTGGCGTGCCGCCGCTACATCGTCCATACGGAAAGCGGCGCGGGAGGTCTGATTACGCCCGGCGTTGGAAAGTCGATTTCAAAGTAAGCCTATGCCTAATGCCATCAGGCCGCATGTTTCGGAATGCTACAGCGGCAACATGATCGCTCTGCCTGTCTTCCTGGGCGCTGTTGCGGAGATTGACACGCCAAATATATGCATGCCGTGATTTGCCAGCCCGCTCTTCATCATATGTCCGTTTATAGAGGGAGGGGTTGGGCGCAGTTGGGAGGCCTGACGTTCCTTCTAGGGTCCGCCCCGCCAAGCCTCCCAGCGCAGCAGATGAATATCTGCGGTAGCGATAAAAACTCGCAGAACGGCGTCCTGCCTGTCTATATCGAAGGCGACACATCCCGCCCGATTGCGTCACTCGGAAGCCGCCGCCGCCGGCGGCTTTTGCGAGCGAAGTGAAATTGCCGCGCTTCGTTTCATACATTCTGCGTCCCCGGCAGACGTGAAGCCATCCATCTCATTCTGGTTGTAATGTTTTTGTCGCCGCGATTCCGGTATTTTGCGGTGCGTCAAAGTATAGAATCAATATGCTCTCAATACATATTGCGACAAAACTATACAAATAAAGCTTGTATCTCGAAAATATTTATTAGTGACTACGTATTTACAGCTATAATCACGTCTATATTATGGCCTCAACGTGAACTTTCGCAAGTTACATGTTGAATCTCGTGAATTCCTTCGAGGAGAATTTTCGAATGCGCAAGTTTTTGGGGACTACGGTTTTCTTGTTGGCGACGGTTGTGGGAAGTACCGTCTATGCAGCAGATCTCGCAACTTCCACACCGCCTCAAGCTCCCGTCGAGGCAGCGCCGGTATTTTCATGGACCGGTTTCTATGTCGGTGTGAATGCCGGCGGCGGTTTCGGTGGTAACGACGATGTCGGGTTCCATTCCTTCGGAAGTTACCTTGGCAGATTTGGCAAGCTTGAAGGGTCCGGTTTCCTCGGAGGCGGCCAGATCGGCTACAACTACCAGTTCGACCCCAACTGGGTAGTCGGCCTCGAAGCCGATTTTCAGGGTGCTGACATCAGCGACTCCTTCCGAAACGGCACCGCAAGTGCATCCTCCAAGATCGACTGGTACGGCACTGTTCGTCCCCGCATCGGCTACGCCTATGACAATACCTTGTTCTACGGCACCGGCGGTCTCGCCTATGGGCACGTCGACTACAAGGGCGCAGTGGCTGGCCTAAGCTTTGACGATGACAAGACCAAGGCTGGCTGGACCATAGGTGCCGGCGTCGAACATGCCTTCACCGACCATGTGACGGCAAAACTCGAATATCAGTATGTCGATTTTGGCAGCAGTAACGTGGGCGGGGATGCGCTCAATTCCAAAGCGAGCCTCGATTTCCATGCCGTCCGGGTGGGTCTGAACTACAAATTCTGACCAAGTTTGCCTTAAAAGTCAAGATGTTAATCTGTCGGAGAGGGTAATAACATGGCTTTGATTGGCATCAACCTAATCAACAATGGCACGACTACGATTGATAGTAGCAATGCCGGCACTCCCTCCGATGGCATCCAACTCAATCTGGTTGCCAACGGTACGGTGATTGTTGACGGCGTTGATGTCGATATTAGCAGTATCGTCGGCATCGGCGGGGCTTCAAATACAACGATCAAAGCGATTAGTGGTGCGAATGTGACGATCAATGCCGGCCTCGCAAATGTCGGGGCCGCCTCGACCTATACTTATGCGATAGGTGCCGATTCGAGTATTACGGCGAATGTGGGCCTGCTTACTGTCGGTCTTTTGAACGGGGCTACCGTGGATTTTGCCGATGCAAAGGGTAGTGGGCTGTTCGCCTACGATCCAGGTGGCATCAATTTGGGCCTCTCGACTCCGCCGAACGTCGTAAACGTTCAATCGGGAGACAGGATCGAGGTAGTAGGCTCGAACGTTGTCTCTCAAACAGGGAATACCGTCACCTTCTTCGGCGGTCTCTTGAACGCGGTACCATTCGGCTCCTATGCCATACCTATGGGTGTCACCTACACCTACGATGCTAATGCAGACAGCCTGACTTTTACGAGCTGCTTCCTGCGTGGCACACTCATCCGCACACCTGAGGGAGATACTCCGGTCGAAGATTTACGGGCCGGCGATCTTGTGGTTACCCACAAAGGCGTTGCGGAAATCAGATGGGTCGGACGGCGTCGGATTGATCCGAAGGCGATCGATAAGCCACGCGATACCCTTCCGGTTCGCATACAGGCGGGCGCCCTTGCCGAAAACGTCCCTTCCCGGGATCTTTACGTTTCGCCCGACCGTTGCATGTTTCTGGAGGAATCGTTGATTCCGGCAAAGTTCCTCCTCAACGGTACGACGATCACGCAGGAGACGACTTTGGTGCCGTTCGAGTATTACCATATCGAGCTCGAACAGCATTCGATCATTCTTGCCGAAGGCGCACCGACCGAGACGTATCTCGCTCTCGGTGGTCGTATGTCCTTCCTTGAGCCTGGCGTACTGCGGTTCGGTTCCTTTGCAAGTACAGCAACGCGCACCTGGAACGATTGGTGCTATCCGCCAGTCTATGCCGGAAGAGTGCTCCAGCAAGCCCGCATGTCGATTGAAAGGCGGGCGGTGGAAATGGGCTATCGCGTCCGCGAAGCTGAAGCATCCTGAGAGAAGAATAACGCCGCCATAAGACGATGCTCTTTCGTCCTATTTACTAAATGGGGATCGGGTTGACGGACGAGCTTCGATCGAGAGCCGTCGGTTGGTCTAAAAACACGCGGATTTTTCTCCATCCCGCGTCCTTCCCATTTTGAGTATCTGCCGCTTGGCCAGGAAGACTCGCTTATCTGTTGAACAGCTGGCGAACGACCCATCGACAGCGTCTAAACGATAAGCAAGGTAACCCGACTCTCCATCCCCGACGGACACTGCAACTATCTGACAACGCCTGTGATTCCGCTTTGAAAGTCAACTACGCTTCGGCGAAAACAGAAAATATCTTTATTAGACTATGATTATAGAGATTTTGTCGCGTTTTATACTGTCGTGACGGGATTGGTGTGGCAGGGGCAGGATCGCCTGGACAAGAGTGCTGATGGTCTTTGCATGCTCTGGAGTTCCTCGCGCTACGGCGTTGGTAAGGAGATGTGCGAAGGGCGAACCGAAGCTCCATCGTCCTACGCGATGAGGGTCAGCATAGACTAGTTCTGAACTCGTTTACTTTAACGGAGCAAGAAACATGGCGGAAGGCAATTATAGTGCCACCACTGCGAGTGGCGTACAGTATAATCTGACCTATGACCCTGGCGTGCTTGGGGTAGGTGCAAACTACGACCTCGTCATCACCAACCCGGACGCTACGACAACAACGGTAGACAATATCGCGCCGAGCAATGTTGCGACGCCGGTTAATGGCACCAGTTCGCTGTCTATCCTCTCGGTCCTTGGGAACACCAACTATGTGGTGGCCCCCGGCGCGACGGCAACCGTCAACATTACCGCTGCGCTATTAGGCTCGTCCACGGTCTATGTGGGCGGTAACGCTACTATCAATTCGGGTATTAGCGCCCTGAGCAGCATGACCGTCATCGTTGACGGCGGCACCGCCACCGCTGCCGGCGGCTCGGTCCTCGGAGCGCTGAGCGGCTTGACTGTCGATATCGAGAATGGCGGCACGTTTACCAACGGAACGGCCTTGATAAGCGCGCTGAACGGCACGACTATCAACTTCGGAGCCGGTGGGGGCACCTTCGTCGCGAACGCCGGTGGGGCTGTTCTCGATCTTTCGTCGACGACCATCAATAGTTTCGATGCCGCGACGGACAAGATTGAATTCCAGGGGCTGGCCGGATCGGTCGATCACTATACCATCACCTCGTCCGGCGGCTCCCAGACGATCAGCCTTTTCGACAGCAGCAACAATCCGCTCGGAAATGTCAGCGTTGCCGGCACCAGTTTCACGACCGGCACTTTCATAGCCGGCCAGGCAGGTCCGCTGACAATCACTGCGAATGGTGCGGCGATAGACATTACTCCGGTGGCAACACCCTGCTTCGTTTCTGGAACGCGTATCCTCACCGCGCGCGGCGAGGTCGCCGTCGAAGATCTGAGGGTTGGCGACCTGGCGATCACGGCGACCGGCGAAGCTCGGCCAATCATTTGGATCGGCAGCAAACAGGTCGAACGGCCGGTGCGCAACGAATGGCCGGTCCGGGTTCGTGCCGGCGCCTTCGGCGATAACCTGCCCGCTCGAGATCTGCTTCTGTCCGGCGGCCATGCGGTATGCGTGGACCTGATGGGCGAAGTGTTCGTGCCGGTCGGCGAGCTGGCCAATGGCGCGACGATCGTCCGCGAGGAGTGGCCCGAGGTCACATATTGGCACGTGGAGCTGGAAAGCCATGATGTGCTGATGGCCGAGGGCATGGGCTGCGAGAGCTATATGGAGGTGGGCAATCGCGCCTTCTTCGGCCGGGCCTATGGTCGCCTTGTCGAGGTCGACGCCGCCCAGCGTGTGGCCGAGAGCTTCACCCGTTATGCCCGTCCCTTCGTCGACCGCGGTGTCCTCGTCGAGGCGATCCGCGAGCGGTTGATTGCGCGGGCCGAGACACTCGGCTGGAGCCGGGCTGCGGATATGGACCTGCATATGCTGGTCGACGGCAAACGCGTGGAGGGGCAGATCGACGGCGACATCGCTCGGTTCATCTTCCCGGCTTCCGCCAAGACGGCGAGCCTGGTGTCGCGGACCTTCTCTCCCGGCCGCGAGGTTCGTGCGCTCGGCGTGCGGCTTGAGAGCCTGCGCATCTTCGATGGACTCAAGACCGATCATGACGTTGCCTTGGACGGCCTCGTCGGCCTCCATCCGGAAGAGCTCGCTGCAGGTTGCAACTGGTCCTGGACCAACGGTCATCTGGTGCTGCCGGCCACGCTGTGGGCCGATTGCAAGGGGCACGTGATCCTGCGCCTGACTGGCTATGCGGAAGCCGGCCAACCTTGGGTGGCGCCGGAAGAAAAGGACGTCGCGGGGCTCCGCGCCGCTTGAGGAAGGCCCACTCTGTCCGCGGTCCACCTTTGGGCCGCCGACAGAGTGAGGAGCTGTTCAGCAGCCGGAGACGGATGGGATAGACCTATCCGTCTCCGGCAAGAACCGGCGGAGTTGCGAGCGCCGACGAACCATCGCCGAAATCCCCTTAGCCATCGCGATCAACCTGACCCAACGAACCGGGCGAGATTTCATGAACATTTTTCGCAGCAAGGAAGAAATGAGAAATGTCGTCCGTGAGGCCGACGTGGCGCGGGATTCGAGACTGTGGCAGAAAGCAGCCGACTTATATGATGAGCATCTGAAGGCCAATCCCGAGGACACAGGGATATGGGTTCAGGCGGGAAACTGCCTAAAGGAAGCAGGTGACTATCGTGAGGCAGCCAAGCGTTATCAGAGGGCGCTTGAGCTCAGCCCGGATGATTCCGACATTCACCTGCAGCGCGGGCACTTGCTGAAGGTCATGGGGCGCACGGGCGAAGCGATCGAAAGCTACAAGCGTTCGGTAGAGTGCAACCCCGGCAATCATGATGCCGTCATCGAACTCGTGGCAGCGGGCGCCGCCGGCGATGTCTTTTCCGATTTCAGCGCCGAGAGCGAAAAAGCGGTGAAGACCATCTGGCTCGATGTTACCGACCTCATGGAATATGCCCAGCACAACAAGAGCCTAAGTGGAATTCAACGCGTCGTTGCCAACCTCGTCCTTCATATCGAGTCCGGTATTTTCAAGGATTACCGCGTTATCCCGGTAATCCCCGAATATGATCGCCATCGTATTCTCGCCGCGAGCCCCGCGGCACTTGCAACGCTTGTTCGTCAGTTCGATGTCCCGATCGTCGATCGCAGCATGGTCGATAAGGCAATTGCAGCCGTGTTCGACGCCCGCTTCGAAGTTTGGCCCACGCAGGATGATATATTCGTCGTTGCGGGCGCTTTCTGGATCTATCCGCACTACGATGTCATGCGGAAGCTTCGTGAAAAGGGCATGCGCTTCTGCGTATTCATTCACGATCTCATTCAGATCCGGAATCCGGAATATGTCCAGCAGGCCGCCGTCGACAAGTTTCAAAGACAGCTGATCGACGTATTGTCGGTTTGCGATTTCGTTCTGGCGAATTCGGAGTTCGTCGCATCCGAAATCAGGGCCTATTTCAAGGAGCGTCTCAACTTCGAGCTGCCCGTCAAGGCAATTCCGCTTGCTACGGAGCTGCGGAAGACACAGAAGAAGAGCAGGATCCTTAATACCAACATCCTCGGCATGGCAGAGGAGGAATATGTCCTCTGTGTTGCAACGATCGAGGTTCGCAAGAATCATATGTACCAGATCCGCATCTGGGAACGCCTGATCCGCGAACTGGGGGAGAAGGCACCGAAACTCGTCTGGGTGGGCAAATGGGGTTGGCAGATCGACGAATTGCGCCACCATCTGGCCACTCACGGCTATGTCGGGGACTGGCTCTACATCTTCAACGACATTTCGGATGACGAGCTGGAATATCTATACCGGCATTCTCTGTTTACGACCTATACAAGCTTTGCCGAAGGCTTTGGCCTGCCCATTGGCGAGAGCCTGAACTACGGCAAGCCCTGCATCGCCTCCAACGCCACCTCGATGCCGGAGGTTGGGGGGCATTTCGTGCGTTACATCAATCCGTACAACATCGAGGACGGCTACAACCTCTTTAAGCAGGTCATTGTCGATCGCGGCAACCTGGCCGACTGGCAGCGCGATATTAAAGAGAATTTCGTGCCAAAATCATGGGATTCGTTCTGCTCCGAGCTGTTCTCGACGGCGATCGACATGAGCGTTGGTCTGGGAGACCAGCCCGGGCTTTTGAATTGCCGCCTGCCTCGCAACACGATCATCGAAGGTGGCGACAAGGCACTGTTGCGCATCGCTGCCGAAGGCCGGCGGATCCTCACGTTCCGCGCAGCGCGGGACTCAGGCTGGTTCGCTATGGAGGATTGGGGGGTTTGGGCAAGCCAGCGCCGCTCCCGGCTTGTATTCGATAGCGAACTTACCGAGGGCGAAAGCGTGCGCGTCTATCTTGAGGTGAAATGTCCGCCTCTCAGCGAGAATATCGCCGTCATCGCCGATGCCGGGGGAGAAACGTGTTCTTTCCAACTCGTCGATCGGTCGACCTATATTTCGTTCGGGGGCATCGTCGGGCCACGCGGGAGAGTTACGGTCAATCTGCTGACGCGGGGCAGATTTGGCGATACCGGCGATCGGTCATGTCATCTCGGGCTCTCAGCCGTTGCGTACTGCGATGGGGCGGACCCACTGGAACGAGTGAGTTTATTGGAGAAAGTCATGCTCCAATCGCAGCTAGGCCGAAACTGATCGATGCCGTCCCGTTAGGCGGCCTGGTCCGCTTCAATTCCGAAATTGATCAGTATCTCGATCTCGGAGATTAATGCTGTGTATGGAGAGTTTTTATGGGTGGAGACACAGAAACGTTCTATCAATTCCAGCTTCCGTCTTCTGTGGTTTGTCGACATGAGCACTTCCATGAAGGTTGGTTCGAAAGATGGGCGAAGGCGATTGACCCCAACTGGAGTTATGAGCTGAAGCATCACAGAAAGCTCTGGGAATGGTGTGCAATAATACAGGCTCTCCAAGAGAGGAAGAAGCTCACTGAGGGCTCCAAGGGTCTCGGCTTCGCTGTCGGAACTGAACCTCTATCCTCGCTTTTTGCCAGCCAAGGAGCAACCATCGAGGCAACCGATCTTTTTGTCGGAGAGGAGGCCGATCACTGGACCGGAACCAATCAGCATGCGAGCGGTCTCGACGCTCTTTATAAAGATTATTTGCTAAGCAAAGAACTATTCCAACGCAGAGTATCTTTCCACCCGGCAGATATGCGGGATCTGTCGGGGTTCACTCCGGATAGTTACGACTTTATTTGGAGCTCTTGCTCGTTTGAGCATCTAGGGAATTTGGCGCTTGGAATTAACTTCGTAGAAGAATCGTCAAAATTGCTTCGAAGAGGCGGCGTTGCCGTTCATACAACGGAGTTCAATTGCTTGTCTGACGAGATCACGATCGATAATGCAGTCGACGTGATTTATCGAGGTCAAGATCTGCGGCGTCTGAAGAAGACGCTGGAGGAAAATGGATTTGATGTTGCACCATTGGACTTAAGGCTAGGTGACGACGACGAAGATCGCTTGTTCGATTATCCGCCGTACGGAATGCATAATCGCGATCACATCAAACTCTATATGCAAGGGTTTGTTGCTACATCCGTTCTTCTTATTATCACAAAACTATAAACCCTACGGAATAGCGGCGGCGTCATCTCTATTGGTCAATGGAGACTATAAAATGCGAAACCGCGTCTATAGATATATCTTACCCGTAATTACATTTCTGCTGATTGCCACCGCAGCGCAGGCCGACAATGTGCAGACAGCAACGAATACCGCTGCTCTGTCGGCGATGAGTGTGTCGGGTGGGCCTCCCGCTGTCATGCGTCTCGGCTATGCCGCGGCAGGTGATGCTCCGCCCCTTCTTTACATAGCATCATCTTCACCCTGCTCGATGAATTCCGGTTCCGGCGATGGTGGTGCGCAAGTACCGAGTGCCGATGGGAAATGCTGGGTCGCTACATTTCCGGCAGAAGGCGCAGATATTCGAGAATGGGGGGCGAAAGCCGACGGATCTACCCTTGCTACATCCGCATTCAACGCCGCGTTTGCTGCCGGAAATATCTGTGTCCTCGTACCGCCCTCGACAAACGGATTTTATGTGGATGCTCTGACGATCCCCCAGGGCAGATGCTTACGAGGCTCCGCTACCGCGCCTGGAAATTATAACGCGGGATATGCCGGCACGTCATGGATAAAATGCGTAGCTGTTACTAACTCGACTTGCGTCCTGTCGGCTGCTTCCGATGGCTCTCATAGCCCCGGAATAATTGAGCGGATCACGATCGTCGGTTCGCCATCGGTGCCGAATTCCGGTGCGGTCGGTTATCAGATGACGGACGGTTACAACATAACCATCAGAGATCTTAGTGTTTTTAACTTCGATACCTGCACAAAATGGGGGACGACCATTGCTGGCATTGCGGCGCATGTCTACAACCTAAACCAAGGCCGATGCCGGACGCATTATTCGGTCGTTGACGGTTTTCCCGAGGTCTATGTTTATGGCGGCCGCTGGGGGATGAATAATGCTGGGGATTTTACGAACTCTGACGATTTTGTTCTGTTCACGCGGACGACGGCTGTCGGTGCTGGTGGCGGCCCAAATACGGTCATTCTAGACGGCATTCAGTTCAATCCGGGCGTGGGTGGCGTCGGCTGCGCCTTCAAATGGGGCGGATATACAGGCTCCGGCGGCGCGCAACAAGTTTTCAAGATCACGAACTCGCATGTCGAATATCACACCTACACGGGATCGAACGCAAAGGGCTTTTTCTGCTCCGATAACACAGTTCCCACCATTCGTGCGCTTTGGATTGACAATGTCGATGGTGATAACGGCTTGACCGGGGGACTCTTCAATTTCAACTCAGCGACCGCATTGCAAGAATTCCATATGAAGGACACCACATGGAACTGCAGCGGGACAAGCATCGATTTCTCTGCATCGACCAGTTATGGTGAGGCAAATTTCTTCACGCATAACACTTGGTGCGGAACGGTCTCGTGGGCCGGAGGATCGAGCACATCGCTTTTCCTCAATCAAAACACAGACATCGGCAAACTCACGCTGAGTGGGACGTGGGGCAATCTGGTCAACTCCGACAACATGGTAGGCGGACTAGCAGACACCGCGACGGGGAACATCAGTGCATCCGGTTTTGGACAAATTGCCTGGACTCCCGTCGTGAAGTTTGGCGGAAGCGGCGTCAGTAGCACGGGCTGGACCTATACATCGAGCGGATTTGCGGCGAGGTTGCCAAACGGCGGCTTCAAGTTGCATGGCGAGATCACCTTCTCAGCAAAAGCAGGAGGCGCGGCGACGGGGAGCTTCAATGTGTCCGGCTCCCCATACCTGTGCAGCACCTCCGGCGTAGGAGATCCAGGTGGCGGCACGCCGATGGTCCTGCTCAACATGTCTGGGCTGGTGAGCAGTGTACAGGCGCAGATGCTCTCGGACTCGACCGTCGTCTTGACCCAGTATGCAAGCGTTGGTCAAGTTGTCCTAACTGATGCCAATTTCACCACAAGCTCTCAAATTCAGTTCGACGTTGAGTGCAATAAAGCTCAGTAGCCGGTGTGAATGCTGCAGGCTATTGCATTTTTACTGATCGCCACCGCAGCGCAAGCCGACAACGAACAACGGCGGTCGCCGCTTGTGTGCCAAGGAATCAACTTAAGGACGAAAGAAATGCCAATTTCTAAGGACGACGTGAGCTACGGCTATCGCTATCTCTTGGGCAGGTTGCCAGAAAACAACGATGTTATAGAAATTTATCGCCAGGCATTCGAAGATGTTGAATTATTCCGTCAGCATCTGATGGAATCTCCCGAGTATAAATTCAAGAATCCGGTGGCGGTCACTAAATCTTTCCTGGCCCATACTCCGCCCTCCGATATTGAAATCATCATGGACGATCCCACTCTTAAACAGGTGGTATCCAAGACGGCGTCCTATTGGTCAGAAATTGGTACTCAGGCGCCACATTGGTCTGTCTTGTCTTTGGATAAATATGCGCCGGATCTATTGGAACAAAATCTGGCTGAATTTTATGAAAGCGGTGTCGGAGATTTGTACCTGGTTCGCGACCTGCTCCGTAGAATGAACCGATCGCCAAATGACTTCAATACTATCCTTGAATTTGGTTGTGGCGTCGGGCGTGCGACGGCTGCGCTGGCTACGGCCTTCAAGCATGTTATCGCGCTGGATATCTCAGCCCCTCATATTGAATTGGCGAAAAAGCATGTTGCATCTTCGGGCGCCAATAATGTCGAGTTTATCCAAGTCACATCTGAGAACGTCATGCCAGGGCGCGGCTTCGATCTTTGGTATTCCCGGCTGGTGCTGCAACATAATCCGCCGCCGGTTACACTGTCTGTCCTAGAGAAGGCGTTTTCCGGATTGCCGCCTCACGGAGTCGCGATCGTACACGTCAGGACACATCAGGATGGCTACAGCTTCAAAGTAGCAGACTATCTCAAGGGTGGTTCCAAACTCGATATGGAGATGCACTCTACGCCGCAAAATTCCATCCTCGAGCTGGCCGATAGAACTGGCTGCCGGTTATTCGAGTTGCACGAAGAGCCTGGCCATATCGACAATGTTACCAGCATCTTTGTTTTCGTGAAGAAATAACTCCAGCAGTTAGAGCATACGCGTACGCCGAAGGCCGCCTTGAGAAGTGTGCGGCAAAGTAGCTGACTGTGAGTATGGACATCTATACGCAATTCCGGACGGAAAACCGCCATACACTTTCCTGGAGTTGCTGCAAGACTTGGGTCAGAAAAACGCCGGATTGCGCCATACCTGATCACCATCCGCAACAAGCATCGGATCTCCGTGCGAATCGTCCCTCATCTTTGCGGCAACGATGCCTTCGCAGACCCAGCCATGCTTGGGAAACAAGCTGATGAGGCGTCGATCCAAGTCAGCGGAATGCGTGCCAATGAATACGCGCTTCACCTGCTTCGTCACCACATCGATATGGTGTTCAAAGAGGTCGCCCTCGGCACCTTGAATATCGCAATGGATGAGATCAATGGTCCCTTTGCCGTTCAGGATCGTTGCGAGACTATAACATGTAACCTCTTCAATTTCCGCGACAAGGCCGCCATGGTGCCTCACGAATGTCCCGAACGCATCGCCATCATTGCCCTCGCCAGAAAAAGCAGCGGCGGCGCCATAGACATGCCCGGCCTGCGCTGCCCTAGGGAACCTGGCTATCCCGTCCTCAACGCCGATGACCCCATGGATAACGTCGGCATCGCTATCGGGGATGGAGTTTTCACGAAACGAATGGTGAATATAATCGATATGACCGCGATCCCCTTCGATCGGGATCACGTGAGCGCTTAAGCCTTTCTGTTTGGCGGCCGCATAGCCGATTGCCGACCAAGGTGCCCATCCGGCGCCGAGCTCGATCATGCTGAATCGCTCCCGAGCGTCGAGAACTGAACGCAATACCGCGATCCATTCCAAGGCGGCCCCATGAAAATTACCGGGAAACGGAAATGATTCAACCAGTCCCGAATGGCTTGCAAGACCGACATGGTTCACGTTGGAAACGCAACCGAGAAAGTTGGTCACAAAGCCTGCTCGGCCCGGACCCTCATACTTTCTGAATTGCCGAAATACATCCATTGCCTCTCTTCTGGAGGAACCATATGTGTGAATGTATCTATGTATGGTCTTAAATTCATCAGAACCACTGATTTGCCGTATAAGATCTTCATATGAAATTGAGTTCTTCTCCAGCAAATCGAGATAAGAACTCATGCCGTTCTTGTCAGGATCTCTTCCTAGAAGGCCTCTATATGCCGCGATGATGACGTCCTTTGCATTGCTTGTTTTCGATTGCTCTTCGATCACAATGTGCTCCATTTCCGTTTCTATGTGATAGTGAACTTCAATAAATGCATGGGTTGCAAAAGCGATGCGGCACGCCTAACTGCGATTAGACAACCCTCTCAGAGGCACTAATATCGAGGTCGGCATATTCGGGTTCGATCATAGCTCCGGCAAAGTCAGCCGCTTTCGTGATCCCTGATGGCGGTGACCATGAGCCAGCCCAGCAGATAGCAAAGGCTCAAGGACAGGAAAACGACTGTAACGTTCTTGAGCGCATAAGGCATCTCTGCCTCGTCGGGCATCTGCGGTGGAACGACGACCTCAAGATAAAGCTGTTGGCGGCGGGCATCGGCTCGGGCCGCTTCGAGTGAGTCAAGAGCGGAAACGAGCGCCTTGTTGGAAAACTCCCGCATCAGGACGAGACTTTCGTAATCCGCAATTCTGGGCGCGATGGATTTATCCGATCCGACCATCTTGGCTCGTTCGTTCTCGATCTGCTGCTCCAGTGCAGCGATCTGGCTCGTCAGAAACGGAATGGAACTGCTATCCGGCGCAGTCTTGCGCGTTTCCGCAAGCCGCGCCCGGCTGTTGGCGAGAGTGGACGTCAGATTGCTGATGAGGTCGATCATCGACATGGAGCTGGCATTCGGATCGACCATCAGCTCCTTGTTTCTGAAGTTCGTTATGTTTCTCTGTGCGTCGATGACCCGCTGCTGCGCCTGCTGCACCTCGCCATCGGCAAAGCGAACCGCATCGCCGCGGGCGCGGTTGTTGAGCCGGTCAAGCAGATCGCCGCCGAGTGCCAGCAATGAGGCGTTCATGTCCGCGGCATCCTGCGCGTGAAAGGCTGTCGTCCGCAGGACGGTGATGCCTGTGGTGTCGTTGTGAATGACGGAGACACGGTCCGAATAGTAATTATAGAGCTGTTCCTCGCTGTTGTTTTCCCAGAAGCGCGGAAAGCGCGTCAGCCAGTCCGCCTGCGGACTGCCGAAAATGGCGCGTACGGGAAGCCGTTCGGCAAGTTCCTTCAGTGCCTGGCGGGAGCGGATATATTCCTGCACGGAAAAAGTATCGTCCTGCGAGCGCGTTATCCCGCTGTTCTGCAGCAGGGAGCCGAAGACATTCGAGGATGGCGGCGCGGCCATGCGGACGACGAAAGAGGATTCGGACACATAGATTGGAGCGGCGATGAATGCGTAATAGGCGCTGACTGCCAGGGTAGGGGCAATAACCGCTAGCAGATAAACGCTTAGACGACCGAAACGCTTGCGACGCTTTCGGGCTTTTGCAGGTCCGGCAATCGAAGTTGCAATCATGCGGCGGAAAGGCTGCGGCCGCTGCTCTGCATCGACTTTCTTGTTTTGGGTCTCGGAGTTGATCAGAGCCATGATCATGCCCTTTCTGGTGATCGTCTGCCGTTGCAGATCTGCGAGCGGACGCCATGGACGCTAATTGTCCAAGCCCGGCGCAATGAAGATTGAGCGGTTGTCCTTCGCCGGTATCGTTGACCGACCGTCCGATGGAGATGGGATAGCGACCAGGAGGGCTTCGGGTGCATCAGGTATCGGCAAACGCGAGCAGGGGTTCGCAGTTCATCACCGGATTGAAGATTCAGGGCCGCGTCCTTGGTGCGCTGATCATGCGCGAAATGCTCATACGCTACGGGCGGGAAAACATCGGCTTCCTGTGGCTTGCGCTGGAACCGATGATCCTGACCACGGGTGTCATGATCATGTGGACGCTGCTCAATCACGAGGCGCACGGATTGACGGTGGCGGCTTTCGTTTTGAGCGGTTACATGCCGCTGACGCTCTGGCGCCACATAACCGGTCATGCGGTTTCTTGTCTGCGCCAGAATATGCCCTTGATGTATCATCGCCAGATCCGCCTGGCTGACGCCATAATTGCCCGTGCGCTTCTGGAGACCGCCGGCACGACCGCCGCTCTCATCCTCGTCTACACGGTTGCGCGTTTGGCAAACATCATTCCGCCCTATCAGAATCTCGGTCTGGTGCTGGCGGGCTGGTTGTTCATGGCCTGGCTCTCTTTCGCGGTGGCGCTCATCTTTGCCGCCGGTTCGGAACGGTTCGAGTTTGTTGAGAAGCTGGTGCCGCCATTTCAATATCTCACATTGCCGATCTGTGGCATGTTCTTCATGGTGGCCTGGCTGCCGAGCGGTGCCCAGAAGCTGGCGCTCTATGTCCCTCTCGTTCATTGCTTCGAGCTTTTTCGCGCCGGCGTCTTCGGCGATTCCGTGCAAACCTTCTATGACATTGATTACCTCGCGAAGTGCTGCCTGTTTACGACGGCTGTCGGGGTCTTCCTGATCAACGCGGCACGCAATCACATCAAGTTCGAGTGACGCCGCGACGGGCGCGCTAACGTTTGGCATAGTTCGTCACCTGGCTCTGGAATTCCAAGGAGCGTAGCAGCGTTTCGCGCAACTCCCATCGGTTGGGCAGCGCATAGTGGCTGAGAAAGGTTTCGACGGATTCGGGCTCGCGACCGAGAATCCAGCGAAAGGCTGCCACGACATCATAGGAATCGATGGGGTCGCCAAAGTGGCTATGGGCGGGGCTGCTGATTTTTGCGAAGAGATAGGGCAGCGCACCAAGCAGAATATCGAGGCTGAACCGATGAAGGTTCGGGTTGGTCAATGCCGTCTTGGTGAAGGCGTCTATTAGGCCGGAATAGTTCGTGAGTGTGGAAACCGTATCGCTCGCACGCGGCAATCCTTCGAAGCCGCCATTCGCATGAAAGCGAACAGCGATCTCCTTCCAGACCTCCACGGAATAGTGCATCGGTGCGGGTCCGTAGAGTGCGGTGTCGTCGGAATAGAGGTCTGACGGCGGTGCAAATATCCTGCTGTTTTCAATACGCTCCCGGCAAAAGTCGATAAGCATGCGAGAAATCGGATACCGTATCTGCCAGCGGCAAAAGTCGGTCACATAGGTATTGCGGTCGATAAGCGTGCCTCGATAGTCGGCTGTGGGGGGCATATCGAGCAATATCACCTTTGTATCCGGCAGGTTCGCATTCAGGAACTCGCAGAATCTTTGCGCCCCCTCGATCACCCGCGTCCAGAAGTCGCGGCTACCGAATGGAATGATCTTGAAGATGTTGAAGGCTTCGCGCTGCAAATCGGGTCCCGCGTCCAAAAGTTCGTAGGGGGCGGTGAGTAACGTGCCCTCGTAGTCTAGGAGTGAGGTGCGCGTGGCGCGGCTGAAATCGATCACCAGTGTCATCGGTGCTGACGACCTCAACCGATCGCAGAAGCCTTTGTCGGCTTCGAACTGCAGCTTCTTTTGGATCGGTTCGGGCCACCCCTCGAGGGCGGTGATGGACACCGGCCTGTCGTTCATGAAGCTGGCGACGTTGATGCCGTAGCAGAAGAAGACGATCCTGCTATCCGCAAATACGTATCGAACAAACTCCTCGCTAGGGCACGAGCCATAATAGGCGATGCCACCCATATGATTGCCCCCTTTTGTTCAACAAGATCTTCATTCTCGATCCACGCTCAGGTGCTGAAGTCGCCGGTTGACGTCCTCGGCGCGATCTTCATGAACTGCAAATATGTTCGCTGCAGTGCCGGGCGGGAAGTTCGAGTTGAATTCTTCGGCTGTCGCCATTCGCATCAGCCGATGCTCGGACCTTCTCCAGATATGGTAGCCGAAATCTGCGAGCTGGCGGTGGATCGCGCCTGGAGCGGTTTTGGAGACAATGGAGAGCATATCATGATTGATCTCCATCAATAGAGAAGGCTTACATGTGGCGATGGTTCTTTGCGCCCCCTTCAGGAACAAGCCTTCCGCTCCCTGTATGTCCACTTTCATGACATCAGGCCGCAGATTGCCGATAACACGATCCAGTGTTTCGACCTTGGTCTTGCGATCGACCTTGACTTCAGCGCGGGCAGTAACCAGTCGCGTGGCCCCCGCGTTGACTGTTTCCCCCGTGTCATTAAGCGGCAATTCTCCCGGAGCATCCGCAAGAGCGAGCTGGTGAACGCTGACTCGGTCTCCAAATCCGTTCTCCAGGATCGATCGGTTGAACAGCTCGCAGAGCTTCGGTAAAGGCTCAAAGGCGAGAACCGTTCCTCTAAATGGGGAGTGATGGGCTGCGACAGAGAGGGAATAGTACCCCACATTGCCGCCGACATCGATGAATTGCCCGTTATCGGGCACGATGGCTTTCACGAGTTCGATGTCGAACTTCTCATACTCACCGTTCATGATGCCGAAAGAAATATGATATTGGCGAAGGTCCAGATACAATTTGAAATTGTATTGAGTTTCGAAAAGGACGACGATCGATCTCGGCACGAAATTGTGAAACAGCAATTCGCTATGACGTTGGTGGAATTCGCTGGAAGTCAGAAAACGTCTGCGATGGACGTCCAGCGGCAGATCGGTGATTTGCAGGAGATGGTTGCCGATGACATTTCGCTCATCGTCGTTGATCGGACGGCCGAGAATGAATTTGTAGCAATTCTCGATGTCGTAAAAGCTTGTCACGTCGCCGCTCCCACGTCTTGCTGACGAACTTTGTTATTGTGTTGCGCCAGCACTGCCGCCTCTCACTGCAAAACCGCCGAGGTCGAGATCCTCTCGATACGTCGCGAAGCGCGTTGGGCAGCATGGCGTCGCGCCGAAAAATCGGCCTCGATCAACGCCTCCAAATCATCGAAATGCGTATCCCACCCGCTTGATGAGCCGGGCTTTATTCGGCGTTGCGGCGAGGCGGCGATCATGTCCAGCGCGGCTTTCCAGCTCAGCCCGTCCAGGGGGTCGAGAAAGATGGCGGGCTGTCCGGCGGCAGCTTCGCGATGGGCGCTGATGTTGGAGGCGATCACCGGCGTGCCCAGCGCGATAGCCTCGGCGACAGGCATGCCATAACCCTCCGTGAAGGAAGGCGCGAGAAGGGCGGCCGCGCCCGCCACCAGCCGCGCCAAGGCGGCATCCTCCAGCCCCGGCACTTCGATGACGAGACCGGGAAGGGCGGGGCACCGCTCCAGCATCGCCAGGATGTGGCTGTTTTCCCATCCCCTCTTGCCCACGATGACCAGCCGTGGCGCCTTCGGCCCGTCGCGCTCGGCCAGATATTGCCACAGGTGCAGCAACAGCATGTGGTTCTTGCGCGGTTCGATCGTTCCGAGCGTCACGAAATATGGCAGCTGTGGCCGCGGCATGTCCGATGATGGCGACAGGAAGCACTGTTCGACACCGGGAGGCAGCACGGCGATAGAGGGCAGCTTTCGATTGCTTTCCTGAGCAAAGGTGCGCAAGGCGCGCGCCGTTACCTGGGAGTTGCAAAGCACCAGCGATGCGTGTTTCAGCACCGTCTCCATTCTGCGGCGATGCCGCTCCGGCTCCTCCGGTCTGACGAATTCCGGATGCGATAGCGGAATGAGATCATGGACGTAGAAAACGCCGTTTCTGTCGGCTTCTCGAAGCCAGGAGAACGCCGATGTCCGTTCCAGCCGGCTGTGTGATACGTGGACGAAAGACGCCCTGTCCGGCAACGCCAGGCCATGAGCGAAATGATTGGCGACGGCATGCGCAATCTTGCGCAGCTTTTGCGTATGAGCCTCGCCTGCTTTCACTTCCGACGCTGCCTGCCACCTGATCTTGCCATCGATGGCGGCGAAAATCCGTTCGAGAAGAGTGGCCTGTGCGGGCGATATCTCCGTTGCTGCCCAACGGCTGTTGAGGATGGAGACCAACTTGTCCGCCCGCTCGGACGGAACGGTGACGGCGCTGTTATGACCGGTTTCGACAAACCACGACGGTGGCGGAAACGCACCGAGATCGGTCAAGGCAGTCCGTTTGCGGCGCTCGTTCAACCAGTTCGCATAATGAAGCTCATAGCGATCGATGCCGGTGGGCGTCGGGCAATGCGACCGCTCCATCAATCGCGAGATGTCCATAACGACCGGCTTCATCATTTTTTTCTCGCCTCGAGCATGTGGATGACCTGTGCCAGCCAGCGCCGCCGCGACGGATTGGGAGCGATGCCCTGGCGGGAACGATAGAGTTCGGCGACCACGTCTTCCGCCTCGCACGGAAGATTGGTGATGTTCGACCAATATCGCGGATAGAGGATGAGTGTGCCGGCGACGAGGGCGTCGAGCGTTAAAGCGCGCTTTCGCCGCAATGAAACGACCGAATCCCGTGTAAGGCCCCAGCCAGCATAGAAGGGGAGGCCATGACACCATACCGGCTTTTCTCGCAGCAGGGCTTCGAACCCGATCTGCGATGTTGCGACATGAACCTCGTCGACAACGCCGAGGAGATTATCCAGATCGACATTGCCGATGACGAGATCGGCAGCCTCCGCCGGTGGCAATGGGGATGGATGACGGCCAGCTGCCTTCGCCAGAAGATCTGGGTGTTGCTTGTAGATGATGAATGCCGCCGGTCTTGCGCGCCGGACGGCTTTGAGCAGTTCGATATCGGATGAATGACTTGCCATGCCGAACCGCAGCGAAGCGTCGTTCGGCACCTGCCCGGCCACCAGAACGATGTCGCGGTTTTCGGCGAGAGCACGATAATCCGGCGCCGGCTGCGGCGGCAGATTGTATTTGGTGATGCCCATCGAGACGATGGCCTGCCGCAGGCGCTTTGCGCGCGCAAGAAGCGCATCGTCGAAATTCGCCCCGTTCAGGATCGTCTCCAGCCGGCTTGGAGCGGAGGCATCGAAATAGATGCCTTGGTCGTCGAAGCAGAGCGAAGATGGGGGTACCAGGGAGCTGCCGAGGCCGGAGGAGCGAATGAAGCCATCTTCAACCCGAATGATCGGCACTCTCTTGCCCTGCTTCCACAAAATGGATTCATCGGGAGGAGTGGCGTTCCCCCAAAGGACGATGGTGTCGGCACTCTGGATCTCTGAGGCGCTCGGATTGGTGGCGAACTGCACCTGCGACTGGGGGCTGCTCAGATAGCGGCGCATGACCGCGCGTTTGTGGAGCGAAAAATTGACGCAAAGGTAACGGCCGGAGAGCGATCGGGCGCGCGTGCGCCATTCCAGCAGCCGTTCGACTGCCTGCTCGGCCGTGATCGGGCTGCACGAGACGGGATCGACATAACGGGAATATTGAAAGAGCGCAGCAGCAGCAAACTCGTCTATGCTGACATGGCGTCCCCGACGCGAGCGCGCCATCGTTGCGACCGTGCCCACGGCGCGGTCCGCAGTCAGTCCCCAGCCGGCATAGGCGGGCATGCCGAAGGTAACGACGGGTATTTCCCGCAGAAGCGCTTCCAGCCCGAGTTGGCTTGATACGGTCCAGACCTCATCCACCATATCCAGCAGGGAATGTGTCGAGACAGGGCGATCCACAAGCTGTACGCCTGCCGTTCGGGCGAGGGGTTGAAGAAAGCCCCTGGCCTGGCCTGCCATGACGTCGGGATGGCATTTGACGATGATATCGGCATTTTCCACGGCAAGAGCCGTCGTCCACATTCTTGCGAAGGTCGCTGCATCGGCACCGGCGCTTTCCACAGCGTGATTTCCCATCACCTCGTCGACAAGCAGGATGCGCTTGCGACGGCTTCGGCGAAGCGAAATAGTCTCGTCCCGCAGCTGATTGTCTTGAGACAGTCGTTCGCGAATGATCCATCGCCGCAGGTCGCGGGCGCGCTGAATATCCGTGTCGGATGGCGCATTTTGTAGCAGCGCCTCCAATCGGGAGGGCTGGCGGGCAGAAGAATGGATGCCGAGATCGTCGGCGACGATGGAGATCGGCGATGTGGCGTCCTGACCGGTCGATTGCAGGAAGCCGCCCGCCACCGTCCAAAAGGGCAGACGGAGCACCAGCGCATAGAGGCGTGCCAGGCGAGCAAGCGGCCCGTCTCCCCAACTGACGACACCATCGGCGGCACCCATCGTCAATTCGATCGGTTTGAGGGACGCGGAGAAGGCGGGGCCGATGAGAGGAAACCGCTGACGTGTCGGAAGGAAGGCGAGCAGCCGTGCGTTGATCGGGGGCAACCAGGACGGCTGCTCGTCTGCCTTTGCCGAGGACGGCGCCCCCTGGGGAAAGATCGTCGAATCTATGTGCATAGAAGTCCCCCCAAAAGATGTTCGCTAAGAGCGATGGCTCGCGCCTGAACGAGACAGCCTGCGATGTCTGCTCACGGCTGGTTGCATGAGCGGAACCGCTTTGGGGGACATGAAACGCAACGGTAACTGGAGGACATCTTCCGGTATCGAAAATGGGAGGCTGCGCCGCCTACCGAGGAGAAATTTCAAGAGGCTTCGGCCGATGAACAGGTCTATACGGCCATTCGAGGCAAGGGTACTGCCGATATGCTGCAAGATGCCTCCGAACTTTCCCATTCCGAATTCCTTGAACCAGCAATGAGGGTGAAACGGCTAATCGAATGGCAGTTATTGCCGTCACAATTCGGCCTCGCCATACGAATCGCGTCGCCAAAGTATTAATAGCGACAGAAGACAAATTATTCTTGTTTCTATATGTAAAAATTTCGAAATCGCGGAAATATATTTGACTTTCAAAGGATATATGGGAATCTCTTGCAAAGTAAATTGCCGTCGACATCGTCGTGCCCGTTGTTCGGAATGACGAGCTAAAACGATGGAAACCAGCTGACTGCGGTTGCTTGATCGGAGCTCCGGAAGGGCAGCGGCGGAGTGGTCCTAACCATTCCAAGAGAGATTTGATGGTCCCAAATGAGCCGTATCGAGAATAACAGGGAATTCGCTGATTTCGTTAGGCTGGTGAATGCACGCTCATCCGGCGTTGTCGTAGGTCAACCGGTTTCCTGGCCGCGTTCTGTCGCGCAATGGGCTCGATCGCAATTGCTGCTATTGCTGATCGTCGTGGTTCCCGGCTTGCTCGGGGCGATCTATTACGGTTTCATCTGCTCCGATCAGTATGTTTCCGAAACGCAGTTCGTCGTGCGCAGTCCGAACAGGAATGCCGCGGGGCTGCTCAGCGGGTTCCTCCAGAGCACCGGATTCGTTCGCGCGCAGGATGACAGCTACATCGTCACCGAGTTCATCAAGTCGCGCGCCGCCGTCGACGCCCTGGTAAAAAGGGATGGTCTGATGGAAATCCTCTCTCGCCCTGAAGGAGATCTCCTCAGCCGCTACCCGCTACCTTGGGCGGAAGCCAATAATGAAGAGTTGTATCAGCATTATCTTCGTTTCATCAATGTACACACCGACAGCGGCAGCGGCGTGACGACACTGGACGCACGCGCATTTCGTGCCGAAGACGCCTATCGCCTGGCCAATGCTCTGGTTCAGCACGCGGAAGAACTCATCAACCGTCTTAATGATCGAGCGCGCGAAGATGCCATCCGTTACGCGCAGATCGAGGTGAACGACAGTCAGACAAGACTGTCCAACATGCAAAAAAGCCTGACGGAATTCCGCAATCGCGAAGCGCTTGTCGACCCAAGCAAGCAATCGTCTGCCGCCTTGGACATGATTGCCCGGCTTTCGGATGATCTGGCCGACAGCAAGGCGCGTCTTTCTGCGCTGCAGGAACAGGCGCCGCAAAGTCCGCAAGGGGAGGCGCTGAGCGCGCGCGTGGCGGCGATGGAACGGCAGATCAGCGATGAACGGGCACGTATCGTCGGGAGTGACGGCTCGATGGCGCCTCGCATCGCGCAATATGAGCAGCTGCTGCTGGAGAGGGAAATGGCAGCGAAGATGCTGACATCGGCGACCGTTTCCCTGGAAAATGCCAGGATCGATGCGCAGCGGCAACAATTGTATCTGGAGCGAATCGCCGATCCGAATTTGCCCGATCATGCGCTGTACCCGAAGCGCCTCGGTTCGTTTCTGATGCTGCTTGCGGTTTGTTTCGCGACTTTCTGGATCGTGCGCTTCTTCATGATCCAGGTACACGAGCACGCGGCTCAGCAATGACCGGGCTTCCTTCAAGTCTCACGCAGATCGCCTCCCCGAGGGCGCCGGCGCCGGAGAGCGAAATACCCTGGCATGAAGATGGCATTGTCGGCGTGTTCGATCTCGTCAAGGAATATGAGGTGCATGGCCGGATGCGCCGCGTGGTCGACGGCGTGACATTCAAGATTGGCCGCGGTGAAAAGATCGCTGTCCTCGGACACAATGGGGCCGGCAAGTCAACGCTCGTGCGCATGATCGCAGGGATAGAGGAGCCGACGTCGGGCAAGGTCGTGCGCAACATGTCGATGTCATGGCCCATTGCCTTGAGCGGTGGCTTCGGCGGTTCGATGACTGGCTACGACTGCATGCGCTTCCTGTCGCGCATCTACGACAAGCCGTTCGATGAAATTCGCGATGTGGTAGAGGATTTCAGTGAGCTTGGCCGTTATCTGCGAATGCCTCTCAGGACCTATTCCTCAGGCATGAGAGCGCGGCTCGCCTTCGGCATGTCGCTTGCCATCGATTTCGATTGCTATCTCATCGACGAGGTATTGGCGGTTGGCGACAAACGCTTCCAACTCCGCTGTTTTGAGGAGCTTTTCGTCAAACGCAAGGATCGCTCGATGATCATTGTGGGACATAATCTCAATGTGATCGGCGAGCTGTGCAAGTCGGCGCTCGTGTTGAAGAATGGCCGCGGCCGCGTCTTCGATGACATCGAAGCGGCATTTCGCATTTACTCCACATTGTAAGCCAGCGGCCGTTGAGCTGTGTGGATCGGCAACAGTAGTGCTCGCTATGTTTGCAAATTGACACAATATCGAACGACAAAATGCACCGCGTCTCCGCGCTTGCCGGGACCCGATCGCATATAGATAGCGGCATTCCGGGCGCTGACCCAGGCTCCTAGCTAAGCCTCATCATGTATTAGAATAATTGAAATGAATGTAGCGCGCAGATTGTTTTGGCTGCAAGCCAGCGGGGCCGTTCGGCTACTCCATTTTTGCAGTGGACCTTGTGCCTGCAACAAACCTCCGACAATTCAATCGAGGTAAATTAGTAACTACTTCTGCAACCTTTGCCCGTAGACATGTCGAATATATTTGCCGAGAGCGATTATTTTGTCCGATATCGTCGCTCGGGATTTTCAACCTGTGGCCGCGCTACGAAGAGGTAGGAATCTGTATAACATCGTCACTATCTGTACTGTCGCGCTAAAATTCATCGTGCTAATTTAATTATAAGTAATGCAACTTGCGATGAATGGTCTTGCCTCTCGAAGTGGGCGCGAGAGCAAAGGAATGGAGTCGTCAAAACGAACGCTAGAAAAAAGTAGCCTAGATAGAAATCACGTGTTAGCGATGGCTAATATGCAACCTGAGATTTTGAGTAGGATTAGCGGATGGCGATGTTGGAAAGAGTTGTCGAGCAATGCGTTGGCACTTTCGAGGTGTATTCCCGGGATGCAATCATTCGCAACCTTGACATGCTTGAACCAAACTGGAAATGGGCGGTTCCTTCAGAAACCTCAGGCGATTATTCCTTCAAATTCAGCAAGCAACCGCTTCAGTCGGCCTCGATCATAAGCGCCGAGCATTCGGCCGGCCTCGAGGGGACCGCGAAGCAGGACTTGCCGCGCGTCAGCATCGTATTTGTTCTCGCGGGGGAAATAGAGATTAATCACCGGCGAATGCGCAAGTCCTTACGCATTCCTGCCAATTATGTCGCCAGCATAAGCGATCGGGCGGGCAAGCGGCTGGAGATCAAGCCGCGTAGCTCCTGGCTGCTGTTTCAGATCCCGGAATCCGTAATCCGCCAGCATTTCGAAGAGTTGACCGGCAAGCCCTACGTGCAGGAGTTTGCGCTGGCGCCTGTGAGCTTCCGTCAAGGCGGCGCACAAGGGCTCTATCAAACACTGCGCCAGGCCGAGAAGGATTTGACGACCGCTCGCCAGACCGAACGGATGATGCTCGCTAAGGCGTACGGCGAGCTCCTGCTGGTCAAACTGTTTGCCAAGCTGCCGCACAATCTGTCCGATGCCTTCAATCGTGGCACGCTTGAAAACGCGCCACGGCAGCTCCTGAGGGCGGAGGCGTTCATGCGCGACAATCTGCACAACGCCATCATGCTGGAGGATCTCGCGAACGCCGCGAGCTGCAGCCCGCGAGCGCTGCAACGCATGTTCAAGACCTATCGTGGCGATACGCCCATGGGAATCCTCTGCAACTACCGCCTAGCCGCGGCACATGGCGCCATCAAGGGTGGTCAGGCCGAAAGCATCACCGATCTCGCCATGAGCCTGCAATTCTCCAATCCCGGGCGATTCTCCGTGCTCTACAAGCACGCTTATGGCTCCAGTCCTTCGTCGATCCTTCGTTTTACCCGGGAGCGCAGCGACGATGCCGGAACGGCCTAGCCTGCCTCGCGCGAGAATACCTCGCCAAAACTGCCTCCATGCCATTCAGGATCGTCGATGCCGTTGAAGTTCGGATTATTGTGCGTTCTCGCCTGCGTTCTTACGGGCTGTGGATTACCGGAGGCCGGCCCCAAGGCCTCCCGCATATTGGAGGAAGCGGCCGCGCGCGCTATGCCACCATTCGCGGTTGTCGATGTGACGTCGACGGCGATGGTCAAAAGCGTCGCTCGACCGGTAGCCAGCTTCGCGGCATATTTCGGCGAGGGCGCACGAGATCCCGGTCTCAGGATCGCGGTTGGTGATGTCGTTTCCGTCAGTCTTTGGGAAGCGCCTCCCGGGAGCTTGTTCGGAATGGCTTCGAGCGCTTCGGGGCAGCAACAGGCGACGGGTAGTTCAGTGACGATCCCTCCGCAAACCATAAACAGCGATGGCACCATCAGTATTCCCTATGTGGGCCGGATTGTGGCCGCTGGCCGCACTCCAGCTTCGGTCGAAAAGGCGGTGGTTTCCGGCCTGATGGGCAAGGCGGTGCAACCACAGGCGTTGGTGACCGTCCAGCAAAGCTCGTCGAACGCCGTCACGGTTACAGGCGAGGTGACCGGTGGTGCGCGCGTCGCACTTTCGCCCGCCGGCAGCCGAGTACTCGATGCGATTGCTTCGGCGGGAGGATTGCGCGCCGGCGTCAACGACAGCGTCGTCTACCTGACGCGTGGCGGGCGAACAATGCATCTGCCTTTTACCGCGATTGTTCAAAATCCGCGCGAAAACGTGAGATTGCGGCCCGAAGACGTCGTTACGGTGGTGCGCGAGCCGGTTACCTACACGATTCTTGGCGCATCAGGTCAGAGCGGCGAAGTTCCCTTCAGCGTTCAGCATTTGACCATGGCGAATGCCGTTGCGCGTGCGGGAGGCTTGCAGGATACCCGCGCCGACGCCTCAGGCGTCTTCCTCTTCCGCTACGAGCCGCTTGAGGTTGCCCGCCGCATCGTTGCACCGAGCAACCCGTTGCTACGCCGTAGTGGACCTGTCCCGATCGTCTATCGGTTCAACCTGAAAAACGGATCGACGCTGCTTGCGATGCAGAACTTCGAGGTTCAGCCGCGGGATATAATTTATATCTCCAACGCGTCCTCGATCGATATTCAGAAGTTTATGGGCCTCTTCCAGGGTGTTACCGGAACGGCACTGTCAGCGGCATCGGTCGGCATCTCTGCGTCGGCGGCAAACTGAAGACGGCAGAGCAAAGGCGAAGGACAGGCCGGAGGCGGATAATCTCGCTGCGATCGAGGGAGTTTCCTGATGCTGCCCGGCCTGCGGAATGCGTTACGGGCATGCAGGAACGAGAGAGGTACAATGAGTTCTTCGGCACTGCTACATCTTCATGAATTGATGGCGTTCGATCGCCATCAAGCCGAAACCGCCATCTTGCAGCGCGTGAACAGCGCCTATCTCGGAAACCACACGGCTCTGGTGCGCGTACTCGGTCGCTACAAGCTTTATGTAGACACCCGAGACAGAGGTTTCGGATCCCATGTTCTTCTGGACGGTTTTTGGGAGATCTGGCTGACATTGTTTTGCGCGCGCAACGTCAAGCGCGGTATGACCGCGATCGATGTCGGTGCGAATTTTGGCTATTACTCCCTTCTGCTTGCCGAACTCGTCGGCACAAGGGGCGAATTGATCGCCGTCGAGCCAAATCCACATGCCGCCGATTTCCTGCGTCGCAGCGTCGAACTCAACGGGCTGCGCGGACGGACGCGGATCGAAACCTCGGCGCTCGGTGCAACGATATCGGGAGAAGCCTCTCTATATGTTCCCCATAGCGAGCCGAAGAATGCGCTGATCGTTTCGGAAATGTTCCAACCCCGCCCACAGGACGGCATCGTTATCAAGGTTCCCGTGACAACTCTCGACGGGATGAGCGCCTCCTGCTCGCGCGTCGACTTCATAAAGATCGACGCGGAGGGGGCAGAGGAAGTGATACTCGAAGGAATGGCTGAAACCATCGCCCGCCATAAGCCGATGCTCGTCGTCGAATTCAATCCCGCTCGCTATGCCGACGCATCAGGTTTTCTCGAACGGCTCGCCGGTATCTACGGGACAATGCGGCGTCTCGATTTCAGCGGCGAGGCGGTTCCCATCACCACCGAAGACCTGCTTTCGAAATACGGGGCCGACGATTCGCTGCTCGTCTTGTCGCCTGACAAGCCGGCTTGAGAGCGACGAGGGATTTCCAGATGCTGAAGGAGAGATGGGAGTGAGCCAGACGATCCTTTATGACGGCCTCAATCTTTCCCTGCAAAAGGGCACAGGTGTTGCGACCTACACCCGCAGCCTGCTGTCGGCGTCCCGTTCGCTTGGTTATCAGACCGGGGTTGTTTACGGAATTCCGGGGAGGGTTCCGAAGGACCCGGTATTGCGGGAGGTTGTTCTCTTCGATGCATCCGGCGCCCGCCCGCGCGGAGCATTATCCGAAGCTCGGCATTGGCTGCGCCGTCGCATTGCCGCGCCCTTCGGTGTGAAACCGGTTCCGATCCCACTCGGCGGGACGGTTATTCTTAAATCTCTTCAGGCGCAACTCGGCGATGCGGCCCTGGCCTATGCTTCCAGCGACTTGTTCCATCTCGCGCGCCATCATTTCAAGCGCTACGGCAATAGTCTCACAATGAAGTTCGAGGCACGGCCGGATCTTCTCCATTGCACCTATCCGATGCCGATCGCGGTTAGGAAGGCGCTGAATATATATACGATCCATGACCTGGTGCCCTTACGGCTGCCCTATCTGACCGAGGACGACAAGCGCTACCACTACAAGATGCTGCGCTCCCTGGTCCGGCGGGCGGATCATATCGTGACGGTATCCGAAACGTCGCGGGCCGATATTATCAAGGTTCTCGGTGCCGATGAGGCGCGCGTCAGCAATACCTATCAGGCCGTTCACGTGCCGGAGCGACTTCGCGAGAAGCCGGTCGATGTGGTCGCCGATGAAGTCGCTGGCATCTTCCATCTCGATTGGAAGGGCTATTTCCTCTTCTTCGGCGCTTTCGAGCCGAAGAAGAACATTTCACGGCTGATTGAGGCCTATCTCGCCGCAAAGACATCCAAGCCGCTTATCATCGTCGGTGCTCCGGGATGGAAAGGCGAGGAAACGCGGCAGCTCATCGATGATGACCGGTTTCGCTTCTATCTTCGCGCCGAAGACCGCATCTTGCCGCAGCGGCAGATCCAGCGCTTCGATTTCGTATCCTATCCCTTGCTGATCAGCCTGATCAGGGGAGCGCGGGCGGTGCTGTTTCCTTCGCTTTACGAAGGTTTCGGCCTGCCGGTGCTGGAATCCATGCAGCTTGGAACGCCGGTCCTGAGCTCCACGGAGGGATCGATTCCCGAAATAGCCGGAGATGCCGCACTGCTGGTCGATCCTTATGACACGGAGGAGATGCGCAAGGCGATCGTCAGTCTGGATCAGGACGACGGGTTGTGCGCCTCGTTTGCCATGTCCGGCCCCAGGCAGGCCGCACGTTTTTCCACGGATCGATATCAACAGAAGGTGAGCGCGCTTTATGACAGCCTCTTCAACGGATAACCGCAGAAAGAGTGGATCATGACCATCCTCTTTGCATTCGGGATGCCGGGCGTCATGTCCTCGTGGGGCGTTGCCGCGGTGCATGCCCTGGCCCGCGAAGCCTTCGGCGATTATGCGGTCATCGCAACCGATACGGTGGAGGACCTCAAGCAGCATGTCGTAGCGCGATCCGGAATGCATGCGGTTCTGGTCTCGCAATTTCCGGAAGCCAGGCTTTCCGAATTGATCCTTAGGGTCAATGTGCCGTTTCTGTTGTTTCTCGAGGATCCGCTTGATGCGGTCTCATATCTGGCTCGGGCGACCGAGCAGCGAGATATCGGCTTGGTCAGGGCCGTCTCGGCCAGCCTTGCCTGCCTCGAACCGCTGGCAGGCGCTTCCGGAGCGCTGGTCTTGCGTCGCAACGACGTCGCTCAAAAGGGCAGCATAGATCTGCTCCTGAAGACGATAGACCGGCATTTCAGCACTGATCTCAAATTTGAGCAAATCGCGAATGCGCTGCTGCATGTCGGAATGGCGCCTGCCGGACAGCCGTCGCATGCCGAGCCGCCCAAACTGGAGGAGGCGGCGGCGGCGGTGATCGCGGGATATCTGATGCCGCAAGAGGTTGTCCCGGAGGTCAGCGAGGCACTGCGCGAAACGGCAAGGAAGGTTCTTCGTCCTTTGGAATTCGCCCCTCGGGAAAGCTCGCGTGCCACGATTTTCTGGCCGCAAGAGACATTTCTGTCGGGCGACAGCCTGGGACAGGCCCTGGACGATCTTGTCGACCTTACCGGGGGAGCCCGGTGCCTCATTTATGGTCCTTACCTTCACTTGCCCCCAGGTCGCTGGAATGCGAAATTTGCCTTCGATGTCGACGAAGACTGTCAGGGGCAGATCTTCACCCTGGAGGTACATGCCGCCGAATTGCTAGGGAGCCTGCGTGTCTGCCCGGAAGGCACTGGCTCTTTCGAGGCGGCGGTACCGGTCAACATTGTTGACCCACGTACGCCGATCGAAATCCGGCTGATGATGGACAGCGGTGCCATTGAAGGGCGGCTTTCCGCCTGGAGCGTCGAATGGCTGCGAGCTGCTTGATAGCCGGCTTGCGAATTGGCTTTGACGACCGCGGGTGAGCAACGGTTTTCGACTCGTTGATCCGTCATCGGCAGCGGATTCCGTTTTCCGCGCGTTATTCTGTTACCCAATATTTCCAGCGCCGGGAATTTTGTAAACGAACGTTTCCCGGTGAGATTTTTCCGTATTGGCGCCGCAAAACCCTTCTTTTCAGGCAATCGATAGTTTGTATAAGAATTGAGAAAACGGAATGAATCCTATGAACGCGAATGCCGCACCCGATGTTCTGATAGTCGATGACGACCACGAAATACGCTCCCTCCTAAGCAGATACCTTGAGGAGCAGGGTTTCCGCGTATCAACGGCAAGCGATCTGCGCGGATGCAACGATGCGCTCAACCGACGTCATCCCGATCTCCTCGTCCTGGATGTCATGCTTCCCGACGGGTCTGGCCTCGATCTTTGCCGCGATCTGCGAAATCGCCGTCCTCGGGTGCCGGTCATTCTGCTGACCGCTCTGAAAGAAGATATAGATCGCATTCTCGGTCTCGAGATCGGCGCCGATGACTACCTCGGCAAGCCGTTCAATCCGCGCGAACTGGCCGCGCGCATCCGTGCGGTCCTGCGCCGCACGAACGAAGACTCCTCCTTGGAGCCCGAGCAGAGGCGCTATCAGTTCGCGAGCATGATGCTCGACCCACAGCTTCGTCGGGTCAGCAGAGAGAACGGCGAAGTGATTTCGCTGACGGGCGCCGAATTCGACCTTCTGAAGGCGTTCCTGGAACGAGCCGGTCGGCTCCTGTCGCGTGATCAGCTGCTCGACCTGACGCAGGGACGTGATCGCGATCCGGCTGATCGCTCCATCGACGTCCTGATGAGCCGGTTACGCCGCAAGCTTGGAGAAACGGTGGAGGAGCCCATCTTCAGGACGATCCGCAATGGAGGCTATCAGCTCGTCGTTCCGGTAACGGCCATCAAAGGCGATTCATGAGGTCGCTTGGCGCACGCTTGGCGTTACTTTTGATGACCGCTATCGTTCTGGTCGTCATTTCCTCGTCTTTCGTGGCAAGCCTCGTCATGCGCGGACCGCGGCCGGACATGACGATCGAACGTATGGCCCATCAGCTTTCCATTCTTGCCACTTTCGCAGAGAAAGACAGAACCACCGCGGCATCGGCAGGATTGGTCGTTACCCCCGGACCTGCTGAAGGCCAACGCGACGAGGAACTGTCCCGCTTCCTGATGGAAGCCCTGCTTCGAAGATCTGGCATGCGCGAGGCCGTCATAGTACGCCAGTCGACCGGCGAAATGATCGCGTCGCTGAAGCTCTCCGACGGCAGCTGGCTGATCATGCCGATGCCGGACCATGGCCCGCCGCCGGGCGGATGGAAAATCCTTGTGGGATGGCTCGGTCTTATCATCATCGGCAGCGTGCTCGTCTCCATCTTTGCCGCCTCGAAGATCATGAAGCCGCTGCGTCTGCTGGAGGAAGCGGCTGCGGCGATCAATCCCGACGGTACCCTGCCGCATATAGCGGAAAGCGGACCGGGAGAAATTCGCGCGACTGCGCAGGCGCTCAATGGCCTGTCGGCCCGGGTGAAGGCCGCCACGGAAAGCCGCATGCGGCTCGTTGCCGCCGCCGGACACGATCTGCGGACGCCGATGACCCGGATGCGCCTGCGGGCCGAGTTCATCCAGGATGATGAAGAGCGGCGCAAGTGGTTTGCCGATCTCGAGGAGCTCGACAGGATCGCCGACAGCGCGATTGGGCTGGTCCGCGAAGAGATTTCCAAGGACAGTCTGGAGCAGGTCAGGCTCGACAAGATCGTCGGCGATATCGTCACCGAGTTGAAAGCGATCGATATGAACGTCACGAGCGGCGAACTGGAGCAGGCAACGATTAGCGCAGGCCCTCTCGCCGTCACCCGAGCCTTGCGGAACCTGCTCATCAATGCGGCAACGCACGGCCAGTCGGCGACGGTAACGGTGACGCATCTTGGCAATAGAGCCGTTGTGCGAATTGTCGATACCGGGCCCGGTATTCCAGAGGATCGGCTCAATCAGGTGTTCGAACCCTTCTTCCGGATCGACATCGCAAGGCAAAGGTCTTTTCCGGGAGCCGGCCTTGGCATGGCCATTGCGCGAGAGATCGTTACCCGATTCGGGGGTGAGATCACGGTGCGTAATCGTCAGCCGCGTGGATTGGAGCAGGTCGTGTCGTTCGAGAGTGCCGGGGCCAAGGTCGCAAGCTAGCACGAGCGCCGCGATCCAAACCATCGTGGTATCACAGCGTGGACGTCCTTGCAGGGACGGGATCAGCTGACGGAACATCCGCGCGACCAAACAGGCTTTACTTGCGTAGAACTCTCGAAAATTCTACATAAACCAATATTGAAAGTAAGATTACAGAACTTACCAAATAGTTCGCGTCGGCGGGAAAAGCAGAGACATTAAATTTCCCCAAAATGCCTTTTTTCAGCAACATTCAGAAATGTCAGTGCCGGCAACTGATGTAAAATCGTGGTCGATCAGTAGCTTGGCTCGAGCAGGCTTTGGTCGCCCCGCATACCCGGCTTCGCCATGACGCCCCCAACACGAATGGCGAAGCCGGATTGCTTTCCGGCTCCGCCGTTGATTTTTTCCTAGAAATATCAGTCTCTTGATAATGCCGCGACAGGGTCCAGCAGGGATGCGTTGCGGGCCGGCAGGTAGCCGAAGGTCAGGCCGATCGCGCAGGAGCATGCGAAGGCCAGAATGATCGAACTTGCGGAATAAACGAGTGTGAAGTTCGATCCGAAATAGTTGAAAGCGAAGCCGAAGCCGAGCGCGGTCGCGATGCCGAAAGCACCACCCAGCAGACATACGAGGACGGCTTCGATCAGGAATTGCTGGAGGATGTCTTGGCGTCTCGCGCCGACTGCCATGCGCACGCCGATCTCGGCGATACGCTCTGACACCGAGACGAGCATGATGTTCATGACGCCGATACCTCCGACCAGCAGCGATATGACGGCGATTGCTGAGACGAGCAAGGTCATCGTTCGAGTCGTGCTGGTAATGGTCTGGCGAATATCGTCGGTATTGAGGATAAAGAAATCCTTGGTGCCATGGCGGCGCTCCAGAAACTGCGTGACGGCCGCCTCCGCCGCAGAACTTTCGGTATTGTCGGCGACCCGTACCGTAATGCTGCGCAACGACATGTCGCCCAGCAGGCGGGCTTGGACGCCAGTATAGGGCAGATAGACGGAAAGATTGTCACTTGAGCCGAAGCCGCCTTGCTGGGAGGCGATGACGCCGATGATGCGCGCGGGAACCTTGCCGACGAAAATGGTTTGCCCGAGCGGATCGAGCCCCCGATCGGCGAACAAGGTCGTCGCGGTGTTCTGATCGATGACCGCATCCTGCGACAAGCGTTTCACGCTATCCCCGTCGAAGAACCTGCCCATGATAAGCTTTGATCCTTTCACGGAGAAATACGCGTCTCCCACACCATTGATGAGGGCGTTTGCCTCTGTCGAGCCGAATCGCACGGTGCTGCTGGTCGAGACGGTCGGTGTAACAGCCGCGACATAGGTCAATTTTGCCAACGCATCGGCGTCGGCGACCACCAGGGTCTTGATGCGGCCGGAGTGCGTATCGCCGAAGCTCTTGCCGGGAAAGATTTCGAGCGTGTTGGTACCGAGGCTATTAATATTTTGCAGAACCTTTCGCTGCGATCCCTCGCCGAGCGCGATGACGCTGACGACCGAGGCTATGCCGATGATGATGCCGAGCATGGTCAGGAACGTGCGCAGCCGATGGGCCTTGAGTGCAAGGATCGCCATCCGGAAGGCTTCCGTCAGCCGGTCGGCCATCTCCCGCCATCCAGATTTGCCGACGCCCGCCACGGTAGCGGAGGCCTGCAATGACGGAGCTTTACGGCCCGTCGGTCGATCGGCAACGATCCGTCCGTCGGAGATCTCGATGATGCGATCGGCGCGCGCGGCGACGTTCATGTCGTGAGTGACGATCACGACCGTGTGGCCCTCGCCATGGAGCTCGCCCAGAATACGCAGGACTTCCTCGCCGCTCTGCCGGTCCAGGGCGCCCGTGGGCTCGTCGGCAAGAATGACGTTGCCGTTGTTCATCAGAGCGCGCGCGATCGAAACTCGCTGCTGCTGGCCGCCCGAAAGCTGGCCCGGCCGATGGCCGTTTCGTTCGCTCATGCCGAGCCGCTCGAGAAGCGCTGCCGCGCGCGCTCGTCTTGTTTCACCCGATTGCCCGACATAGATGGCCGGCACCTCGACATTGCCGATCGCCGTCAGCTCGGAAAGCAGATGATAGCGTTGAAAGATGAAGCCGAAATGTTCTCTGCGCAGTTTGGAGAGCGCATCGCTGTCTAGGCGATGCGTCTCTTCGCCGGCAATCGCATACGTGCCGGAGGTCGGGCGGTCTAATAGACCGATGATGTTCATCAGCGTGGATTTCCCCGAGCCGGAAGGCCCGACGATCGCGACCATTTCGCCTTCGGCGATGGCAAGATCGACATCCTGCAAGACTGCGATCGTGCGGTCCCCGGATTGATATTCGCGGCGCACACGCTTCAGTTCGATAATCGGAGAAGGCATACGTCAGAATCCCATTGGAGGGGGAGGGCCGCCGCTGCTGCTCTTGGTGGTCGCAGTGCTTGCCTCGCCGACCACGACATTCTCTCCTTCGGAGAGGCCAGACAGGATTTCGGCAGAGACGTTGTCGTTGAGGCCGACCATGACGTTGCGGCGGATCCTCTTGCCGTCGTCGCTCACGACCTGAACCGTACGGGATCCCTCGGCGGATTTGCCGCCCAGGGCGGAGGAAGGGATGGTGAGCACATTCTTGGCCTGTCCGAGAACGATGTGAACCTCCGCCGACATGTAGGTGCGGAAATAATTATCGGGGTTCGGCACTGCAAACACACCGTTGTAGTAGATCGCCGAGGTGGAGGATGACGATGTCGTGCTGCTGCTCGATGACGCTGTGGTCGACGACGAGGTGATGCTGCTGTCGCTGGTGATCGATTCAGGTGCCGGCTCGATCGACTGCAATGTGGCCTCATACCGGGTATTCGGATCGCCAAGGATGGTGAAATAAATCGGTTGCCCCACCTTGACCTTGACGACATCGGCTTCGGAGATCTCGGTGCGAACGATCATCGTATCGACTTGTCCGAGGATGACGATCGTCGGCGCCGATTGCGCTGCGTTCACCGTTTGGCCCTGCTGGTTGACGATGGCGAGCACCGTGCCGTCCATCGGCGCCGTGATGTGCGTGTAGGAAAGATTGGCGCGCGCTGTTTCCACCGCGACTTCGGCCGATGTGATTTGCGCGTCGAGAGCTGCAATTTGGGCGGTAATCTTCTTAACGTTCGCTTCCGCACTGTCGAGGTCCGCCTTGGAGCCTGCCTGGTTGCGGAATATCGTCTGCTGGCGGACGAGCGTCGTCTGCGCGTTTTCAAGATCGGCCTCGCTTTCCTGGCGCTGTGCCCTAACGTTCGCCAGGGAGGCCTGAGCGGTCTTCAGGTCGTTGCTCTGTGTGGTCGAGTCGATTTCGGCAACAAGGCTGTCCTTCTTGACGGTATCGCCAAGCTTGACATGAACAGCTGTGATCCGACCGGAGACCTGTGCGCCGACCGCGACCAGCTTGATCGGCCTGAAGGTGCCGGATGCGAGCACGGCTTCCTCGACATTGCCTCGCGTCACCGGCGCCGTGATCGCCGATGTCGCCTGCCGGTCGAAATAGCCGTATTGGAAAGAGAGAATGCCGATTGCGGCAAAGGCAAGAAGACCTGCATAGAGCATGTGCCGCGGTCTGATGCTCCGCTTTGGGAGCACTTTGGTGGGAAGAGAGCTTGCATCCTTGGCTCGTTTCGGGCTGACGGTCGGCGGTGCCTTATGTTCGAGTATGTTCAACATGAGATTATTTGGCCTTGGCCAGATGTGGACCCGTATCGGCGTCAACGACGACAGGCGTGGAGACATCGACCTGTCCGTCCCAACCTCCGCCCAGCGCCTTGTTGAGGGAAATGTAATTTGAAGCAATATTTGCGGTGCTTTGGATAAGCGAACTTTCGGCGCTATAGAGTGAGCGATCCGCATCAAGCACGTTAAGGTAATCGACTGCGCCGGCCTGATTTAGCTCGTGGGACAAGTCTGCCGCCTTGCGATAAGATGCGGCGGAAACGACAAGCTTGGCGTTTTTCAGTCTCTCTTGCGTCAGTGACACAATGCCATCTTCGACATCCTGCATAGCCGTCAAGACCGCCGACTGGTAGGCGATATAATATTGATCGCGTTGTGCCTTGGCGACATCCACCGCAGCCTTGAGCTGACCACCCTGGAATATCGGTACGGTGAGCGATGGGCCGAACGACCAGCCGATAGTTGACTTCTTGCCAAGGTCCGAAATGCTTGTGGCAGATGATGAGATGCTGCCCGTCAACGAGACTGAAGGATAGCGATCTGCCTCGGCCTGACCGATCTTGGCGGTATATTGTGCGAGCTGGCGCTCGGCACTGCGAACGTCGGGGCGGGACAAGAGGATATCGGCGGGAATACCTGTCGAGACATCAAGCTTCGGTCGTGGAATGGCACCGCCGGTCTTTAGACGTTCGTCGAGGGCTGCTGGCGGTTTGCCAAGGAGTACGGCAAGCTTGTGAACTGCCTGCGCATAGGAGGTTTCATAGGTTGGAATATCCGCCTCAGTGCTGGCGGCCTCGCCTGCTGCTTTCGCAGCGTCAATGGCTGTCGCTGTCCCGGCCTTGAATTCAGCTTGTGTCAGTTCCGCCGTCCTTCGCTGTGAGACGCCGGTGCGCTGCGCCAGGTCACGCAGGGCCTGATACTCACGGGCCTGAACATAATAGGAAGCAACATCCCCGACGAGCGTTACCAGCGTATGGCGTAAATCCTCTTCCGCGGCATCGACGCCGTATTTCGCAGCTTCAGCGGCACGTTTGTTGCCGCCGAACAGGTCGAGTTCCCAGCTTGCATCGAATCCCGGCTCGTACTCATTGTAGACGCTGGCAGGGGTGCCGTCAGAGGCAGCCGTTCGGTTGCGCGTTGCTGATGCTGTCCCCTCAACGGTCGGAAGAAGTGCGCCTCTTTGCTCGCGATAGGTCGCGCGAGCTTCGCGTATCTTTGCTTTCGCCGTTGCAACATCGAGATTGCCTGCGACGGCCTCCTCAATCAAAGCATCCAGCGTGGGATCACGAAGCCGTTTCCACCATTGCGACAATTGCGGCGGCTGTATTTTCCTCGACGTCTTGCTACCCCAATGTGTCGGCACGGCTAGGTCGGGCGTCTTATAATCCGGCCCTACGACACAGCCTGTCAATGTTCCGATGACTATGGCGGCAATGGCAATATTCGACGGTCCCGTGTTTGAGCGCAAACATATCGGCAAGATTTCCATCCCTGGCTTGTTGATCCTATGCGCTGGCCTCGATTGAGGCCAGGAAGACGTGGAGTATGAGGAAGACCATCGCTTTTCCTCTGTGAAGAAGGATGGCGCTGCGCACACGTCATTGGTCCGGGAGCGCCGGGCGGGGCGTTCCCGGACCATTCGGCCCGGCGAAGGGCCGCTCCTTCCAACCAACAGGGGCGTCCGGGGGGATCTCGATTGGTTGGAGGCGGAGAGGAAATGGTCTGTCGTGGTGATCAGTGGAACGGATGCGGGCCGGGAACGAGCGATCGCTCCGCGTCCGCCAGTTTGGTGAGCTGATCGGCGTTCAGCACGTTGCGCAGAACGACAGCCCTGTCCTTGAGAACCTTGGCCTTGGCAGCGCGATCCAGCACGCGATCGGCCAGGCGCTCTCCGAAAAGCTGAGTTTGCCCGTCACCCTGATGGGCGACTTGGGACGCGGCGGCGTCATCGGTTGGCGGCGGGTCTGGCAGCTCATTCTTCGCAGGCGTCAGGAGATCGACCAGCGCGCTGGTATAATCCCGCCAGGCATCGAGCTGGTTACTGCGGACACCAATCAAGGTTTCGAGCGCCGACAATTTTTCCGCGATCATTAGGGCCGGGTTCGGTCGGCGCGGAGGTCCCGGCGGCATGAGCATGCCGCCGCCAAAGGCCATCATCGGCCCGTCGGGATGACGGTCCTGGAAATACCAGCCGTCCGATGGCGGGCCGACCGGACCTGGTTGCGGGATCTCGGCGCCTGCGGGCTTTTGCGGGTCCGATGCGATTTCCGTACCGGCTGCATAAGCCGAAGCGGTTGCGCCGCCAATTGCCGTTACCAATAAAGCCGCGACGATAAGTCGTTTCTTCATAATCAATGCCTTCGCTACGAATAACTGCAGCAAAAGCTAATGGGACCTTATGAATGCAATACGTCGATATGTTTCCTAACTTTTCCCGCAAGGGGAATATTGCGAACGAAGTTTGCTGATGGCCTGGCAGCAACGCTTCATTACAATTTCCTCTATTGTCGCCTTAAAGTTCATCTTCTGGTGTAACGACAAGCGACATGTGGGGCGTATCGCAGGTCGTAGATGGAGAGAGCCGTCGCTTGACGATGGCTCTCTCCACAGTGTTCGCTATTCCTTGCTTCCGGAAGCAGCAGATGTCGATTGATCCGCTTCCTTCAACGCGGCCGCACATTCCTCGCAGCACACCTCCACCGATTTGCCGCCGAGATTGACCTTGATGGTCTCGGCGCCGAGTTCGCAATCGCAAGCGGCACATGTGGTTCTCTTCATCTCATGATCCTTTCCTGATCGATCCCCTTGCCAGGGCAGGATCATAAGAGCACCGATCATCATGTCGGCGCTGTCGGAATCTTTAGCGAACCGCGTAGAGCTTGGGCTTCAGCTGTGCGGAGCGCTGGAATTCCGCTGGCGTCAGGCCGTAGGTCTGTTTGAACGCGGCGCTGAAATGGCTATGGCTGGAAAACCCGAGATCAAGCCCGAGCATGGTCAGGTCGTCATAGGAAGCGAGGAGATCGAGCGCGCGTGCCAACCGAAGCCGCAGCTGATAGCGGTAAAGAGGGATGGCTTCTACCTGCTGGAAAACCTGCGTGAGGTACACCGGCGAGACGCCGACCTCCTTGGCAATCTCGGCAAGCGTCCACCGCCGAGCGAGATCGGAGGTCAGCACGAGCTTCGCACGATCGACAAGCTTCTGCCGGCCGAAGCTTGCGCCCGCCTCATGCGAGGTGCGCTCGCCGAGCGAACGGCGCACCAGCGTCAGCGCCAGCGTTTCGCCCTCCAGACTTTCGGCAATATTGCGGCTGAGCCCGTGACGAAGCATCGCCACAAGCGCTTGCGCTCGCGGATCGATACGACGGCGCTGGCGGCGGAAAACGACGCCTTCGCCGGATTGTATCTGTTCGTTTGGCGCGAGCTCGTGAAGCAGGGCCTCATCGATCATGAGATCGAGACAGGAATCGCCACCCTCGATGGGGTGGCTGATCCTGTAGTCCTGGCCACGATTGAAGAAGACAACCTGATTGGCTTCCGAAACGGCCTCGCTTTGGCCGACGTGACGCTTGAAGACCCCGCGATAGGTATAGACGAGGCTTGTCTTATGGGCGCATTCTTCATCGCTCTTGTGCCGACATTCACCATTGCAGACGACATCGCGGATGAGGACGCTTTTCGTCTTCAGCAGTACGCTTGTCGAAAATTGTAGCATGCCGAAATCCTCATCCCACCGCTTCAGCAGGTTGCATGGCGTGAGCCTAGCACGTTCCGCTTCATATTTTTAGTAGCGGCTGTAAATATGAACATCGCTTCCGGCTTGCCCGCGAGAAAGCCCTATGTCCTTCAGCTGGTCGTCGGAAAGCTCAAGCAGCGCATTGCGATTTCTTCTCTCGGCGACTTTGCGCGCAACGAAGCGCACTATATCGATGAAGATCGAGAGAGGCATACGCTGGGCCTTGCGGACGGCACGGCTGCGCTCGGAAAAAATTGTGATGTTTGCGACTTGCATGGCGATACTCCACCGCTTGTTTCGATGAAGACAGTGAACCATTGGGAGGGATTCCGCGCTGTCAGATAATTTAGCGATCGACAGAGCAGCCGAGGGCGACAAACCCTATGTGGGCGATGGCGACAAACAATCGTGGATAGTGGCAGCAATGCCAGTATTTTCATTGTCGACATCTTGCTCACAGCGACGATAGTGTCGAGGCCAACCAGCATAAGGCCAAGTGTACCAAGGAGAGTGAAAATGTCGTGGCAACATCCCGTATCGCGGATCACTGACGAAGAACGGCAGCAGCGCCTTTCGCGGCTTCGTCAGCTTCTCGATACGCACGGACTGGCCGGTTTGCTGCTCGGGCCGACGGAAAGCCTGCGATATTTCACCGGGCTCGTCTGGCATGCGAGCGAGCGGTTTCTGGGCGCACTCGTCACGCCGACCGCGCTCTATTACATCGTTCCCGGCTTCGAGCGCAGCCGCGTGGAGACGTTGCCGCATCTGCCGGCCGAAATCCTCGAATGGCAGGAGGAGGAGAGCAGTGCGGCATTGATCGCTCGCACGTTCGGACATTCAGGCGTTTTGGCGCTCGACGACAATATGCCGCTCTATTTCTACAACGCGTTGGCGACCGAGCTTGGAACTGAAAGACTGGCCAATGGCGGAGCGCTCATCAACGGCTTGCGCCGGATCAAATCTCCCGCGGAAATCGCGCTCATTCAATATGCCATGAACCTGACACTGGACGTCCATAAGCAGGCGTATGCCTTGCTCAAGCCGGGGATTCGCGCGTCGGAAGTGGTGGAATTCATCGACCGGCGCCATCGCGAGGCTGGCGCCCATGGCGGCTCGACCTTCTGCATCGTGTCCTTTGGTGAAGCCACGTCCCTGCCGCACGGCGCAGATGGCGATCAGACGCTCGGCGAAGATGACGTCATTCTGGTGGATACGGGCGCCCGTATCGACGGCTATCATTCCGACCTGACGCGAACATACAAGCTGAAGAGCGGCGATAGCGCCTTTGAGGATGCATGGGCGATCGAACGAGAGGCGCAGCAGGCCGTTTTCGACGCTGCAAAGCTGGGCGCCGCTTGTTCCAGCCTCGATGATGCCGCGCGCGCCGTGCTGGCGAGACATTCGCTTGGTCCCGACTACAAGCTGCCGGGACTGCCGCACCGCGCCGGTCACGGCCTTGGTCTGGAAATTCACGAGGAGCCTTACATCGTGCGCGGCAACACGACGGAACTCGCGCCCGGCATGTGCTTCTCAAACGAGCCGATGATCGTCTTTCCCCAGAAATTCGGCATTCGGCTCGAGGATCACATCTATATGACGGCGGATGGTCCGCGTTGGTTTACGCAACCATCCAGCGGACCGACGAAGCCGTTTGCGAGTTGAGAGTTTTAGTCGGGGCGGCCGTCAAGCCGCCCTTTTTCCATCCTCATCGAAGACATGCAGATGCTGTGCCGGGAAGGAGACGTTGACCTGTGTCTCCGCGCTCAGAGGGGTGCGATCCAAGGTGAATACCTTGAACGGGAGGCCGTGCAGGGAAAGATGCAGGATGATGCCGAAGCCGGTGGGCTCGATGAGTTCGACATTGGCCGTCATGTCGGACGGATTGGACGACAGCACGACATGTTCCGGGCGAATGCCGAGCGTGACCTTCGCAGCGGTTGCCAATTTTAGCGGCTCCGGAAGCGAAACGAGCGTGCCATCCTTGAGCTTGACGGCATTGCCCTCGTAAGTGGCATCAAGGAAGTTCATGCCGGGTGAACCAATGAAGCCGGCCACGAAAAGATTGGCGGGGCGGTCGTAGAGTTCGAGCGGGCTGCCGACCTGCTGAATCACCCCGCCATGCATTGCAACGATGCGGTCCGCCAGCGTCATCGCCTCGATCTGGTCGTGAGTGACATAGATCGACGTCGCTTTAAGATCGCCATGTAACTTCTTGATTTCCGCTCGCATCTGCTCGCGCAAGCGGGCGTCGAGATTCGATAGGGGCTCATCGAACAGGAAGGCTTTCGGCTGCCGCACGATGGCGCGGCCCATGGCGACGCGCTGGCGCTGGCCACCCGAGAGAGCCTTCGGCCGACGCTCCAGCAGCGGATCGAGGCCGAGCTTGGATGCCGCACCGGCGACAGCCTTGGCAATGCCATCCTTGGCCACCTTCCGCAGCCGCAGGCTGTAGCTCATGTTGCCGGCAACGTTCATATGCGGATAAAGCGCATAGGACTGGAAGACCATGGCGATGTCGCGGTCCTTCGGATGCAGCTCGTTGACACGATTGTCGGCAATGCGGATTTCGCCGCCGCTGATATCCTCGAGGCCGGCAATCATCCGAAGCAAGGTGGACTTGCCGCATCCCGAAGGGCCGACGAGGACGACAAACTCGCCATCCTTTATCCGAAGGTCGATATCGTGCAGAACCTGCACATGGCCGTAGGCTTTCTTGACGTTGTGAATATCGATCGATGCCATGTGACTAACCCTTGACCGCGCCGGCCGTCAGGCCCTGCACGAGATAGCGTTGGATGAGCAGGAAGAAGAGCGCGGCCGGAATGAGCGCCATGACGCCCGCTGCCATCATCTGCCCGAAATCCACGGAGAATTTCGAGACGAAGGTGAGAAGCCCGACCGGGAAGGTCGCGGCCTGATTGCCGTTGATGAGCATCAGCGCGAAAAGCAGTTCGCTCCATGCCGCCGTGAAGACGAAGCCGAGCGTTGCCGCAATGCCGGGCAAGGTGAGTGGCAAGATGATCTGCCGGAAGGCGGTAAACTGCGTTGCGCCGTCGATCATGGCCGCCTCCTCAAGATCCTTCGGAATCCCGTCGAAGAAAGACTGCATCAGAAAGGTGGCGAAAGGCACGTTGAAAGCCGTGTAGACGATAACGAGCCCGGTCAGGCTGTTGGTCAGGTGCAGCGGCGTCAGGATCTTAAAGATCGGCGCGACCAGCATGACCAGGGGAAACATCTGCGTCAGCAGCATCAGCGCCACGATCCAGTATTTGGCGCGGAAATTGAAGCGCGAGAGCGCATAGCCGGAGAGTGACGCGCAAATGGTGACCGCGATCGCCGTTGAGGCGGAGACGATCAGGCTGTTCTTGAAGAAGGTCGGGAAATCGCTGTGCTGCAACACGAAGGCATAGTGTTCCCAGGTCGTGCGCGACGGCCACATGCGCACACCTTCGGTATAGAGCAGATCATTCGGCGTCACCGACACTTTCAGCAACCAGAAGAGCGGGAAGAGCGCGAAGGCGACGTAGCAAAGAATGGCCAGACGATGGGCGATGGTGGGAAGGACGGATCGTCTCATGGCTCAATCCTTGTTCAGCAGTGTTTGCCGCAGCAGGATGATCAGCATGGAATAGGCAAGCAGGAGGACCAGCAGCACCAGGGCAATGGCCGAGGCATAGCCGAAATCCAACCGCTTGAAGGCCTGGGTGAAGATGTAGCTCGCGACGATCTGCGTACGGTCCGCAGGGCCGCCGCCCGTCATGACGACGATCAGATCGGCGAAATTGGAGATCCAGACCGTTCGCAGGAGAACCGTGATGGCGATGGTCGGCGCCAGGAAGGGAAGCGTGATCGAGCGGAAGCGCTCGAACCAGCCGGCGCCGTCGATCGAAGCTGCCTCATAGAGATCGCGCGGGATCGCCTGAAGGGCCGCCAGAAGCGTGATCGCGAAAAAAGGAATGCCCCACCAGACATTGGCAATGATCGGCCCCCACATCGCATAGTTTGGATCGGACAGAATATTGCCCGGCTCGCTCATCAGGCCTACGGCATAGAGCCAATGGGGGATCGGGCCGATGACCGGGTTGAACAGCCAGGACCAGTTGAGGCCGGCGAGGAAAGAGGGAACGGCCCAGGGCAGGAATACCAGCGCCTGAACGATCGATCTGCCGAAAAACGGCTTGTCCAACAGAAGTGCCAGGATCAGCCCGAAGATGAACTGCAGCACCACGGAGGCGCCCGTCCACCAAAGTGTATTCTTCAGCGCCCAGTAGAAGGCCTTATCCTTGGAGAGATCGCGAAAGTGTTCCAGGCCGATGAAGCCGCCGGAAAACGGATTGAGCAATTGAATATCGCGGAAGGCGTAGGATATGCCGATTGCCAGCGGCACCAGCATCACGGCGATGATGAGGATCAGGGCAGGGGCGCTGTAGAGATAGGGCTCCGAGGCGTCGGCGAGGCGCTTCAGCCACGGCCTGCGGTCGTGACGCCTGTCGAGCGTGTCGGTGATCGAAGTCATCTGCAAGAGTTCCCATTCGCGGCGCTCGAACGCCGTCTGTTTCAATTGGGCAGAGATGGCGGCGGATCGCTCCGCCGCCGCATGTGCGTTCTATTTCTTGGCCAAGAATTTCTGCTGGGCCTTGGTCAGATAATCGGCCCATTGGTCGGCAAGATCCTTCGCCGAGATATCGCCGAGCAGCGCCTGCTGCGAGGTCTTGATCGCCAGCGAATCCTTGAAGAAGGCGAATTCCTCAAGATAGGTCGGCATGACAGTGGGAACGGTGTCCTTGTCGGCCAGTTCCTGGAACCAGCCCTTGAACTGATCGCCGGCGTAGAAGGGGTCCTTTTCCGCGGCCGTATAGGCCGGCAAGGCGCCGATCTTCTTGTTCCATTCCAGATTGCCTTCCTTGCCTTCAAGGGTTGCAATCAGCTTCCAGGACAGATCCTTGTTCTGGCTTGTCGAGAACATCGACCAGCCGGCATAGCCAATGGTCGGGAAGGATTTGCCATCCGGGCCTTTCGGCAGCGGTGCGACGCCGAAATCATCCTTTTTCATGCGTTCCGCAACGGCGATCAGCGCATCCGGATCCTGATCGAGGAAGGCGCATGTGCCGGAATAGAAACCGGCGACGACCTCGTTGAAGCCCCAGTTGACGCTGTCCTTCGGCGCATAGCCCTTCTTATAGAGATCGACCATCCACTCGATGCCCTTCGCCCAGCCGGGGCTGTTCATCGTGGAGGTGCCGTCATCCTTGAAGTACTTGTTGTCGCCGGCCATGGAGGCGGCAAAGATCATCCAGCCGTTGAGACCGCCCGGACCGCCGCGCATGCAGTAACCGTATTTGCCCGGTAGCTTCGAGATGGCCTCGGATGCCTTGACGAATTCGTCCATCGTCTTCGGCGGCTCGGCGACGCCGGCATCCTTCAGGATCTTCTTGTTGTAGAACATGGCGCGCAGATAGAAGCCGTAGGGCAGCATATAGGCGGTGTTCTTGACATCCCGGCCGAGCTGAAGCGCGCGAGGCGTCAATTCACTCGTATGCTCCCACTTGGCGAGGTAAGGCTCGAGGCTTTCGAGCATACCGTTATTGCCGTAAAGCGACAGCCAGGTATCGGGCATTTCCATAACATCGGGCGTATCGCCAGCCGAAACCATGGTGGCGAATTTCTGGAACGCCTCGTTCCAAGGCAGGGAGATGATGTCGACCTTGGTGCCTGGGTTGGCGGCTTCGAACTTGGCGACGATCGACTTGAGCGTCTCGGTGCGCTCCGGGCTCGTGATGACTTCCACGAGTTTCAGCGTCGTGTCGGCAAAGGCGGTGCCGCCCATCAAAGCGGTAAAGAGTGCTGCTGTTATCAGTCTTTTCATGTTGGTTCCCCTTTTTGGATTTTCCTCTCAGATTGACGATGTCACGAGGCGGCGGCGATTGCCTCCTCGAGTTCCTTCCACAGGGCCTCGGTTCCTTCGAGGCCGATATGGAGACGTACGGAGCGCGGATTGATGCCGAAAGTATGCGCCGAATTCGGCTGCGCCTTCTGCTGCAGCACGACTTCGCCCGGCACGATCAGGCTCTCATGCCCGCCCCAGCTCACACCCAGCTTGAAGAGCGTGAGGCGATCGGCGAAGGCGCGGATATCGACGCCCTCGCGGAAGATGAAAGAAAACAGGCCCGAGGTGCCATTCAGGCCGGATGGCAGCCGGTTGGCCAAGCCCGGATGGCAGACCTGTTCGATGACATCGAGCTCCTGCAGGCGCTTGGCGATCGTCATTGCAGCCGCCTCATGCGCCTTCATGCGGATCGGCAGGGTGCGCAGACCGCGGATCAGGAGCCATGCGTCGAAGGGCGAAAGCTTGCCGCCGAGATAGGGGTAGGCTTCGGCTTTCAGGCGAGCGATCATCTCCTTCGAGCCGGCAACGACGCCGGCGACCACGTCGCTGTGCCCACCGAGATATTTGGAAGCGGAATGGATGACGAGATCGACGCCGAGCTTCAGCGGCTGCTGGAAGTAAGGCGTGGCCCAGCTGTTGTCGATCATCGAGACGGCGCCGTGCTGTTTAGCGAGTGCAGCGAGCGCGCCGACATCATGCGCTTCCATGACCCAACTCGTCGGGCTCTCCATATAGAAAACCTTGGCACCGGGAAGCGCCTTGGCGACAGCTTCTTCGTCGCGACCGTCGACATAGGTCACGTCCACCTTCATGCGCTTCAGGACCGTGCCGAAGAGGCGGAAGGCATCGGGATAGACATGCTTGACCGCAACGATCCTATCGCCCGGCTCGACAAAACTCAGCACTGCGGATGAGATCGCCGCCATACCGCTCGCAAAACCGAGCGCATCCTCGCCGCCCTCCAGCTTTGCCAGCATCTCTTCGAACATGCGCACCGTCGGGTTGAGGCCGCGCGTATAGATCGGCCGCACCTTTTCGCCGCGATAAGAGGCAATCATCTCGTCATAGTTCGAGAAGGTGAACAGCGAGGTCTGGAAGATCGGCGGCACGACGGCTTCGGCAAAATTGCCGTCGTCGTGAGCTGTAATAAGGGACGCAAGTTCGAACGGCTCTAGCCCGTCAGTCATTGGGACATTTCCTTGATGTCTTCCTCGACGACGTCGAGAATTTTCAGTGTTTCGGCGCGCGCTGCCTCGGGATCCTGGTCAACGATCGCGTTGAACAGTGTGCGGTGATAGGGGAAGGAGCGGCGGGCAAAATCCTGCCGATCAAAGGGGTGATCCCAGAAGCGCTCGAAGGTTTCGCGCATCTGTTCGAGAAGCTGCCGGAACAACGGATTGTGGGTGGCGTCATAGACGGCAAGATGGAAGGCCAGATCCTCGGGCCCGGATGTGCCCTTGGCCATATGCACACGCTCCATCTCGTTGAGCTTCTCTTCGATGATGACGAGGTCTTCGTCGGTTCGCTTTCTCGCAGCCACCATGCCTGCCTCGCATTCGATGCCACGGCGGACCTCCAGCGTCTGCAGCAGCGCATCGCGCAGATGTGACGGGTTGAAGGAAAGCGGCATATGGATCGTCGCCTTCGAAACCGGCTTCAGCAGGTAGGTGCCGCTGCCTTTGCGCGTCTCCATGACGCCGAGCGCCTGGAAGTAGGTGATCACCTCGCGAATGGTGGAGCGTCCCACCGAAAGCGCTGCCATCAGCTCACGTTCGGTCGGAAGCCGGTCGCCCGCCCGCAGCTTCGACGATTCGATGAAGGTCGACAGCGCCTCGATGACTTGCTGCGTCCGGTCGATGGAAGGAAGAGGGGTAAGCATGGGTTTTGTCATGGATGGTAAATTGGTCTGACATCTGCCATCAGGTCAATCTCTTTTTCTTGGCTCGGTCATTTTTTGTGACCCTTAAATTTTTAAAGGCACAAAGCGAGCAGCAATGAAGGTTGTTTGCGGCCTTCAAGAGTGCCGACAGCGCTGATAGAAGGAACGTGTTGTGAGTCCCGGGCTGGAAGAGAATGGCCGCTAGAGATCGATATTCACGGAAGCTGGAATGCGCGAAATGCGACCACACCGGCTTTGCCGAAGTTTCCGAAAATGACGATCGTCGGGCGATGAGCCGCGATTTCAAGATAGACGAGATGCCGCGCGGCTTTTCCACGGAACGACCGTCGACCGATCCGCGCAAGCATATGGTGCGCTGCAGGTGCGGTTCGGTGTTTCCTTTCGAGCAGGACACGATCTACGCACCAGGCGGCGAGCCGCGGCGCAGAAAAGCATAGGCCGAAAAGAAAAAAGCCCCGCACAGGCGAGGCTAAGCTTGTGTCGCTCCGGGGAAATCGGAAGCGACGCGGCATTGTCTAACGGTCGTCTTCTCTCCCGGCTAGGTCAGTTTTGCCGATAGCGGTACGCTCAAGTAAAAAAGCACTTTAATCGTGAAATGAGATTGGTTTGCAGGCTCTCCCGTTGGCTGCAAAGGCGCGGGTAAACTATCGTGCCGTGCAATATGTTCAGCTAGCGTTCATTTTCGCGCGGGCAAAAAGGCAATCACCGCAACGCCTTGCGGTCGTCGAGGCCCGGCTTCCAATGGTTTTCGAGCCTGGTCGTCGGGCCTCGCAGATACTGAAACACTCGGATACCCACATGCGGTTGCTTCGCGCCTTCATCGATTGGATACGCCGCAGGCGGCGGCCGGAACAGGAAACGATCCAACATTCCGCCGACGACCCATGGGTTCTGCAGCAGATCGAGAAATTCGAGAGAGAGTTGAAGCGCTAGCAGGTTCGTAAGTCCCTGTGCTTGATCAGCGCAGCAGAATGGCCCCATCTTTGGCGGCGAGTTTGCCCGCCTTGCAGACCGCGCGTCCTTTCGGCACTGCGACGACCGCCTCGGGAATATGCTCCGCCTTCAAGGTAACGAAGTCGGCTTTGGCGCCAATCTTCAAGCCATAACCCTCCAGGCGCAGAGCCTTGGCGCCGTTTTCTGTTACGACATCGAAGGCAACCTTCAATTCGTCGTCGGTATAGAAGCCGGACCGATAGCCGATCATCATGGCGCGGCCCAGCATGTCGCCATCGCCATAGGGCCACCAGGAATCGCGAATATTGTCACTGCCGCTGAAAACAGTGACACCAGCAGCCCGAAGCAGGGCGACGGGCGGGAAGGAATGGGCACCCGGTGCATTCGTCATGATGGAAACACCACTCTCGGCGATGAAGGCCGCAGCACGCTTGGCCGCTTCGATCGAGAGATCGCCAAGTCCGTAGGCATGGCTGATCGCGACATGCCCGCCCATGGATAGACCGCGCGTGCGGGCGCAGATCTGCTCGATGGTGAAGAGACCGAGTGTACCGCCGTCATGAAGATGGATATCGACATCGACGCCATGCTTCTCGGCGACGCCAAAAACCACATCGAGATGTTTTTCGACATCGCGATCGAAGCTTGCAGGATCGAGCCCGCCGACGAGATCGGCACCCATGGCGATTGCCTGATCCAGAAGCTCGGGCGTGCCGGGGCTTTTCAGAATGCCGCTTTGCGGAAAGGCAACGAGCTGGATGTCGATCAATCCGCGGTATTCTTCGCGTACGGCAAGCACAGTCTCCAGCGACTTCAATCCAACGGAACCGTCCACCATGACGTGGCTGCGCATATATGTGCTGCCATTGGCGATGCAGAGGTCGAGCTGTTTTCTGGCCCTTTCGTCCATCGGTGCGGCCTGCGCCATGTTTTGCGCCTGGAGGGCGACGCGCTCATGGACATCGAAGCCGTTGGTGCAGGGCTTGTGCGGAATCCAGGCGTCACCGTAAAAGCTGGTGTCGAGATGAATGTGCCCTTCGACAAAGCCCGGCACCACGAGGAGGCCTTCGAGGTCGATAAGCTCGGAGGCAGAAACCGGCGCTCCGGTCTCGCTGATCGACACGATCCGGCCATCCGTCACGCCAATATCCTTGAGCGAGCCATCGGCGAGCTTGGCCCGGGTAAAGAGGGTTTCGATCATGCTCAATTTTTTCTCCTTGAATCAGTGGCCACCGACCCGCGGGAGAGCAGCCGACATCGCGGATGTCTCACCGCTCGAACGCTTCTTTCAGGCCGAAGCTCTTGCGCTCGCGCAGGTCGAGATCGGCCTCGATATGCGCGATATGATGCAGCATCAGGTGACAGGCCGTGTCGACGTCTTTGCGCTCCAGCGCGGTGATGATGTCACCGTGCTCGGCATGGCCGCAACTGGAGGCGCTTGATTGTCCATAAAGCGAGATTACCAGCGAGGAGCGGGCGACAAGCTCCTCCATGAAGCGCTGCATGATGAGATTGCCCGATATCGATGCCAGCATCAGATGGAAGTCGCCCGAAGCCTTGATCTCGGCCCGGCGCGCAGATTGACCGCGCTCCCCCATCAAGCGGCCTTCTTCGACCAGGAGCTGCCGGAGCCGTGCGAGCTGAGCCGCGGTGATATGTTCGGCTGCCGATCGCACTATGCCCGGCTCGACCAGACGACGCGCAGCGAATATCTGCCGGGCTTCCTCGGGCGATGGATAGGCGACGAAAGCGCCCCGGTTCTTCTCGACGCTGACGAGCCCCTCATAGGAAAGAGCCTGCAGGGCGGCACGTGCCAGAGTCCGGCTGACGTTGAAGAGAGCGCCAACATCGCTCTCGGACAGTTTCGTGCCCGGTGCGAGCCGCCGCTCCACGATCGCGTCGCGAATGGCCTCGCGGATTTGTTGCGCCCCGCTATCGGTGGCGTCGCCGGGCGTCAAAAGCGCATCTGTTGAAGAGTTCATGATCGGTAGCCTGAGTAACTGGCTGCAATGATAGACAGGTTTCGCGCGGAAGTTAAACGAAATCTGATGCAAATGAGCCGGCAAAATGTATACAATATTTTGCATAAATCGCGCACAATAGCCTATTTCCTGTGCAGGTTCGTAATTGCCTATCAAAAGGCAATATTTCTTTGCGGAGAAAAAATTTAGAAATTCCAGCCGGTTAGTCAACTTCGGCAAAACTGGCACGATTGATGCAGTGTCTTTCCCAAACCAAAGGGGAAGATGATGTCGAAAGCGGCAGAGATCGATATAGTGTCCGTTTCGAAGGTCTACGGCACGACCACGGCTGTTCATGCGATCAGCCTGAAGATACCGGCGGGTTCCTATTGCTGTTTCCTCGGCCCCTCCGGCTGCGGCAAGACCTCGACGCTGCGCATGATCGCCGGCCATGAAGGCATTTCCTCCGGCGACATCAGGCTCGGAAATACCGTCGTCACGGATTTTCCGCCCGCCAGGCGCGGCACGGCGATGATGTTCCAGTCCTATGCGCTGTTTCCTCATCTCGACCTTATCGACAATGTCGCCTTCAGTTTGAAGATGAAGGGTGTCGACAAGGACGAGCGTCGCGCCAAGGCGCTTGAGATGCTGAAGCTGATGCAAATGGAGGCCTATGCAACCCGACGCCCGGCCCAGCTTTCAGGTGGCCAGCAGCAGCGCGTGGCGCTTGCCCGTGCGTTGATCACCGATCCGGAAGCGCTGCTGCTCGACGAGCCGCTATCGGCGCTCGATCCCTTCCTGAAAATCCGCATGCGCGCCGAGCTGAAGAAGCTGCAGAAGTCGCTTGGCATCACTTTCGTCCACGTCACGCACAGCCAGGAAGAGGCGATGGCGCTCGCCGATATCATGGTCATCATGAATGACGGCCGGATCGAGCAGGCGGGCTCGCCGCGGGAGGTTTTCGAACACCCCGCAACGGCCTTCGTTGCCCGCTTCATGGGCGATCATAACGTCCTGTCCGGGCGGATAACGTCGAGCGAAGATGGCATAATCATCATGACCGCGCCGGAAGGGCAGGGCTTCTCCGTAAAAGGGTCAGGTCGCGCTGTCGGCGAAGCCGTTGACATCGCGGTTCGCACCGACCGCGTTCGGCTTTCGCAGCCATCGGACAAAGGGCTGGGCTTCAACGGCGTGGTCTCCAATGTCGAATATCGCGGCGCAACACTGAAGATCACCGTGATCGGTGCCGGCAGCGACGATTTCACCGTCATCGCGAGCAATGACGACGGTGCAGCCAGATCGATCGCTGTTGGCGATGCCGTCTCACTGAGTTGGGCTCAGGAGGATGCAATCCTCCTTGGCCGTATCTCCGCATGAAAATCTCAAGCATTAAAAAAGGGGAACTGACATGACGACTGAAAGCAAGACTGAGAAGACCGCGAAAGGCATTTCCCGCCGCTCGCTGCTGAAGACCGGCGCTGCCGCTCTCGGCGCCATGGCCGGCTCCGGTGTGATCACCGGCTTTCCGACCATATGGGCGCAATCGAATATCACGCTGCGCCAGTTCGGTACCGGCGTTTCGAACATCAATGCCATTGCGGAGAAGTGCAAGGCCGATCTCGGCATTACGCTCGAGATGACCGCGACGGATTCCGATGCCGCCGCCCAGCGAGCCGTGACGCAGCCGAACAGCTACGATATCGCCGACATCGAATACTGGATCGCCAAGAAGGTGTTTCCGACCGGCGTCTTGCAGCCGATGGATGTCAAGAAGCTGAAATATTACGACAAGATTGTGCCGCTCTTCATCACCGGCAAGCTGAAGCCCGACAGCGTCATCGCGCAGGGCACCGCACCGCACACTGTCGGCTTCGTCGAAGGGCAGGGCTCCAAGAAATTCGCCAAGGAGCCGACGCAGTGGATGACGATGGTTCCGACCATTTACAATGCCGATACGCTCGGCATTCGCCCCGATCTCACGGGTCGTCCGATCACCAGCTGGGCCGACATTCTCGATCCAGCCTTCAAGGGCAAGACCGCGATCCTCAATATCCCGTCCATCGGTATCATGGACGCCGCGATGATCATGGAAGCCGCCGGCAAGATCAAATATGCCGACAAGGGCAACATGACGAAGGCCGAAATCGACAAGACGATCGAATTCCTGATCAAGACCAAGGGCGACGGCCAGTTCCGTGCCTTCTGGAAGTCCTTCGACGAAAGCGTCAACCTGATGGCGTCGGGCGAAGTGGTCATCCAGTCCATGTGGTCGCCGGCGGTTGCGGCCGTCCGCTCCAAGGGCATTGCCTGCACCTTCCAGCCGCTCAAGGAAGGCTATCGTGCCTGGGGCGGCGGTCTCGGCCTTGCCTCGCATCTCAAGGGTGCGCAGCTCGACGCGGCTTATGAATATATCAACTGGTACACCTCCGGCTGGGTCGGCGGCTACCTCAACCGCCAGGGCTACTACTCCGCCTGCATGGAAACGGCCAAGAACTTCATGTCGGCCGATGAATGGGGCTACTGGATCGAAGGCAAGCCGGCGCAGGGCGATATCCTGTCTCCCGAAGGCAAGGTGATGGAGAAGGCCGGCGCCGTTCGCGACGGCGGTTCCTTCGAAACCCGCATGGGCGCAGTCGCCTGCTGGAACTCGGTCATGGATGAGGACCGTTACATGGTTCGTCGCTGGAACGAATTCATCGCTGCCTAAGCTGCGATCGATCATCGCCTCTCCCCGTCCGATACGGGGGGAGGAACCTCTCAATGGAGAAGCCGGACCATGGCGACAATCGCTTCCTCGGATGCAGAGCAGGAAACTCAGAAAGCCGGACGTGGATTTGCCGTACCCGGCTGGGCGGTCACCTATCTGCAGGCAACGCCGCTCTTTCTCATTCTCGGCTTCTTCTTCCTGTTGCCGATTGCGATGATTGGCATCGTCAGTTTCTGGGATTATGATTTCGCTGGCCTTTATCCGGCGTTCCTGACCACGAATTATACCGATACGCTCGGCTCGTGGGTTACATGGAAAACCTACCTCAACACACTGAAATTCACAGCAATTGTCTGGGCGCTGACGCTCTTCATCGGCTTCTGGGTCGCCTATTTTCTGGCTTTTCACATTCGCCGTACCTCGACGCAGATGATCCTTTTCCTCGTCTGCACCGTGCCCTTCATGACGTCCAACATCATCCGCATGATCTCGTGGATACCGGTGCTCGGGCGCAACGGGCTGGTCAATTCGACGCTGATCGAGATGGGCCTCATGCCGCAGCCGATCGAATGGCTGCTCTATTCCGATTTCGCCGTCGTGCTTGCCATGGTGCATCTCTACACGCTGTTCATGGTGACGCCGATCTTCAACACGCTGATGCGCATCGACCGCTCGCTGTTCGAAGCCGCGCGCGATGCCGGCGCCAATGGATGGCAGGTGTTGTGGAATGTGGTTATCCCCTTGGCCAAGCCCGGAATGGCGATCGGCAGTATCTTCGTTGTCACGCTGGTCATGGCGGATTTTTCCACCGTGCAGGTCATGTCCGGCGGCCAGAGCGCTTCCATCGCACTGATGATGAAGAACCAGATGTCGCTGCTGCAATATCCGGCAGCCGCCGCCAATGCGGTCGTGCTGCTGATCGTCGTGCTGCTGATGGTCGCCGCCATCCTGCGCATCGTCGATATCCGCAAGGAGCTCTAGGATGAACCGTGAAAAGCGCAGCCTGGAATTTTATGTTCTCGCGATCTTCTTTACGATTTTCGTGCTGTTTCTCTATGGTCCGCTGTCGGCGGTCATCATCCTGTCTTTCCAGGGGCCGGACGGCGGCTTGACCTTCCCGTTGAATGGCGTTTCGCTGCATTGGTTCGCCAATCTTTTCGAAAAGCAGGCAGTCGGCGATTTCGGCGCCTCCTTCCAGCGCTCCTTGATCCTCGGCGTGATGGTTATGATCGTGACCGTCGTCGTGTCGCTGCTGGCAGGCCTTGCCTTTCGCCGCCGCTTTCGCGGCTCGACATTTCTGTTCTATGCGACCGTTGCCAGCCTCGTCGTCCCATCCATTATCATTTCGCTCGGGATCGGTGTCGTCTTCCAGCAGGGTGGCATTGCGCCGGCGTGGTATTCTTCCGCCTTCGGCGCACATCTGACCTGGACCTTGCCCTTCGGCGTGCTGATCATGTTCGCCGTCTTCAACCGGTTTTCGCCAGCCTATGAGGAAGCCGCCCGGGATCTCGGTGCTAGCTCCTGGCAAACCTTCCGTCATGTCGTGCTGCCGATGATCGCACCGAGCCTGATCGGCGTCGGTCTCTTCGGCTTCACGCTATCCTATGATGAGTTCGCCCGCACCCTGATGACATCAGGCACCTACAACACCCTGCCACTCGAGATCTACGGCATGACGACCAACGTCACGACGCCGGTGCTCTATGCGCTCGGAACAGTGACGACGCTCTTTTCCTTCACCATTATCCTGCTGGCGCTTGCAGTCATGACCATGCTCGGCCGCCGCCAAGCCAAGAAAAGTTGAGATCATGCGCCTGCTGCTCATCAATCCGAATACGACGGCTTCCATGACGGAAAAGGCGGCGATCGCTGCGCGTGCCGTAGCAGGTCCCGGCACGGAGATTATCGCCGCCACCTCGCAGATGGGGCCGGCTTCGATCGAGGGCTATTATGACGGCGCTATCGCCGTGCCCGGCATGCTGCGCGAATTGAAGGAGAGGCAGGGCGAAGGCTATGACGCCGCGATCATCTGCTGTTTCGACGACACCGGTCTGGAAGCCGCACGCATGTTCTGCGACGTACCTGTCGTCGGTCTGTGTGAAGCAGCCGTAGCCACGGCCGGCTTCCTGGCACAACGCTTTAGCGTAGTGACGACGCTCGAACGCTCACGCATCCTCATCGACAATCTTGTCCATCGTTATGGCATGGGCGCGCGGGCAAAGGTTCGCGCCTCCGATATCCCCGTGCTCGAGCTTGAAGATTCGTCTTCGAGTGCAATCGGAAAGCTGCGGGCGGAAATCGAGCGAGCGCTCGCCGAAGATGGAGCGGAAGCCATCGTACTCGGCTGCGCCGGCATGACGGATCTCGCACGAGAGCTACAGTCGATCTACGGCGTCCCGGTCGTGGATGGTGTCGCCGCAGCGGTCAAGCAGGCCGAAGCTTTAGTATCCCTAGGCCTATCCACCAGCAAGCGCAGCTCGTACGCCTCCCCATTGCCAAAGCCTTTTTCGGGGCCAATGCAGGATTTTGCGCCGACACCGGTATTGGCCTAATCCCATCACAATCCAACAGTACGACCTCCACTGATCGCTAAGCGTTGCGATTGGCATATCTTCGCTGCCGGGACTACAATGTCTCGGTAAAGAACGAGAGTCGTGGATTTGGCACAGAGAGCCGGCAAAGCTGATCTTCCCCTGCATGGCGGCCGCGTACCGCGCTGGCTTGGAGACCGCATGACGCGCCTGGGCGCTGTCATCACCGAGGCGATCGTGCAGCATTATGGGCGTGACGAACTCTTTCGCCGTCTCGCCAATCCCTTCTGGTTCCAGTCCTTCGGCGCCGTCATGGGCATGGATTGGCATTCCTCGGGGATCACGACGAGCGTTCTCGGCGCCTTGAAGCGTGGCCTGCCGCCGCTTTCCGGCGAACTCGGCATCCATGTCTGCGGCGGCCGTGGTGCGCAATCGCGCAAGACGCCGGGCGAACTGCTTGAGATCGGCGATCGCGTCGGCATCGACGGCGCGTCGCTCGCGACCAAGAGCCGACTGATCGCAAAAGTGGATAGTGCAGCCGTGCAGGATGGCTTCGATCTCTATCTCCATGGCTTCATCGTCGCGGATGACGGCAAGTGGGTCGTCATCCAGCAGGGCATGAACGACGAACGCCGGCAAGCACGCCGATATCACTGGCTGTCGGAGGGTTTGACGAGCTTCCTGGATTCTCCGCATGCAGCCATCGAGGGACGCGAGCAGGGCGAGATCGTCAATCTTGCCGATCGGCGCGCCGAGCGTTCCCGCGACGGTCAGCTGGATCTGCTCGCCTCATTGGGGCCAGATAAAATCATTCGTGAACTCAATGTTCTGGAAGGGAAATCTCCAGTAATTAACAAACAAGAAGCGCAGCCGATGCTGCCGTACCTCGTCATGCCGGCACATCATGATGTGCGCCAGGAAGATGTGAACATGAGGCGCCTGCACGGAAATCTCGCTGCGGCCGCCGATCGCGGTCCGGTGGATTTCGAGGATCTGCTTCTGACGCCCGGCGTCGGCGCCAGAACGGTCAGGGCTTTAGCGATGGTCGCCGAAGTCGTCCATGGCGCACCCTGCCGCTTCTCCGACCCAGCGCGCTTCTCGCTCGCCCATGGCGGCAAGGACCGGCATCCCTTTCCGGTGCCGCTGAAGGTCTATGACGAGACAATCAGCGTGATGAAATCCGCCGTCAGGAAGGGACGCCTCGGTCGTGACGAGGAATTGTCGGCGCTGAAGCGGCTGGATGACCAATCGCGGATGCTGGAGCGTTATGTCACCGGCCCCGATCTCAAGGAGATCGTTGCCGGCGAATTCGACCGCTCCTTTTCCTATGGCGGTCGCAGCGTCTTCGGCTGGGAGCCTCCACCAGACTCCGCGGATCACGGCGCCGAGGGGGATCTCCGCTCTTCGAAGAGTTAAGCCAGGGCCGCGGCAGAAGGGAGCAGCTTGTCTGGCCGCTCCGTCGCCAATTCATGGCAGGGTATAACCGATCACATAGTCGCCCGGCTTAGTTCCGACCGAGCCGTGGCCTCCCGCCACCATGACGACATATTGCTTGTTGTCGCTGGCGGTATAGGTCATCGGCGTTGCCTGGCCGCCCGCCGGAAGGCGTGCCTGCCAAAGCTGTCTCCCGGTCGTGACATCATAGGCCCTAAGATAATTGTCCACCGCTGCCCCCAGGAACGCTACTCCGCCCTTGGTGACGATCGGCCCGCCAATGCCGGGAACGCCGACCTTAAAGGGAAGAGGCAGGGGCGTCATGTCATGGACGGTGCCATTCTTGTGCTTGTAGGCGATCTTGCCGGTCTTCAGGTCGACACCGGCGACATAGCCCCAGGGCGGCGCCTGGCAGGGAACGCCGAGCGGGCTGACGAACGGCCCCATATAGACGCCGTAAGGGGAGCCCTCGTTTCGGTTCAGGCCTTGTTCGCTGCCCTTGTCGCCGGCTCCCTTCGGCGGGATCTCGGCGCGCGGCACCAACCGCGAAGTGAAGGCGAGATAAGTCGGCATGCCGAACATGATCTGCCGTTCCGGGTCGACGGCAACGCTGCCCCAGTTGAAGGTGCCGAAATTGCCGGGGAAAATGATGGAGCCGCGCAACGAAGGCGGTGTGTAGCGGCCTTCATACTGATGCTGATGGAAGGCGATGCGGCAGGCGAGCTGATCGAACAGCGAGACGCCCCACATGTCCTTTTCCTGCAAGGGCGGCGGCGAGAAGGTCAGATCGGAGATCGGCTGTGTCGGGGAGGCGTGGTCCTCGGGAATGGTGCCGCCCGGCGCCGGTATTTCCTTGAAGGGAATGATCGGCGTGCCGGTGCGGCGATCAAGCACGTATATGTCGCCCTGCTTGGTCGAAGCGACCAATGCGGGAACCGTGCTGCCATCGGCCTTAGTCAGATCGACGAGCACGGGTTGGGCCGGGACGTCCATATCCCAGAGATCGTGATGGACGAATTGCTGCACCCATTTGAGCTGGCCGGTATTGATGTCGAGCGCGACCACAGAGGAGGAGAAGCGTTCGACATTGGCGCTGCGGCCCATGCCGAGCTGGTCCGGCGTCTGGTTGCCAAGCGGAACATAAACGATGCCGAGCTTCTCATCGGCGCTGGAAACCGACCAGCTGTTCGGCGAGTTGGTCGTATAGGTCTGCCCGGCGGGCAGCGGCGCCGTCTGATCCGGATTGCCGGAATCCCAGTTCCAGAGCAGAGCCCCGGTCCGGGCATCGAAGCCGCGGATGACGCCTGACTGTTCCTGGGTGGAATAATTGTCGTTCACCGCGCCGCCGATAATGATCTTGTCGGCGACGATGACGGGCGGCGATGTCGAATAATAATAACCGGCCGGATTGTATTTCATGCCGGTTTCAAGATGCAGGGTGCCCTGATCGGCAAAGCTCTGGCACACTTTGCCATTGGCAGCATCGAGCGCGATCAGTCTGGCATCCGAGGTCGGCAGATAGACGCGATCGGCACAGGGCGCACCGGCTGCAGCGGTCGTGTCGTGATAATAGGAGACACCGCGGCAGGTCTGATGCTGTCGATTGGGGTTCATGCCGGCATTGGCATCGTAGCGCCATTTTTCCTTGCCGTCTGTCGCACCGATGGCGATCGCCAGGCTATGCGGCGTGCAGATAAAAAGCGTATCGCCGATCTTCAGTGGCGTGACCTGATAGGTCGTCTCGCCGATGTCATCGGGACGCTTCACATCGCCGGTCTGATATCGCCAGACTTCCTTGAGGTTTGCGACGTTCTGCGCATTGATCTGATCGAGAGGCGAGTAACGTTGGCCGAAGGAAGTTCTGCCATACTGATGCCATTCACCATCCGGCACATCGCCGCCCATCGGGGCATTCGCAGCTGCTGTCGTCGGCAGATCGCCGGAGAGATCGTGCGGATCTGTCGTCATCGAATAGACGGCAACGAGGATGGCGATGATCAAGGGGATCGCAAGCGGCCAGGGATTGGCCCCGTAGTGAACGCCGTCCAGGCTGCGAAAGCCCAGCGGTCGCCGGATCCAGGGTGTCAGCAGCCACAGACCGATCAGAATGATCAATCCGCCGCGCGGACCGAGCTGCCACCAGTCGAAACCGACCTCCCAGATCGCCCATCCAAGCGCTGCCAGTACGAAGATCGCATAGAGCCAAAGCGCGGCTGCCTTGCGCATATAAAGCAGGATCGCCGTCAGGAGGAAGGCGATGCCGGCCAGAAGATAAAAGGGACTTCCGCCAAGCAGCACAAGCCAGAGGCCGCCGCCACCGAGCGCCAGACCGATGAGTGCGAGGATGATCGATGTGATGACGATGGCCATGATCTGCTCCAGTCTATCCGCCGATTGGACAGTGATTGATCGAAGGCATGCGAACTCCCGCGAGGTCCTTTTGGATCTCAACCTCGAGGTTAAAGTCTAAATCAATATCAGCTGCTTCGCCGGCAACGAGAAGAACTGCGCCCAGGGCGATTTGGATCGATACATCAAGCCCCCCATCAAATCAGAGATTGAACGCCAGGATTGCGAGAATGTTCCAATCCGGCCAGCCATTCAAGTTCGATGCCGTGGCGCCCGATTTGATTAACGGACGTAGTTAATTTTTTAACAATTTTCAGGAATACTAATGGAACAGATATTGGAATCAAGGGTTTCCGTGCAGAGCCGGAGGACTAGAGATGAATATGAAGATCGTTACCGCCCAGTCGGAAGTTGAAACGAACGACACCGGAACCTATCCGGATGGCATGATGGAGCGTATTCTGGTCGAGTTTTCCGCAAGCTCCGAGCGGCAACACCGCAAATCCCACGAGCGCGATTACGGCGCACATAAGGCGCTTCGACCGATACCGGCCGGGCTGGCCTGAAGGCCTGGGAACTAGTTTTCTTCGTCAGATATAGAGTGGTGCCATTCGGCGCCAAGCATCTGCGCGATGCGCGCGTCCGTCCCATACATGCAGCCGATGATCGATCCCCTTGTCGGCGAGCAGTCGGCTAAAGTGGCGATTATTGTCGAAGAAGGGATCGGCGTCTCCGATCGTCATGACGATATCGATCTGGCGCAACCTGTCCAAACGCCAGTCGCAGGCAAGTCCCGGCAGAAAATGTGTCGGGGTGTGAAAATAGATATCATCGTCGTAATAGCCTTCGAACAGATCCGTGAAGGATTCGACCTTCATCGTCAGATCGTAGCGGCCGGAAAAGGCGACCAGCTTGCGGAAGAGGTGAGGGTGGCGAAAAACCAGGCTTGCGGCCTGGAAGGCGCCGAGGCTGCAGCCGTGAACGATGGTGCACTCATGCCCGTTCTTCTGCGCCATCAGAGGCAGGACTTCGTTGAGGATGTATTCCTCGAAAGCGTTATGCCTGCGAATGCGCTCGGATGGGTGGCGATGAAAGCCGTAGAAGGTTTCTGCCGCCAGCCCTTCGATGCAGTAGAGCTGAAGCTGTCCGGCATTCAGCTTATCCGCGAGGCTGGCGACGATGCCGACCTGCTCATATTCCCAGAAGCGACCGTCGCGGGTGGGAAATACCAATACCTTGGCGCCGGCATGGCCGAACACCAGCAACTCCATGTCCCGATGCAGCCGAGGACTGTACCAGCATAGGTATTCGCGGTTCATAGCACCTTGAAGAATTGCCCGACCATGTCTCGCAGAACTGCGTTCTGCTGCGCGCTGCCAGCATAATCGAAATGACCGGCATCCAGAATGAAGATTTCGTTAAATTTCTGCAGCGCATTTGCGACAGAGAACTGGCAGGGTGGTGCGACTGCGGGATCGAAAAGCGCGGGTGCGACAAGCATCGGCACAGTGATGCGCTGCGCGGCGATCGCAGCATCGAAGAACCGCAGTGTCTCGAGAACGCTGCCGTGCTTTTGCTGATAGGCCTGAACCGATTGGGCGCTGCCGACGGTTGGCAGTGTCAGCCATAGCTGCCGGTTGCCAAAAGTCGGGACGATGAGATGGCCGCGACTGATCCGCGCATCGAAAGGAATGGCGAGAGCACCGATGCCGCCACCGAAACTGATCCCGCTATAGCCGATATGGCCGGCAAGCCACGGATAGAGGGTCTCCAATGTCGAGACGGCGAGCCAGATGTCTTCCACGCAGCCGCCGATGACATAGGTATCGCGGTTTTCGATACCGCAAAGGACATGGTCCGATGCATCCGAGGGGATTTTTGGGTTGGCGCTAAGGGAAAGCCCCCGGCAGCAGGGAAAAAGGATAGCCGTCTCTTCTGCCGGCCAATCGAATTCCGGCTGGTCTCTTCCGCCATACCCGTGTCCGACGACTAGGCCGCGCCGCACCTGTCCGCTGCGGGGAATGAGCAGCCAGCCATTGATCTGAAACAACCCTGTCGACGCGTAGCTGATATCGAAGACGTGCCAATTGTCGTGGCGCAACTGGCTATGACGAAGCTTGGGTTGTGGATCGATGGCCAGCGCTGCCCTGTAGCGCTGCCGCCAGAAATCGTCGAAGCCCGCCGGGGCTTCCGGCGTCTCTATCGCCTGCAACTGCGCAAGCTGCATGCCGTAGGTGGGATCGAAGTCGAAGGGATGGGATGTCGGTATGCTCATGGCAAATATTTCGCGTGAAAGAAGGGGGAACACAAGAACAGCGATTGCCGATCCGCAGGCTTTCGGCGTGGCTTATCCTGTTCATTCATGGATTTTCTGCCTAGGACGATCGATGCGATAGAGCACGTGCGGCCGCAGAATATTGTCCGGCGGCACTGTGATGTCATCGAAATCACCGCCCTCGACATAGACCATGCCAATTTTCTCCATTGCGCGGCGGGAGGGGATGTTGATCGCCGACGTATAGCCGATCACGCAATCAGCCTGCAGCTCCTGCCAGGCGAAATCCAGGCAACACCGGCTGATTTCCGCCGCATAGCCCTGCCGCCAATAGCCACGCCCCAGAATCCAACCGATCTCCAATGGAAAATCGCCCGGAACTTCCGGCCCGGGACTTGAAAGACCTGCGCCGCCGATCAGCGCGCCGTCGGCCTTGCGTTCCACGGCCAGGAAGCCGAAACCTTCGTTGGCCAACTGCGCGGTCGCTTCATCGATCAGTTCATCAGTCTCAGCAGCCGTGAGCAGGCTCGGATAGTAATATTGCCGAACCTGCGCATCCGCGTTTACGGCTGCAAAAGGAGCGCGGTCGCTATCCTGCCAAGGCCTGAGAACGAGCCGGGAGGTTTCCAGAGTAAGCATCATTCTCCCAGGGACGAGCGGATTGATCTCGATGGCGCGATGGCACGCAATCTTTGGCGAGGGCAGCAGGCTGCGCCGCATCTCCATCCATGAATTCGCCATGAAAGTCCATGTCTGCCGGCTGATATTAGCCTCTGTGATTTCTGCAGCACAGCAGGAAAGATGACGCAAATAGACTTGGTTCATTGCGAACTGCTGTCGCTTCCTTGCCTTCGTTGAGGTATAGTGGAAGCATGATCAGGGTCCTAACGATACTTGCGGGAATTTCAATTGCAGGCTCCGCAGTGGCAGGTCAAATCACTCAAAGCACCTACAATGTTCAGGATTGCTCGAGTGCGGTGGATCAGGTTCTTTCGACGACCAAGGGACGCCTCCTATCCGTCAAGCCACGCGAGAATCGCTGTATCGTGACTGTGATCGTTCCGCATGGCGAGCAACGGCCGGAAAAGGTCGTGGTTCGTGTCGACTATAGCAATAATGACAACAGCCAGGAATATGGCCAATAACCACAAGCGGTAAAAGGGACCGCGTGAGAAATGGGTGAAGTTATCCAGTTTCGGTCCGCAGCGAGATACGGCAAGCACCTTGATGCGCAGGCTCGCATGGAAAGGGAGTTGCAGCTTCCCCTTGCAACGGCGGATCAATCCACCCGAAAGGCCAGCCGCGCGAATCCGCCGGATACGTCGACGGCTCCCACGTCAAAAATTGGGCTTCCCATTAGCGGCATCGTCATCATAGCCGGCTCTATCCTGGTCTATGCGCTGGTGATATCCCATGTCGTCGGCCAGCCACATTATTCGGCTCGGGCTAACCTGATGCCTTCGATCTTTCTGCAAAACTAGATTTGCCGGACAAGAACCGCTTGATGAAGCAGGTCCGCTATCAAGCAGTTACCATACGCGCCGCGAACTCATTTTCGGCACCATTCTTTCCTATCGCATGCGCGGAGCACGACGCCGGCAACCAGCCGCAATATAATTGCGGCTCAAGATCGCCAAACCGTCATCTCGCATGCGGAAGACTGTCATGTCAGGCCGACTGTTCGGATATGCGGACTTAAAGAACATGAGAAAGATTTAAACCTGTTCGTTAAGTGAAGATTCCATCAAATCTGATGTAATCCGCAATAGACGGTGATTTTGGAGAGCATTTATTGTCGCGGCTTAAAATTCAACAGCTACAATGGATCGGCGCGGTAGCTGTTATCATGGTTTGCTTGATGATGGCCGGCTCGACGATTGCCTTCAGCCTGTCGGATTACCTCAACTACAAGCGCGGCGTAATCGAGTTCGGCCGTTTTCATACGGCGCTGCACGCGGCCGCGACGATATCGAGAGAACGCGGTCCTGCAAACAGTCTGATGGGCGCTTCGGAGCGTGAGCAAGCACAATTTGCTGCCGATCTGAAAGCAAGCCGCGAAACAACCGACAAGGATATCGCCAAGCTCGAAGCGCTCTTTAAAACGGAAATAGACCAGTCCGCGGAAATGCGCAGCGCATTCATGGCGCTTAAGGCTCAGCTGGAGAGCGGCCGTCAGGCGGTCGATGCGGTGGCCGCCTTGCCACGCGGCGAGCGCAGCGGCGCAAGGATCGCGGACGCCATACAGGCAATGTTCCGTGCAGCGGATCGCGCCCAGGATTACCGGGATGTCGCCGGCCGATCGGTCATTGCACTGGCGCCCGAGACAGGCGCCGAAGTCATGCTGACCTCGATGGCCGGAACGCTCAGAGAGCGTGCCGGAAGGCTGGGCTCCTATGTCGTCATAATGCTGGCCTCACAGGGGCAGGCCCGTTCCCACTATAGAGCTGCGTTCGACAACGAATTGAACAGGCTTTTCGAAGTGAATGCGCTGCTGAAAACCTATGCGCCCGTTACATTGCAATCCCAGGCTCTCGCAAGGCTGTTGGATCAGGTGACGGTCAGTTACTTTGCCGGAGCGCTGCCTTACGCTCAGCGCGTCGCCTTTGATGCGAATGCGAGCGATGCGCTCACACCCGGAGAGTTCACAGCGAAATACGTGCCTGGAATGAAATCGACCGAGAACCTGCGTGAACTCATCGAAACCGCGGCATTGAACTCTCTCGACGAAGTACAGCAGAAATCCCTGAGAGCCATGCTGATCTCCGCACTGCTTGCCGTCATGGCGGTATCGGTTGTGATTTGGTTAGCCTACGTGCTCAGACGTTCGCTCTTCCGGCCGATGCTGGCTGTCATGCGACAGATCGACGAGATTGCCGTCGGCAACCTTACGACGCCGCCACCGATACCTCACGCCGGACGTGAGATGCGGGAACTGTTCCTGCGTCTTGACCTTTTGCGTGAGCAGCAACGCTTCAAGCGGCACCTGGAAATGGAGCGCAAATCGATGACGGAGGAGTTAAGACGTCTCTCCCAGACGGATGCGCTCACTGGTCTTCTCAATCGGCGCGCGCTAGAGGATGCGGTGGAGGAATTGCTCGCGACTCCGGAAGCTGGCTCCCGAGGCTGACCGAGATTATCCGAACAACCTGCTTGTTGGAAACTCGCAGTCAGTAGGTGAGCGTCACCACGACCGTATCGGTGTAAATGCCTGAGGATGGCGTGGTCTGCGGTGGCACTCGGCCGTAGACCGTCAACAGTTGAGCACTGCCGGTTCCCGTTCCGGCGACGGTGCTACCCGGCGTATTGGCATCGCCCCAGGGCTGCGACCGGCTGGTGTCCTTGTAGAGGCCGTAGGTCACCGTCTCCGATCCTTTCGCCATCTTTCGCGCCGTCGGCAGAGCATTCGCGCCGCCGCCACCCAAGGAGATCGTATAAGTCGTGCCCGGCGTACAGGTTGCCGTGACGGAACCGGTGGCATCGACATTCGTGCTCAATACGCCCTGTGTCCCGAAATCAATGTTCTGGACGCTGACAAGGCAATTGGCGGCGACGGTTGCATTGACGCTGAACGATGCGGTTCCAATCGTTCCAGAAGGAGCAGAACAGGTAGTCGCACTACTGTAGCTGTAATAGAAGGAGGTGTAGGTCGATGTGAAGCTGGACGTAAACGACCCCGGTACTGCCGTCGGCGGAGAGCCGAGTGCAGCTCCATAGACCGTCATGCTGCCAGTTGCGCCGATCAACGAGCCATTCAGCAAGGCCATTGTCAGCGCATAGACCGGTGCACGTGATGGATAGGGCCAGCTGCTCGATCCCCACACCACGCTTCGGCCGTTGTCGGAATAGAGCTGATAGTTCAAAGAACTGCTTCCGTTCAACATTTGGCGCGCCGCGGCCGACGATGCTCCACCACTGCCGGCGCCGATATCGGGGCAAATCAGAAGCCGCTTGCCCAGGTCCAGGAGCCCGCCGGAACAGGATACACTTATCGTAGATGTCGAATTGACCGGGGTGCCTGATAGGGTATCGACCGCGCCAAAGTTCATATTGGTAGCCGAGAAGTTGCAGCTTTGCGCAGCGCATAGCGAAGGCAACAGCAGTGCGAGCAAAAGAGTGAGCGAACGCAGCATCTTTTCAACTCCCTTTCAAAGGCACCTGACGTCATCGATGACGACCTGTTCGCCCCGCTGCGGCTTGTAGGCGAATTCGGCATGGCACTTCGTTCCGTCTTCAAGTGATATGTCGATTGTGTTGCTTGCGTGCAGTCCGCGAATGTAGGCCTGCCCGTCATAGCCGATGACGAAATCCTCGCTCGATCCTTGTAAGGTGCCGCCGAGCCCGGCACGCAGCGGCACCCCGTTCTTGTCCTTGATCGTAATGAGGGCGGCTTGCGGCGCTTCGGATACACCGAACTTGACGACGACGCCGCTGCGATCCGCCGGCACGACGATTTCCTTCGTCGCCGGCACATCGGCGTCGACGGGTAGGTTCTTAGGATCGATGGATAGGGTATTCGGTTCATAGGAATTGAGATTGGGCACCAGGATGCGGCCGCTCGAATTGGTCTTGCCGGCAGGCCGGTTCTGCTGCTGAACCTCGACATTGGGAGCGCCGACATCGACGACGGCAAAGGCATCGTCAATCCTATTGGTGGCAAAGGCGCCACCGCCTGCAACAGCGATGGCACCATCGACGCGAGCCGTGGCGTTGGTCCGATGATCCTGCTGTTGAAGACCTGCCTCGACCTGCGCGAAGGGAGCCCGATAGCCGATTGCCGCCTCGCGATAGGTGTCTTCGCCTTCGGACGTGCGTAGGCGCCAGCCGAAGCTGCCGTCCTCCTGCTGCATCGACTTGGAAACGTCGGCCACGACGCCGAGGCCGTTAGGCCCGCCTTGTACGCCCGTATTGGCCGTGACGTTGCCGCCGAAGGGGATGGAGAGGCCGGCAAAGAATCCAAAATTGCTTCGGTCGTCGAGATCAGTGAAGGCGCTCGCATAGACTGTCGCGCGCTTGAAGGTCTGACTGTAGGAAAGGCCGGCGATCTTGCTCCTGCTGCCGTCGGCGGTTTCGAGGTTGGTGTAGGAGAGGTTGAGGCTGGAAAGATCGAGTGGTGTTGGCACGCTCAGCGTGATCTGATCGATGGCTCGCGGCACACCGGCACTGAAAATGCTCACATCTCCGGCAACATTGGTTGTCGGCCGCGCGGAGATCGAGGCTATGTCGTCATAATCGCCAAAGGTCCGCTGTACCCGGGCGTAAAGAGCCCATCTGTCGTAACTGAGCTCGAATGCGGCATTCATCAGGGCGCCGGAACGCGACCCGCTTTTGCTTGCCGCGCCCGCTATTGACGCTACACCGAACGAGTTGATCGGAAAGGCGGCTCCCGCACCGCCATTCAGGAGATCGGCGCCACCCTCGAAATGGCCTTCCAGTGTCAGCCAATCTGTCAGGCCGTACCTTGCGGTAGCGGCGCCCATGATACGACCGTCGTAATCATTGGAATCGGTTCCGAAACTCAGACGCGGAGTGCCGATCTCGGCGGAAAAGTCCAAAAGGCCCTGACGCAGAAGCCAATTGGAGGAGTAGAAGGGCAAGGTCTGCGTGGTTTCGCGTCCCAGGCTGTCGCGCAGCACGACGGTCGCTTGCCCGCCTCCAGAAAAGACCGGCAGGTTGGTGACTTCGAATGGTCCGGCGGGGACGTCGCTGGAATAGGTGCGAACGTTCTGCGTATAGATATCGAGTGTCGAAGGGACGGCCGCCGTCCCGGTAAAGGAGGGCAGCGGTTCGGTCACCAGGTCCGAACGCAGTGCAAAATTGCGCTGAAACTGAATGCCGCCGAAATAGACTGGTCGTGTCCATGACAGGCCGCCAGTGGTTAGATCACCCGCGCGATAGGTAACGAGGTTCTTCGGATCGGAATAGCTCCAGGTCGTGTTGAGGCGAGTTATGCCGTCAAGGCTGCCTTCGGAATATCCGGCGAGGAAGGACTGGCTGAGCGTGCCATAGGGGCTGAAGAGACGTGCATCGAAAGATCCGGATATTCCCTGGAACATGTTCGAATTGCCTTGGAATAGGCCGTTGGAACTTGCGTAGAGGGAATAGTTCAAGACGGCGCCGTAGCCGGCCTGGGGTGCCGGGATGGCATTTTCCTGCTGCTGCCTGACATTGATGACGCGAGGTGCGCGCCCCCTGTCCGTCGTCTGGACATAGAGGCGCTGCGTCTCATCGTCGACCTGATAGGACAGACCAGGCAAGGTGCTGAGCTCTATCAGCTTGTCGTCGTCGGCGCCGGCCGGCGGCTTAATGCCGACCTCGCGCAGCTCCTTTGCGGTTGCCGCGAGGGAACCGTTCGGACGCTGTTTGAAATTACCTATCATGTTCATCGATGCATTGTTGATGAATACTTCGAGGTAGACGTCCAGTATGGCCGCCCGTTGGCCTGCAATGGCTATGTCTGCCGGCTGATCGGGCACTTCCTGAGCACGCAACGCCGGCACTGAGAAAAGCATGCATATGAAAACGGCGCCGGCACTACCGTTGATTAACGGCGACTTCAGCATCGAACGGCCCAAGATCACTCTGGCCATGGAGTGTTACGACGCTGCCGGTGAGAGATTTTGCTGTTCCCATCGACCATTGCATCGTTGCACCGGCAAGTACGTATCCGACCAGCCCGTTGCGGCTGCCGATCTTCGTTGCGCCCTGCGCCAGGGTTACGTTCGACAGACGGAAGCGGCTGCCACCATTGTTCTTGCCGGTCAAAGAAAGGTTGTTGCCCTGCCGCTTGAGGCTCCAGACGATATCGGCAGGCTTTATGTCCGGCCGCTTGAAGAAGACTGGAATGGACTGGCGCATGATGAGGGTGACCGTGCCGGCGCGCGCGCGGGCAGGGTCTGGCAGCTCATCGACAATAACACGATAGGTCTCTTCGGCCTTGACAGGCGCCTTGCTCGTACGAACCACTCTGACCACATATTGCGCGTTGGGATTCATTCTCGTCGCAGGCGGGCTGGCAACGACATCCCGGGTCGGTTCCAGAGTTTCTATGCCACCTGCCTGGCTCCACTTGAAGACGCGTATCTGGACGTTGATCGCATGATCTCCGTCATTGGCGAGGTTCAAGACCGTGGCAGCGGCCGGCGCCGTGAGCTCGAGACTTGTGGGTGCTACTCGCAGAGATGCCGCGTTCAGGCCGTAAGCACCGAGCAGCAAAAGCATAGTCGCGGCAATGCATGGCAACATGCGTTGCATGACGGCCTCCTGGAACTGTGAGTTTTCAGTAGGTGACGGTAACGGCCACGGTATCGGTGTAGACGCCCGCGGCCGGGGTGGTCTGCGGGGGTACCCGGCCATAGACATTTATGTTCTGGACTGCGCCATTACCTGTGCCCGAGACGGTATCGGTGCCTATGGTGGTGCCCCAGGTCTGCGTTCGGTTGGCATCGCTGTAGATCGCATAATTGATCGTCGCACTTGCCGGGCCCGTCATGACACGGACAGCTGTCGTCGCTCCCGCCCCAGCGCCGGCACTCAGGCCGACATTGTAGGTCTGCCCGGATGTACATTGCACTCCGATGGTGGTTGCCTGGTCGATATTGCCGGTGATGACACCGTTGGTGCCAAAGTTGAGATTATTGGTACTCTGGACGAGGCACTGCGCCTGGATGGTGATGGTGACCGTCATATTGGCGGTTGCAGTGGCAGCCATCGCGGGCGATGCTACCAAGGTCATTGCGATACCAGTCAGAACTGTACCGCAGAGCATTCTCAGCATTCACATTCCCCCTCGCATATGCCTCAAACATATCAGAATATAATAAAATAAGCACATATATGCTTCGCTGGCAATCAGGCAGGAAATCACCGGGGCAGTTGCGACAGTATCGAAAGAATGCCCTCAAAGTAGAGTTTTGCTTTACTCAGCGAATACCGGCAGATAATTAATAGTTTTAAAAAACATGGTTAATAATGTTCGATACAATTTACCTGCTGCCGTGATAAGCGCGGCGAGAATATGAGATTCAATTTACGCGAATCAGCGATTTTGAAGGCGCCATCCGCCACGAATGATTCGCGGTTTCGATCACTAGGCTGCGGCGGAAACATCAATTCTTACCGTATGTTCACGACAGCTTCCCTATACTCGCTATCCGCGAACGCAGGTCGGCCGTCGAGCGGGCGGGGTTTTTCATCGCAGTTCTTCCGCTAGTATTATGAAGAGGAATGGCGGCCGTCGAAGGCAGTTCATCCTTACCGTCAGGATGCGCAAAACGCATTCGTCAACATTTCTTTGCAAAAGGTCTGCAATTGGCCACGTTTCGGTAAAAGCCGCGCCACAGTTCGCATGAAAATGGCTAGCCGGGATTTTGTCAAAAGGAGCGGTCGATGGATACGCAGCCTATGAGATGGTGGAATGGCCAAAGCGAGACGACCCGAAGGCTGGGTTCCGGGCTTGCTGTTTGCGGCACCGTTGTCGGTGCTCTTTATGTCATTGTTCAAACCGGCCCCGTCGACCGCACCATACAATTCATCGACGACAGCGGCCGTATCGCTATCAATCGTCCAGCACCCGCACTGCAGCTTCCCGGGAACCATTTGCAGTTAGCGATTGATGCGAGCCCGGCAAAGCCGCAGTTGTCAGTGCCAATTCCGCAACCTTCGCCGCTTGCTGCCATGGCCAAGACCAACCCGCCGGTAAAGCACATCGCATCGCATTCCGATGCCGCGAAGACCAAGATGGCGTCATCCGGTGACGTGGAGCATTTCGACCGCTGCTTGCCGCAATGCGAAACACAGGACCCGCTGATAACAGGTCACCCGGAATATTCAGAGGCAACTCCGCCTCTTGGGAACGACGATCCGCCTCCCGTGCTGCTGGAAGAAAGGGTCGGATTTCATCCCCTTGCCGGCGCGCGCAACCTTTTGAACAGAGCCGTGGATGCCCCAGGCGTGATGTTGCGCCGCAGCCGACAGATGATCGACAATGTTGCCCGCGCAGATTGGTAATTGGGACGCATGTCTGCGCCCATTGCCGATATCAAGGCAACGGGCGTAGGCTTTTGTTCTCGATCGAAGGGGCGCTGAGACACCCGACGGAAAGCCGCCTATAGGCCGCCGGCGCTCGCCGTACTGCGCAGCAGCCGGCAAAGGCTGACGAGACCAGCATCGAAATTGCCTGATGCCGTCACCTGACGACAGGCAATGAGCATACGCTTCTGCTCAGCGCTCGACATGGTGCGGAAAGCGGCAAGCGTGCGCGTGCTCGATCCCGTGCCGGAATTGCCCGAGCCCAGCCCGAAGCCGCTCGTGCCGCCAGTGCCTCCGGTTGCCATACCGGTTCCGCTAGAGCCGGTACCACCAGTCGAGCCAGTCCCGCTGCCAGTTCCACCGCCACTGCCGCCTGAACCGCTTCCTCCGACACCGACACCCACTCCAACGCCCACCCCGGATCCGCCGACGGAGACGCCAGCGCCGGCATTGACGCCGCTTGAGCCTCCGACCGAAGCGCCGAGACCGGCGTTGACGCCATTGCTGTTGGCCGATGCGCCCACGCCGGCATTCACTCCGCTGGAGCCACCAACCGATGCGCCGACGCCCGCATTGACACCACTCGTTCCGGATACGGAGGCACCCGCTCCGGCATTGACGCCATTCGTGCCGCCGACGGAAGCTCCGACGCCGGCATTAAGCCCATTGGAGCCGAGCCCGGCGCCCAAACCAGCGTTGATACCGCCGACCGATACGCCAACACCCGCGCCCAGTCCGCCGGAGCGGCTGCCGCCGTGATCCGTCCCGCCGCCGGGCTCTGCATAACTTGCCGAGGCCAATAGAAGAAGAGCGGATGCAGCGATTGCCATCCGTGAATATTGTACTCTCATGACTAAACTCCGTTTCAGCTAGACTTTGTGACAGCCTGTTTCTGATTGCCGGAGCGCGCGCACCGTAGAGTTGGAATGAAGGGGCTCGTCTATTCTCCTTTCCTCCCAAGACTACATTACAAAATAATCTAAATTAGTAATGCTTCAATATAAAAATTCATGGAAGGCTTGCATAATGACAAGGAGATTGGTTCCGAACAGACCAAAATGACCTATTTCGCGACAGGGTTACTAGGCTTTTATAGGATGAACGAGGCTTTTTCTCGAAAGGTTCAGGAGCGTTCCGCCCACACCTTAGCCAACTCTACAAGCGTCTTTACGGCTCGTTCCATATCCTGCCGGCTCACCCATTCCAGCGGCGAATGAAAGGCATGCCCCCCGGCAAAGAGATTGGCGCAAGGCAAACCCATGAAGGAGAGCCTGGAACCGTCCGTGCCGCCGCGAATGCTGCCACGCACTGGCGTCATGCCGGCACGCCGGATGGCCTCGACAGCATTTTCGACGATTTCCGGATGGCGATCGAGGATCGTCTTCATGTTGCGATACTGATGCCGAACGGTGAAAGTGTGCGAGGAGCCGGGATAAGCTTTCATGACGTCCTTGACGATCGCCTCCAGCATGGTCTCCTTGTCGACAATGCCTTGCTCGTCGAAATCGCGGATGATGAAGCCGAGCGAAGCCTTTTCCATCGAGCCGCTGATGCCGGTAGGGTGGATGAAGCCGTCGCGGCCATCCGTCGTTTCGGGAGCTATGTTCTTCGGCAGCCTGTCGACGATCGCGCCCGCAATCCTGATGGCATTTTCCATTTTTCCTTTGGCGAAGCCTGGATGGATGGCGACGCCATGGATGACAACCTCGACACTGTCGGCCGAGAAAGTCTCGTCTTCTATATATCCCGCCGTTTCGCCATCGACCGTATAGGCAAATTGCGCTCCCAGCTTCTTCAAATCCACCTTGTCGACACCACGCCCGATCTCTTCGTCCGTCGTGAACAGAAGCTTGATGGTACCGTGGCGGATATCGGGATGGTCGACGAGATATTTGGCGGCCGCGACGATTTCGGCGAGGCCAGCCTTGTCATCGGCTCCAAGCAGCGTCGTCCCGTCCGACGTGATGATGTCGTTGCCGATCTGATCTTTTAGGGCAGGGTGCTCGTCAACGCGAATGACCTGATGTGGATCGCCGGTGAGGCGAATATCACCGCCGGAATAGTCGCGCACGATCTGCGGCTTGACGTTCGTACCGGTAAAATCGGGCGCTGTGTCCATATGGGAACAGAAGCAGATAACGGGAACCGGCTTGTCGACATTCGATGGAATGGTGGCATAGACGTAGCCATGTTCATCCAGGTGTGCATCGCCAAGGCCGATCGCCAGCAATTCCTCGGCGAGAATGCGGCCAAGATTCTTCTGCTTCGCGGTGGAGGGCTGCGTGGCCGAAGCCGGATCCGATTGCGTATCGACAACAACGTAACGAAGAAAGCGATCGGTGACGGTATCGGTCATGAATCTGGCTCCGAAGAATCTCTAGGGTTTACATAGTTATAGCGCCGCGAGGGTACATGGATAAACCGATTTTGAGCGGAAGGCGCCCGTCTGCGAAGCTGGGTGTCGCCGCTCCAAAGAAAAGGCCGCTCCAGCGCCAGGCAGGAGCGGCCATATTAATGGTCAAGACTTTAAGCGAAACACTTAATCGACCGACGTCAGCGTGACCGACGTACCGGTAGCCGCAACGTTCAAGCCGAGCTGACCCGTAACGCTCACGGTCTGAAGGTGGATGGAGCCGGCGGTGCCACCGACAAGGATGTTCGTACCCACGCCGGCACCTACCGTCGCTTCAACGGTCGCCCCCTGGTAGAGGCCGCTCAGAGAACCACGATGGTAGCCAGCTGTCGGCGCGAAGACGAGCCAAACGAGCCGGCTGCGAGTTGTAAAGCCGAGATCGACGCCCATCTTGCGGATCGCGCCAGTATAATGATCGACACGACGCGAATGCCCGACCGTCGAATGGAAGGTGCAATCCATTTCCTTGGCAGAGCCGAGGACGTAGCCGACGCCGCCGCCGATATCGCATTCGAGATAGCCGATTTTCACGCCGTTGCGGTCATCCGGCTCCTCGCTATAGGTCGCCGGCATGTCGGCTGCGCGCGCCGCAGCGGTGCCCGCAACGATCAACGAGGCCGCTGAAAACGCCAGGGTCAGGATTTTTCTCATCTGTTTTCTCCTTGTCAGAGTATTATGGGTGGCAGGCACCCTCGTGATCGAGCCGATAGAATCAACTCTTATTAACGTTCGTACGCGCAGAACGATCCCAAAAATAAGGCGGCTATCGTCATGATCCACTTCACAATATAGGGAAGTCCTTCCCCCACGGCACCCTTTGGCCATTTCACGTTTTGCAACCGACTGAATCGCGCCGTACAAAATCGAGGATTTGCAGGGCAAGCCGGCCCTGCCTACTCGTCAACTATGTTGAGCCAAGACTTCCTTGGCAGCAAAAGCGAATACATCGACCGGCTCTCCAAGTCCCTTGAGAGGGAAGGAGCCGAGGCTTTCCATATCCCGCCTGCAGCCGGCCATGTCGACAAAGGCCTTAGACAGAAGTACCGGCCGCTTGACCTCCTTGGTCAAGGACTCCAACCGCGAGGCGATATTGACGGCCGGACCGATGACCGTGAAATCAAGGCGAGTGCGTGAGCCGATATTGCCATACATTACGTCACCGACATGCACGCCGACACCATAGCGCAGAATTTCACGGCCATGCTTTCGGTTTTCCTCATTGAGTGCGGCAACGCTTGCCTGCGCCTCGCTGATGGCAAGAAGCAGATTGTGACAGGCATTCGGATCGCTCAACGGGAAAATGGCCAACAGGCCGTCGCCCATGAATTTAAGGATCTCGCCGCCATGTTTTTCGATCGGGTCGACCATCGCGTCGAAATAGCCGTTTAGCAGCTCGATGACATCGTCACGCGGCCACATATCCGAGATGGTCGTAAAATCACGCAAATCGCAAATGAGGATCGCTGCACCGACGGTGGTGCCGCTGCCGCGCGTCGTGGCGCCAGCCAGGATCTTTTCGCTGGCATGCGGTCCGACATAGGTGCGCAGGAGCGTGCGGGCCATGATGTTCTTCAACCGGATTTCGGTCACCATTGTCAGGGCCGGCAGCAGGTCCTTCAAGAAGGTGATGTGCTGTTCGGTAAAGCCGCCGGGAGCGTCCGAGGCAAAGGTCACGATGTGGCGCTTGCCAAGCGTATGGTAGATCGGCCAGGCGATATAGTCGGTCAGGCCTTCCGCCTGCATCTCTTTGTATAATGGGTATTTCAGCTCCGACTTCTCACAGACTTCGAGATTTTTCCGGACTTCGGTCGCGCCATTGAAGATCTCGTTGATAGGGCTTGCCAGAAACTGCGGCGTATTCTCGACCCCATAGCTGAAGGTCGCGATATCGGCCTCCTTCATGCCTGTGCGCCAAAGAATTCTCGCCCCCAGCCATTGCGGATGCAGCGTTCGGAAATGCATCGTCGCTCTTGCGACCGGAACTCCGATGGTCCGCATTTTCTCGCAGAGTTCCACGAGGATATTGTCGATAAACCGCTGATCGCGGACATCATTCATAAGCCAATCGAGGATCTTGCTTTGTTTTGTCGGCCAATTGCCCTGGTCGTCCTGAGTGGAGGCGGCAACGGCCTCAATGGAAGATTGCATGTTCTATACCCCACAGGTTCCGTCATCCGTCCTGGATCGTGAGCGCTATTCGATCCGAATAGAACTATACGCGTCTCGCCAGTGACCGGGAACGGCAATCACTTTTAATTCGCGACTTCGTAAATTATGTGCCGGGTATGGCAGAAGAGCCCTGAATCGGCCATAGGCTTCATATGGTTCCGCAACTTCCGCAGTGCAATATTCGGTCAAAGAGGTAAGGCATTGAGAGCATATCTGGCAGGTCCGGAAGTTTTCCTTCCAAACGCAAGGGAGATACTCGATCGCAAGATCGCAATGGCACGCAGCTACGGCTTCACGCCCGTTTCTCCGGGAGACTTGGTCGTGCCTGAAACCGAGACACGCCGCCAGCGTGGCCTTGCTATCAGCGCCATCAATGAAAAACTGATGACAAGCGCCGATCTCATCATCGCCAATCTGACGCCGTTTCGTGGCATAGCGGCCGATATTGGTACCGCTTTCGAACTCGGCTTCATGTGCGCCCGCGGCTGCCCGGCCTTTGCTTTTTCCAACTGCACCGATAACCATTTCGAGCGCGTGAGCAGGCTCTATGGCGGCGACGTTCATCTCGGTGAGGACGGGCGCCACCGCGGCCCCGATGGCATGGCGCTGGAAAACTTCGACATGGCCGACAATCTGATGCTCGACGGCGGCATTGCGGCACGCGGCGGCATCATCGTCACACGCCAGGTCGCGCCGGAGCAGCTCTTTCTCGATCTGACGGCCTTCGAGGAATGCCTGGGCCTGGCGGCAGAGCAATTGCTGAAACAGACCGTCAACTCATAATAGGCTCTGCTATCGATGCGCGCGTTCGAACTTCACCATGTTCCGAGCGCTGCATCGATCGCCCGCGCTCGTATGGGAAGCTGGTCATAGGCGGCAATATCCGGTTCGGCAAAGGCGCTGAGGCCTAGCGATGCGAGGATATCGCTCCCTTCCGGATCTCGATGCGCCCCGACAAGAACGGTGCGTAGCGCATTGACAACATTAGGCGATTGCTGCCTTGCGGCTACCAGCAAGGGGAAGGGGGCCGGCTTCGTGGTGGCCACGATGCGCAATGGCGCGACCATGTCCGGCTCGTGCATTGCCATCAGCTGAAAGGCATAGGCGTCAATGGCGCCGACATCTATGGTATCTGAACGAATGGCGTCGACTACGCCGCGCGGATTGAGAAGCGGGCCGACGATCTGCGCCGCTGCGGGTCTATTTGCAAGCGTGGCAAAGAACTCCCTCGGCGCATTATAGCCGGACTGAGAGTCCCGCACCGTCCAGCCCCAGCGCACGGTTGCAAGATCCGCCTCTGTGAGCGACTTGCCTTGAGCAGCGACGATATGGCTCGCATAGACTGGCTGACCGTTTGCCCAGTCCGCTAGAGAAACGGGCGCAGCCAGCGGCTGCGGGCGCTCCGCCGGCGATAGCCGGGAGAACGGAAAGCCGCACATGAAAACGGCGCCCATATCCGGGCGTCCCCATAGGTCGGACAGAGGTGCCGGAGCCGCATGCGCAATGATTTCCAGCTCAACGCCTGACCGGTCGGCAAGCCAATGAAAGAGCTCATCCCAGAGACCGGATATTTTCGGGCTCAGATTGTACATTCGTGAGCAGGCGATAGCACTGGAAGTCGTCATGGCGCGTCACGCAAACCGAAGTCGTTGGCCGATATTCATGCGCTTCGCCTTTTCGACCATGGCTGCACCGAGCGCGACGTCGGTGGTGCTGAGCCCGCGATGCCAGAAGAGGATGGTCTCGTCATCGCTTTCGCGGCCCGGCTTGGCGCCGCACACGATCTGGCCGATCTCGGCATGCAGCGTCTCCGCCGTCACCTTGCCCTCGTCGACATGACGGCGAAGGGCACCGAAGGGACGCCCCGGTCCGCATTGTCCCCAGTCATCGACGACCACCTTGTCCATGATATCAGTCAGGTCGAATTCGAGCGCGCTCATCGTGCCGTAAGGCACGACGAAGGCGCCTTTCTTGACCCAGGCGGTCTTGAACAGAGGCGTCGGCTCCGGCAGTCGGCTCGCCTCGATCATGATATCGGCGCCTTTCAGGCAATCATCCCAATTGTCCGTCACGATGATCTTCTTGCCGAGATCCTTTTCCAGTCGTGCGGCGAAGGCGTCGCGGCTTTCCGGACGGCGCGAATGCACGCGGATCTCATCGAAGTCGAAGAGGTGATCGAGCAATCGCACGTTCCAGTAGGAAGTGCCGCGTGCACCGATATGGCCGAGGATCTTGCTGTTCTTGCGGGCGAGATGGCGCGCGCCGATAGCGGTGACCGCACCGGTTCGCATGTCGGTGATGGCAGTCGCATCGATGATCGCCTTCGGTACGCCGGTGCGCGGATCGAAGAGATTGAGAACCGCCAGTTCCGAGGGCAGGCCCTGCTTGTAGTTGTCGACGAAATCGCCGACGACCTTGACGCCGGCATAATCGAGCGGCTTCACATAGCCGCGCAGCACATTGAAATGACCCTTATCGGAGCTCTCGGGCACGAGATGAACGCGAGGCTCGATGACCGCTTCGCCGCGCCCCTGCGCATCGAGTGCCTTGGTCACGGCGTCGAGTATTTCGTCGTTGGAAAGTGCCAGCGCCTTGGCGTCGATGGCATTGAGATAGTCGATCCAAATTTCCTGCATTACCGTTCTCCAGGCATGTCACCGGCTTTCGCCGCGGTCTCTGCGATAAATTCCATCACTCTCTGAAAATCAGGTCCTTGCGCACGGTCTTCCTCGAGCGGTGCCACCAGCTGGCGCACCTGTCGATAGGCACCCAGCGTCCCGCTGCCGAGCTCGCCCGCCACGCTGCGCAGCTCGACTGCCTGGGCCGACGCGACAAGTTCGATCGCCACGAGATAACGCATTCGCTCGATCATCGCTTCAATCTTCGCGAGGACACTTGGTGCCATCGACGCCTGATCCTCGATACCATCCGCGACCGGGATCGGCGTGAGCGACACGGGATTGGCCAGATGGCGTATCTCGGCTTCAAGCGCCGAGACCGTTTTCTGCACGGTGGCAAAACCCGTTCTGCTCTGCCCGAGCGGGGTCAGGAAACGCGGCAACTCCGACATGCCCGGAGACATGATTTTCATCGTTCTATAGGCGGTCGCCGCCGCACAATGAGCGATGGCCTGGCCGAGCCGCTCCCATGCGAGAACGAAGGCCGTCATGTCGAAATTGCCGTGAGACAGGATAAGTCCCTCGTCGGCGAGCACGACGGGATTGTCACCGGAGCTGGCAAGCTCGATCTCGGTTGCTGCGCGCGCTTCACCGACCGCGTGGAGTAGGGCGCCCCAGACCTGCGGGGTACAGCGATAGCTTAGAGGATCCTGCAGACGCCGTGCCGCACCGTCGACAAAAAGAGAGCTCCCGGAAAGCAGCTCGCGAAGTCTCGCCGCCACCTCGCGCTGGCCGAAGGCTGGCCTGGCCGTCAGCGCCCGGTCATCGAAGGCAGAGACGTTTGCCCGGAAAGCCTCAAAGTTCAACGCAACTGCCGCAAGCGACCAATCAAACAGCCGCTCGATATCCTCGATGCAGAGGCAGGCCTTGCCAACCGAAAGGCTGTTGGCGACCACAAGCACGTGGCCATCCTTCGGCGCAATCGGCAAAGGTGCTAGGTCAGCCTTTGATAGGGCATCCCGCGCCGGCATGATCGCGCCATCGAGTTCTGCCTCGCCATCCCCCAGCAAAGCGCGTCCCATATGCGCCAAGGGCGCAAGATCGGCGGCACCGATCGAACCGAGCGAAGGAACCACCGGATGAAAGCCCGCATTCAGTGCGGCAACGAGACCGGCGAAAACTGGGAGCGATACGCCGGAGCCGCCGGCCGTCATGCCAGCGATGCGGGCGGCCATCATCGCTCTGACGGTTTCGCGTGGCAGCGCCGGCCCGACCCCGACTGCGCGGGCCTGTGGCACGCGCAATTGAAAGGCGATCAGGTCATCAGTGGCAAGCCGGGTATCGACCCCGGCGCCTAAGGCTGTGGTCAAACCATAAACAGGTCGATCGGCCGCCAGGTAGTGTTCAACGACAGCGCGGGCAGCGGCAATTTTGTTTTCGACGTCAGGCGAAACCTCGATCCATGCGCTACGGCGCGCGATTGCGGCAATATCGCTCACCGTTGGGGACGCGCCGGTGAAGGATACGATATTATTCGTCTTGTTCATATCTGCCTGCCTCCGCGACGTGCGCCCGGTTTCCCGCGATCTTCGCCGGAATGTCTTTCCAGTCGATATTTGTCGTCGGACTTCGTAGATACCACGCATAGCACAGCACATGGCCGGCAATAGTCATATCGATTGAAGAACACCGCTATCTCATTGCAAGTCATATCCGGTGCGTAGAGGAGCGCCAGAAACAGCAAGCGGCCGTCCAAGGACTTGACGCAAACAAACAGGGTGATAGCGATGAGACGTTATCGCTATCACCATGTTTTGAACCGACGTCGGTTCGGTAGCGGATCAGCCGCCGATCATGAGCCTCACGACTTCCTCATGATTGGTGTCGGCGATGTTACGCTCACCGGCGACAATCCCTCGACGCAGGACGACGATGCGGTCGGAGACGGCGAAGATGTCCTGCAGATTGTGCGAGATGAAGATAACACCGCGTCCCTGCGCCTTCAGCGACTTGATGAGGGCCACGACCTTGCGCTGTTCGGGCACACCGAGTGCAGCGGTCGGCTCGTCCATAACGAGGATGCGGGCATTCCAGTAAACCGCACGTCCGATCGCGACGGCCTGCCGCTGGCCGCCGGAAAAGTTGCTGACCGGCGCATCGAGCCGCTTCACATGGAAATCGAGCTCCGCCATCGTCTTGCGCGCCGCTTCCGCCATAGCCTTCCGGTCGAGAACCGGCAGGAAACCGAAGAGCTTCTTCATCGGTTCGCGTCCAAGGAAGATGTTGGAGCCGATCGTCAGATTGTCGGCGAGCGCCAGATCCTGATAGATCGTCTCGATGCCTTTCTCGCGCGCATCCTGAGGCGATGAGAAGGTGACAGGCTTGCCTTCGATCAAGATTTCGCCGGCGGTCGGCGGATAGACACCGGAGATTGCCTTGATCATCGTGGTCTTGCCGGCACCGTTATCGCCCGCAAGTGCTACGACTTCACCGGGCCGGACGACCATGGAGCAATTGTCGAGGGCGCGCACCGCGCCGAAATAACGCGAGAGATTGCGGACCTCGAGGAGGGGAGTTGCGCTATTCATCCTGTTTTGCTCCGCTGAACCTGCGCTGCGCCTGGTCGATGAGCACCGAAATGATGATGACGATGCCGACCGCGATGAATTGCCAGAATGGCTCCACGTTCATGAAAACGAGTCCGTACTGGATGACGGCGATGACGAGAGCGCCGGCAACGGTGCCGATGATCGTGCCGGAGCCGCCGAATAGGCTCGCACCGCCGATGACGACGGCAGCCACGCTGTCAAGCAGCAGGGGTTCGCCCGCCTGGGCCGCGCCTGCTGTGAAACGGGCTGCATAGAGCGCACCGCCCAACCCGGCGCAGACGGCCGAGAGAATATAGAGCCTCAGCAAATGGGACTTGATGTCGATGCCGGCGCGGCGGGCGGCCTGAGCATTGGCGCCTATGGCGTAGTTGTGCTGGCCGAAACGTGTCTGGCTCAGCAGATAATGCGTGATGACCACGAAAACGAGCGTGACGATGACGAGATAGGGGACGCCGTAGAACCGCCCGTTGCCGAGTTCGGCGAAGTAAGAATTCTTGACCGGCACGGTGGTGCCGCCGGCAATCAGGAAAGCCGTGCCGCGGGCGACGCCGAACATGCCAAGCGTGCCGATGAATGGCGGAACCTTGAGACGGGAGATCAGGAGACCATTTATGAAACCGGGGACGGCGGCAGCCAGCATGGCAACGAGAATGCCGAATACCATCGCGACCGGCAGTGGCATGTAGAGCCCGGCAATATTGGCAATATGTGCCGCGACGACGGCCGCGAGACCCATGATAAAGCCGGTCGATAGATCGATGCCGCCGGAAATGATGACGAAGGTCTGTCCGATCGCCAGCAGCAGCGGCGCCACCGCGAAGATCGCGACGGACTGCCAGTTGAAGCTCGAGCCGACGAACGTGCCGCCAAAATCGATCCGCGCCCAGATCTCGAAGGTCACGATAAGCGCGGCAAGAAAGAGCCATGCGCGCAATTGCGCGATGCGGTTTAGGATGGTTTTTGCCTGGTCGCCATGGTCCGCCTGCGGCGCCACGTGATGATCCGCCTTGCGGACCTCTGCATTGTCGATTGTCATGGACTGGTCCAAACTGAAGCGTTGAAGGCGCGAAGATCACGGCGCCGCTCGCTCTATCATCGTTGGATAATGTGCCTCGCCGATCGGCGAGGCACAGACTATCTCCGCATCAATCGGAGTAGATGAACTTCGCGACGTTCTTGTCCGTCACGTTCGATTTGTCGATGACCGTGAAGCCGGTGCCGATCGCCGTCGGGATCGAATTGCCGGTCAGGTGCGCATAGGCTGCCATCACACCGAAATAGCCGATTTCAGCCGGATGCTGTGCGATCGCCAGATCGACGAGGCCGGAGTTGATGTTGTCGACGATCGACGTCGGCGCATCGAAGGCGACCACGCGGATCTTGCCCGTCTGGCCAGCCTGCTGCACGCCGTTGGCAGCACCGAGAGCGGAGAACAGATTGGCCCCGAAGACACCATCGAGATCGGAGTTGCGGGCGAAGACCGCCTGCAGCTGCGATGCCGCCTTGTTGGCGTCGTCGTCATTATACTGCGTCTCCAGAACGGTGATGTTCGGATATTTTTTCATTTCCTCCTTGAAGCCCTGCTCGCGCTGATCCGTGGTCGAGATGCCGGGCTTGACGTTGGAAACGTAGACCTTGCCCTTTTCGCCGACGGCTTTCGCCAGCGCGCGTGCGGCAATCGCGCCGCCGAGCAGATTGTCGGACGCGATGTAGGCCAGCGGAAAATCGGCATCGCCTTTGCCGGTCTGGTAGACACCGGTACCGATGAACGTATCGACGGTGATGACCGGGATGCCGGCATCATTGGCTTTTTTCAGCGGCTGGATCAGCTGGTCCTTGTCGGTCGGTGCGATGAGAATTGCATCGGGCTTCTTGGCAATCACTGCATCAAGGACCGGAACTTGTGTCACCGGGTTGAAATCGGGGCCACCTTGGAACACCAGCGTCGCGCCGATGGCCTTGGCCGCGGCTTCGGCGCCCTTGCGCATGGTGATGTAAAAAGCATCGGTCGTCAGCCCCGGTATAAGGGCAATCGTAAATTTCTTGTCTGCAGCTTTGGTGGTACCGGCAATAGCGGCAACACCGGTAGCGAGCGATGCCACGGCCGAAGCCTTCAGAAATGAGCGGCGCTCCATAATTTTCCTCCTCTTGAAACCGAACCTCCCCTGTCCGGCAACGCGATAATCAGTGGGTTACTGCGGCACGTCAAGTAATTTTTTTCTGCAAGGAATTTCCTTTATCTTGTTGATATAGCTGCACAATTCTGCCATGCACACGATGCCCACATCCGCAGGGGACATAGCGTCGCACGACGGTTCAGGATTATTTCGCATTTATGCCGTCTGCCCGGACGGCGGCGCCTGTCATTCGCGCTCGAAGACCTTTGAAAGCCAGGCCATGACAGCCTCCATATCCGGTTCCTCCGTCTGGTCGACCGTCATCACGGCACCACAGCCCATGGGCTCAGCCCGATCGGCAAGCGCTATCAGTTCCGGCACATATTCGGCACCCGGATGTCCCGGCAGCCGCTCCTTCAGCCGGCTGGCATAGCGCTCGCCCGCGACCGATCCAGGCACCTTGCACCAAAGCTCGGCGACATGGTCTATGTGCGCAGCATTGAGATAACTCTCCAGTTGAGCCTTCGGCTGAAAGCCGAACCACGCATCGACGATGAAGGTCGAACCCGTCGGCGCCTCCGCGATAAAAGACCAGATCGCCTGGTAGCTCGCCTTTCCCAGCGTCCGATTGAAGTCGCGGTCGACCGGACCAATGTGCTGCAGGAACGGGTTCTTGATGCCGTCGAGAGACAGGATCGGCCAGCCGGTCCGCAGCGACAAAGCCTTGGCCAGCCTGCTTTTGCCGGAAGCCGGCACGCCGTTGATGAGGACAACCCGCTTTCCTTGCGGTAGGGCATCAGCGCCGAAAATCAAAAGCCCAGAGCCGATCACGCCGGCATCGTCTGCAAGCTTCGCCGGCAATATGGCGGGGCAAAACCAGGGTGCGGGTGCCGGCAAGTCGGCTAGCGCCCGCGCAGCATCACAGCCGAGCCCGCCACCGAGCAGGATAATCTCCGGGTCCATGGTCGCTGCGATATTGTCGAGCGCAGCACGCAAGGGTGTTGCCCATTGGCGCAGCACGCGGACTGCCGTATCGTTTCCTTCTGCCGCCATGTCGAAGATTTCGCGGATTGTCGTCACCGACAATCCCGCTTCAGCGATGTGTCGGCGCAAAGCGGTTCCCGAACTGAAGGTTTCGACACAGCCGCGTCTGCCGCAAGGGCAGGGCGGGCCATCCTGCGATACACAAATATGGCCGAGTTGTCCGGCCGCCTTGTGTCCATGATAGATGCGCCCGGCATGAGCGACGGCACCGCCAATGCCCGTCCCGATCGTCAGCATCGCGACGTTCTGATAGCCTTTGGCACCACCGATCCGCATTTCTGCGATCAGCGCCATGCTGCAATCATTCTCGATGACAACAGGTTTTTGCAGCGCTGTCTCAAGCCGCTTTACGAAGTCGAGGCTCGAGAGGTTGAGGATGCCGCCAGACAGAATTTCGCGACTGTCGACATCGACCCGCCCTGGTATGCCGACACCAATCCCTAAAACTTCAGGAGTGTCGAGAGTGCGCGCCATCGCGATCACGCGCTCCAATGCCAACAGGGGATCGGTCGGAGTTCTTTCCGACAGCTTGGCAAGGATCTCGCCTTGAACGGAGACGAGGGCAGCGCGAATATTCGTGCCGCCAATATCGACGCCGATGGCGATATCAGCCATGAGCGCGCTGCCTTTGATCAGCGCCGTGCGAGCCTCTGCCCTTGAAGTGCGTCGCGATGACGGCCTGGATTTCGCGAAGCCTTGGCACCGCGACCGTCTCCAGCCGATCCTTCGTTACCGAACGGTCGAGCGAGATGCAGTCTTTCCAGAGCGAGCGACCGGCGATGACGCCGGAAGCTCCGTTGCGCATGGCATCCTCGACCTGGGTGAGGAAGGTTGCATGGTCGACGCCGGCCGACAGCACCGCCCAGGGCACGTCGCCCGAAAGGCGCGTGACTTCGGCACAGGCTTCCGACGAGCCCGGATAAGGGATTTTCAAGACCTTCGCGCCGAGATCGAGGCAGATCTTGCTGCCGCCGACGATCAGAGAGGGTAGTTTCGCCTTGTACTCGGCCTCATCCTCGTCTTCGAACTTGTAGGTCAGGAATTCAACGACCAGCAGAAGATCCTCATGCGCGAAATCTTCGATGCATTGCTTCAAGATCTGAATATTGTGGGCATTCGCCGCATCCCGATCCGAGCGCAGATAGACCATGATCTTGCCACCCGTTGCCCCCAACTGGCGCACGCGGCGGGCAGAAATGCCAGGAACCAGCTTCGACAGACGATAGCCCTCCGGCGATGTATCCCACCCGGAAGCATCGAGGCCGATCAGCAGTGCGGTATCGCGCTGAAGGACACGATCATCGACCAGCGCCGGCACGGCGCAGATGGGATCGACCAACACGCAGGACGCCTTGCTTGCCAGGAACCGGGCGATATCGGCCTTCGTGTCCCCCAGCACCTGGTCGGAGATCACTGCCTGCTCGGCCGGATCCCTGGCCAGAAGGCTGCGCATGCCGCCGCGCTGGTCACAGGCAATCACCATCATGGCGCCGTCGCTGCCGCAAATCTGCTGGTAGCCGCGCATCTCCGCTGTCGTCAATTTCGTCATGTGATCCTTCCTCCAGCCGTTGCGAAACGGCACCCATACGGGCACGCCTTCCCCACTCCTCGAAGAGGGCAGTGCTCCTTAAATTGAGGACTCTCATGCGCGGTATAAACGTTGCGAAACCGGGCTTTTTAAGCGATAACTCCTCAAGTGGCGTATGTGTAACACATTGCAGAAAGGAATTTCAAGCTGAATTCATCTCAATCGCAGGAGGCTGCGGCAAATCGCGCGTTGCTGCACACGGTCGCCAAACTGCACTACCAATCCGATATGGCGCAGGTGGATATTGCCAGGAAGCTCGGCCTGTCGACGGCGACGGTTTCGCGGTTGCTGCAGCGAGCCCGGGCAGTCGGGATCGTCCGGATTGAAGTGATCGATCTTTCACCTGCCGAGGACCTGAGTGCCGCACTGATCGACGGCCTGAAGCTGCGCACCGCTGCGGTGATCGATACGCCGTCATCAAATGTCTTGAGCGCGCTTGCCGCGCCTGTCGGCTCGCTTCTGCAACAGGCGGGCCTGCGTTCGGGTTCGACGCTCGGCATTGGTTGGGGGCGGGCGGTGCGCGAGGTGACAATGGCGGGCCTGCCGCAATTGCCCGGCATCGTCACGGTCGCGCTGAACGGTGGCATGCAGCATGCCGCGCCTCACTTTCAGATCAACGAATTCGTACGCCAGGCGGCGATCCAGATGGGTGGCGTGCCGCATTTCCTGCATGCGCCTTATATTTCTTCGACCGAACTCCGGGATGCATTCCTCGGAGATCCCACAGTCCAGCAGGTGACGTCTCTCTGGGACAGGCTGGACGCGGCAATCGTCGGCGTCGGGCTGACACATGCTGCCAACCCTTCGGAAACAGCGTTGCCGGGTGAAAAGGCGCTGAGCCAAGCAGCCGGCGACGTGCTGCGCCACTACGTCACGGAAGAAGGCGAGATCCTGCACTGGGATGGAGAGGAGGGGATGATTGCAGCCTCTCCCGCGCAATTGCGCAAGGTGCCGCTCTGCATCGCGGTTGCCGCTGCCCCCGGCAAGGCAAGCGGCATTATCGGCGCGGCGCGATCGGGAATGATCAACGCTTTGGTCACCGATGCCAATACAGCGCAGGCTATCCTCGATCGTCTGTCGTCCCATCAGAAAGCCGAGGATCGATCCTGATGCCCTTTGACGACCGCTCCTTCGGCGCGTTCCTGTTCGACATGGATGGAACCGTCCTGAATTCGATTGCGGTCGCCGAACGGGTCTGGACCGCGTGGGCGGAAAAACGCGGCGTCGATGCTATCGCGCTGCTGGCGACCGTTCATGGTCGCAAAGCGATCGAGACGATCACCCGCCTCGGCCTGTCAGGGATCGATCCCGCCGAAGAGGTGAGGGTACTCACACAGGCCGAAATCGATGATGTTGCCGGCGTCGAACCGATCGCGGGCGCTATCGGCTTTCTGAAAAGCCTGCCGTCCGATCGCTGGGCGATCGTCACCTCCGCCCCACGCGAACTCGCCAAGGTCCGCATTGCGGCAGCCGGTATTCCCTGGCCGGAGATTCTAATCGCGGGCGAGGATGTGCAACATGGCAAGCCGGCGCCGGATTGCTTCATCTTGGCTGCAAGGATGTTGGCGCAACCTATTGAAGAATGTCTTATTTTTGAGGATGCACCAGCGGGGATAGAGGCAGCAGAAACCTCGGGTGCTTCCGTGCTCGTGATCAGCGCGACCCATCGGAAGCCGTTATTCACACGGCATCCGACTATTGAGGACTATGATCGCGTCAGTGCGAGCATCGATGCAAATGCTCGTCTGCGTCTCTGTGCCAGACCCGATTGACCGGCCCCTCACCGAAACGGATCGTAGCCCGGCTTTTTATAGATCGTGTCTGACTTGCCCTGGATGTCGGGAACATAGACCTTCCCGGCCCAATCGGACATCGCCACATCCTCGATCGCGACGGAAACCGAACTCTCGTCAACGCCGAGTGTTTCGATGACCGCCTTGGCCAGATTTTCAGCCACGGCATGCTTCATTGCGTCGGTTCTTCCTGCTGCCATTTTCAAAATAATATGGGGCATCGGGTCATTCCTGTGTTTGTCGGAGATTGTCGGGCCGGTAAAAGTCTCCGCCGGACCAAGCTCCATGCTCTTTGCTTGTCCGCATAGGAAAAGCACTGACAGGATGAAGCTTGCTGCGGAAGGGTGCATTCCATGGCTATCCTTTCTTGGGTCTGGCGTTGCCTCCGACGTCGCTCATGGGGCTTTCGGCTCGTCTCGACGCCTTTGCGGAGCAAGGCAGATATCCGCACCGGATCTCGCAGCGATCCGGACGAATGGCGGCCGCTGCTACACCTTAGGGAACTGCAAAAGGAATGTAGGACGATCCGGATGCCGGATTAGCACCTGAATGCTGAAAGCACTTATGGCGCCTGCTCATGAATGCATTGCTGCAGCCTGCCGGTAATGCCGGCAGGCTGTCGTGATCGAAGACGCAAGGCGAACGTATCTTGATAGCCTGTCAGGCCGCTCGAGGCAGCATCGATTTCAGGTTCGCGTTGCCAGCCAGCGCCTCGATTGAGGGCGTGACGCGTCCGGCAATCAGCATCTCGCTGAGCTTGATATCCTTGGCGACCTTGTTGCCGGGGCCGACACCGCTTGCGGCGACCAGCCGCTGCTGGTCGTCGAGATGAAACAGGATGAAGGCACCGTCCCCGAGGTCTCTGCGCACAACCATGCGGCCCTCATCGGCAAGGCCGGCGATCTGCAGCGTATGATCGAACTGGTCCGACCAGAAATAGGGAACTGCCTGATAGCTGCGCGCCGCCCCCATCAAATTGGCGGCGGCGAGAATGCCCTGATCCTGTGCATTGCGCCAGGCTTCGAGACGCAGGCGGCGCCCGCCATAAAGGAGATGTGGAAACGAGCAACAGTCGCCGGCGGCATAGATATCGCGCGCCGATGTTTCCAGACGCTCATTGACCGCAATGCCGTTGTCGATCGCGATGCCGGCGCGTGCAGCAAGATCGGTGCGTGGCTGCGCACCGATCCCGACGACGAGCACATCGGCCGAAATCGCATCTCCATCGGAAAGAGAAATATCGACTCGCTGCTCATCCGCTTCGAGCCCGAGAACCGCCACGCCACATTTCATGACGACGCCATTGCCTTGGTGCAGGGCAGTGATCGCTTCGGCGATCGGTTCGGGGACACCGCGCTTGAGAATACGCTCCTGCGACTCGATGACCGTAACCCTCGCTCCGCGGCCACGCACCGATGCGGCGACCTCCAGGCCGATGAAACCGCCCCCAAGCACTGCCACATGCATATCGGCGCGAACGAGGAAACGGAGTGCAAGCGCATCGTCGATCGTCCGCAGGTAGACTATGCGGCTGCTGACGGGCGCGTTCGGCAACCGCCTTGGTGCCGCGCCGGTCGCCAGCAGCAGTTTGTCGTAAGGCAGCGCCCGCCCATCGGAGAGGAACAGATGCTTTCCCGACGTGTCGATGGCGTCAGCCGAGGCGCCGCCGATATGCCGGATTGCCTGCTCCGCCAGCACGAGATCATTGAGAACGGTTGGTATCCGAGGCTCCATCTCGCCAAGCAGAACCTGTTTGGAAAGAGGCGGCCGCTCGTAAGGAAGGTGAACCTCATCGCCGACGAGGGTGATCGCCTGCCGGTAACCGCCCTCCCTCAGGCTCAAAGCGGCGCGCGCGCCGCATTCACCGGCGCCAACGATGATGATGCCCGCATCGCCGCTCATGCGCTGAGCCCGATCAGGATGCGATCGCCTTCCACTTTGACCGGATAGGTTTTCAGATTGATGCAGACCGGAGCGCCTCGCGCTTCGCCCGTCTTATAGCTGAAGCGGCCATTGTGCTTCGGACACTCGATGGTGTCGTCCATCACAAGCCCATCGGCCAGATGGATTTTCTCATGGGTGCAAAGCCCATCCGTAGCGAAATATTCGTCATCGGGACTACGATAGATCGCAAAGGTTCGCCCGGCGTGATCGAAGCGGACAACATCCTCCTGATCGATTTCATCGGCAGCGCAGGCATCAACCCAGTTCGTCATTTCTTCCTCCTCATTGCAGTCGCCGCAAGGCGCGAAACGCATCATCCAATCTTGGGAGCAGGTCGACGTTGCACTTTGATCGCGCATCGTTTTTTCCTCCCGGCTGGTTTTAAGCATGCGCGAAATGCCCCTTCACATTCCACGCCGATTATGATCATTTTTCATCAGGGAGGAGCGGCATGAAGAAGGCACGTCTCGTGGACATCGCCGCCGCCGCTGGTGTCGGCCCTGCGACTGTGGAGCGCGTTCTCAACGAACGCGGCAGCGTCAGGCCGCAAACGGCGGAGAAGGTGGTGCTGGCCGCAAAGCGCTTAGGCTATAAGGGGATCATCCCAAGTCTTTATCGCGGCACGATCCGCATCGAAGTCATCCTGGTCAGGCCGGAGTCGCCGTTCTTCAGCCGACTCAACCGTGCCTTCGAGCGAATCGCCGCCTCGCTGGACAGCTCGATCACCGTCCACCGGACCTTTCTCGAAGAGAGCGAGCCGGAGAAGTTCGCTGCGCATGTGGCCAATAGCAGCATTCGCCGGCATGGCCTGATCGTTGCGGCGGTCGATCATCCGGCAATTCGGGAGAGCTTGCGAAAGGCGCGTGCCGCCGACATCGAAGTCGTCCAGATCGTTTCGTATCTCACGGGAAGGGACGACGTGTTCGTGGGGATCGACAACTATGCCGCGGGCCGAACCGCCGGCTTCTACATGTCGCAGATGCTGCGGCACGCGGCGGGAAGCATTGTCGCCATCTGTCATAGCTGGGCCTATCAGATTCACCGAGAGCGCATTCGCGGCTTCTCCGATTATCTCGGTTCTCAGCGTGGTTCGGCACTGCAGTTTTCGGAAGTCGTATTCGGCTGGGATGACGACGTGAAATCCGCGGAAGTGATGACGCAGGCGCTGCGTCGCTGTCCAGATATTGTCGGCATCTACAATGCCGGCGGCGCCAATCTCGGGGTCGGCTCGGTGCTTCAGCGCTTTCAGGAACGACAGGGAAGGGATTGCATCTGGATAGGGCACGAGCTCAACGACGAAACGCGCCGCTTCATCGCCTCTGGGTTGATGACGCTCGTTCTCGATCAGGCACCCGAAACCCAGGCGAGGCGCGCACTGGATGCGATATTATCGCGAATGGGGATTATCGACGTGCCCGTTAGCCAAGAGCCGGTTCCGTTCCTGACCTATACGACAGAGAATATTGGCCCGGCATCCAGTCACCAGTAAGTGACAAGGCCGGAGCCTGCGGAAGGAGGGCCGCAGGCTCCGGCATTTCCCGCCATCAACGGCCGATTGAACCGGTGGCGGGGGGAGAGCTCAATACGCGCATATGGAGCACATAGCGCCTTTGGCAAGTCCTTGAGATCATTGTCCTGGCTGGAAGAACCCAGCCAGGCTTCGGCTCGCTGCTAGCTTGGCGCGCCGGAGCGGCGGGCCTGCTTTTCTGCATATTTCTTGGCGCGCTCCATGAAGCGCTTGTTCATGCGGTCCTCGGCCTCTTTCGAGCCGTCGTGAAAGGTGCCGAACCACTGATCGAGCGGGATCACGCCATCGGCATAATTGCACTCGAAGAACTTGTGGTGGAGGTAATGGTCATAGGCATGGGTATCGATCCCGGCTTCCTCGCCGATCACGATCTTGTCGAAGCCGGCATGGCCCGGAGCCGGCGCAAGTGCCGCATGCGTCAGATGGAACAGCGCGTGGATCGGATTGGACGGTACGATCCAATGGATGAGAACGCCGGAGAAATACAGGAGATGCTCGACCGGATGCATGGCGAGGCCGGACCAGGGACCGGGATTGACGTTGTTATGATGCAGCTTGTGAACCGTATGATAGAGCGGCGGCCAGTGGATCAAGCGATGCACCAGATAGAAATGCAGATCGCGGAACGCCGGGATCAAGAGCATGATGATGGCGCAATAGATCGGATGTTCGGCGAAGTCGACATAGGGAATGAGGCCGTTCGCAAAGGCCCATAGCGTCAGCACTTCGAAGGCTGTCCAGAGGGGTACGGCGCTTGCAAAGGTCCAGATCACATTGTCGACGGTCTGGTTGCTGAAGAGGAAGGCGGAATTATCCTTCGACGGCCACTTGCTATTGTATTTGAAGCTCGTGCCCTGCTTCTTCTGCATGTAGAGGCGCAGGTGAAAGGCGCCGAAGAACAGGAAGACCAGGACGGCATTACGCACGAGAAGATAGGCGATCCAGCCCGGCGCCAGCGTCTTCATGGTCTCCATCGAGGGCGTCGCATAGAGCCAGAGCAATGTTGCGACGACGGCATAGACGACATTCCAGGGCATCAGATAGCCGGGATAGCCGAAGAACCATTTCAGGAACGCCAGCGGTTTCGCCGGCCAGATGAAAACGGGCGGATATTGCAAGAGCTTGTTGGGTTTCCAGTCGCCGCGCTTGTCTCGCGTGCCATACAGCGTATCGTCCATGAAGTGCCTCCCATTGAACGGAACCATGCAGTCAGTGTCAGCGGTGTCGGCCAGAAACGACAGCATTGATTTGATGAAATTTGCTCACGGCGGCGGAAAATTCGTCGGCTCATGATCTGAGGCGGGAAGGGGAGGCCAAAGCCACTCCTTCCCCTGCACCGTCAGCTCTGCTCCCCGCTGCCGATGCCTCTTTACTCAGTTGAGACTTTCGAACTGGGCCATGTTGTCTTTCGTCACCAGCTTGAAGGGTATCCAGACTTCTCGGTCGATCGGCTCGCCCCTGATGGCCTTGATCGCCGTATCGACGGCGCCGCGGCCCTGTGCCTTGGCGTCCTGGAAGACGGTGACCTTGAGGTCGCCCGACTTCATCGCTTGCAGCGCATCCGGCGTCGCATCTATGCCTGCAACGATCGTCTTATCGGTCGAACCGCCGGCATTCTTGATCGCTGAGATCGCGCCGAGCGCCATTTCGTCGTTGTTGGCAATGACGGCATCGAACGAAAGGCCTGACGTCAGCCAGTTCGATACCAGATCAGCGCCATCGACACGGCTCCAGTTGCCGACCTGCTCGCGGACCACCTTGATGCCGCTGCAATCGCCGGCCTTGAGCACATCGTGAACATCCTGCGTCCGCTGGCGGGCTGCCTGGCTCGATAGGTCGCCGACCATGACGACGACATTGCCCTTGCCGCCGAGCATGCGACAGACTTCCATCGTCTGCAACGTGCCGGATTCGGTCTCATTCGAACCAACGAAGGCCTGCTTCTTGCCGAGTGTGGAGAGATCGGTCGGCTGGATATTGACGTAGATCAGCGGAATGCCGGCATCTTCGGCAATCTTGCTGATCGCCGGCGTGCCGTCCGAATCCACCGGATCGACGATGATGGCCGAGACACCGCCGGCTGCGAAGTTGCGCACCTGATCGAGCTGCTTGTTGACGTCGTTGGCGGCATCCACCACCTGCAGATCAAGGCCCTTGGTCTTGCCGTAATCCTGCATGCCATTGGCGATCAGGGTCTGGAAATTGGTCGTCAGGTAGCCCATCGACACGCCTATCCGATCGGCGGCGTAGGCCTGCGACGACAGCATCAGCACAAGCGCGCTTGCACTCAGAAATTTCAACATGTTCTCCTCCCAGGAAACGGCGGCCCACCTGACCGCTTGGAAAGAGTTACCGGTGGGGCGGATCGGTGTCCGGGAGTATTTTGATGAAAAACCATCAGGCCGAGAGCTCTCACCAAGCGAATACATCCGCTTTGCAGTGAAAAGCGCCGATGATCAAAACCCATCATCGCGCTGACTGGCCAAGCGCTGGGATTCGTGATCTGAGCAAGCCACCGGCACGGGAGGACTTATGCAGAACTTGCTTATATTCCAGTCGCTCTGGTCCATGGAGCGGCGTAGTGCGAGATATCCGGAGCTTTCCCTGGAGGAAAGCATCGATAAGATCGCAGCTGCCGGCTTCGACGGCATCAGCGCCCATTGGTCCGATCGCAATCTTGTCTCCCGTGTCGCGGGCCTGCTCAAGCAGCACGGCTTGCAGGCGGAGGGACAGTGCTTCCCGAAAACCGTCGACGATCTGAAGCCGGTGCTCGAGATCGCCGCCGAATATAATGTCCATCACATCTGTCTGCAGCCGGATGTGCGCCTGCGACGGCTTGAGGATTGCATTCCGTTGCTGGAGGGCTGGCAACGCCTGGCGGAAGAGGCCGGCATCGATGTCTGGATCGAGACCCATCGCGACCGCATGACGACGGATCTCTTCTTCACGCTCGATCTGCTCGATCGCCTGCCGAACCTGCGGCTGCTCGGCGATATCTCCCATTTCCTTGTCGGGCGGGAGTTCGCCTGGCCGGTATCCGACGAAAATCATGCCCTTATTCATCGGATATTGGACAGCTCCTGGGCCTTCCATGGCCGCGTTGCCTCCCGCGAACAGGTCCAGATCGAAATTTCCTTCCCGCATCACAGACCCTGGGTCGATCTTTTCCTCAGCTGGTGGGAATATGGCTTCAAAAGCTGGCAGAAGCGCGCCGACAGGGACGCCACACTTGCCTTCACCTGCGAACTGGGGCCGAAGCCCTATGCAATCACCGGCAGGGACGGTGAAGACACGACCGACCGCTGGGAAGAATCGCTGCTTATGCGGCAAGAAATACTCGATTTATGGGCGAAGGTATCCGGCTAAGAAATCAAATTAGATATCGATCATAGGCTATTGATTTTGGAGGATTTTCTATGGACGTAAGAGCAGCGGTCGCGGTTGCGGCAGGCAAGCCGCTTGAGGTGATGACGGTTCAGCTGGAGGGGCCAAGAGCCGGCGAAGTGCTGATCGAG